>CAUSCE010000015.1:0-61401 GCA_963530215.1 uncultured Campylobacter sp.
CGGGCTGGAGGTCGGCGAGGCGCGCCACTACTACGCAAACGGCAAACTAGAGGCCCAGGGCGAATTTGAGCGTGGTAGGCTCATCCGCGCCAAAAAATACGACGAATCAGGCAAGCTAATCAGCGACAAGTCTGATAAAAACGGACTTCCGAGGGAGTAAATACTAAAATAAGTTGCTACTGGCATCATTTGAATTTTTACCAAACCAAATATTTACGTCCTTTTGTATTTTGAATATTTTAATTAGCTTTAAATCACACTACAATAGTCGCACTTAATATTAAAATTTTATATTTATCTTTTGCATCTTAGTCATAAAAGCAACAATTTCATTTATAAAATCGATAATATTTTTATAAATAAAAGCGAAATTTCAATATAACAAGTAGTATAATTGCAAGCATATAAATATTATTTTTTATATTTTAAGTGTATTTTTGATTTTTGTATTCTGGTTTTTAAATATCTTAATAAGGAGCAAAAATGCATACTCTTGGTCTAATCATAGCCTTACTTACGCTTTTTGTTGTAGGCTGGGCGATTTTAAAAGGCAAATACGCCACTTTCGTGCTCTTACTCTCTGGCGTTATCATGCTTATCTCTTCGGTCATTCTTGATACGGGAAAATTTTTACCAGAAAAGGTAAAGAGCACTGGAAATTCCTTGCTAGATGTAGTTGAGTTTATCCGCTATATGCTCTCAAATAATTTTTCGCAACTTGGACTTTTAATCATGTTAATGGTCGGTTTTGCAAGTTATATGACTCATATCGGAGCAAATCAAGCCTTTGTAGGCATTGCCACAAAAAGGTTTAAAGCCATAAAAAGCCCATATTTTATGATATTCATAGCTTTTTGCGTAGCAAAACTTATAAGCATGGTAATAACCAGCGCAGTTGGACTTGGCGTGCTTTGTCTTGCGCTTCTTGGACCAGTTCTTATATCACTAGGACTAAATAAACTAAGCGTTGGTAGTATTTGTGCGATGAGTGGAGCTAGCTCAATGGTACTTCTTGGCTCATCGACAGCCGCTGCTGCAAAAGCAACTGAACTTGAGGTGCTTGATTATGTTTTTATCTATAAAATTCCAGCAGCTCTTCCAACTGTACTCGTGATCGGCATTGCATTAGTTCTTTGGAATAGATACTTAGACAAAAAAGAAGGTTGGGTTTGTAGCGAGCATATAGGAGAGAGCATTAGTTTTGACGATAAGGTGGATGTTCCAAAAGAGCAAGCACCTATGATCTATGCTCTTTTACCATTTTTACCGATGATTTTAGTAGTAGTTTTTTCGCCATATTGTTTAAAAACTATAAAACTAAACATATCAAGCGTCATAATCCTTTCTATGATAATTGCTATGGTATTTGAAGCATTTAGATATAAATTTAGCTTTGAAAAGCTTGGCGAAGGGCTAAAAGTATTTTTTAATGCCATGGCAAAAAGCTTAAGTGGTGTTGTTATGCTAGTTGTGGCAGCTGGTATATTTGCTGAAGGGTTTAAAGCTCTTGGTATGCTTGATGCTATTGTAAATTTGGCAAAAAGCATAGGCTTTGGGGGACTTGGCATGTCTATACTTTTTGTATTTATAACAACCATCGTTACAATCATAGCTGGCTCAAATGGTGCAAGCTTTTATCCGCTTTTAAATATGGTGCCAAATATAGCTAAGAGCTTAAACATCAACTCTGTTATGCTCGTGCTTCCTATGCATCAAGCCTCCACAATAGCTAGACCACTTTCACCTGTCTCTGGCGTAGTAGTAGCCATTTCAGGTATGCTTCACATTAGCCCGCTCTCGCTCATTAAAAGATGTAGCGTGCCAGCTATTTTAGGTCTTATAAGCCACCATATATTTGTATTTTTACTATCATTTTAAGGAGAAAATATGAGATGGAGCTTTGATGATTCTTATGTAGATTTTGATAACGAAATTTTTACCTCATCGTTTGAAAATCTAAAAGCACAAAATGAAAATTTGGTTAAATTTTTAAACAATAGTGAGCTTACCAAAGCTATCATCTCATACGAAGAAGCATACAAGGAAGCAGCTAGCCTACTCGCATTTTGTCGTTGCAAAAGTAGTGATAATACAAAAGATGAGCTAGCTAGTAAATTTGAGTTAAAAATAAAAGAGCAAAAAGCTAAACTTGATACGGCAAAGGAGCTACTTTTTGATAAATTTGATAGCCTAAAAAGTGATGATAAAATTTTTCAAAGCACTCAATTTAAACATATAAAATTTCTATATCTAGAGCATAAAAATAGTAAGAGTAAAATACGAAAAAAGAGTGAAAGAGATTTTTTTGCAAATTTAGCGCTCACAAATTTTTTCCCACTTTTTGCAAATTTTAGACATCTAAATAATTTAATAAATATCTCTGCTGCCAATAAAAATGCAAATACACAAAGTTATAATCTTGCAAAATGTATGGGTATATTAAAAGGATCAGATGATGAAATTTTACGCAAAAATGTGTTTGATGCTCTGAGTTCTCACTATGATAAATTTGCCGATCTTTATCTTGATATCTTAAATATGCTTCATGGATTTAGACTGGCTAAATTTAAGGCAGCAAAAGTTGATTTTTTAACTCCAAGCCTTGAAGAAAATAAAATGAGCCTTGACACTTTAAACGCCATGCAAGAAGCTATTAGCAAAAGAGTGGAAAAAATAAGAGAATGTGTAAGAGTAAGAGCTAGCTTTTTAGGTGGTAAAAGTATGAGAAGTTGCGATCTTTTGGCACCTTATCCACTTAGCAAGCACAGTGAAATTTCTCATGACGAGGCTATTAAAATCATCAAAAAAGCATTAAAACCACTGGGCGAAGATAGTTTTATAAAGCTTATGATAGACAAACACTGGATAGAAAGCGATGTACGAGAAAATAAAGCTGGCGGAGCATTTTTTGTGAGTTTGCCAAAATTTAAGCAACCAAGAATTTTTACCACCTACATGAATACTCTTTCACACTTAATCCAGCAAGCTCATGAGCTTGGGCATGCTTGGCACTACTACTTGATGCGTGATCTTCCGGTTTTAAGTGCAAACTTTCCAATGAGCTTAGCCGAGAGCGCGAGTACATTTAATGAAACTCTTTTACGAAATGAACTAAAAAAAGATGACTCACTTAGGGTAGAAATTTTATGGCAGGAGCTAAAAAGTGCTGCAAATTTTTTACTTCATATAAGCGTTAGATACGAGTTTGAGACTGGTTTTATAAAGCTGCGACAAAAAGGTCAAGTCAGCAAAAAAGATGCAAGCGATCTTTTAAAACAAGCTTGGGATAAATTTTATAAAGATAGCACGAGCGATGTTGAAGAATTTTTGCCATATTTTAAGCCACATTTTTATAAAACAGATAACTATATATACAACTACCCTTATAGTGTCGGCTATCTGCTATCACAATTCTTTCTAAGTGAGTTTAAAAAAGATGAAGCAAAATTTTGCAAAATTTATAAACAATTTTTAATAGAGTGTGGCACAAAAAGCATGGAAGAGTTAATGAAAAAACACTTTAAAAAAGATACAACAAAGTGCGAATTTTGGCTAATTGGCATAGATGAAGCGCTAAAAAATTTAGATGAGTTTAAAAAGGTAGTGGCTGTATAAATTCACTAGTTATCTTAAACGTTTTATTTTTTTTCGAGAAATTTTATAAATTTTTGATGGAGCATCTTCGAAAAAATGATCATCTACTATTTCATCAGCCACGCTCATAGCCCAAGCTTCATTAAAATTTTGCCCATTTTTGTTCGCACTACTTGAATAAAGCCAGTCAAATTTAGCTAAAAATTTTTCGTGCTCGCACTCTTTTACGACTCTAATAGCCTTTAAATTTGGATACAAAAATGTGGCTTTCCTTGAACGGTGTATGAAATTTTTATACTTTTTTGGCACTCTAACAAGCTCATTTAAAACGCTAAATTTCGTTGTCGTGATAAGGCAAGGTTTATTCTCATCACGCATTTTGGCCTTATTTATCTCTTTATAGTCCTTGCTTAAAAAACCAGCTGTCGTATCAGTTTGTGCTAGAAATATCATAATTTTTCCCTTTTTGATAGTAAAAATATACAAGAGATTATTAGAGTAAATCCTAAAAAATCCCAAAATACAAATTTTGTCCCAAGCCAAAAATAGCCAAAAAATGCTGCGCTTAGCGGTTCTATGCAGGCTAATAAACTAGCTTTTGCTACGCCTATTAGCTTAACACCTATCATATAAAAGCTAAATGCAAAAATGGTGCCAAGCGTAATAACAGCAATAAATGCAAGCCATTGATTTATCCCATTAAGCCCAGCGAAATCCCAAACTCTCATATAACAAGCAAGCACTACTCCGCCCATAACCATTCCCCAGCCAAGCGTGAGAGTGACTGAATATTTAGCATTCAGCCTTGCTGGAGCAAGATTATAAACACAAACGCAAATAGTGCTAACTAAGCACCAAAACAAGGCCTTTGGCGAAATGACAAGAGATGAAATTTGAGCATGTGTGCTTAGGAAAAATACGCCAAGCATGGCTAAAAATAGAGCTAAAATTTCAAGTTTTCTTGGGACGCGTTTTTCTTTTATGCAAATGACCATTAAAATTAAAGCAGGAGCGGTGTATTGAATAACAGTTGCAACTGCGGCATTTGAAAGCTCAATGGAGTAAAAGTAGGCGTACTGCGTCATCATAAGCCCAAGCAAGGCATAGACTAAAAACTCACCAAGTAGCTTTATATCTTTAATCGGAGCAAAAACGGTACTTGGTTCTTTAAAAGCATAAAAAATCACAATAACAATGCCAGCTAGTATCAGTCTATATGGCACCAAAAAATCAGAACTTATACCAAGTGAAAATAGATACTGCCCACAAACCCCGCTAAATCCCCAAAGGATACCGCCAACTAAAGTAAGGAGTACCCCAAGACGATGAGTATTCATTAAATTTATCTATCTTTATGAAGCTGTGCATCTTTGCCATAATACGGCGAATATGGTCCATAAAGTATGCAGTTATGGCAATCTCTTGAAAATAAATAAGCATCTGCCATCACTGCTAGATCGTATGATCTATCTGAGATGGTATTTGCCACCTGTGAGATGACAGCTGAGACTAACATACCAAGTAGGCTACTTTGGCCACTGCTGCTATCTTCTGCTGCCATAGCACTACCTTGCCAAAGAGTAATGCCGCTTTTTATATCGATAAGCTTTGCTTCAAGGACAACCTTTGTTGAACTTGAGATGACTGCATAGCTCGTACCATAATCTTTTATGTTTATATAAAGCACACTATCGGCATGAAAAATTTTATCAAGCTTATTTAGTGGCACGGCTGCGATCTCGCTTGGCTCGGTTATGCCATTTAGCTTAAAGGTATCATTTACAAGAGCCACTGGAAATACGTAGTATCCCGCCTCACTTAGTGGTGCGACTGCATTTGCTAAAACAGCAGCTGGACCTGAAATTTCTGTGCTATCGTTTGTTGGCATAAGCACTAAGATAGAGTGAGGTCTTTTTTGTAAAAATTCTGAGTAGTCGTATGGCTCAGGCTCTTTTATAGAGCAGCCCGTAAAAAATACTGCTAAAAATGCAAAGGCTATAAATTTCAGGCTATTTTTCATTATTTGCCCCCTCTTTTTGCTCTACTTTTTTTGGAGTCAAATTTTTAGAGCCTTTGATGAAATTTATATACTCCCTTGACTCTGGGAAATTCTCTACTTCTTTGTCAAAATTTGCATTTGCAGCACCTAAATTTCCATTATTTAGATACAAAAGTCCAAGGTGTGCATATACGCCAGGAGCGATCTTATAGCCCTTTTGTGTTGATATCTGCACCAAATTTTCTAAGCGTGAAATTTGCTCGTTTGTATCGCCCTCTTCATTTAGATAACTATATAGCGAGCTACTATATGATCCATCCCAATAATAAAGTGATCTTGGGCCGTTTGAATGACTGCAACCCGCTAAAAATAGTGCAAAAAGCGCGAGTCCGGCAAGCTTTATTTTACTTGCCATGCTCCACTTTCTATGCCATTTACTAGATTATTTACCGCTTCAATAATAGCTAGGCTTAAAACCTTGCCATTTAGCGTAGAGTCGTATCCTGCTGTGCCACCAAAACCGATGATCTCTCTGTTTGAAAGGGTGTATTCGCCAGCGCCACTAACCGAATAGACAACCTCAGCTGTTTTGGTATCAACGATATTTAAATTTACCTTTGAATAGGCAGTTTGTTGTTTGCCTTTACCAAGTATGCCAAATAGCTGATGATCACCCGTAGTTTTTCGTCCAAACTCAGTCACATCACCGGTTATCACGTATCTTGCACCTTTTAGATTTTGAGCGGTTTTACTTAGCTCACTCTCTTGTTTGATCACTTTCATATTTGATCTATCAAGCACCAAAAATCTACCGCTTTGCTGTAAATTTGTGATCAAAATACTTTGAGCTTGGTTGCCAAGCCTATCCTCGCCATCAGCAAATACACCATTTTGGTAAGCTGATTGATTATTAAATCGACCTATCGAAACTGAAATTTTTTGACCATTGTAAACTGTGCCGTAGCTTGCTACTTTTGGAGTCTCAACAACCCTTGAGCTCTCACTCGCACATCCAGCAAAAAGAGCTGCCGTAAGCAAAACTGCACCAACTTTAAATACATTTTTCATTTTTTATCCTTTGCGACAAAATCGCTTGTATATTACTAAATTTCTTTTTAAATAGCTTTAAATTTCATCCATGTGTCTTTTAAGTATCTAATCGTAAAAAGCACCGCCTTTACAGCCCAGTCAGCAAACATTGCAAACCAAGTACCTATCATGCCAAGATCAAATGTGAGCGCAAAGACATAGGCCAAGATGACTCTACAAGCAAACATACAAACTAAATTTACAATCATCGGATATTTAGCGTCCCCAGCTGCTCGAAAAACGGTTGGATATGTGTAGGCAAGTGGCCAGATAAGACACATAGCGATACCGTGATACCAGACGATCTGTCTTGTTAAATTTATAGCTTCTTCTGAGAGATTATAAACAAGAAGCAATGGCTCAAGTAAAAGCAAAATTACTGCTGTGCCAAAAAGCTGGACAATATAGATGCTTATCATCGATTTTCTTACGTAAAATTTAGCCTGAGCAAAGTCGTTTGCGCCAACGCACCTTGAGATGACCACACTAAGTCCTGTGCCTATCGCCATGCCAGGGAGCACTTGAAACATCACGATCGTCCCTCCCACGGCATTTGCAGCGATACTTGCTGTACCAAAGAGTGAAACAAGGCTCAAAACGATGATGCGACCCACATAAAACATCGAATTTTCAAAGCCATAAGGCACTCCGATATTTAAAATTTTCTTGATGATCTCGTAGTCAAATTTATAGATAAAGCTCTTTCTTATGTGAAGTTTTAGCCTTATATCAAGGAGTAGATAGACTATAACAAAGCAAGCGAGCACCTTGGCTATAAGCGTACTGATGGCGATACCTAAAACACCAGTATGAAATGTGTAGATACTAATGGCAGTGAGCAATACGTTTAATAAATTTGCAGCCGCCATAATATACATAGGAAGCTTGGCATTTGACATTGTGCGAAAGATCGCCGCAGCTGCTGCATAGACAGCCAAAAATGGCGCAGAAATAGCTGAGAAAACAAGATAGTGACTAGCATCATGCCTTACTTGCTCACCAATATCGCCAAAGACATAATCTAGGATAATATCTTTTAAAACTATGATGACCGCTGCGATAAAAAGGGCAAAGATAAAACTAAACCAAACGAGCTGATTTGCTGTGATTTTGGCGTTGCCACTTTGTTTATTGCCTAGATACTGGCTAGCAACCACTGAGCCGCCAGTAGCGATAGCTGTAAAAATGCTAATAAATAGCGCCATGACAAATTCCACAAGACTAATCGCACTTACAGCGCTTTCACTAACACTTGCTGCCATTAGCGAGTTTGCAAGCCCTAGGCTATACTCTAAAAACTGCTCAACCGCAATAGGGAAAAATAGCTTTGCAAGGTCGGCATTTGAGAAAAATTTTGTATTTTGGTCTTTGATTTTGTTTACCATGCTTCCCCTAAGATAAACTTAAAAATTTTAATAGATTTAAGCCAAGATCTGCCTTTTCGCAAACCCTGACTTAAAAATTTAGTGTCTTGAAAGGTAGTTTGTATCGTAGTTATTGCTTAAAAAGTCTTTGTTTTCCATCATAGCGATGTGAAAATCTTTTGTTGTTTTTATGCCATTTATTATGAGTTGATCAAGAGCCACTTTCATCTTATGTATCGCCCTATTTCTATCAGTGTCCCAAACCACGAGTTTGCCGATCATACTATCGTAATACGGTGGTATAGAGTAGTCTTGATAGATATGGCTATCCATTCTAACATTACGGCCACCTGGGCAGACATATTTTGTGATCTTTCCAGGACACGGTGTAAATGTATTTGGATCTTCAGCTGTTATCCTGCACTCAATCGCATGACCTTTTAGCTCGATGCTCTCTTGTGATGGTAGCACCTCGCCTTCAGCCACTTTTATCATAAGCTCTATGATATCAAGTCCACTTACCATTTCGCTCACTGTATGCTCAACTTGAAGTCTTGTATTCATCTCAATGAAATAAAAGTCTAAATTTTTATCAACCAAAAACTCAAACGTACCAGCTCCCTCGTAGCCAATCGCTTTTGCCGCTTTTATGGCTGTTTCGTGAAGTCTCTCTCTTGTCTTTTCATCAAGCAAAATAGCTGGACTCTCTTCGATCAGCTTTTGGTGGCGACGCTGCATAGAGCAGTCACGCTCGCCGATATGAAGCACATTGCCATGGCTATCGCCAATTACTTGAACTTCGATATGGCGTGGATTTAGGATATATTTTTCCATATACATTGTGCCATCACCAAATGCACTCATAGCTTCGCTCTCAGCAGACCAAAACGCTTTTTCTAAATCAGCCTCTTTTTCAACCACGCGCATACCACGTCCGCCACCACCTGCAGCAGCTTTTAATATGACTGGATAGCCTATCTTTTTAGCTAGCTCTTTTGCAGCTTTTGTGTCAGCCACAGCGCCGTCTGAGCCAGGGATGACTGGCACGCCAGCTCTTTGCATGACCTGCTTTGCCTTGCTCTTATCGCTCATCAAAGCCATCGCAACGACGCTTGGTCCTATAAATTTAATCTTGTGATGTGAGCAAATTTCAACAAAATTTTGATTTTCACTTAAAAAGCCATATCCGGGGAAAATAGCGTCTGCTTCGCTGATCTCAGCGGCACTTATAATAGCTGGGATGTTTAGATAGCTGTCACTTGAGCGCTCTTTGCCGATGCAAATGGCTACGTCGGCATATTTTACGTAAAGTGCGTCTTTATCAGCAGTTGAATAGACTACAACGGCTTCTTTACCCATCTCCTTTATCGTTCGCAAAGCACGAAGAGCGATTTCGCCTCGGTTTGCGATTAAAATTCTTTTTAATTCCATTAATTTTTCTCCACGCCAAATAAAGGCAATCCAAACTCAACTGGCTGTCCGTCAGAGACTAGCATCTCAGTGATCTGGCAGTCAAACTCAGCCTCGATCTCATTCATGATCTTCATAGCCTCGATGATACCTACTACATCGCCTTTTCTTACTCTTTGACCTACTTTTACAAATGGAGCAGCGCCTGGGCTTGGAGCAGCATAGAAAGTACCTACCATAGGAGATTTTATGCTATCTTTTGGCGAGTTTGTGGCTGGTTTTACCTCTGAATTAACGACTACATTTACAGGTGCTGGAGCTGGTGCTTGTGCTGCTGGTTTAGCAGGCGCGCAATAATCTGAAAATTTTTCAAGCTCTACCTCAAAATCACCACTTTTTATTTTGATATGATTCATCTCCATATCATTAAAAAATTCGATAAGCTCTTTTATATCTTCTTTTTTCATAGAAATTTCTCCTAAATTTTTATATAAGCGTCTAATTGTAGCGAAAATTAGATAAAAAATTTTTTTATGAAGCAAAAACGAGAACTCAAAGCTACTCTTTTTTACTAAGTTATTTTTCAGTAATAATTATCTTAATACCTTTAGTATCAACTAAATTTTCATCGATGATGATCTCATCTATCTTTGCTGCTCTTATTGCGCCACTTTTTGGATTTTTTATGCTTTTTATCGCTCCGCTTGTGCTTACATCGACACTTGAATATTCAAACGCAAGACTCGTATCCATAAAAATGCAATCTTTTACGACCAAATTTTCCACGTAACAAAGTGCTTGCAAGCTCTTTATCGTGCAGTTTATGAGCGTCACATTTTTTGAGTTCCAAGCTAGATATTCGCCTGAGATGAGGCAATTTTGCGCGGTCACGTTTTCGCAGTTCCAAAATGCATCTTTTGAAATGAGCTTTGAGTTTGTGATATGGACATTTTTACAACTATCAAAGCAGTAGTTTCCATCTAAATTTAGCCCATCGATCTCTAAATTCTCGCTATTTGCCCCAAAGTAATCCCCCTTTGTAAAAACATTTTTTATCTTCACATCCGTGCATCCCCAAAGTGTTTCACTAGTATCTGAAAAATTTATATTTTCTAGCGAAATTTGCGAGCTTTTTCTAAAGCTTTTTGGAGCGTTGATGACCACGTCTTTGAAGCTTAAATTTGCACTGTACCACATGCCAGCCCTTGCTAGAGGCTCCAAGTATCCGCCATTTAATTTAATGTCGTTTGCGTACCAAAGTGGATACTTGTAAGCAAAAACGCACTCATTTAGCTTTAAATTTGAGCCATGCTTTAATGGCGATTCACCATTTTCAAAGATACAGTTTGTAAAATTTACACTTTTTGCCCCAAACATCGCACGCTCGCCAGTAAAAATTTCTGCATTTTTCTCTTGCATTTTTGTCCTTTATTAATTTTTGCTTTTAAAATTATACTAATTTTCATCTAATTTATTCGCTTTATTAAATTTACTTTAAAGACGCAAAGCGTTATAATCGCCCAAAAAAGGAGCAAAAATGGGTTTAAAGTCAGATTCTTGGATAAGAAAAATGTCGGTTGAGAAAAATATGATAGTGCCATTTGCCGAGGAGCAAGTGGGTCGTGGCGTCGTTAGCTACGGCGTTTCTAGCTACGGCTACGATATCCGCGTTGGTGATGAGTTTAAAATTTTTACAAACATCGGCGGAACCGTGGTCGATCCGAAAAATTTCGACGAGAAAAACGTAGTCGATTTTAAGGGCGATGTCTGCATCGTGCCGCCAAATTCATTCGCTCTAGCGCGCACTATCGAGTACTTTAACATGCCTGATAACGTGCTAGCGATCTGCCTTGGCAAAAGCACCTACGCTCGCTGCGGGATCATCGTAAACGTCACGCCTTTTGAACCTGGATTTAAGGGGCATATCACGATAGAAATTTCAAACACGACGCCACTTCCTGCAAAAATTTATGCGAATGAAGGCATCGCGCAGGTGCTGTTTATCGAGGGCGATGAACCTTGCGAGGTAACTTATGCTGATAAAAATGGCAAATACCAAGCTCAAGAAGGCATCACACTACCAAGAATTTTGAAGTAATTTTTTAGCCTTTGCGACCTTGCAAAGGCTAAATTTAAACACTGCTTTTACAATTTCCTCTAAACATTAATTAAAATTTGACGAAATAGAATCTAGAAAGATAAAAAAATTTTTAATAAATTTTAAAATTTTGGCATAGCTTTTGCTTAAATTTTTATAAAATACAATTTAGATTTAGCTATTTATACCCCAAAAAATAGTTAGTAAAGGGCGCAATAATGTTTAATGATAAATCAATACTAATCACCGGCGGAACAGGAAGTTTTGGTAAAAAATACACCGAAATTTTGTTAAAAAAATACAATCCAAGAAGGCTAGTTATCTACTCACGCGACGAGCTAAAGCAATACGAAATGGCTCAAGTCTTTAAAGATAAAGCGATGCGTTTTTTCATCGGCGATGTGAGGGACTATAAGCGCTTAAGAACCGCGATGAATGGCATAGACTACGTCATCCACGCAGCTGCGATGAAACATGTGCCAATCGCAGAATACAACCCAATGGAGTGCATCAAAACAAACATTGACGGCGCTCAAAACGTCATCGACGCCTCTTTGGAGTGTGGCGTTAGCAAGGTGATCGCTCTCTCAACCGACAAAGCTTGCAACCCTGTAAATTTGTATGGAGCTACAAAGCTAGCCAGTGACAAGCTCTTTGTTGCTGCAAATAACATCGTTGGAGACAAAAAAACAAGATTTAGTGTCGTAAGATATGGAAATGTCGTTGGTTCTCGTGGTTCAGTCGTGCCGCTCTTTAAAAAGCTGATCGCACAAGGAGAAAAAGAGCTTCCTATCACGCATGAGAAGATGACTAGGTTTTGGATCACGCTTGAACAAGGCGTAAATTTCGTCCTTAAAAACTTTGAGAGGATGAAAGGCGGCGAAATTTTCATACCAAAGATCCCATCAATGACGATGATAGATCTTGCAAAAGCCATTGCGCCAGAGCTTGGCGTAAAGATCATAGGCATTCGTCCAGGTGAGAAGATGCATGAGATGATGATCTCAAGAGATGATGCACATCTTACATACGAATTTGATGATTACTACGTTATTAGTCCGTCTATTCAGTTTTTAACAGCGCAAGATTTCTCGACAAATGCTCTTCATCAAAAGGGCAAACCAGTTAGCGAGGACTTTGAATATAGCTCAAATACAAATAAAATTTGGCTCGATAGAGCAGGTCTTCTTGAGATGATAGGAGATGCTAAATGATCCCTTACAGCCGCCAGCAGATCACAGAAGAGGACATAAAGGCAGTCACTGATGCCTTAAAAGATGACATCTTAACAGGTGGCCAAAAGGTCAGTAAATTTGAAGAAGAGCTAGCAAAGTATGTTGGCGTAAAACATGTTGTCGTCATGAACTCCGCCACTTCGGCCCTTCACGTAGCCTATCTTAGCCTCGGAGTGAAGGACGGCGATGAGGTGATCACGACACCTATCACCTTTGCAGCCACTGCAAATGCGGCTTTAATGGCAGGAGCGCAGGTCAAATTTTGCGACGTAAAAGCAAATGGCAACATCGATGAAGAGAAAATTCCAGCTCTAATCACGCCAAAAACAAAGGTGATAACGGCAGTCGACTACGGCGGCAATCCAGTGGAGCTAGATAAGATCATAAATGTAGCCAAAAAACACGGCATAAAAGTGATAGACGACGCCTCTCATGCCCTTGGTAGCGTACAAAACGGCGTAAAAGTGGGTGTTAAGGCTGATATTAGCATATTTAGCTTTCATCCGGTAAAGCCTATCACCACGCTTGAAGGCGGTGCGCTTGCTACAAACGACGACGAGCTAGCAAGACTTGCAAGGCTATATAGAAGCCACGGCATCACCAAAACAAAGCTTTGGGATAGCGACATGAGCCTGCTTGGATACAACTACAGGATCACAGACGTAGCCTGCGCTTTGGGGCTTAGCCAGCTAAAAAGGCTGGACGGCTTTATCGCTAAAAGAAATGAGATAGCTAAATTTTATGATGAGAATTTTAGCGGGTGTGAATATTTTAGAACGATAAATATCTCAGCAAATACAACTAGCTCAAGGCACCTATATCCAGTGCTTTTGGATGAGAAATTTTGGGATAAAAAAGAGCAAATTTTTGAAGCACTCTTGCAAAAGGGCGTTGGCGTGCAGGTGCATTACAAACCAACATATAAATTTAGCTTTTATAAAGCGCTTCTTGGCGAAATTTCACTGCCAAATGCGGAGAAATTTTACAGCGCCGAGCTTAGCTTGCCGTGCCACCATGGCATGAGTGTGGATGATGCTAAATTTGTTGCAAGCACGCTTTTTGAAGTACTAAAAAGCTTTAGTGAGCAAAAATGATCTGTATAATACCAGCAAGAGGCGGCAGTAAGAGGATACCTGGCAAAAATATCAAAGACTTTTTAGGTAAGCCCTTAATCGCATATAGCATCGAGGCTGCGCTAAATTCTAAAGTTTTTAACGAAGTAATAGTAAGCACCGATGACGAAATGATCGCAAATGTGGCTAGAGAATTTGGAGCTTGCGTGCCATTTTTTAGAGATGCGAGTTTAAGCGATGACTACGCGACAAGCACTGACGTGATAAAAGACGCGATAAGGCGCGTAAATTTTGGCTTTAGTGACGTCTGCTGTCTCTATGCGACAGCGCCGCTTATAAGGGCTGAAATTTTAAAAAAGGCCGCAGACGAGTTTAAAAAGCAGGAATGTAAATTTTTATTTTCAGCGACTGCGTTTGATTTCCCTATACAAAGGGCGATAAAACTTGATGAAAATGCTAGAGTTAGTATGTTTTATCCGCAGTTTGAAAAGACACGCTCGCAAGATCTTGAGCCTGCGTTTCATGACGCTGGGGCATTTTATTTTGGCAAAAAAGAGGCTTGGCTGGAGTGTAGTGCCTTGTTTGCACCACACTCAAAGGCATATTTATTGCCAAGAAATTTAGTTTGCGACATCGACACGCTAGAGGATTTTGAGTTTGCTAAGAAGCTTTATTTGATAAATAATGGAAAGATTTGATTGAAAGAATTTAAAGGACTCCCCCTGCTAAAAACGCTCGTGCGTGCTGACAGTAGTAGCAAAATAGGGCATGGGCACATTAGGCGAGACCTTTTGCTTGCTAAAAAATTTAACGATATTTCATTTGCGTCTTTAAGGCTAGATGGTGACATTTTTGATGAGATAAACTACCCTAAATTCAGCTTAACAAGTGGCGAGATAGATGAGCTTTGCGAGCTTATAAAAGATAATAAATTTGAGCTTATTATCATCGATCACTACGGCTTTAGCTTTGAAGACGAAAGAGTTATAAAAGAAAAAACTGGCATTAAAATTTTATCATTTGACGACACTTACGAAAAACATTGCTCAGACTACATTTTAAACGTAAATTTATATGCGCAAAAGGCAAGATATGAGGGGCTGGTAGAAAAAAACTGTAAGGTATTTTGCGGGAGCGAGTTTTTGCTAGTTAGAGATGAGTTTTATGAAGAAGCGCAGGTAAAAAGGGAGAAAATTTACGACTATGCTATCATTCTTGGAAGCACTGATATCTCAGGGCTAAGTGCAAAAATTTCAGAAAAACTGCTTCTTAAAAAGCTAAAAACAGCTGTCATAACAACTGGCGGAAATAAAAATTTGAGCGCCCTAAAAGAGCTATCAAGTAAAAATGAAAATTTCAGCCTTTTTGTAGATAGCAAAAGCGTGGCAAAGCTAATGAACGAAGCCAAAATGCTCATCATAACAGCAAGTTCACTCGTAAATGAAGCTTACGTTTTGGGAGCTAAATTTAAAGCCATTTGCGTAGCGGATAATCAAAAAGAGATCTTTGCTTGGCTAAAAGAAAACGGATATGAAGCCTACTGGGGAGATGAGATTTGCTCGAGCTTATAAATTTTACCTCGCTTAGTGGTGAGCAAAAGCTGATGGTCTTAAAGTGGCGAAACAACGAGCGGATAGCTAAATTTATGAAAAATAAAAGCGTTGGTAAAGAGGAGCATTTTGCTTTTTTAGAGAGATTAAAGAGCATTCAAGATAAGATTTATTTTCTAGTAAAAGATGAGAGCGAATTTATCGGAGTGATAAGCTTTGTTGATATCACGAAAGAAAGCTGCGAATTTGGCGTTTATAAAAACCCGGAGCTAAAAGGAGTGGGCAAAAAGCTGCTTGATCTCATAAAAGACTATGCGTTTTTTACATTAAAGGTTGGCTCGCTCAAAGCAAAAGCTTATAATAACAACGAAAAAGCGCTCGCACTTTATGAAAATTTTGGCTTTAAGATCTACGCAAAAGATGATGAATTTAGCTATCTTGAGCTGAAAAATAAAATGGACTAGCGGATGAAAATAGTAAATTTTGATACAGACAAAAAGGTCTTTATAATAGCAGAGCTCTCTGCTAATCACAGCGGTAGCCTAAAAACGGCGGTAGATACGATAAAGGCAGCTAAGCGCGCTGGAGCTGACGCGATAAAGCTTCAGACATATACGCCTGATAGTTTGACTCTAAATTCACACCTGGACGACTTTGTCATTAAGGGCGGACTTTGGGACAATAGAAATTTATACGAGCTTTATCAAGAGGCGCTAACGCCAAAAGAGTGGCACGCTGAGCTTTTTAAAGTAGCAAAAGAAGAAGGACTTGTCTGCTTTTCAAGCCCATTTTGCAAGGATGACGCCAACTTTTTAGAGCAGTTTAACCCGCCAGCTTATAAGATCGCAAGCTTTGAGGTGACGGATTATGATTTTGTAGAATTTGTAGCCAAAAAAGGCAAGCCCATCATCATCTCAACTGGCATAGCCTATGAAGAAGAGATAAGAGAGGTGGTGCAAATTTGTAAAAATGCAGGCAATAGCGACATCGCTCTTTTAAAATGCACTTCAAGCTACCCAGCGCCACTAAATGGTATGAATTTGCAAACGATAGCTGATATGAAAGAGAAATTTGGCGTAGAGGTCGGCTTTTCAGATCACACATTAGGCGTGACAGCTCCAGTTGTTGCGGTTAGCCTGGGTGCTAGGATAATTGAAAAGCATTTCATACTTGATAAAAGTGTAAAGAGCGTTGATAGCGCATTTAGCCTTGATGAGAGCGAATTTGCTCTTATGGCAAAGTGTGTTAGAGAGGCCGAGGAGCTTTTAGGCGTGGTAAACTACGAGCTAGATGAAAAAGCAGCTTTAAACAGGAGATTTTCGCGCTCACTTTATGCAAGCACAGATATAAAAAAAGATGAAATTTTTAGCGAGCAAAACATAAGGAGTGTGCGCCCAGGGTACGGCCTACACCCTAAATTTTTAAAAGAGCTGATCGGCAAAAAAGCAAAAAGAGATATAAAATTTAGCGAGAGATTAACAAAGGAGGATTTGATATGAACAATAAAAACGATAAGGCATCTAATAAAAAAGCGAAACCATCTAAAGACAATGTATCAAATATCCAAAATCCTATCTTTCAAAAAAATCTTCAAGCACTATTTCAACAAGATGAAATTCTAGCAGCTAGACTTTGGTCTATTGCTGGAAATGAAGATTATGAAATTTTTATAGGGAAAGACCCAATTGATATAAATTTAATAAACAAGCATACTTTTAAATATATCTATGAAAATCCTGGAGCAGATATTTTAAAGCTACTTGAAGATATAGAAAGTGACTATAAACGTTATCCGATACTATTTTTTTATGGACTAGGCAATGGCGTACTCTATAAAGCACTAGCAAAAAATGAAACACACCAAAAAATCGTAGTCATAGAGCCAGAGATCGAGATCATATATCTTGTTTTAAATGTTATTGATCTATCAAGCGAACTAGAAAGTGGGCGGATAATACTTTTTTATTCAAAATTTGCAACCTATACACATTTTTATTATCTGGTTACAGAAGCGAAACTAAACTCATATGCAAAAACTTATGATAATCTTATGATTCATATGCCTTTTTATGATCAATTTGAAGAAGACTACATAAGAATAAACAAAGAGATTACAAGGGCATTTTCTCAAATAGTAGTTGCTCACGGCAATAGCATAGACGATCTTTTATTAGGTACAAGACAAAATTGTGAAAATTTAGTGCCTATGATTAGCAATTATTGCTACACAAGTCTTGTTAAAAAAAGATATGGTCTTATGGATACAGCTATAATTGTATCAACTGGTCCAAGCCTAGATAAACAGCTTAATACACTTAAAAAATTTGCTCCATATGTTAGCATTATAAGCGTTGATGCATCTTATCCAATCCTTGCAAGGCATGATATCAAGCCTGATTATGTAATGTCGATTGAAAGAATAGAACCAACCTCTAGTTTTTTTGAAAAAAAGCATCCAAATATTGATGATAATATACACTTTATTGTTGCCTCAGTTACGCACAAGCAAACTATTAAAAATATCTTGCCAAGAAAACTAGTACTAACCATGAGACCTCAACAAGAGGAGTATATGTTTGGTCTAAAAAGATATGGATATTTGGGTGTGGGGCATAGTTGTGCAAACATGGCCTATCAGCTAGCCTATGTCTTAGGACATAAAAATATCGTTTTCATAGGACAGGATCTAGCATTTGGTAAAGATGGAGCAAGCCATGCAAAAGGTCACGCTTTTGCGCAAGCGGATGAAAATTTATATGTTAAAGCCTATGGCGGAGAGGGAGAGGTTAAAACAACATATGTTTGGACTCTATTTAAAAATCAGTTTGAAAACGACATCGCCCAATCAAGCTTAGAGAATATAAAATCATATAACTGTACCGAAGGTGGTGCTAGAATAGAAGGCACTATAGAAAAGCCGTTTTTAGAAGTAATGCATGAGCTTTGCAAAGGCAAAGAGATTAAAAAACTGCCTAATATAAAAAAAGATAGTGAAACGACGGTAAATAAAAACCTTTTAAAAGCTTATAAAGTCATACTTGCAAAAATAAAAGCTCAAAGTGAAGTCAAACAACAAATAGAAAAAGTCTTTTTAGAAGTAGTGCCTAGTATAGATAAATTGCTTGAGCTCAATAAAGAAAATAAAATAGAAAAAAAGCACTTTGATGAGCTTCTTAAAATAACAAAAAAGATAGATAAACTAAAAGATGTAATCGCAAAGCGTAATTATCAAAAATATGTAGATAATATATTGCAAATTTCAGTCTACTATCAAGAACTTGAGCTTGCAAAAATTTCTGTAGCACCAAGTGACACAACCATCCAAAAAACCAACAAGCTTCTTATGTGGGTAAATATGCACAAGTACTGGATGTTCTCCGCAGCTGGCGGACTAAATGCCGACATTGAAGTTACTAAAAAAGCTTCAAAAGCACTTGTTGCTGAGCTAAAAAAGAGAAAACTAATAACTAAAAACGAGATAGGAAAAGCGAAAGAAAATTTTATACTGAGTATATAAGCTAATTTGTAAGTAGAATTATTTTACTTACAGTCTTTTTATTTGGCTTACTAGTATTAGTAAGCCTCTGTCACAATTATAAATTTATAACACAACCCATTATTAAACCACTAGAACAAAGATAAAATAGATACATTACTATTTATTTTTAGTAGATAAAGCCCCAAAGTTAAACTCTGGGGCGTGGGTTTGCGTATTGTAAAAGCATTAACACTCTTAAGGCTTTGTTACTGCGACAAAGCCTCTATCTAAAACCTTAATGAAACTATTGTAGAAGCTTCATTACGTTTTCGAGGAAACTTCACTCAGCTCCTACTATTGTAGAAGCTTCATTACGTTTTGTTGTACGCTGTTTGCTTGACTCATAGCATAAGCACCTGATTGAGCTAGGATGTTATGTTTTGAGAAGTTAGCAGACTCGCTAGCAAAATCAACATCTCTGATTTGAGATTCTGCTGATTTTACGTTAACTTGAGTTACAGTGATGTTATTAACTGTAGCTTGAAGTTGGTTTTGAACTGAACCAAGGTCTGAACGAACTTGATCTAGTGTTTTTTGAGCAGACTCAGCGATACTCATAACAGCCATCGCACCGCGAAGTGTCATAACACCAGCAGATTGAGCTACTGATAAAGCTCCACTCATTCTTTGGAAGCCCATAGCTGTTGCTAGGGTTTTATCTATTTGGCCTCTTATATCTCTTAGTGATACTGATTGTTGAGCACCACCATTAGCAGAGAATGCTAGCGATAGTTTAGCAACGCCACCAGCATTTAGCTTAATATCTCTACCGTCAAGACGAACTAGGTTTAGTCTACCTACGAATCCAGTTAAAGATGTACCTTTAGCAGCTGCACCTTTACCGCCAAGACCCTTTGAGATGTCTTTACCAGAAGCTACAATAGCGCGGCCATCACGGCTTGTTAATACCATTTTGCCTGTTTCAGCATCAACAGAAGCTTCAACACCAGTTTGATCTTTTACAGAGTTGATAGCATTTACAAGTGCACCGTTTGCATCATTTGCTTTAACTTCTAGGTCGCCGATTTTAACGCCATTGATTGTTAAAGACTGAATTAAGCCGCCACCAATAGCAGCACTTGCTTTCCAAGTAACATCAGCTGTAGCTCTAACACCAGTTCTATCAGCAACTTTGTTGATATTCTCAGCTAAAGCACCAAGACCTTTACCTATACCTGTTGAGATAGTAGCAGCTGTAACACCAACATCATTTACACCATCAACGTTTAAGAATTTAAGATTTACTGTACCCATAGCTGTAAGTAGTCTTGAACTCTCAAAACGTGTAAGACCGATCTTATCAGACGTAGTCGCACCAATACTTGCTTTAACTGTTTGGTTTGAATAAGCACCTATTTGGAATTCTTTATTAGAGAATGTTCCGTTTAGTAGTTGCTGACCGTTAAATGAAGTAGTATTACCGATATTGTCAAGCTCTTCCATTAGACGAACGATATCAGCTTGCAATGCTTGGCGTGATTGAGTTGTTTGGCCGTCTTGAGCTGATTGAGTAGCTTTTGTCTTGATAGTATCAAGAATTTTTAGCTGCTCGTCCATAGCTTTATCGGCAACTTGAATGATACCAATAGCATCATTACCATTTGCAATAGCTTGACCTAAAGCTGAAGCTTGACTTCTTAAACTATCTGCAATAGATAGACCTGAAGCATCGTCTGCAGCTGTTTGAATCCTAAGACCTGAGCTAAGTTTGTTAAGTGACTTAGATAGGTCAGTGTTGTTGCTAACTGCGTTAGCGTGTGTGTTAAGTGCGTTTACGTTTGTGTTAATACGAAAACTCATTGTAAATCCTTTTAATTTTTTAGTTACGACTTCTTGTCGCACAAAAACTATATCGTGAAATTTTCTAAAAACTTTATAGGTGTGAATGAAAAATTTTTAAAATAATGAAGACGGATTTGATTTTTTATGCCTTGATACTTTAAAAATTATTTTTGCTACAATTACGCCAAAAAAATTAAAGGCTATATATAATGAAAAGCTTAATCATCGTGGAATCTCCCGCAAAAGCAAAGACTATCAAAAATTTTCTAGATAAAAGTTACAACGTCATCGCCTCAAAAGGCCACATCAGAGACCTGCCAAAAACGAGCTTTGGTATCAAGATAGAAGATAGCAAATTTACCCCAGAGTATCGCATCAGCAGCGATCACTCCGCTATAGTAAAAGAGATAAAAGAACTAGCTAAGGGTGCAGATGAAATTTATCTCGCGACCGATGAAGATAGAGAGGGTGAGGCGATCGCGTTTCACATCGCAAATGCCATCGGCAAGGAGCCAACCAGCCTGCCTCGCATCGTCTTTCACGAGATCACCAAAAGTGCCATACAAAATGCTCTAAAAAGCCCAAGACACGTCGATATGAACAGCGTCAATGCCCAGCAAACAAGGCGCTTGCTTGACCGCATCGTTGGCTACAAACTAAGTCCACTTTTAAATTTAAAGATACAAAAAGGCTTAAGCGCTGGACGTGTGCAAAGTGCAGCCCTAAAGATAATAGTCGACCGCGAGCGTGAAATTCAGGCATTTAAACCAGTTGAATACTACACTATCGATACATTTTTCAAAAAAGATCTAGACGCCGAGCTAGTTAAATTTGAAAACCAAAAGATCGAAAAGCTCACTATCCAAAATCCAGACCGTGCAAAATACATCATCGAAAATTTACAAAATGAGAAATTTAGCGTCCGAGAGATCGAGAGCAAGGATAGAAAGATCCAGCCAAGTCCGCCATTTATGACATCAACACTTCAGCAAAGTGCGAGCAACCGCCTTGGCTTTAGCCCTAAAAAGACCATGATGATCGCACAAAGCCTCTATGAGGGTGTACAAACAAACGAAGGCTTCATGGGTGCGATCACCTACATGAGAACAGATAGCTTAAATTTAGCCAAAGAGGCTGTCGCGGCCGCTAGAGAGCATATATTGCAAAACTACGGCAAAGAGTATCTGCCGGCCAAAGCGATAAGCTACACGACAAGCTCAAAAGGCGCGCAAGAAGCCCACGAAGCGATCCGCCCTACAAATTTAAACTTCACACCGCAAATCGCCGCTAAATTTTTAGAAAAAGATGCGCTCAAACTCTACACGCTCATCTACAATAGATTTTTAGCCTGCCAAATGAGCGCATGTGTGAGCCAAACGCAAAATGTCTATGTCGCAAGCGAAAAAGGCGAGTTTAAGATAAGTGGTAGAAAGGTGCTATTTGACGGCTTTTACAAGGTTTATGGCGAGCTTGATAAGGATAAAATTTTGCCAAATTTAAAAAATGGCGACGAGATGAGCTTGCAAAGCATAAAAAGCACGCAAAATTTCACCGAGCCACCAGCTAGGTACTCAGAAGCTGGCCTTGTTAAGAAGTTAGAGAGCCTAGGTATCGGTCGCCCAAGTACCTATGCACCGACTATCACGCTACTAACCTCAAGAGACTACGTGAGAGTCGAGAAAAAGCAGCTCATACCAAACGAGATCGCATTTAGCATGATAGGCGTTTTGGAGGAGCACTTTAGCAATATCGTTGATAGCGAATTTACCTCACATCTTGAAGAAAAGCTCGATGAAATCGCACTTGACAAGGCCGACTGGCAAAAGGTGTTAAGCGACTTTTACTATCCATTTATGGAAAAAATTAGCGCTGGCAAAACTGACATAAAAAGCCTAAAAACAGCCACTCCGATTGGCGAGAAGTGCCCAGAGTGCGGAAGTGAGCTAGTGCTTAGAAAGGGCAGATACGGCGAATTTATCGCTTGCTCAAATTTCCCAAAATGCAAATACTCAAGAAATATCGCAAAAGATAATGAAAAGAGCGCAGAGGCAGGCGCTACTACTGCGGCAGCTAAAACAAAACGCGAGCTTAAAAAACTTGATGTGCCATGTCCAAAATGTGGCGGCGAGATAGTCGAGAGATTTAGCAGGCGCGGTAAATTTTATGGATGTGCCAACTATCCAAAATGCGACTTCGTCTCAAACTACGAGCCAGTTGAGCAAAAATGCGACGAATGTGGCGGCGATATGATCAAAAAAGAGCTTAAAAAAGGTACATTTATAGAGTGCACAAAGTGCAAAAAAAAGACGCTCATCTCTGAAAACTAAAAACTTCTAGCCAAATTTGAGCCCTTGCAGCCTAAATTTGGCTTTTATAAATTTGGGCTTCAAAGTGTCTGATAACATCGCTAAGCTTAGCCAGCATAAAGGGCAAAAACCTCGTCATCAACTATACTCAGTTAGAGGGTAGCTTCACATCGTAGCACCCACTTTTTGGACTTTTTGATGAGCTTAGCGCTTTGCTAAATTTAAAAAACTGGTCTTTTAAGAGAAAGCGGAAATTTATAAGAAAAAGTAATGTCATAAAATTTAAGCTTTTCGCATAGTTTTTAATAAATTTATATCTTGGAGCAAATTTTAAAATTTCACTCGCAAGAATTGACTGCTAAAATTTGGATTCGCTTATAGCTTAACTCAAATTTTAGAGCCGAAATTACTCGTTCTTGAAATTTTAAAATTTACTTGACACTTGCCATATATACGAACGCATGCAGTGCAAAATCGCTATCACATGCACTTCTAACGTGCAAAGAGCTTAGATGATTAAAGGGGATAAGGGGACGGCTCTTGGCTTCGCTAGCTCGCAGCTGCAAACAGACCGTAACTCAAGCCCCTTTGCCCCCCCCTTTTTTTTGAATAAAAATAAATTTATACATTTCATCAAACTATTTTTGCAAATTCATAAATCATCCTACTTAAATTTTAAACCTACCAAAGCTATAATACGCCCCAAAAAGGATGAAAAATGAAAACAATTATGCTCTGTGCGATATGCTCAGTCACTCAAGGAAACTGCGCCGAGGACTGCGCTTACTGCACACAAAGTGCCAAAGCTGGTGCCGATATCTCAAAATTTAAAGAAAAAAGCGTGCAACAGGTGGTGGACGAGGCAAAAATGGCTTATAAAAACCACGCTCTTGGCTTTTGTTTGGTCACAAGCGGTGCTAGACTAAATGACAAAAAGACCGACTATATCGCATCTTTAGCAAGAGCCGTGAGCAAAGAAGTGCCAAATTTGATGCTCATCGCATGTAACGGCATGGCAACTTACGAGCAGCTTAGCGAGCTTAAAAAAGCTGGCGTTTTTAGTTACAACCACAACCTTGAAACAAGCCGAGAATTTTTCCCAAAAATTTGTAAAACACACACTTGGGACGAGAGATATCAGACAAATTTAGATGCAAAAAGAGCAGGTCTTATGCTTTGCACTGGTGGTATTTACGGCGTTGGCGAGAGCGAAGCTGATAGGGTGAGCTTTAGAGCTAGTTTAAAAGAGCTTGAGCCGTTTTCGTCACCGATAAATTTTTTCATTAAAAATGAAGCGCTGAGTCTTGATCTGCCTCCTCTTAGTGCGGATGAAGCCCTAAAGATCGTACGTGACACCAAAAGTGCTCTACCAGAAACTAGAGTCATGATAGCTGGCGGTAGGGAGAAAATTTTAGGTGAGAGACAATACGAGATCTTTGAAAATGGCGCCGATGCGATCGTGATAGGCGACTATCTCACTGCAAAAGGCGAGAAAGCTAGCAAGGATATCGAGGAGCTTACAAAGCGCGGTTTTAGCCTCGCTAGTATCTGTCACTAATGCTTGCAAATTTGCTTTTCGCAGGGCTTGGAGGCTTTATCGGAGCTGGGTGCAGGTTTTTAGCTGGCGAGCTGCTAAAATTTAGTCACTTTCCGCTAGCTACACTTGGTGTAAACGTGCTTGGTAGCTTTGTTATCGGCGTTTTGTTTTGTCTAAATTTAAGCCAAAGCGTGAGAGTATTTTTGGTCATTGGCATACTTGGCGGATTTACAACATTTTCAAGCTTTAGCCTTGATAGTGTGAAATTTTTACTAGAAGGCGAGCTGGTAAAAGGCTTTTTAAATATCTTTTTAAACCTTGTTCTTTGCCTACTTGCAAGCTATCTTGGAATTTTACTTGGCAAGAGTTTATGAGAGTTTGCAAATTTAATAGAGTTTAAATTTTGCTAGATTTTCTTAATCGCATGCAGTGCTTTAGCACTATTGCATGCACTTTGAACGTGCGAGGGGATTGGAGGATTTAAAAAGGGGGATAAGGGGACGGCTTCGTAACTCGAGTCCCCTTGTCTCCCTTTTGAATAAAAGAACCTAAAAATAAAGAAAGTCTGTATTTTTAAAAATAGAATTTTACTATCGTGAAAATTTTAAAATTCTATTCACTCACAAGAATTGGCTACTAAAATTTGATGAAATTTAATAAAACCGCATGCAGTGCAAAACATGCCACATCCACCTTTTTACCTAGCTTCTACCTTTGGCATTTGAAGCATAAAATTTCTAGCTTCACTTAAAAGTACAGGCTTAAGCCCATCTACCAGAGTTTTTGGATCATAAATTCTCTCATATGAAAGTATTAAGACTCCATCATTTCTAAGTAAAAAGTGGATTATTTCTATATTTTTACTGCTAGTTTCATCTTTTATGAGAGCTAAAATTTGATCATTCTCTTCACTATAAAGCACCTCTTTAGCCTCTTTTATCTTCTTTTTTAACTCAGCAAGCATACTTTCACTTTTTATATTTTTGTCAAATTTTACTCTAAAGCTTACAAAATGCTCATCAAAATTTTCATTTTTTAAAAAGTAAAAACTCTCATCTTTGGCTGTATTTTTCTTATAAAAAATGCTTCCATCAAATTTAAAACTTTGAACCAAACTTAGCTCGTCTGCAAAGCTAAAAATTCCAAAAAGCATCAAGACAAAAAATAGAAATTTACGCATAAATTTGTACTCCAAATTTTTAAAAATTTGTCGCCATTTTGCCCAAAAATCGCTTAGCTTAATCAAAAAATAACAAAGCTTTTTATACAATCAAACATTTTTATTTTAAGGATCTTTTTGCAGTTACATCAAGCTAGCGAGCTTAGTATTCTTGTCGTTTTGGCATTTATCGTCTTTGCTTCGCCTTATATTTCTAAAATTTTACGCATTCCTGTCGCTCCTGCTGAGATAATACTTGGAGCACTGGCTAGCTACATCGGACTTGTCGGCGAGAATGAGATGTTTAAGCTAATTAGCGAAGTTGGCTTTTTCTTTTTGATGTTTCTAGCTGGCATGGAGATCGACCTTAGAATGCTTATAAACATTGACCGCAAAATTTTACGTCTGGGGCTTATCTATCTTGCCCTCATCTACTCGCTAGCAACCGCACTTACATTTAGTTTTGATCTTAGTTTGCTTTATATTATCATTATCCCGATAATGGCCGTTGGCATGATATTTACGCTATTTAAAGAGTATGGCAGAGATGTAAAATGGCTAAATTTAAGCATGCTTATTGCAACTATTGGTGAGCTTATAAGCATTACGCTTTTGACATTTATAGCAGCCTATTTGCAGTTTGGAGCTAGTATAAATTTATGGCTAACGATTGGCTATTTGATCTTATTTTTAGCTATCAGTGTGCTTAGCTTTAAAATTTTAGATGTGCTTTTTTGGTGGTACCCGGGGCTTAAAGTGATCCTTATGCCACACTACGACAAGGACGAAAAAGATATTAGACTAAGCATTGCTGTATTTTTTTCGATGATTGCACTTATGCTTTATTTAAATTTAGAGGTCGCCTTTGGCGCGTTTATCGCGGGTATGTTTATAACGACATTTTTTGATCATAAAAAAGACTTACCGCACAAGCTTTCAAGTTTTGGATTTGGTTTTTTGGTACCAATATTTTTTATACACATAGGCTCAACCTTCAAGCTCTCAAGCCTAAGCTCAAATGAAGTGATAAAAGATGCTATTTTTATATTTTGTGCGATGCTTGCCACAAGGCTTTTTTCAAGTGTGTTATTTGTAGGGAAATTAGGATTTAAGGGGATATTTTTATTTTCTCTCTCACAATCCATGCCACTAACACTTCTAGTAGCAGTTGCTACTATCGCACACAGATCAGGTGAGATAAGTGATTATTCTTACTCATCTTTTATCCTAGCAAGCCTAGCTCAAGCTATAATAGGGACAATAATTATAAAATTTCTAATGCAATCAAGAAGTAAGGAGTAAAAATGTCATCAAATACAGCTACGCTAACTGATAACAGAACTGGCAAGAGTTACGAGTTTCCTATACTAAAAGGCACTATGGGACCTGATGTGATAGACATCTCGACATTTTTTAGTGATACTGGAATGTTTACTTTTGATAGAGGCTATACCTCGACTGCAATGTGCCGTTCAGCTATAACTTATATAGATGGTCTAAAAGGCGAGCTAATGTATAGAGGTTACGATATCGCGTATTTGGCCGAAAATAAGACATTTTTAGACGTGGCATACTTACTCTTAAACAAAGAGCTTCCAACAAATGATCAGTATATAAATTTTAAAACCGAGCTTAAAAAAAGAAGCTTTATACATGAAGGCATGATGAAGCTATTTGACGCATTTCCAGATAAGGCGCACCCTATGGCGATCTTACAAGCAGCAGTTTCAGCGCTAAGTGCCTTTTACTCAGATCACCTAAATATGGATAAACCTGAAGAGTATCACGAGATGGCTATGCGTATAATCGCTAAAATTCCAACAATAGCGGCCTTTAGCTACCGCTACTCACGCGGACTTCCTATCATATATCCAAATTTAGATCGTGGCTTTACTGAAAATTTCCTCTACATGATGAGAGGCTATCCATACGAGCATGTCGATCTTAAGCCTATTGAGATAAAGGCACTTGATACGGTCTTTATGCTGCACGCAGATCACGAGCAAAATGCTTCAACGACTACTGTTAGAACCGTTGGCTCAACGCACGCTCACCCATACGCATGTATAAGTGCAGGTATTGGAGCACTTTGGGGCTGGGCTCATGGTGGGGCAAACGAGGGTGTCATCCGCCAGCTTGAAGAGATTGGCTCGGTAGCAAATGTCGATAGATACATCGCTAGAGCGAAGGATAAAAATGATCCATTTAGGCTAATGGGCTTTGGTCACAGGGTCTATAAAAATTTTGACCCTCGCGCAAAAGTGCTCAAAAAAATGAGAGATCAGCTCATGGACGAGATAGGTATCAACTCAGAGCTTATCAAGATCGCAAACCGCATCGAAGATATCGCACTAAATGATGACTACTTTGTGAGCAGAAATTTATATCCAAACGTTGATTTTCACTCTGGGCTCATCCTAAAAGCGCTTGGCATACCAAATAATATGTTTGCCGTCATCTTTGTCATCGGCAGGACTCCAGGCTGGATCAGCCAGTGGATCGAGCTAAAAGAGCAAGATACGATAAAGATCGTCCGCCCAAGACAGCTTTATGTTGGAGAGACAAACAGAACACCAAAATGAGCGAGCTTCTAAATTTAGCTAAAAAAGCAGCCGTTAATGCTGGAGCGCAAATAATGAAATTTTACTCTGCAGATAATACGGCTCTTAAAGTCTGCCTAAAAGATGACAGCTCGCCACTAACTAGCGCTGATCTAGCTGCAAATGAAGCGATAATAAAAATTCTAAGCAAAAGTGGGATAAAAATTTGCTCTGAAGAGAGCATCCTGAAAGAAAACGACAAAGACGAGTTTTGGCTCGTAGATCCTCTTGATGGCACTAAAGAATTTCTAGCTAGAAACGGCGAATTTTGCGTTTGTATAGCGCTTATAAAAAAAGCTAGGCCGGTGCTTGGCGTCATTTTTATCCCAGTTAGCAAAGAGCTTTTTTATGCTGATGAAAATGGCACTTTTAAAGAAATTTTAGATAATAATGATGAAATCATAAAAAGGATCGATCTAAACAAAAAAGATAAAAATTTAGACAATCTAATCTTTTCAAGCAGAAGAGGCGACGCCAAAGAGATAGAATTTATAGGACAGAGCCTAAATTTTGAGCAAAGGTGCATCGGCTCAGCCATAAAATTTTGCCGTTTGGTTGAATTTGGCGGAGCTTATTTGAGATTTGCGCCAAGCTACCTTTGGGACAATGCTGCAGGAGAGGCGCTCGTAAATTTTTGTGGCGGAAAAGTATTTGACGCTAATAGCAGCAAAGAGATGAGCTACGAGCTTGCTGATTTAAAAAGCCCATTTTTCATAGCTCTCTCAAAAAACACACTAAATCTAAAAGATAAAATCACACAACTATATAAGCAAAGTAAAATTTAAATTTCTTCTAGCAGATAAAGCAGACTAGCTATTTTTGCTATACCTATCACGTAGCTCATTATATTTGCTGCGACTTTATCTTTTTTAAGCACTTTGCCATTTATATCAAATATATCTTCGTTGTTCTCTTTGATAAATTTCAAAGCTTTTGCTGCGACATCTTCTAAACTATTTTTGCCGTCAAGCAATAAAAGTATGTAATAATCGATATTGTTAAGCTTTCTTGAGATACTAAATTTATTAGCAAAAACAACATCGGCATTATTTTTATGATTTAAAAAATATCTTACATAATTTATTAAATTTTGACTAAGCCTTGAATAGCCGGGCCTATATTCGATATTTTTTTGCTCATCTTTTAAAATCATTGCATCAGACGAGTTTGTTAAAATTCTTACAAAGGCGCTATAAACCATGAGCTTATCTTCTGGCAAAATTTCTAAAATCTGAGAAAGGTTTATGCTAGCTGGATACATCTTATAAAAGACCTCGCAAAGCCATGATATATCTTGTGGCATAGCACCATAACTATCTTGCCACTCGTTATCTTTCTTTATAAAATCTGCCACAACGTGAATTTTGTTAATATCACTTGGACCTATTTGTTTATTAGCTATGCTCTCATAAGTTTTGCTATGGACTATTAGGCTTTGTCTAAAGACTTTGTTGCTAATCATATCCATGAATTGCTCTAGATCGATTCTGTCCTTAAACTTGTTATTTTTGTATTCATCTACTATGGCTGTGCCAACATCTGGGGTAAAAATATCATCAAGCGTATACTCACAAAGATAAGTAAGCTCATTTTTGACAAGCATGGCATTAAAATCTTTAAAATAAAATGGATCATTTGTGTATTCTAAAAACTCATGAGCTATGTAAAAGTCATCTTTTGAGAGCACATGCTCTATTATAAAAAGAAGCATCTTAAGAGGTATCTTCCCTTCATAAATTTCTTCATCTCTTGTTAGCAAATATTCTTTATAGACTAAAAGTGCTTCTTTGGCTGCTTTTAACCTCTCTTGCATGCTCTCTTTATCCTTTGCGGCAAGTAGCATTATATCTCTTACGATATCTTTTACTTTCCAGCCAGGATAAACATTATAAGAGATAAATGCCACGCCATTTGTACTTAAATTCTCTCTTACGACTTTTAATATAGCTTCTTTTACAAAATCAGGTACCCAGCTAAAAACGCCATGAGCGATGATGTAGTCAAATTTTTCATCACTTTTAAATTCGCAAATATCGCCGTGTATAAGCTCTAAATTTGTAAGCTCCATCTCTTTAACGATCTCTTGTCCGCGCCTTATCTGCTCACCACTAAGATCTATGCCAACTACTTTTGCGTTTTTGTTGTTTACTGCAAATGGGATCAAATTTCCGCCAAAGCTACATCCTATCTCTAAAACTCTTGCATTTTCGCATGGCGGTGGAGTTATGCCAAGAAGTGTCGCACAAGCTTCAAGCCTATATGGCGAAGATTGGGCAAAAGCTATTGATTTATAAGTTAACTCATCATAAGACTTCTCGATTTTGCTATTTTGGCTCATTTTAGCTCCTAGTAGTCTTTTTCTTTGAGTTTTTCTAGCATATTTTTAGCACCATTCTCAGGGTCATCCACTATATATGCGCGCCTTATCTTGCCATCTTTTATGATGAGCGTTTGTCTAAAGTAGAATTTATGTCCATTTGATGCAGAAAAAACTGGAAGTTCAAGTGCCCTCTCAAGCATAAACTCACTATCGTTTAAAAACATGACACCAGTTGAAGTCTCTTCTTGAAATTTCTTTTGAGCTACGATATCTTGTGAGCTAATGGCAACTACCATGAAACCAAGGTCGTTAAAATCTTTTAAAAATTTCTTGTAGTTTATTGCTTGTTTGGTGCAGCCCTTCATGCCTGCAGTATTTTGCAATTGCTCGCTTAAAAGGCTAAAGTCCTCGCCTATCTTTGGATAGATGAAAATAACGCAGTCGTGCGTTCTTGCAAAGGCGGAAAAATCAAATTCCTTACCATCTAAGGTATTTAAATATATACTTGTAGGCACTTTTATCATACCTCATCCTTTAAAATTTTTTACTATTATATCTTTATAAGCTTTGCCTTAAGCTTTTTTAGAATTTAAAAGATAAACTACAAAAAGGACAAAAAAGCTAATTATTAACATCAAAAGCGCATAGACATGAGCCTTGGTGTAATCAAGCATTTCAACCGCTTCAAATATCGCAATACTTGCAACCTTGCTCTCCCCAGCTACGCTACCGCCTATCATTAAAACAACGCCAAACTCGCCCATAGTGTGAGCAAAGCTAACGACAGTAGCTGTTAATAAATTTGATCTTATGCTTGGCAAAATTACTCTAAAAATAGTCGTGAGCTTATTTTTGCCAAGGCTATAACTTGCTTCAAAAAGGCTCTTTTTTAGGCTATTTAGCCCAGCATAAATCGGCCCAAACATAAATGGCAATGAATAGATACAACTTGCCACAACAAGACCTGTGAAGTTAAAAACAAGCCTAACTCCAAACATTTCCTCGATAAATTTACCAAAGGTAGAATAAGGCGAAAGAAAAATGAGCAGATAAAAGCCAAGAACGCTTGGTGGCAATACTAGCGGTAGTGAGATTATCGACTCTAAAAATGATTTGCTAAAGAATTTTTTCTGTGACATAAAATAAGCAAGTGCAATGCAAGCAAAAAACAAGATAAAAGTAGTTATAAAAGATAGTTTTAACGATAGCCAGAACGGCTCGTAATCGATATTTTTAAGCTCGTCTATCATGCTTTTTCCAAATTTACGCTAAACGCTTTTGTACTAACTACCACCATGTCGCCTGCTTTTAGATTCATTGCCTCGTTGTTGCTTAACACAACTTCACAAATTTGGCGGTTTATTAGTACATTTGCTATGAAGATTGCATCACATTTTTTTATCTCTAAAATTTTGGCATTAAAGGCGATTTTTTGAGATCCGGCAGTCTTTAAAAATATCTCACTAGCTGTGCCAGATCTTGAAATTTTGCCATTTTCAAGAACAAAGACTTTATTGCAAAGCTTATAAATTTCTGCGATATCATGGCTTACCAAGACGATGCTCATTTTAAATTCGTCGTGAAGTGCTAACAGATAATCTTGTAATTTTTCACGCATAGCATTATCAAGTGCGCTTAGCGGCTCATCAAGTAGTAAAATTTCAGGCCTTCGCATGACGGCACGAGCAAGTGCTACGCGTTGTTTTTGGCCGCCAGAAAGGGTGCTAATCTTTGCATTTTTGAGACTTGTTAGACCGCAGATATCAAGGAGTTTATTTGCTAGACTTACGTCATCTTTTGCAAAGAGTAAATTTTTAAAGACATTCATATTTTCAAATAATGCATAATCTTGAAATAAAAAGCCGATATTTCGCTTTTGCGGAGCCAAATTTATCTTATTGTCAAAGAAAATTTTATCTCCAACTTTTATAAAACCGCTTTGTGGCGTTTCAAAACCGGCAATCAACCTTAAAATAGTGGTCTTTCCGCCGCCACTTGCTCCGTAAAGTGCGACAAAATCGCCATTTTCAAAGCTAAGATCTGCCTCAAGCATAAATTTACCATCGCCGCCATTTAGCTCTTTTTTACAAGAAATTTCTATCATTTTTGAGTACTTATATGAATGCTAGTAGATTTTATATAGGCAAAAACACTATCGTTTTTGCTCAAATTTAACGCTTTTAAAGCGTGATTTGAAATGATGGCTTCGAAGCTAATTTGATCGCACTTTAGGCTAACAACGCTTAAAACTTCACCAAAATTTATAGCTTCTATCATGCATTTTAATTCATTCTCAAGCGAGCTAGTGTCAAGTTTATTATTTGCCAAGACGACATCCGAGCTTTTAAAACCTAAGCCAATCTCGTCATCTAAGGCGAATTTGCTAGCCTCATTTAAGACTAGCATAAATAAATTCGCCTCTAAATTTAGACCCTTTAGCTCAAATAAGCTGACATCATCTTTGGTTAAAATTCCAACGATCTTTGCTCTTATCATTTAGCTGGAACGTTGTAACCAAATTTCTTGAAAATTTCTCTTGATTTATCACCTAAGATAAACTCATAAAATGCTTTTGCATCATCATTTTTTTCAGCATGTTTTAGAAGAACTATGCCTTGGTCGATCGGAGTGTATAGCTCTTGCGGAACAAATATGTAATTAACGCCCTCTTTGTATTTTGACATTTTCTCATCAAAGAGTGCACTAGCAGCGATAAAGCCTACATCAGAAGCACTTAATGCTTGAGATAGAGTTTCAGAAATTTTTTGAGCATAGACGATATTTTTTTCTACTTCGTCATAAAGCTTTGCGTTTTTAAGAGCCTCTATACTAGCCTTGCCGTATGGTGCAGTTTGTGGATTTGCGATAGAGATCGCTTTTAAGCCACGAACAACCTCAATACCTTTTTTAAAATCAATATCTCTGATAGAAAAAATAGCCACAGCACCTTGTGCATAAACTTTTGGTTCAGTGCTTGCAAAGCCTGTATCATAAGCTTTTTGCGCAAAGCCCATATCAGCAGCCATGAATATATCAGCTGGAGCTGAATTTTGTATCTGTGTAACAAGCCCACCGCTTGCGCCAAGAGTTAGGTTGATTTTAGCATCTGGATGAAGCTTATTAAACTCTTTTATAAGCTCTGGAAATGCGTATGTTGTGTTTGCCGCAGCATATACATTTACTTCAGCACCAAATGCGTTTATGGCAAGCAAAGCTGCCATACATAAAAGTTTAAAAACTTTTCTCATTTAAACTCCTATAATGATTTGAGATGATTTTACTATTGCTAAAAGTGTATCGCCGACGCCTATTTTCATCTGAATAGCACTATCTTTTGTGATGATAGCAGTTAAAGTCTGCTCATCGCTTAGTTTTAAAGTAATTTCAGCGTTTACAGCACCTATCTTTGCTTCGATCACCTCGCCTTTTAATTGATTTTTTGTGCTTATTTTTATATCTAGATCCCTAGCCAAAATAACAGCTGGAGCTTTAAAAATATAAATAACTTTTTGCCCAACTTTTAGTCCTAAATTTTTCTCACTCTCGACTGTGATATTTGATTCAAGCGTACAGCCATTACTTAGTTTTGCAATTATTTGAGAATTTACCGCACCGCGGTTTATGCCAATAATCTCGCATGAGAGCTGATTTCTAGCACTTAGGTTCATATTCATTCTTTGAAGATTTACAATATCTACATCCTCAAAATCTACTTTTTGACAAATTTTTTGTAAAAAATCCTTTTGGGTCTCAAGGATTGTGTCATAAATTTTTATCAGTTTATTGGCATACTCGCTTAGCTCGGAGCCACTATTTTTTTTATTTCCATCAGCTCTAATAATAAGCGGCTTGCTACTTTTATTATTTATCGTATCAAGACAGTCCCAAGCATTTTTGTATGATATTCCAACCAATTCCGCTGCTTTTGTAATACTTTTTGTCTTTTTGATGGCCTTTAATAAAGCAATATGTTTTGCTAAAACCTGTGTATCTTCGCCTAAAAATAGTTCTAAATTTATATCTGCTTTCAAAATTTTTACCTTTACTATATTGGATAATAATTTGTGAAGTATATCTAATTATATTAATCCTTAAGCTTAAAGATTTAAGCCAATTTATAAATTTCTCTTAATTGCTTGTAAAGTTTTTAAAAGATAAAATCGAGCTACATTTTATAAATAAAAATAAGGCTTAGTATGAAATTTTTGCTTTCTATCTTTTTTAGTTTGCTTTTAGCCTGTGCTAATACGGATATAAATACGAATAGCGAAAGCGACGAATTTGATGTCGAATTTGAAGCAAGAAAAGATGTTTTTGACCCACTTAGTGGCTACAATAGAATGATGACACATGCAAATGACTTTATCTATGTAAATATGCTAACTCCGGTGGCAAAAGGCTATGCTTACGTTGTACCAAAAACAGCTAGAACAATGGTTTCAAATTTCTTTGACAATCTGCTTTTCCCGGTTCGCTTTGTAAACAACTTACTTCAGTTTAAATTTCAAAATGCTGGTGAAGAGACATTGAGATTTTTAGCAAATACGATAATAGGTTTTGGCGGACTAACAGACGGAGCAAAATACTACAACCTCAAACCTCACGATGAAGATTTTGGACAAACGCTTGGATATTGGGGGCTTGGCAGCGGTTTTCATATCGTTTGGCCACTTATTGGACCATCAAATTTAAGAGATACTGGTGGCATGGTCGGAGATTATTTTGCTGATCCTATTAGCTACGTTGATCCTATACTTTTATCAACTGGCATCAAGTCATATAGAGCGTTCAATAGCTTTTCGCAAGATCCAACTGCTTATGAAAAACTAAGAAAAGATGCTATTGATCTTTATCCATTTTTACGCGATGCTTATGAGCAAAGACGCGACAAGCTTATCAAGGAGTAAATATGAAAATTTTAAAAATTCTAACTATGATTTTACTTTTTACAACTAGCCTTTTTGCTATTTCAAAAGAGCAGATCAAGCCTGAAGTAGAGATGAAAACAACAAAGGTTATTGAAATTTTAAAAGATACAAATTTAGACAATAATGCAAAGACAAAAGAAATTTTTGCTCTTCTTGATCCATTTTTTGACTACAAACAAATGGCAAAGATAAGCCTTGGCAAACGTTACAACAGCTTAAGCGCTGACGAGCAAGCTAAATTTGACGCTGCATTTGAGCAAAAACTAAAAAGCTCATACATAGATAAACTTTTAGGCTACAAAGACCAACAGATCCACATCACTGGAGAAAGTGAGCCTCAGAAAAATAGATACTGGCTAACATCTGAGCTTATAAATGATGGCAAGAGCTACGAATTTGTCTATAAATTTTATGACGCTAAAGAGCGTGGTTGGCTCATTTACGATCTTGATATCGTTGGTGTAAGCATCATTCAAACATACAGAAGCCAGTTTGGCGATGTGCTAAATAACGCTGATTTCAATACTCTTTTACAAAAGCTAAATGAAGCTGTTTTACCTGATCAAAATAAAACCAACCCTTAATGCGACAAATTTTTAAATTTATCATTGCTAAAAATAAGCTTATTATTGCTCTGATTTTAGCTTTAAGCGTAGTTTTTGGCTATCTTAGCACCAAGCTTAGCGTTGATGCATCAGCTGAAACGCTACTGCTTGAGCATGATCCTGACTTAAAAGATTATAGAGAGATAGCCAAACGCTACGACTCACCCGGATTTTTAGTGGTCGCTTTTACTCCAAAAGATGATCTTTTTTCACCTAAAAATTTAGAACTTATCAAAAATTTAGGCGATGAACTAGCTAAAAACGATATGGTAAATAGCGTCATCTCTATAATAAATATTCCGCTTTTAAATAGTGTAAAAGGCGGGATTACGGGCATCTTAGATCATACTCCAACGCTACAAGATAAAGATATAAATATTTCAAAAGCAAAGCTTGAGTTTGCCAAAAGTCCGATTTACAGCGGAAATTTGATAAGCAAAGATCTAAAAACCACAGCGATTGCTCTAAATTTAAAACAAGATGAAAAATTTAATGAGCTTGTAAATGAGAGAAATTTACTTAGCCAAAAAGAGTCAAACGGCACTATCACACAAGCTGAGCGACTTAAGCTAGAGGCTCTTGCCTATGAGTTTAAAGCCTACCGAGATGAGCTTAGAAAAAGTGATCACGAAAACCTTGAGTCCATAAAAGCAACCATAGCTAAATTTAACGCAAATGACGAGCTATTTTTAGGCGGTGCAAATATGATCGCCGATGATATGATAGGCTTTATAAAAAGTGATCTTTTGGTCTATGGATTAAGCGTACTTGCTCTTCTTAGCTTTAGTTTATGGCTATTTTTCAGGCAGGTTAGATGGATAGTTTTACCGATGTTTATATGTGCTGTAAGTGCCATTTTTACGACCGGAATTTTTGGCATATTTGACTGGGAAGTGACGGTCATTAGCTCAAACTACATCGCACTTCAGCTCATCATTACCATTTCAACTGTAATTCATCTTGTCGTTAGCTACCGAGAATTTTACGCAAAGCATCCAAAATATAGCCAAAATCAGCTAATTTATCTAACGCTTCGCGATAAATTCTCTCCATCTTTTTGGGCGATATTTACTACGGTTATTGGCTTTAGCTCGCTTATGAGTGCTGATATAAAGCCAGTTATCATGCTTGGCATTATGATGAGCACTGGCATTAGCGTTTCGCTTGTGCTTGCGTTTTTGCTATTTGGCGCGATAAATGTAAATTTAGAAAAATTAGCTCCCATTAGAACCTTTGAAAATAGCTTTAAATTTACAAAATACTGTGCGAATTTAGCTCTAAACTCAAGAAAGATTATCTACGTAGTTTGCGCTCTAGTTGTCTGTTTTGGCGTTTATGGTATCAGCAAGATAAAGGTTGAAAATAGTTTCATTGGCTACTTTAAAGAAAGCACAGAAATTCGCCAAGGAATGCAAATCATTGATACTAAGCTTGGTGGCACGATACCAGTTGATGTGATAGTGAAATTTAAAGAGCAAAAACAAGATAAAAATACTGAGCAAGATGAGTTTGAAAATGAGTTTGAAAGCAATGCCAAGGATGCGAAATACTGGTTTAATAGCTATCACATAAGGGTTGCAGAAAAAATTCACGACTATTTAAAAGAGCAAAAATTTGTCGGACATGTAAGCTCACTAGCAACCCTTATAAAAGCCATAAAAGAGCTAAATAACGGCGCTAGTGATGATTTTTTATTAGCTGCGATGTATGAGAAATTACCACAAAATTATAAAAATATCTTATTAAGTCCCTATGTAAGCGTTGAAGATGATGAGCTTAGATTTAGTATAAGGATCGTCGATAGCGACTCCGAGCTTAGACGAAATTTATTTCTAAAGGAGCTTAGAGAAGGGCTTTTAGAGCTTACTAAAAACGACAATGTAAGCATAGAAGTTGCCGGCATGATGGTGCTTTATAACAATATGCTTCAAAATTTACTTAGCTCGCAAGTTGATACTTTTGGACTAACTGTCGCTATACTTTTTGTCATATTTTGCTTTGTCTTTAGGAGCATAAAGCTAGCAACCATTGCAATAGTTTCAAATTTAATCCCGCTTTGCACACTCTTTGGCGTGATGGGTTTTTTTGGCATTCCACTTGATGTGATGAGCATCACGATCGCAGCCATTAGTATTGGTATCGGCGTTGATGATATTATCCATTACATACACCGCTTTAAAGAAGAAATGCTTACAAAAAGTGTTTTTGAGAGCATTAAAGTCGCGCACGCAAGCATCGGATATGCGATGTATTACACATCATTCACTATTTTTCTTGGTTTTAGCGTGATGATAACTAGCAATTTTATTCCAACTATATATTTTGGCTTACTAACTGATCTTGTTATGGTTTTTATGCTTCTTGGCGCGCTAATCATATTGCCAAGCCTAATAGCAAGCTTTGTAAAAAAGAGCGATATTTAAGCTAAATTTATTTGATAACTTTGATGAACGAGTAGACATCTGCCACGCCGTCAATGTGCTTAGCGTACCAAATAGCATGTTTTTCTTGCTCAATGCTATCAACTACGCCACTAAATACAACATCGCAGCCAACTATGCTAACACGCACATTTGTGCCCTCAACTATACTATCTTTAAAAAGATTTTGTTTTAAATTTGCAAGAATTTTTAGACTATCGCATGGATATTCTGGCTTTTTGATACGAAGATAGGTATAAATTTTTCGCACACCATCTGTACTTTTGGCTAGTTCTACTAGCTTATCTTCAAGCTCTTTACTATCAACGAGTCCGATAAGATAAGCATCTCCGTAAAAAACCTCTATCTCGATATCAATATTACTAAGACCTTTTGAAAATAAAATTTTGCTTTGCAATTTGCTTTGTATAAATTTATCTCTTGTGATCGAGTAAATACCACGTTTATCACGTGAAATAGAGTACGCATCATAGACATTTAGTGGCGCGGTTGCTGGGGTTAGTACTGAAGAGCAAGAGCAAAAAAATAGAGCCAAAAATGCAAAAACGCTAAATTTTAAAATCATAGATCCTTTTTGTAATTAAAAAAAGTTTATAGAAAATGGGCTAAAATTTATCTAAATCTGCTAAAATAACGCACACGGAGGATAAAGTAATCTGGTGATGCTCACGGGCTTCAAACCCGATGACTGGGCGGTTGACCGTCTGGTGGGGAGTTCGATTCTCTCATCCTCTCGCCACTCACTTTAAATTTTACTTTTATCAAGCAAATTTATAATCCCAAATAAAATAAAGCTTAATACAAACAAAACAAGACTTAAAACTAGTGCTTCGTCACTTTTGCCATCGTATACGGCATTATAAATGGCAAGCGAAATAGTGTCGGTCTTTCCTATTATATTTCCACCAAGTATAAGTGTTATGCCAACCTCGCCAAGCCCACGCGAGATCGCTAAGATAAAAGCCGCTGCTACGCTTTTCGCAACGCATGGAAAGAGCACGAAAATAGCTGTTTGAAATTTATCTTTCCCAAGGCTGTATGCTACTTCACTTAGGCTTTTTGAAAGTGAGCCAAGAGCAGAAGCGACAGGCTTTACAAAAAGTGGCAAAGAGGCTATAAAAGCAGCTAGCACAAGAGCCTTAAAACTAAAAATAATTTCTAAATTTAAAGCCTTGCCGACGATGCCATTTTTGCCAAGCAGATAAAGCAGTAAAAATCCAGTCGCAATAGGTGGAAAGATGAGGGGAAAAGTTACGATCATTTCTAAAATAGCTCTAAGCTTTGTCTTACCAAAAGCTAAATAATAGGCTAAAGCCAGCCCAAAAATGATAAGTAAAGCCCCTTGGCACAAAACGACCTTTATGCTTAAAAACAGCGGATCAAAAAGCCAAGAGAGCTCTTGCAAATTTCGCCTTATCTTATGCCAAATTTAGTGTAAATTTCTTTTGATCTCTCGCTTTTTAGCTCATTTAAAAATTTCTCACAATCAGCCTTTTTATCGCATCCTTCAAGCTTCGCAGCTACGATGTTTGCTGGAGCGTAAAGCGATTTGTCTATCAAGACAAAACTACCAAATTCATCTTTGTGTGCGTTTAGTTCGGTCTGATTAATAAATCCAGCATCAACTTCACCGTTTAATATATATGTAACGACCTGTGGTACGCCGGCAACTGCTAAAATTTTATCCTTTAGCTCGCTGCTTAAATTTGCTTTTTGCATAAATTCATTCGCCCTTTTGCCATAAACTGTCTTTACGGCATCTGGTATAGCGATTTTAGAAAGAGCTTTTAGCTCATCAACTTTTTCTATTTTCACACCTTTTTTAGTAGCCAGCACTAAGGCACCTGAGCCTAAATTTACGTATTCAGCGATCTTTAGATCAGACTTTTTCAAAAAGTCCTCATCGCCCATGATCACGTCAGTTTTGCCCTCTTTTGCCTGCGCCATGATCGCTGTGATGTTTGCAAAAGAGGTGTCGATATTTACGCCATCTTTTTTGAGATTTTGCACGACCGCCTCGACTATCTTTTTATATCCGCCACCCGCACTTACTAGCAAATTTTCATTGCCAAATGCAAAAACTGCGGCCATTAAAAGCAAAAATTTTTTCATACTTTTTCCTTTAAAAATAAGATTTTAGGATTTTATAAAATATACTCTTATATATTCTTAAAATATATTTTTACAATTTTAAACCTTTCTCCAAAATGGTATAATCTCGCCAAAAAACAAAAGGACAGAGATGAACGAACTTGAGCTAAAGATGCAAGGCAAGATAGATAGGCTAACAGACAAGACCTTTAAGCTAGATCCAAGGATCGGCGAGGGCTACTTCACGGCGAAATATTTTCTAAAAGTAAATGAGATAATTAAGCAAAACCTGCCAGATCAGCACGTGACGATGCAGTTTTTTCAAAGGCGTGATGATATCGTGCTTTGCGGTATCGACGAGGTTTTAGCCATCATCAATAAATTTGCTAAAAATCCAAGCGAGCTTGAAATTTACGCACTTGATGATGGCGATATCATAAATACAAATGAGCCAGTTTTAAAGATAAGCGGTAAGTATGAAAATTTTGGCTTTTTAGAAAATGTGATCGATGCGACGCTTACTAGAAGAAGCTGCGTGGCGACAAACTCAAGAGACGTGATAAGAGCGGCAAATGGCAAGGACGTCTTTAGCATGGCGGATAGGCAAGATGACATCTGCACGCAGCCAGGCGACGGCTATGCATCATTTGTAGGCGGCATCAAAAAGGTCGCCACAGATGCTCAGGGCGAGCTTACTGGGCTAAAAGGTGGTGGCACCATGCCTCATGCGCTCATTCAAATGTGCGGCGGGGATATAGTAAAAGCCTCAGAAATTTATGCTAAAACCTTTGAAAATGAAAAAATCACGGCATTGGTTGATTACAACAACGACGTAATCACAGACGCATTAAAAGCTGCAAATGCCTTAAAAGAGAGGCTTGGCGCGGTTAGAGTTGATACTAGTAAAAATTTGATTGATAAATATTTTGAGGACAAAGACACGAGTAAATTTAACCCGCATGGTGTTTGCAAGGAGCTTATATTTGCTCTAAGAGAGGCACTTGATAAAGCTGGCTTTAAATACGTTAAAATCGTCGTTAGCTCAGGTTTTAGCCCTAAAATTATAAAAGAATTTGAAGCTTATAACACGCCAGTTGATACTTATGGCGTTGGAAGCTATCTTGTTAAAAATGACATTTGTGGCTTTACTGGTGATTTAGTCGAGCTAAACGGCAAAGATGAGGCAAAATTTGGTAGGAAAAATTTCGCTTCAGATAGGCTAAAGAGAGTGAAATTTTAAGAGAAAAGATTAATTTTATAAAAATTTTAACGTTTCTAGCGCTTTTTCTAACCGTTTGCACCGCCGCAAACTACGCTAACGCCTTTGAAAAGGTTGGCATCTTTGAAGACGGAGTTTACCGATTTAATGAAAATGGACTCGGAGCGAACAAAGACCTGCTTGTAAAGGTGATCTCGGTGCAAAATGCGGACAACTCTCACAAAAAGATCATTTCAATGCTAAATATTCCTAAAAAATCTAAAATTACTGACTTTAAAACAAACGATACTGGCGTGATAGTCTGGCCATTTTACGAGTTTGAGGGCAAATTTATAACGACAATAATCGTTGAAAATATAAAAAAAGAAGATGGCGATCAAAAACTGCTTAAGATGTTAGAGCTTAAGCATCCATTTTACTCAACGCTCCTAGCTCGAAGAAAAGGGGATAAAAACGCCATAGACGTGAAATACGTGCTAAATTTCAAAGAGGCAAAGCTGGTAAAATCGTTTCAAAATCGCCCTTAAAACTTTATTTTAAATAAATTTCATTAAAATGGCGTAATCAAAAAAAGGATCATCTTTGCACAATCTAAAAACCATAAACGTCGCTCACTCGCCAGACGCTGACGATATTTTCATGTATGCTGCGGTCAAATTTGGCTGGGTTAGCAGTAAAAATTTAGCCTTCACATCAAAGGCACTTGATATAGAAACACTAAACGAAGAGGCGCTAAAAGGCACTTATGAGGCAACAGCGATCAGCTTTGCACTCTATCCAAAAATTTGCAACGAGTATGCACTTTTACGCTGCGCCGTGAGCTTTGGCAATGGATATGGCCCAAAGCTTATCAAGCTAAAAGATAAACAGCTAAAGCGAAATTTTAAAGTAGCGCTCTCTGGCAAAAACACGACAAATGCCTTGCTTTTTCGTATCGCTTATCCAGAAGCGAGGATAGTTTACAAAAATTTCCTTGAGATCGAAAATGCTGTGCTTAGTGGCGAGGTCGATGCTGGCGTGCTCATTCATGAAAGCATCTTAAATTTCTCAGACCAACTCTGCGTAGAGCGTGAAATTTGGGACATTTGGAGTGAGCTAAACGGCGAAAATTTACCGCTTCCACTTGGTGGCATGGCACTTAGACGAAGCCTACCGATAACCGACGCGATCGAGTGCGAGAGAGTGCTTAGCGAGGCTGTTAGGATCGCCACTTCGCACAAGCCATTTTTGTCTCACATGCTAATGGAGCGAAACCTCATCAGGGTTGGCAAAGAGGATCTTAAAGCGTATCTAAATTTATACGCAAATGACGAGTCTATAAGCATGAACGAAACTCAGTTAAAAGCGCTAAATAAGCTCTATCAAATAGGCTATGATAAAGGCTTTTTTGAAAAGCCGATCGACGTAAACGACTACCTTATACCTACTGAATACAACGAAGTAAGGTTTAGCTGATGCAAAGTACGCTTGTCTCGCTTGGAGTTGAAACCTTTAAGATCGCCCTTTATATCAGCCTTCCGATGCTACTAAGTGGCCTAATAGCAGGTCTTATCATCTCCATCTTTCAAGCGACCACGCAGATAAACGAAACCACGCTAAGCTTCGTGCCAAAGATCTTACTTGTCGTCGTTGTCATCATATTTTTAATGCCATGGATGATCTCGATGATGGTTGAATTTACAACTCGCATGCTTGATTTTATACCGGAATTTATCCAGTGACGAGGCTTGTTGATTTTTCTAAATTTACCTCTGTTAGGATAGGCGATGTACATGAAATTTTCGAGGTTGATAGCCTTGAAGATCTAAGCTCGCCTCACTTTTTAGGCTCTGTGATGATAGGCGGGGGCAACAACTTGCTTATCTCGCCAAATCCCCCAAAAATGGCGATGCTTGGCAAGAGCTTTGACTACATAAATTTAGAAATTTGTGATGAAAAAATTTGCCTTGAGATAGGTGCTGCGACAAAATCAGCCAAAATTTATAACTTCTGCAAACAAAACAACATAGCTGGCCTTGAGTTTTTAAAAAACATCCCTGGCACGCTCGGCGGGCTTATCAAGATGAACGCTGGGCTGCTTAAATTTAGCATAAGCGACAACCTCACGCATGTGCGTCTGGCTCGTGGCTGGGTGAGCAAAGATGAGATAAGCTTTAGCTACCGTCACAGCGGTATAGATGAGGCCATTTTGGGGGCTAAATTTGAGCTTCATAGTGGTTTTGACGCGAGCATATCTGATGCCATAAGCGCAAAAAGGGCAAACCAACCAAAAGGGGCTAGCTTTGGCAGCTGTTTTGTAAATCCTGAGGGACATTTTGCAGGGGCATTGATTGAAGCAGTTGGACTAAAGGGGTATGCGATCGGCGGAGCAAAATTTAGCGAAGAGCACGCAAATTTTTTGATAAATTTTAACCACGCAAGCTTTGAAGACGCCACAAATCTTATAAATTTAGCAAAGGCTAGGGTTTTAGAGAAATTTGGCGTAGAGCTTAAGACTGAAGTTTGCATTTTATAAGGATGATGATGAGTGAGTTTTTAGCAGAAGTTTTAACACTTTCTATTTTGTTTATTATGATTGGTTTTTATGCCGTTTATAGAGCTAAAAAGGCACAAAGCGAGCATGAGAAAAATATGGCTGATCATGATAAAAACTTGCTAAATTTTGCTCAAATTTTAGGTGTGCAAAACTATATCGACCTAGTTAAATTTGATGAAATTTTAGCGCAGGCCTTAAAAGAAAAACTAATTTTTAAATTTAATAAATCTACTACTAAAGAGGAATTTATCTCTTTTATAAAAGATGAGGATTTCAAAACCAAGCCCCAAATTTCAAAAAACAACATTGACGAAGCTTTTTTAAATCTATGTGCAAGCTATCTTGCAGAGACGCTTAAGCTTGCGATACTAAAAAACGAAGATCAAATTTTTGGATTTTTGTTTGAAAAAGAGCACCTTTTTGCTCTCATAGATAGCGCTGCGCTGCTTGGCGAAAATATTATAATTTGCGAGTAAATCAAGTAAAATTCATCTCTTTTTAGATAAAATCAAGCCAAATTTCAACTATAAGGTAAAAAATGGCAAAAGAAAAAGATAGTGACAAAAAGATAGCTATCCCAGAGAGCGAAGCGGACAAGAAAAAGGCGCTTGAGCTTGCACTAAAGCAGATCGATAAAGCTTTTGGCAAAGGCACGCTTTTAAGACTTGGCGATAAAGAGGTTGAGGCTATCGAGTCTATACCGACTGGCTCGCTAGGACTTGATCTGGCCCTTGGCATAGGTGGTGTTCCAAAAGGCAGGATCATCGAGATCTACGGACCAGAGAGCTCTGGCAAGACTACTCTCACACTTCACATCATCGCCGAAGCGCAAAAGGCTGGCGGAATTTGTGCGTTTGTCGATGCAGAACACGCACTAGACGTAAAATACGCTTCAAATTTAGGCGTAAATACTGACAATCTCTACGTCTCTCAGCCAGACTTTGGCGAGCAGGCACTTGAGATCGTTGAAACGCTTGCTAGAAGTGGCGCGGTCGATCTTATCGTAGTTGATAGCGTCGCTGCACTTACTCCAAAGAGCGAGATAGATGGCGACATGGGTGATCAACACGTGGGTCTTCAAGCCAGACTAATGAGTCAGGCGCTTAGAAAGCTAACTGGAATTTTAAGCAAGATGAAGACAACTGTTATCTTCATCAACCAAATTCGTATGAAGATCGGTATGATGGGATATGGCACGCCTGAGACTACAACTGGCGGCAATGCACTTAAATTTTACTCATCAGTAAGAATAGACGTAAGAAAGATAGCCACACTTAAACAAAATGACGAGCCTATCGGCAACCGCACAAAAGCAAAAGTGGTTAAAAATAAGGTTGCGCCTCCATTTAAAGTGGCCGAATTTGACATCATGTTTGGCGAGGGTGTGAGCAAAGAGGGCGAGATCATCGACTATGGCGTAAAACTTGACATCATAGATAAATCAGGTGCGTGGTTTAGCTACAAGGCCGAAAAACTGGGTCAAGGCAGAGAAAACGCCAAAGCCTACCTAAAAGAGCACCCAGAAATTTCTGATGAGATAGTAGCGGCGATCAAAGGCTCAATGGGGATCGATCACCTAATAAGCAGCGGCGCAAAAGACGAAGACGACGACACAAACGAAGCAGGAGATGAATAATGGTATTTATTGAAGATGTAGAAGCTCACGAGGTTTTAGACAGCAGAGGCAACCCAACAGTTCGTGCGACAGTTAGACTAAGCGACGGAACTGAGGCAAGCGCGATCGTACCAAGCGGCGCAAGCACTGGCAAGCGTGAAGCGCTCGAGCTTCGTGACAAAGACGAGAGATACGCTGGCAAGGGCGTTTTAAAAGCTGTTTCAAACGTAAATGAAAAGATCGCAGAGGCAGTTATAGGCCTTGATGCTTACAACCAAAAAGCAGTCGATGCTGAGATGCTTGAGCTTGATGGCACGCACAACTACTCAAATTTAGGCGCAAACGCAGTCCTTGGCGTATCTATGGCAGTAGCTCGCGCAGCTGCAAAGAGCCTAAATATCCCGCTCTACCGCTATCTTGGTGGCGCAAATGCTAGCATCTTGCCGGTGCCGATGTTTAACATCATAAATGGCGGCGCACACGCAAACAATAGCGTTGATTTTCAAGAATTTATGATCATGCCATTTGGCTTTAGCACATTTAGCGAAGCACTTAGAGCTGCAACTGAAATTTACCACAAGTTAAAATCTATCCTAAACGCAGCTGGCCACAGTACGGCTGTTGGTGATGAGGGTGGCTTTGCTCCAAATTTAAAAGACAACGAAGAGCCACTAAAGCTTATCTCACAGGCTGTAAAAGAGGCTGGATATGAGCTAGGCAGCCAGATCAAACTTGCCCTTGACGTCGCTTCGAGCGAGCTTTACAAAGACGGCAAATATGAGCTTGAAGGCAAGAAATTTAGTAGCGATGAGCTCATTAGCTACTACGAAAAACTTTGTGACAAATATCCTATATTTTCTATCGAAGATGGCCTTAGCGAGGACGACTGGAGCGGCTGGGCTGAGCTTACAAAAAGGCTTGGCAGCAAAGTTCAGCTAGTTGGCGACGATCTTTTTGTTACAAATGAGAAAATTTTACGCGAAGGCATCGAGAAAAATATCGCAAATGCGATCTTAATCAAGCCAAATCAAATAGGCTCAGTCACGCAAACTATGCAAACTGTCCGCCTTGCTCAAAGAAATGGCTACCGCTGCATAATGAGCCACAGAAGCGGCGAGAGCGAAGATGCGTTTATCGCTGACTTTGCGGTCGCACTAAACACTGGCGAGATAAAGACGGGTGCTACTTCAAGAAGCGAGCGCAACGCGAAATACAACCGCTTGCTTGAGATCGAGCTTGAGGCGGGTGAGTTTTTAGGGGATAATATTTGAGCGAAATTTTAGACGAATATGGCAACACTGATGGCATATTTCATAAAATTTTAAAATACATTAGACCGACATTACGCTACGTCATAGCCACCATTTGTGTGGCTATGTTTGCTTTTTATGTAGGTAACATGATGTTTGGCAAACGCTCACTTGATGTTATGCTAAGTCTTCAGAGTAAAAAAGAGAGGCTTAGCGAGGACGTGGAAATTTTAAAAAAAATGAACGCGCGTCTGCAAAAAGATTATTTTGAATTACAAGGCCTTGAGCCAGACTTTAATAAAAAGTAGGAATGATGAAAAAATTTTGGTTAGTTTTACCTATATTTGCAGCAAGTGTGTTTGCTAGAGAGAACCCATTTATGCCTATTAGCGAGCTAAATACAAGCGTTATGACAACAAATATCATAGAAAAATTTGATAGATTTGATTCTCTTTCGTTTAAATTTCCAAGCGATGCAATGCTTTTGCTGGATGTTACTATAAGATACAGGGCAAACGACGGCAGTATAAAAGAAAAAAGACTAACCGATATAAATAAAACTATTGATCATGGTGACGAATTCGCTCTAACAAAGATGAAAACTCCAGAGCCAGTTGCAGCCAAAAAGTTGGATGTTTCAGTCACGATGGCTGAGATACCTACTCAGAAATTAAGCACTCCTATAATAATAGAAAAAAATGAGACCAAAATTTTAAACAAAGATAGAAATAAAACTTCAGATATACCAGCCCCAAATGTCGTGGTTATCGATCTTGGAACAAAAAAGATAAAAGAAACTAGCACAAAGACTGAGCAAAAAGTAGTCGAAGTAAAAATAGAGCCTAATACAAAACCAGTCGAAAATACTAAAAATGAAAAGTTGGTTAAATTTTTAAACTTCATAAGCTTTTTAGCTAGCGACAAAGAGCTAAAAATCGCTACAAAAGCTAAAAATTTAAAGCATTTTGCTTATGAGAAAAATAAGATCGTTCTTGACTTTGCAAGGCCGCCAAGAAGCTTTAAAACTAAGAGCTTAAAACTTGAAAATGAATATTTTAAAAATGTGATCATAGGCTGGCATGATAGATATTTCAGAGTGGTTTTAGAGCTTGATAAGATGCATAAATATAAGCTTGAAGCCATAGAAAATGGGTATGTGCTTAAGCTTTTATAGTTGAATTTTAAAAAGAGTAGTTTTTATAAAATTTCAAATATAATACTTTTCAAAATAAAAATTTAAGGTTATTGGTTTGAAATATCCGCTTGATTGTAAAGATAATTTTGAAAACTCATTTATATTTTGGCTCACTCGCTATGTCAAATTTAAACTTAGCTCACTTTCAAATAAAGAGCTTAGGGATCCAAAGGCACTTGCAAGTGTGAATTACGCTCTAAGCCGCGAGGTAAAGAACATTGATCAGCTTGATGGTTTGGTAAAAAGTGCGAGAAATGCAGGGCTTACTGGTATAAATACCTACTTTAATCCACTTAAAAAAATATATGAAACGATGAAATTTTACGAGCTTAGCAGCCTAAAGCAGATCGATGAAGAGCTACTAAGCGAAATACTAGCTAGCACGACTGGCGGACTAAGCGATGCTAGTAAGAAAAATTACCGCATCTCAGTGATAAATTTCTTTGCGTTTTTAGACAAACAAAACGAAGAGGATGGCAAGGCCCATGTTTTTGATATAAATTTAAAAAACTGGGGCGGAGTGAGTGGCAACAAAGGGCAAAAGTTACCTGAGTTTATGGGTGAAGATGAGGTCAAAAAATTTCTTGATGCGATCGAAGAAAGTGACTTTAAGCAAAACTCAAATCGCAATAAGCTCATAATAAAAACGATAATTTTTACTGGCATTCGTGTGAGCGAGGCTCTAAATTTAAAGCGAAAAGACATCACTGAAGACGGCGATCTTTTTATCATTAGGATCCGAGGCAAAGGCAACAAATACCGCATCGTTATGATAAAACGTCACCTCATAGAAGCTCATCTAAATGCGATCGCAATAAACTACATCAATAAAGAAGGCTATCTTTTCATCAATAAAAAAGGCACCAGGCTTACGCAGGCTTATGTTAGCCGCATAGTTGAGCAAATTTTATTTAAAGCTGGCATCAGAAAAGAGAAAAATGGTGCCCACATGCTGCGCCACACCTTTGCAACGATGCTTTACAAAAAGCAAAAGGACCTTGTGCTAGTGCAAGAAGCCCTTGGGCATGCAAGCTTAAATACCTCGCGAATTTACACACACTTTGATAGTGATAAACTGAGACTTGCCGCAAAAGTGGCTGAGGATCTAGCAAACTAGAGCGCTTAAAGCCAAAGCAAACTAGCAATACTAAATTTAACTCATGCAAAATTTAAAACATTATCTAACTATGAAACCCTATAAATATATAAGGAAATTTTAGCTTGCAAGCAGCCTAAAAGCTTGCTCTGTATCTAAATTTACAATCCACCAGTCAAAAGCTCTTACAAAAAGTGAAATTTGGCAAGCAAATTTTACTCTGCTCGCCAAATTTATATCAAACTAGCCGATCTTTCTTATATTTGCAGGAAGTGCTTGTCTAGCGCAAGTACCAACCAACCAGTCATTTAAACTAAATTCGCCATTTCTTTTTGGATCAAGAAGTCCAAGCTTATTATGATTGACCCCTTTTTCTAAATTTGCGATCCCAAAAGCTGGCTTTCCATCGACGATGTGCGTTCTTATACCAAACTCATCATGGCCAAATCCATGCTCGATACTAATAACTCCGCTAGCAACGCCATCCGTTACAAACGCCTCACCAACTTGCGCACCATAAGGAGTAGTCACTTTGACCTTATCGCCTGAGCGAATGCCTTGCTCGCTAGCCACATCTGTCGATACCCTTATGAAATTCTTAGGATGAACAGATCTTAGCCTTGGACTAACAAATGTGTAGAAGTGCTGGATATTTGACTTTCTTGAGCTTACTGTGTATTTCCACTCAGAGCGTGGGAAAAATTTCTCAAGCGGTGTGCCGTCACTTGCTACTGGTAGCATTAGGCTTGGCACTCCTGGCATAAATTCGCCAGTAATAGAGTGTCTATGCCCACCAAGTGGCTCATAGTAGATAGAAGCTGGCGTAGGCGCTGGCACTTTTATGGTTGTTTTATCGCCCTTGTATGCGCTCTCGTAGCTGTCATATCTGCCGCCTTTTGCTAGTATGTGCGCTACTTTTGGCTTCTCTTCATCTTTTAGATAAGGATCAAGTTTTGTCATCACTCTTGAGATCTTACTAAGCTTTTTATCCTCGTCGCTTATATCTTTCACACCCTCGCCGTCAAAGGCTAAATTTGCTAGTGCAGCCGCGTAATACTGCTCTTTTACGTCAAGGTCCATGAAATTTCCGTCTTTGTCTTTAAAGGCATTTTTGCCAAAGCCTTTTAGTCCAAGCCTCTTTGCCACGGCTATATAAAATGCCTCAACGTCGATCGCGCCGCCGTTTTTATCCTTTGCCTGCTTTGAGCTAACAGCTGGATAGCGCACGACTGAAGTTTTAGCGATCGTTCCCCAAAGAGAGTTTGGAAGTGCCCAGTTTTCTAAATTTACCCCATCTGGCACGATGTAGTCAGCATAGGCGTTTGTCTCGTTCATAAAGGCGTCTATGCCCACAAAAAGTGGTAAATTTTTACTATCTTTTAGTACGTCTAAAACCGCTCTTTCAAGTCCTGCTTGTCCGTAAAGTACGTTTGTCATGTAGTTTATGAAAACTTTTACTTTGTATGGATAGCCAGCCTTGTGGCTCGTAAGAGTTTCATTTACAAGTGGCATAGAGATAGGATACCACGGCTGAGTTGATGGATAGCCACTGCCGCCAGCTGCTACTTTACGCTTATACTCAGAGCTTGTTTCGTAGTATTTGCCTGATCTTGATAAATTTAGACCATTTGGTTTATAAGCACCCTCAAAGCTCTCAAGGTCATATCTGCCCTTTAAAAACTCGTGTGTGCCGGCACTTGCATTGACGTTGCCGCCTTTGTAGCCATAAGTGCCCATGAGTGTGTTTAGACAAAGTATCGCAAAAGTAGTCATACCGGCTTGCGTATGCATCATACCGCCATGCACGTTTGTGCTCACCTGTCTGCCATTTTTGGTGAAATTTTCGCAAAGCCAGACGATATCTTCAATGCTCACGCCACAAATTTTTGAGTACTCCTCTAAGCTATGCTTATAAGCTGACTCTTTTAAAAGCTGCATTGAGCTTTTTACCTCGACTTTTTTGCCGTCTATTAAAATTTTACCTTTATAGTAGAGCTTGGCTGGTTCATTTACCTTGTAGCTTTGTATCTTGCCATCTTGCGAGCAGACCTGCCACTCGTTATTGATAAGTGCAAATTTGCCGTAGTCTTTGTGACCTTTTTCGGTGATGACTAGATGTGTGGCGTTACACCAGTGTATCTCGCCTGCTAGCTTTGCTTGGTCTAAATTTGGCTGGATAAGGTAGTTTGTAGCGTATTTTTCATTTTCTATTATCCAGCGTATCATCGCCATAGCTAGAGCTGAGTCGGTCCCCGGCTTTATCGCTATCCAGCGGCCTTTGTCCGAAGAGGCGTATTTTACAGCATTTGTAACGCTTGGGTCGACCACTGCATAACTAAAGTCACCTCTAGTGCCTCTTGCATAAGAGAGCATTTTTGCCTGTTTTTGGAAAGGGTTGCCACCATTTGACGGCGAGGTACCCCAGTAGATAACAAATTTAGAGTTTTCATAGTCTGGTTTTGTATGTGCAAAACCCTTTGCATTGTGCGCAATCTTACCACCGACTCTAAAGCCACCGCCGCAAATTCCGCCGTGTGAGTAGTGATTTATAGTGCCAAATGACTTTTTGACAAAGCGATCAACTATGTCAGAGCGCCCGTCATATAGGTAAAAACTTAAAAATTGATTGCGTTTGGTACCGTACTCTGGGTTTTCGCTATCGATTAGCTCGTCGCTATATATCGCTCTTAGCCCATCAACATGCCCCTCGCCAAAGAGATCTCCGCCCTCTACGACCTCTTCTACTAGCTGCTCAAAGCTTATGCTCTTCCACTTTCCCTCACCCCTTTTACCAACTCTTTTTAGTGGTGTTAGTATCCTTGCAGGTGAGTCTATCATCTCAGGCAATATCGCTCCTCTAGCGCAAACTGTGGCTCGCTTTTCGTCTTCGCCACTTAGTGTTGTGGCAAGAAGTGCATCATTTATAGATGTGTCAAAATTTGCCCAGTGTACGTTTGAAAGTGGGTGGTATGGGTTGCCACTACATCTTAAAACGCGGTCGTTTTTGTCGTCTACGTGAAGTCTTATGCCACACTTTGTCGTACAGCCATGGCACATCGAAAAAATAACACTATGTCCATCACTAAGTGAAATTTTGCCGTCCTTTACTCGAAATTCAGGCTCTAGTGAGTTTGCCTGCGGTTTATAGTCGTCCTTATCTTCATCTGCCAGCATAGCACTCGTGGTTAGTGTTGAGAGCACGGCTGATCTTTTTAAAAATTCTCTTCTTTGCATTACTTATTTCCTTTTACTGTGCTATCTCTTCGCTCCAGCTGATAACCTTTTTATATCCATTATCAAGCTCGAGTTTTTTATTGTTTTTAGTCAAAATTTCACTAACGCCATGGTAGAACACCTGTGGATTTGTATTTTTAGGGCTATCTATAACCATAGTCTCATGTGTGGCTAGAAATTTTCTAATATTTGAGTTAGGATCGTTTAGATCGCCTATTATACGGCTACCGCCCACGCAGCTCTCTACACATGCTGGCTGAAGCCCTGCTCTTAGTCTGTGGTCACAAAAGGTGCATTTATCGGCCTTGTAGGTATGTAGGCTAAGATATCTTGCGTGATATGGACAGGCCTCTACGCAAAGCGCGCAGCCTATGCACTCTTTTGTATCAATCTTTACTATACCATTACTTCTTTGATGGCTAGCACCAGTTGGACAAACGCTAATACAGGCTGGATTGTTGCAATGGTTGCAAAGCCTTGGAAGTGACGCAATGACTGCCATTTTACCGTTTTTATCTCTTGCCTCATACTCGGAAACAATGGTTCTAAAAGCACCTGGCTGAACGTCGTTTTCTAACATACAGCTCATAGTACATGACTGACATCCAACACATCTTGTTAGATCTATCGCCATGCCGTAGCGAACATTACTACCGCTAAAGTCCTTTGGTGCAGCCTTTAGTGCGGTCGTAGCAAAAAATAATCCTGCAGCTGCAATGAAGCTGCGACGAGAATTTAAGGTCTGTTGCATAAAATTCTCCTTTCTTTTTAGAATTTTTTCTTATTTTAGCATAGTAAATATTTTTTCTAAAGTTTATTTTATATTTTTGCAAAATGTATTAAATTTTGAGAATTTTTGTAGCACTTAAAAGATAGAATTTGGATAGTAAAATTTAGAAAGAAGTGGGAAAAAGATAGAAAATAAACTTCTATCTTCTTAAATTGATGCTTTGTAGTTTAGCATATAAAGGCGAATGACTTGCTCTGCTGTCATCTTTAAATTTCTAATCGCGACATCTTTTCTCATCGCTTCTTCAAGACTCACTGGTTCATTTAATATACAAAAATAGGCATCAATCCCATTTTTATGGCAATCTTTGGCGCATTTTTGCACACTTCCAGCAAATGCGATCACTGGCTTATGATACTTTTTTGCTAGTTTTGCAACCCCAGTCGGAGTCTTTCCCATTGAGCTTTGAAAGTCCATACGGCCTTCGCCAGTGATGACTAGATCAGCCTTTTTGATCTCATCCTCAAGCGCGATAGTCTGCGTAATGATCTCGATGCCTGGGCGAAGTTTCGCTCCTAAAAATGCCACGAATGCAAAGCCAAGTCCGCCAGCTGCGCCAGCACCTTTTTGTGTGTGAAATTTGCTATTAGTCTTTTCCTTTACAAGAGTTGCAAAGTGTTTTAGCCCATCATCAAGATCTTTTACCATACGGCCATTTGCACCCTTTTGAGGGGCATAAACATGGGCTGCTCCATTCATGCCATAAAGAGGATTGTCTACATCGCAGGCGATTAAAAATTCGCAATCCTTTAGCTCTTTTAGCGCCTCTTCGTCTGTAAACTCATAAATTTTGGCTAAATTCTCGCCTTTTCCTTCAAGTAAAGCACCATCTTTATCATAAAATTTAAAGCCAAGTGCACTAAGCATGCCTGTACCAGCGTCATTTGTTGCACTTCCACCGATGCCTATGATAAATTTTCTAGCACCTTTAGCAATGGCATCTTTTATCATCTGACCAAAGCCAAATGTGCTAGTTTTTAGTGGATTTCTCTCATCTGGATTTATGAGTGTAAGGCCAGAAGCACTTGACATTTCAAGTATTGCAAGGTCATCTTTTAGTGCATATCTAGCTAAAATTTCAATTCCAAGTGGATTTTTAACTATCGTATCTATAAATTTCGCACCAAGTGCATCAGCCATCGCCTCTACACTACCCTCGCCACCATCTGCGATAGGTTTAACGACGACCTCGCAGCCAATCTCTTCTAGTCCTTCTTTTACAGCAAGGCCCGCCTCAAGCGAGCTAAGCGAGCCTTTTAATGAATCAATCGCAACTAAAATTCTCATAAAAGCACCAAAGATAATATGTAAACGCTAATTATACCAACGATGCCCATTATAAACGTCATAGCTGTTTGTGTGCGATATCCTTGTTCTGCGCTCATCTTGCTAAAATTTGTCACAACCCAGAAGTAGCTGTCATTTGCATGAGATACGCACATCGCACCAGATGCTATCGCCATGACGCAAAGCGCGGCTGAAAGCTCACTCGTAAAGCCAAGTGTGTGCATTAGCGAGTTATCAGCGCTAAATGCGCCCATGATAGATGCTGTCGTGATGATAGCCACGGTCGAGCTTCCTTGAGCGGTTTTTAGTACGGCTGAGATGATGAATGGGAAGAAAATTCCTATCGCTTTTATAGCGGTTGCGTTTTCTTTTATGAAATTTACAAAGCCAGCCTCAGTGATGACATTACCCAAAACACCGCCAGCTGCTGTGATAAAGAGTATCGGTCCAGCAATCTTTAAAGACTCGTTCGTGATATGGTCAAATTCTCTTATCTTTCTGGCTTCAACTAATAAAAATACGCAAAAGATCACGCCGATTGCAAGAGCAATGATAGGATTTCCTAAAAATAAAAGTATCTTTGGCAAGAGAGCCGTTTTATCAAACATGCCTTGTTTTGCTAAAACATCGACAATAGAGCCAATCGCCATAAAAATGATAGGCATGATGATAGGAGCAAGGCTCAAAAATCCACTAGGTAGCGTGCCAAATTTCTTTAAAAGATCTTCATAGCTAGCTGTGATAGCAGTGTCAGCATCTTTGTCGCTGATAGTCACGCTTTTGCCAACACTCTTTGAAAAGAAATAAACAGCTATCAACACAGGCACTGAAACGACTGTTCCCATGATGATGACAAGGAGTAAATTTCCGCCAAGACCAAGTGTTCCTGCGGCTGCTATTGGGCCAGGAGTTGGCGGGATAAAGACGTGAGATGCGTATAGGCCGCCACTAAGTGCGACTGACATCGCGACTGGGCTTGCTGAAATTTTCTTATAAAGCGCTTCGCGAATAGAGTTTAAAACGACAAATCCACTATCGCAAAATACCGGAATGCCAACAACCCAGCCCATGATGAGCATAGCAAGCTCTGGACGCTTTTGTCCAACTAGCTTTACAACCATATCAGCTAGCTTTAAAGCAGCTCCCGTTTTTTCAAGCACGGTGCCGATGATCGTTCCAAAGATAATAACGATACCGATACTCTTAAATGTGCCACTAAAGCCGACACCTATCATCGCTGGGATCTTGGACAGATCGATGCCTGCGACGATCGCAAGAACCAAAGAAATGCTCATAAGTGCCAAGAATGGATGCACTTTTAGCTTAGAGATCATAACGATCATAAGTATGATGGCTACAATAAAACAGACAATTAGTGAGATTCCGCTCATAAAAACTCCTTTGCTCTGAGATTTTGCTTAAGATTTTAGCAAAATTTGCTTGTATTTTTTCTAATATTTTTAAGTTTTTTGATTAATTAAATTTTTTTGACATATTTGAGTAAATTTATGACTATTTGCCTAAATTTAGCCATTTTATAAGTTCAAAATTTTTAGCTTATTTTAAAACAACAAAACCAAGACCAAATTTATCAGTATGCCTATTATAATCAATCAAACTCTCACCATATCCCGTAAAATACTGCAAATAGCCATAAACGCCAGTTGAAAATATCGGAAACATATATGAAATTTCAGCAGCACCTTTATTTGTTTTATCAAAATGTAAGTTATTTCTTAGCATCAGGCTAAAAATGTGATCATTAAGGTTGTAGCTAAGCCTTACATCACCATGCCCGATGTATTTTAATATATCTTTATTATCGCCCTTATTGCCCACTACCATCCAAGCTCTTGGCGAAATGCTAAGCTTGCCAAAAACAAAATCACTTTGCACATAAGCTCTATTCCAGCTTCTTGAATTGCTACCATCTCGTCCATTTGACTCATGCAAAAGTCCAAATTTTAGATTTTTAACACCTATTTGATCCAAATATTTTGGCGAAGCAAAATCTAGAAAAATTTCTGGCTGATAGTTCGTCTCACGAAACGGTGCTGAAGTTCTTGTTATCTGCCACCAAGATGTCTGTGTGTAGGCTGCTACAAGGCTCTCTCTAAGCCCAAATAGGTCATAAAATAACGGCTTTGCAAGGCTTATTTGAAACTTAGTTTCAACGCTCTTTCGCTCATCGTTTGGCACATTTTTGGCATAAGTTACTGGCAAAAGGTAGTTAAATTTATAAAGCTCGATACCAAGTGCATTTTGTAAATTTTTACCACTTTTATCTTTTCTTAAAAGATCGGCTTGCTTTAGCTTCGCCTCTCTTGGCGCTGGCTCACTCTCTTGCACATTTTGTATCACGCTTTGCTCGTTTAAAGAGCTTTTGGCTAGCTCTTTATAAATTTGCATCGCAGCCTTTATGTCACCACTTTGCTCCAGCTCTTGTGCTCTTTTAAAATCATCTAGCCCACTTGCCATCAAAAAACTAAGGGCAAGGCTTAAAAACAATAAAATTTTACTCATCATCTATCTTCTTTTCTTGGATTTTCTTTGCCATTTCGTATTCGTCAGGGAAATTTACGTTAAAAAACTGCTCACTATCTTTAAAATTTACGACTTTGCATTTACAGCTTTTTCTCAAAAGTCCGATTTTATGCTCATTTTTTAAATAAAACTCATGAGCCAAAGTGGCAAGCCTTGGACTAAAAAAACCACAAAGCGAGTGAATATGCTCATTATCACTGGCCACAACCATATCAAATTCATCTTTAAATTTAACAAGCTCTTCTAAACTTTTAAGATCAAAAAATGGCATGTCAGCTGGTATCACAAAAATGCTATGATCAAAATTTTTAAGAATAGAGTAAAGTGCGAGCATTGGCGAATAGTTATTGCTCTTTTCATCTTTTATAAGCTTTAGTGGCGGGCTAAATTTCTCAAATTTTGAGCTTACATAAACTTCGTCAAAAACTTTGCTAAATTTCGCAACCTCATAATGAGTAAGCGTCTTAAAACCACCAAATGGCAAAAGTGTCTTATCTTGCCCCATACGCGAGCTTTTGCCACCTGCTAAAATCACGCAAGTTTGCATCTTTTCCCTTAAGAAAGTTATGAGGCTAAATTTAGCTAAAAGCGGCTTTAATCTACCAAAAATATGTGATAAAACTTATTTTTGTTTATGCTACTTATAAAATTTTAAGCCTGCTTTGCCCTTTTCATTGTTAAAAATTCCTCATAGCGACGATCAATGATAGCTTTGATCAAGGCATAGTTTTCTTGTGAGTTTTCTATATAAAAATAGGCGTTATCAAAGTATTCTTCACCAAATTTTTTCGAAACAAAATCCGTATAATCCTGCAAATACCAACCATACATTTTGGCAAATTTTGTCCGATCAGTCGTATAGTAAGCTTTTGCAAAGGCCTTACCAGCAGTATTTAGCTCCGCACTTCCAAGTACGCCGTCCATAGCGTCAAAAAGATACTGACGATAGTTAAAATTTTCGTCCATCTGCGCTATATCGTCTGCAAAATCTGCCGCAAATTCCTTTGAATAAAATTTGTGTTCCATGCACCAGCGAAAGAAAAACGCAATGTGTGTCGCACCATTTTCATGCGGTATATCAGTCGGCGCATCTTTCGCACCCCAGTGCCATTTTGCTTTGTCATATACTATATCTGGCATTTTTATCCTTTTAAAATGCTCAATTTTACTAAAACCATCTTAATCGCAGTAAAAATCATGGCCATTTTATCCATTTGCTTGCTACGATTAAAAAAGATGTAATGGCGCTTTTATTTAAGGAGAAGCAATGAGCGAAAAAAATCTACAAATTTTAGGCTGGATCGGCACATGCCTATCAGTTGTTATGTACTTTTCATACATCCCACAAATAATGGGTAACCTTGACGGCAACAAGACACCTTTTATACAGCCACTGGCAGTCGCACTAAACTGCACAATCTGGACAAGCTACGGCCTATTAAAAGCTAAAAAAGACTATCCACTTTCTGCTGCAAACTTCCCAGGCATAATCTTTGGTCTTTTGGCAACTATAACAGCGTTTTAATGCACCACATTTAGTTGTTGTGGCGATTATACAATAAAACATTATTTGCTTCGCCGCAACAACTAATTTATAGTGCTTGCGCTATTTTGGCCAACTTTTCCTTAATTATATTGCCTTTTGAGCTTAGCGAAAAGATCATTTGCACTAGCTCCTCAGTTGTTGCCTCTATTCTTTTGTCATCACTATCTAAAGTTCTAAATTTGTTTAGGATAAGCGGACCGAATTCTTGATATGTAGACATAAAATCCTTATAGTCCTCTTGCAGTTCTGGTGCGTAAAAACTGATAAGCGAGTGTAATTTACCAATTTCAAATTTTGGATTTTCTATATTTAAATTTGGATTTATTAATAAAGCTACTTTGTAATGTATTCCCCCTAAAATATCCCCTACTATAATAAACGCTTCCTCTAGCTTTTGTTGCCTGAGTTTATTTTTCTCTTTTTTCGTGTTTAGATTAGCGTACACCCATTGCGCACACATTGTTAGGACTGCACCAAGTATAATTTTCAATAAGTCAGATATCAAACTATCCATATTATTTTTTATAAGTCCCTTGGATCGGCGATTTTACCTGCTATGGCTGAAGCCGCCACAACTGCTGAGTTAGCTAGATAAATTTCACTCGTTCTATCGCCCATACGTCCGACAAAATTTCTATTTGTTGTTGAGATACAGCGCTCATTTGCGCCTAAAATTCCCATATATCCGCCAAGACAAGCGCCACATGTTGGATTGCTCACGACCGCTCCTGCATCAATGAAAATATCGATTAGTCCCTCTTTTTCGGCAGCCCTTGCGATCTTTTGCGTCGCTGGAGTGATGATGAGCCTTGTTTTACGGGCTACTTTTTTGCCTTTTAAAATTTGTGCTGCGATACGTAGGTCGCTTAGACGGCCATTCGTACATGAACCGATAAATGCTTGATCAATGGCTAAATCGTCACGAACCGCTTGTCTTACGCTCTTGCCGTTGCTTGGCAAAAATGGATATGCGATAACTGGATCAAGATTGGTCACATCGATCTCTAAAATTTTGTCGTATTTTGCACCCTCGTCTGAGTAGAAAAATTTTGGTTTATCGCGTAAATTTTTATCTTTTAAAAACTCTTTTGTGATCTCGTCAACCGCGATGATACCGCTCTTTGCACCGGCTTCGATCGCCATGTTGCACATTGAAAATCTATCATCCATGCTAAGGCCCTCTATCACCTCGCCGCTAAATTCAAGTGCCTTGTAAAGTGCACCATCAACGCCTATTTGGCGGATGATCTCAAGGATGAGATCCTTGCCGTAGACGTGGCTGTCAAGCTTGCCTTTAAATATGACTTTAATGCTCTCAGGCACTTTAAACCAGTTTTTGCCAGTGATCATCGCATAAGCTAGGTCGGTGCTGCCCATGCCGGTGCTAAATGCTCCAAGAGCGCCGTGCGTACAGGTATGGCTGTCTGCGCCGATGATAACGTCGCCTGGGATGACTAGCCCTTTTTCAGGCAAAAGTGCGTGCTCGATGCCCATATCTTTTTCATCAAAATAGTTTTTAAGGTCGTGTTTGTAGGCAAATTCGCGTGAAATTTTGGCTTGGTTGGCGCTTAAGATATCTTTTGTCGGGATGTAGTGATCCATAACGATGGCAAAGCCGTCTGGGTTAGCTAGCTTTTTAGCGCCGCTTCGCTCAAACTGCTTGATCGAAATAGGTGTCGTGATGTCGTTGCCTATGATCATATCGATCTTGCTCTCGATGATCTCTCCTGCGCTTACCTCTTTGCCAACATGATCTGAAAATATTTTCTCGGTGATAGTTTGTTTCATAAATTTCCTTTAAATTTTTGAGGCGATTTTAACGAAAATTGCTAAATTTAAAGAAAATTTACTAAGCCAAAAGGCCTAGTAAATTTAGAATTTAACGCTAGCTGTTAGCATAAACTGACGAGCATAGCCTGGTTGTATCGGTATGATATTAGCATCCGTACCAGTGGATGATGAGGTGTAGTATAGTTTATCGGTTAAGTTTTTGATGTTAAAGGCAAAATTCGTCTCGTAGCCCGCGATCTTGGTATCGTAGCTGATGAAAGCATCGTAGACAACCGCACTATCCATCTTGAATGCCGTTCCTGCTGGTACTGCAGGTAAATTTGTCCTCATATAGTATGTATACCACGAGCCAAAATATCTAGCTCCACCGCCGATCCTTAGACCTTTTGCGCCTAGGTGGCTAAAGTCGTAGTTAGCAAACAAGCTGGCTTGGTGCTTTGGCGTAGCTTCTAGCGGTTTGCCCACTAGTACGGCAAACGCTCCGCTATCCTTTCGCACCTCAGTTTTTGTGAATGCGTAGCTAGCGCCCACGCTTAGTCCTTGTGTCACGCGGCCGTTAAAGTCAAACTCAAATCCTCT
>CAUSCE010000016.1:0-51169 GCA_963530215.1 uncultured Campylobacter sp.
GCTTCTTAAACTATCTTCTAAAGCTTTTTGTGCTTTTAGGAGGGGAGGGGTTAAGGATTTTAGGGTGTTAGTTATAGGTGAGAGGGGACTTTAGGTGGGGCAATGTGCAAACTAGTTATAAATTCTGATTTATAAGATTCTCTATTTAACATTTTAAATAAGCTTACTATTGAATATTCTAAATATCTAATTAAATTTATAAAAAACTCTATTTAGATAAAGCCCTTCAGCTGGAGCTGGGATACGAGTTAGAGCGGAACATCCGTTAAGTGAAGCATTGATGAGCTCACCACCATTTTTTATACTCAAGGCTTTAAGTAGATTTGCAACCATAAGCCGTACTTGAGCGCGTAAAAAGCCATTCGCTTTAAAAACGATGATAGTTTGGTTTTTGTATTCATAACAAAATGCCTTAAAAATTTCTCGCACTGGGCTTTTTGTATCACTTCCTGTTTTCATATAGGAGCTAAAATCATGCTCACCAACAAAATTAGATAAAATTTCATTTGCTTTTTTGATATCAAATTTTGGCAAAAAGACTTTATAATTTGAGCTAAAAACATCAAATTCTCCATGATCTATAATGTATCTATAAGACCTTGCTACAGCGTCAAATCTTGTTTGAAAATTTTCATCAACTAAATTTATACGTTTTATATGAATATTTGGATGAGCGTGGCGGTTGATTAGCTCTTTTAAGTGCTCAAAATTTTTAAAATGATCGCCACAAATTACGCTTGAGCTTTGATTGATCGCATGGACATTTTTGTCTGTACGTGAGCTAGAGACTATTTTTTCAAATATTCCAACGTGAGCTAGAGCACGCGAAAGCTCATCTTCTACACCATTTTCATGCGGCTGAGTTTGGGAGCCTTGAAATTTGGAGCCATCGTAGCTATAGATTAGTTGGATTTTCATTAGTATCTTCGTATGATCTTGGTTTTAAAAAGTAAAATTCCTGCCAATAAAAAAACAAAAAATATGAGCGGAATCGCAAAAGATGGCTTTGATGAAAATAGCATTATGAGCGTAAAATACCCAAATAAAACGCCAAATGTCCCAACATAAACCATGCCCTTTTCATATCTATAAGTAACGATGCCAAAGCTTATGGCAAAAAGTGTACTGGCAGGTGGAAATAGTGCAACAAGTACATACGTACTAAGATCTTTTCTTCTTTTTTCACTACTATTTGCCTCCGCCCAGTACTCTTTTATACTGCCTATATCGCTTATCTCTTCACCTTGGGCAGTCCTTATTTTCATGGATTTGAAGTTGCTTTGATGATAAATTTCATCTTTTATGTCATACATTTTTCCATCTACTAAAGAGAGTTCGATGCTTTGATTTGTATTAGTGATCTTTGCGTTTTTTGCAGTGATTAAGCGTTGGGAGTCTTTAATGTAAGGATTAAACATCACGATATCTTTATAGGTAGTGCCGTTGTTGTCTTGCATTTCACTGCCGACATAGACCATCCAGTCAGAGAATTTTTGTCCAAACTGAGTTGGCTTTAAATTCAGCTTTGCAACAGTCTTTTTATAATCAATAAAATTTGCATTTAGCTGCGCGGCTATTGGTATCATTATGGTAGCGATGACAAGTAGAGCGGTGCTTAAAAATGCTGAAAATATTAAGAAAAATTTAGCAATCTTATTTGGTGAACCACCAAGAGTAAAAATAACGATACTTTCGTTCTCTTTTGATAGCCTAAAAAGTGTCATCGCAAGTGATACAAAAAATGCGATAGGCACGACAAAAAGTAGCACGCGTGGAAGCATAAATGAGTAAAGCTTAAAGAGCTCGCCAAAGCTGATCTCAATGTAAGAAGTGATGCGTGCGATCTGAATGAAAAATACGATCGACATGATTAAAAAAAGCGTACTAAATAGTGACGCAAAAGTTCCTAGGAAGTTAAACAAAAGATATCTATTCACTCTACTCATAAATAAACCTTAAAATTTCTAAAATTTGCTCTTTGAAAGCGTATGTAATAAGTAATCCAAGACTTAAAAACGGCACAAAAGCCAGCTCATAGCCCTTTTTTTGAACGACCGCATAGACTGGAAGTGTAAAAAGTGCTGCAAGATAGATCGCCACTAGAGCCAGTTTGGCTGGCAAGATAGCTCCGATGATCGCCGCTATAAAGATATCTGCACTACCCATCGCTTCTTTTTTTATGGCAAAACTTACGACAAATCTAAGCACCCAAAAGATAAGCGCAAAAAGGAATAAATTTAAAATTTGGGAAAAATTTCCTTTAAATATAAAAAGCATCAGAGCATAGATAAATGCGAAAAATAGCGCTGCAAAAAGAAGCGGATCTGGCACAGCTTTATATCTTATGTCTATGACGCTAAGAGCTAGTAGCATAATAAAACAAAGCCCTAAAAATAGCGCGTAAAGCAATGTTTCTACACTTAAAATTTCGCCGCACTCTTTAAAAAAACAGATCAAAAAAAGTATTCCAGAAACTAGCTCGATCACTGGATAGATGAGGCTTATTTTTTGCTTACAAAAGGCACATTTGCCGCCTAAAAATAGCCACGAAAAAATTGGAATATTGTGATAAAAATTTAGCTTATGATTACAGTTTGGGCAATGAGAAGCTGGAAAATTTATATTCTCATTTCGTGGCAAGCGATATATCAGCACATTTGAAAATGAGCCAATGCAAATACCAAAAACAAAAGCAAAAACGGCAAAAAAGATGACTAAATTATCCATTATCCCGCTAAACTCCGCCAAATCTTCGCTCTATATTTTTAAATTTAGCCACGATATTTGCAAGCTCATCCTTACTAAAGTCAGGCCAAAGTGTCGGCGTAAAAAATAGCTCTGCGTAGCTTGCTTGCCAAAGCATGAAATTTGAAAGCCTACTCTCACCACCAGTTCTAATGAGAAGATCCACCGGCTCGCTCTCATCAAGTGCTGCATTTAGGCTCGCTTCGTTTATCTCGCAGCCTTCTAAAGTTAGCTTTCTTGCAGCTCTGATGATCTCATCTTTTGAGCCGTAGTTTATCGCTAAATTTAATAATAAATTTTTATTCTCTCTTGTAGCGTTTTTGGTGATCTCTATCTCGTTTTTTAGCTCATCGCTAAATGGTGAAATATCGCCGATTGTGTTAAATTTGATCCCATTTTTTATAAAGTCAGTACGCTTTAAAATGAGAAATTTCTTAAGCAAATTCATCAAAAACTCGACCTCTTTTTGCGGTCTTTTCCAGTTTTCAGTACTAAATGCGTAAAGACTTAAAATTTTCACTCCATTATCGATACAAAATTCGCACATATCGCTTACTACATTTGCTCCAGCTTCGTGCCCATTTGTCCGCAAAAATCCACGTTTTTTAGCCCAGCGTCCATTTCCATCCATGATAATAGCAAGGTGGTTTAATTCATTCAATCTTTAACCTTTTATATCAATAATTTGTTCTTTTTTGCTCCAAAGAGCACTCACATTTTGCACTGTTATGTTGGCGCTAAATTCACTTTTTAACAAGCTAGCTACATTATTAAATGGAGTCGTAATCTCGCACATAGCTTCATCTTTAAATTTAAAAATAAGTGGAGCAAAATTTGAAAATATTAAAAAAATTTTTATATCATCCTCCTCTTTTTTTAGCTGAAAAACACCGTTTATGCCATTATAAATAAATGGTATATGCACGACATTTTCTTGCAGAGCAAAGAGCATTTTCGCTAGCACTTTCATCTCGTCTTTTGTCTTAGCTTCACTTAAACTTTTAAATAAATAGTCATAAAACCACGATAAATTCTCATTTTCTATCAAATTTTCGATAAGATTTAGCCCATCAGCCAAGACATCTTCGTCTAAAATTCTTGGCTTTTCGTATAAATTTTTTATGACGATATTCTCGCCTTGGCTTTGCACCTCGCCCCAGTATCTAGAGCCCACGTTTAGCTCTTTTACGCTTTTTGTGTTTAAATTTCTATTTGCGAAATTTAAAATGTATCTGTTAAAACCGATCTTTTGGCTTACCAAGATACTAAGCGGAAGTGACGAATTTATCGCTACTAACGGAGAATTTGTATTTTTTGCTATTTTTTGAATGCGAGAAATTTTCTCTATCATAAATTTGCCGCTAGCTTCACGATATGTCTTGCGATCTCGTCTTTTGCGGCAAGCGGCAGCAAAGTTTCACTATTTTTCGTGATGAAATTTACCTCATTTTGCTCGCTTGCAAAGCCATTTTTCTCGCCCAAAATATTTAGGCAAACTGCGTCAAGCCCTTTTTTCTCTAGCATCGATCTAGCGCTTTTAAGAGCACTTTCGTTTGAGATTTCAAGCTTAAAGCCGATCTTTTTACATTTAAACTCTTTTAAGCTTTGCAAGATATCGACATTTCTCTTTAGACTTAAGCTTAAAATTTCGCCGACGTCCTCTTTTTTTATCTTGCCATCAATTCTTGTCGGAACAAAATCGCTTACCGCAGCACACATTACAAGTAAATTTGCGCTCTCACACTCGCTCTTGCAAAGCTCTAAAAGTTCGCTACTTGAGCTAAATTTTAAAATCTCAAATGGCTCGTTTGCGGTTTCAAAGCTAGCAAGTAGCGTAACATCAGCACCAGCGTAGTAAAAAGCCCTTGCAATCGCCATCGCCATCTTACCGCTTGAGAAATTTGTAATGGCTCTTACGTCATCTATCTTTTCAGTTGTTGCGCCGCCTGTGATCATCACTTTTTTGCCTGCAAAAAGTGGCTTACTAAGCCTTTTAATGGCAGCTTCAACTATCACTTCAGGGCTTGCAAGACCGCCCTTGCCAACATCGCCACAAGCTAGAGTTTTAAGGACTGGCTCAACCACTAAAGCGCCGTTTTTCTTTAAAATTTCAAGCGAATTTTGTGTCGCGAAGTGCTCGATCATATTGTTGTTTGCTGCCGGAGCGACAACTAAAGGCACGTGTGAGGCAGCGATTAGCGTTTGCATGAAGACGTTGTCGCAGATACCAGCTGTTAGTTTATTTATCGTATTTACCGAAGCAGGTGCTATTAGGACTAGATCCATTTTGGAGTAGGCTATGTGATTTACGCCATCTTGCCAGTTTTGCGTTTGTGAGCTTAAAATTTTATGCTCGCTTAGCGCCTCAAATCCGCTTACAGTGCAAAAATCAAGCGCTCCGTCACTTAAAGCCACGTAAACATCAGCGCCTTGCTTTTTAAGCAGCGATAAAATCTCGTAAGCTTTATAAAAGGCGATACTACCGCAAACGGCAAGTAAAATTTTCTTATTTTTTAACATCGTCTTTGCCAAAGAATTTCTCAAAAAAGCCGCTTTTGTTTTCTTGTCGAGCTCTGCTGATAGCCAGAGCGCCGCTCTCAACGTCTTTTGTGATGGTGCTACCAGCTGCGATGATGACATTATCAGCGATATTTACAGGGGCTACTAGCTGTGTATCTGAGCCAACAAAGACGTTTTTACCGATCTTTGTTTTGTATTTTGCTTTGCCATCGTAGTTGCAAGTGATCGTGCCACAACCGATGTTTGTGCCACTTTCTATCTCGCAGTCGCCAAGATAGCTCAAATGCCCAGCTTTTACGCCGCTAAGAACGCCTTTTTTAACCTCAACAAAATTTCCTATGTGCGTATCAGAAATTTCAGAATTTGGCCTTATGTGAGCTAGTGGGCCGATGTCTGAGTTTTTGATGACGCTGCTTTCTATCACTGATGAGCTTTTGATGATGCTCTCCGTGATGACGCACTCGCCAAGGATACTTACGTTTTCTTCTAGCACGCACTCGCCTTCAAATTTAGCCCTGCTGTCTATGAAAATGCTCTCAGGCATGCGCATCAAAACGCCAGCCTTCATCAAATCTTGCTTGATCTCGTCTTGCATTATTTTTTCAGCGATGCTAAGCTGAAATTTATCATTTATGCCCATAAAATTTTGCTCATTAACATTTACTGCAACGCACTTTAAGCCTTTTTCATTTGCTATTTTTATGGCGTCAGTTAGGTAGTACTCTTTTTGCGCGTTTTGGTTACTTATGAGCGGTAAAATTTGCTCTAGTGCTTCGCGCTTAAAGCAGTAGCAGCCAGCATTTACGCTTTTTGTCGCAAGCTGCGCTTCGCTAGCATCTTTTTGCTCGACGATACCTTCAACTTTGCCATTTTTTATGATGACTCTGCCGTAGCCAAAAGGATTTACTGCTTCAAATGAGCTCATAACCACGTCTGCTTCAGCATTTGCTAGACGCATTAGATCGGTTGATTTTACAAGAGGCATATCGCCACAAGTTACTAGCACCTTTTCGCCGCTTAAATTTACGCTTTTTATCGCTCCAGCAGTGCCTGGGAAATTTGTATGATCTTGCTCAAAAATTTTAGTTTGAGGGAAAATTTCTTTTATCTTTTTGCTAATTAACTCTTTTTCGTAGTGAAGCACGACGCTAACGTCATTTGTGATCGCATAAGCTTGCTTTAAGATGTGAATGATCATTGGCTCACCGCAAAGTTCAAATAGGACTTTTGGACGTTTTGATTTCATTCTGGTGCCAAGACCAGCCGCTAAAATTATGATTGAAGTATTGTTCATTTTTAAGCCTTTTAACGTTAAAAATTTCGCAGATTGTAGCAAAAAATGCCAAACATTTTTTTTAATTTAACGATTGTTTCAACAAAAAGCTAATAAAATAGCAATTCTTAAGAATTTATAAATAAAGTGAGCTTAAATGGATTTAGGAACCGTCGTCGGCTGGGTTTTGACCCTGGTGCTTTTGTTTGGATCAATGGCGATAGGCGTTGGTATAGGACCATACATCGATATTCCTTCTGTGATGATCGTTTTTGGTGGTACTATCGGCGTTATGATGGTTGGCTTCAAGATGGAGACGCTTAAAGGAATTGGTAAATTTTATGGCATTGCTGTTAAGCCATCAGTCGTAGTGAATTTACCTGAGACTATAAAAAAAATAGTCGATTATTCAACTAAAGCTAGACGTGATGGTATCTTATCGCTCGAAAGCGAAGTAAATAATGAGACAAATCAGTTTTTAAAAAGAGGCCTCTCAATGGCGGTCGATGGCAATGAGCCAGATGCGATAAGAGCGCTTTTAGAGATCGATATCGATCAAACTAGCACAAGACATTCAAATAATATTAAAATTTTTGAGCAAGTCGGCGGTTTTGCGGGTGCTATGGGTATGATAGGTACGCTCATTGGTCTTGTTGCGATGCTTCTTAACATGTCAGATCCTAGTGCGATTGGCCCATCAATGGCGGTTGCCTTGCTTACGACGCTTTATGGCGCGATGATAGGTAACATCATAGGTGCACCTGTGGCAAACATCCTCTCTATTCGCGATGCTGATGAAGCACTTGAAAAACAAGTTGTACTTGAGGGTATTATGTCGATACAAGCAGGCGATAATCCAAGAACGCTTGAAGCTAAACTATTAGCATTTTTACCACCAAAAGATAGAAAAAGTCAGTTTGAATAATGGGTAAGTTAATAAAACCAGAAGAGTGTCCAAAATGTATGCCTGAGTGGCTAGCTGCTTTTGGTGACCTCATGTCACTTTTGCTTTGTTTTTTCGTTTTATTACTTTCTATGGCGACAATGGATGCTAAAAAGATGGAGGCCGCTGTTGGCTCACTAGCTGGTGCTTTGAGTGTGCTTGAAGGTGGCGCTAGACCTGAAAATCAGATAGAAAAAGAGACAGATCCAGAAAATACTCGTGCAAAAAAGATAAGCAAACAAAAGGGCTCACAAAGTGAGCTAAATATGAATGTTAAAAAGATAAATGAATTACTAGCTGCTAGCGGGGCACCTGAGATCACTATGGAAGAGAGCGAAGATGGCTTTATCGTAAGGCTTCCAGCGGCTATGCTTTTTGATAAGGATAGTGCTGAAATTTCTGGTGAAGATGCGAAGCTATTTTTAAAACGAATAGGCATGATTGTGGCAAAAATGCCTAATGATGTAAAAGCCGATATTATCGGCCATACAGATAATATAGAGCCAAGCAAAGACTCAGCTTATAAAAATAACTGGCAGCTCTCAACTGCAAGGGCTTTAAGCGTAGTTGAAGAGCTAATCAACGATGGCGTGCCACAAAATAGAATAATAGCTTCTGGCAAAGCTTCGTTTGATCCAATCGCTACTAACAGCACAGAAGATGGCAGAGCTAAGAACAATAGAGTAGAAATTCACTTCATATCGCTTGAGCCAAAAAATAAAGAGGCTACTAAGAAAAGTATCCTTGATATGAGGAATTAGTCGTGAAAGCACTGCTTGGTTTAGCGGTTTTACTTTGCACGGTTTTTGGAGCTGATCCTGCGCTACCAACTATAAATTTAAGTCTAAATTCTCCAACAAATGCCGAGCAACTTGTAAATTCTCTAAACGTTTTACTAATTCTCACTGCTCTTGCACTTGCTCCTTCGCTCATTTTTATGATGACAAGTTTTTTAAGGCTTGTTATTGTCTTTTCATTTTTACGCCAGGCTATGGGAACGCAACAGGTTCCACCTTCAACGGTGCTCATATCACTTGCCATGGTGCTTACATTTTTTATAATGGAGCCAGTTGGTAAACAAAGCTACGACGAGGGCATAAAGCCTTATATAGCTGAACAGATAGGCTATGAAGAGATGCTTGATAAGAGCTTAAAACCATTTAAAGAATTTATGGTCAAAAATACAAGAGAGAAAGATTTGGCGTTATTTTTTAGGATAAGAAATTTACAAAATCCGGCAAATATCGAGGATATTCCATTAAGTATCGCTATGTCGGCATTTATGATAAGCGAGCTAAAGACATCTTTTGAGATAGCATTTTTGCTCTATCTGCCATTTTTAGTCATCGATATGGTAGTAAGCTCCGTTTTGATGGCGATGGGTATGATGATGCTACCGCCTGTTATGATCTCGTTGCCATTTAAACTACTTATTTTTGTGCTAGTAGATGGCTGGAATTTGCTAATAGGAAATTTAGTAAAAAGCTTTCACTGATGAAAAATTTTCTATTTCTTTTTTTGCCATTTCTTCTGTTTGGCTCAAACTTGAGTGTAATCGCAAATAAAGCTACGCAAAATGAAATTTCAAAAATCAAAAAGCTTGAAGTAAGAAGAGCAAATTTAAGCGATGAGGCTACTGCTAGCGCCTATTTACCAAGCCTTAGCCTAGAGGGCTCATACGGCAAAAATGCAAGCACTTTTCCAAGTATTGTCGCTAAAGAGTCAGCTGGCGTGCTGGCTAGGATAGATTTTTTACTTTATGATGGCGGTGCTAGAGAAGCCAGGCTAAAAATGAGTGAGCTTTTTAAAAATAAAGCCATGATAGCCAGTGATGAAGTTAAAAATTATCTTGCTTTTAAAGCTGTAAATTTATATTTTAATGCTCTAGCGCTTGAAAATATAATAGCCGCCAAAAATGCTCAGGCAAATTTTTTAAAAGGCGTTTTAGACAAGCTTGAAAAGGCAAACAAAGCAGGTCTTGCCGCAAAAGATGAGCTTGAAAACGTTAGAGCAAAGTATCATCTGGCAAATAGCGTGGAGCTTGAATACAAAAACAAAATGGAGCAAATTTTAAACGAGATAAATTTGCTAACTGGTAAGAAAATTTTGCCAGTAGGCGGAGCAAAGATGGCTGATATTAACTCAAATTTAGCTTCAAAGAATGCCGAGCTTGATAGACTAAGCCAAGATATATTTTTAGGTGAGGCCAAGCTTAGCGAGACAAAGGCTGGTTTTTTGCCCCAAATTTTGCTTTATGACACATATGGATTTTATAAAAATAATTACGATATCGATCTAGGCAGGCTTAGTTCTTACCGCTCGTATGTGGATAAATACCTAAAAGAAGATACTCATGGTAATAAATTTGGTATCGCTTTTAAATGGAAAATTTTTGATTTTTTTACTACCAGTAAACTAAGTCAAGCCCAAAAGATCGCACTTGATGGGGCGAGACTAAATTTGGAGTATAAAAAGCGTGAAAATGAGACAAAACTTAAAAATTTACAAAACGAGATCGCAACGCTTAACTCAAAGATCGACTCGCTAAAAGAATATGTAAAAGCAAGTGAGCTGGCACTAAAGGCGAGCTCTGAGAAGTATAGCTCTGGACTTTTAGGCTATAGCGATCTACTTGAGGCACTCTCTCAAAAATTTGATGCAATCAGTCTTCTTGAGAGTGCTAAAGATGAGCTTGAGATAAAAAAAGCTGAGTTCTTTTTTGAAAATGGAGAGCCAATTTTACAAAGGATTAGAGATTGAAAAAGCTGATATTTTTGATGATTTTTTCCATTTTTTCATTTGCTAGTGAAGAAATTTTTGCTGACTTTGAAGTCTATGCTAGACAAAGCTCAAAACTTGCTTTTGAGAGTAGCGGTAAGGTCGAACAGATATTAGTTAATGTCTCAAGCAATGTTAAAAAAGGTGATGTGCTTGCGATGCTTGACCAAAGTAGCCTAATCATCGCCCTTAAAAAGGCAAAAAACGATCTTGCACTAGCAAAAAATGCTAAAGAATTTGCAAAAAATACCTTAAATAAATTTTCCCAAGTAAAAGATGTCACTTCAAAGCAAGAATTTGATGAGGTAAATTATAAATTTGACGAGACGGCTTTAAGAGTGCAGGCAGCTGAGATAGCCATTTTAAACGCAGAAGATCATCTTAAAAAAACTATTTTAAAAGCTCCGTTTGATGGCGTGATCGCTGGCAAAAATATAGAGCTTGGTGAGAACGTTTCTCCATTAAGTCCAGCCTTTGTCTTAAATTCAAATGAGGCTAAAATTTTAATAGCAATAGATGAAAAATATATAAATTTAGTAAAAATCGGCGATACATTTAAATTTAAACTTGACTTAGCAGGCGAAGAAAAAGAGGTAAAAATTTCACTCATTTATCCAGAGATAAAAAGAGAAACTAGGAAATTTTACGCAGAAGCTTATGATATGAACTTAAAGCCTGGTATGTTTGGCCAAGGCAAAGTGCTAATCGGCAACAGCAAATGATCAAAACAGCCATAAATCGCCCAATCACTACACTTATGATATTTTTGAGCCTAGTAGTCTTTGGCATCTACTCTCTTGTAGCCATGAATGTAAATTTATATCCACAAGTAAATATTCCAATAGTAAAGATCACTACCTATGCAAATGGCGATATGAACTACATTAAGACAAAGATTAGTCAAAAGATCGAAGACGAAATCTCAAGCATTGAAGGCATAAAGAAAATCTACTCAACTAGCTTTGATAATCTAAGTGTTGTTAGTATCGAATTTGAGCTAAATAAAGACCTAGAGAGTGCCACAAACGACGTCAGAGACAAGATGCAAAAGGCAAAGATAAATGCAAGCTACGAGATAGAAAAGCTAAGCGGACTCTCAGCTTCGGTCTTTAGCCTTTTTATCACAAGGATTGATAATAACCAAACTAAACTCATGCAAGATATCGACGATGTGGCAAGACCATTTTTGGAGAGGATAAACGGGGTTTCAAAGGTTAAGGCAAACGGCTTTTTGGAACCTGGAGTTAAAATTTTACTTGATAGATTTAAGCTTGATAAAAATTCTCTTAGTGCAAACGAAGTGGCTAATTTAATAAAAATAGAAAATTTAAAAGCACCACTTGGCAAGATAGAAAATGATCAAATTCAAATGGCTATAAAGTCAGATTTTAGTGCCAAAAGCTTAGAGGATATTAGAAATTTAACCATCAAGCAAGGTGTGTTTTTAAAAGATATCGCAAGCATTGAGCTAGCTTACGAGGATGCAAATGAAGCTAGCATTATGAATGAAAAAAGTGGTGTTTTGCTTGGTCTTGAGCTAGCGCCAAATGCAAATGCACTAAAAGTAATCTCTCTTGCAAAGGCAAAGATAGATGAGTTTAAAAGCTTACTTGGTAGGGATTATGAAGTCGTAATCGCTTATGATAAGAGCGAAGTGATACAAAAACACATTAAACAAACCGCTTTTGACATGGTGCTTGGTGTTGTGCTTACTATATTTATAGTCTTTGCCTTTTTGAGAAATTTATCCATTACTATCATCTCAGTTATCGCGATACCAACTAGCATTGTGGCTACATTTTTTATCATAAATGCTCTAGGATATGACATCAACCGTCTAAGTCTTATCGCATTAACGCTTGGTATTGGTATATTTATAGATGATGCGATCGTCGTTACTGAAAATATAGCAAGTAAGCTAAAAAATGAGAAAAATGCACTAAAAGCAAGCTTTGCAGGTGTGAGCGAGATAGCTTTTAGCGTGTTTGCCATTTCGCTTGTATTGCTTTGTGTTTTTGTGCCGATAGCTTTTATGCAAGGTATCGTTGGTAGGTACTTTAACTCATTTGCTATGAGCGTGGCAGCTGGTATCGTTATCTCATTTTTTGTGAGTATTTTTCTCATTCCAGCGCTTAGTGCTAGGTTTGTAGATGCTAGACAAAGTAGATTTTATGTAAAGAGTGAGTCGTTTTTTGAAGCACTAGAAAACGCCTACGAGAAGCTTTTGACTTTGGCTTTGAAATTTAAGCTCGTATTTTTAGCCCTAACGCTTTTGGTCGTTTTTGGCTCATTTGCCCTAACAAAATTCATAGGTGGAGATTTTATGCCAAGCGAGGATAACTCGGAGTTTAACATCTACTTTAAGCTTGATCCTTCACTTAGCTTGCAAGCTAGCAAAGAGAGGCTAAAAGATAAAATTTCACTCATAAACGCTGATCCTCAGGTTGCCTACGCCTACTTCATCCTTGGCTACACAGACGCCAAGCAGCCTTATCTTGTAAAAGCTTACGTTAGGCTAAAGGAGCTAAAAGATAGGGTTAATCACGAGCGGCAAAACGCCATCATGCAAAGTTTTCGTGACAGGCTAAAGAGCGATGATATGAGCGTTATAGTAGCTGACTTGCCAGTGGTTGAGGGTGGCGATGTACAGCCAGTAAAGCTTACTATCACCTCTGAAAATGGCAAAGAGCTAGAGAAATTTGTGCCAAAGATCAGCAAGATGCTAAAAGAGATAAATGACGCAACGGATGTAAATTCGCCCGAAGAAGACCTGCTAAAGCGCGTGCAAATTTCTATCGATGAAGATAAGGCAAAGAGGCTAAAATTAGACAAAGTCAGCGTTGCAAGCGCTGTTTATAGCGCATTTAGCGAAAACGAGGTCTCTGTTTTTGAAAACGAAAATGGCAAAGAGTATGAGCTTTACATGCGCCTTGATGATAAATTTAGAAGCGATACAAATGATATCTTAAAGACCAAGATAAGAAGTAATGAGGGCTTTTTTGTCACACTTGGCGATGTGGCGACGATTAGTTTCGAGCAAAAGCCAGCTAGTATTTCGAGATTTAATAGAGCCGATGAGATCAAATTTCTAGCAAATACCAAAAATAACGCTCCGCTAAATAGCGTGGCAAATGAAATTTCAAAGAAGCTTGACGAAATTTTGCCAGCAAATTTCAAGTATAAATTTTTGGGATTTGTGGAGCTGATGAATGATACGAACGCTTCTTTTATCTTTACAGTGAGCGCTAGTGCGGTGCTTATTTACATGGTGCTAGCTGCGCTTTATGAGAGCTTTTTGCTACCATTTCTCATCATGCTTGCCATGCCACTTGCCTTTTGTGGTGTCGTGATCGGGCTTTTTATAAGCGGCAATCCATTTAGCCTATTTGTCATGGTTGGCGTCATCTTGCTCTTTGGTATGGTTGGCAAAAACGCCATTTTGGTGGTTGATTTTGCAAACCACTTTGCAAATAGCGGCATGGAGGCAAACGAAGCTGTGAAAATGGCTGCTAAAAAGCGACTAAGGGCTGTTTTGATGACCACCTTTGCGATGATATTTGCCATGCTGCCACTTGCGCTTAGCAGGGGTGCTGGCTATGAGGCCAACTCGCCTATGGCTATAAGCATCATCTTTGGGCTCATTAGCTCGACTTTGCTAAGCTTGCTTGTCGTGCCAGTGCTTTTTGCGTGGGTCTATAATCTTGATAAATTTATAAGAAAATTTTATGAAAGGGAGAGAATTTGAAGAAAATTTTAACAGTTTTGCTCTTCGCCTTGCCTCTTTGGGCTGGAAATTTACTAGAGATCATCGCTCTAGCGCAAAGTGCAAGGCTTGAGAGTTTGAAAGAATTTAATAAAAATGAATATATAAATAAAAATAAAAGCAAAAAGCTAAATTTATCCCTTGATGGCAGATATACCTTTGTACCTGATGAGATAAAGGGCGGATATATGACAAAGGCGGGATCGATCACGGCAAAGGTCGAGTATCTCATCTTTGACGGCGGTGCGAGCGAGGCTGCTGATAAAATTTTAGACCACAAGGGCGTGGAGAAAATCTACAAAGACGAAGAGCTGATGAACCTCACTGCTTTTCAGGTCGCAAAGGTCTATTTCAACGCCATTGCACTAAATTCGCTTATAAATTTGGAGACAAAATTTGTAGATAGCTTTGCCAAGGCTGCGGCTGAAAATGAGTTTTGGTTTGAGTATGGCGAGATAAATAAAGCTGAGTTTGATGCGATAAATTTCACTCTTGATAAAAAAAGAGCCGAGCTAGACGAGCTTGGACTTAAGCTAGCTGAGTTAAACTCAAGGATAAATTTGCTCTCAAACGGCGAGATCGGCTTTAACGCTGGCTCAAAGATAAGGATGCCTGATTTTAGTAAAGATGATATAAGCGCAAAACTTGGGGCGATGGAGCAAGAAAAATTTATAAAAGAGCAAGAAAACGAGAAGCAAAAGAGCAAATTTGCTCCAAAAATTTACTTAAAAGATACGCAAAGTGTGAATAATAATAGCTTTAAAAAAGGTGAGAGGACGACTTCACAGATGATAGGTGCTTACGCTGATGCGAACAAGCCTAGAGTGGAGTTTGAGTGGAAGCTACCTGATAGCTTAAGTCTTAGCAAACAAAGTCAAGTTAAACGCATTGAAGAGCAAAAGGCGGCACTTGATCTAAGCGATGAAGAAAATAGGATAATCACTCGCCTAAAAGAGCTAGAAAGCACGATCAAAGGCTTAAATGCAAAGTTAAATTTGCAAGATTTGAAGCAAGATAAGCTTGATAGTGATTTTGTTGATTTGTTAAATGGCTATCTTGATGGCGAGATAAAATATGAAGAATTTCTATTTGTGAGTGAGAAAAATTTTAGTGATAGGGCAAATTTTATCCTTGATGGCGATTTACTTGAGCTAAACAAGCTTGAGTATTTTTTTGAATGTGCAAGAAAAATAAATGAGGTGATAATTGAATAAACTGATCTTTGTAACCATTTTGTGGGCGTTTAGCTTTAGTTTGATAGGTGAGTTTTTAGCTGGCAAGGTTGATAGCTATTTGGCTGTTTTTATTCGGGTTGCACTTGCGAGCTTAGTCTTTTTGCCATTTACAAAATTTCGTGGTATCAGTCCAAAGCTAGCATTTGGCATCATGGCGATCGGAGCGGTGCAAATAGGACTTATGTATCTATTTTATTACAATTCATTTTTGTATCTAAGCGTGCCAGAAGTCGCACTTTTTACCATTTTTACGCCGTTTTATGTGACGCTCATCTACGACGCATTTAGCTTTAAATTTAGACCACTTTATCTATTTAGCGTTGGCGTTGCGGTTTTTGGAGCTTTGGTTATAAAATACGGCGCTATAAACGATGGTGTATTAAAGGGCTTTTTGCTAGTGCAAGCGGCAAATATCTGCTTTGGGGCAGGACAGAGTGCATATAAGGCACTTTTAGAAAAATTTGACGTGGATCAAAAAAATGTCTTTGGCTACTTTCACTTTGGGGCATTTTTTGTAGCTGTCGTTGCGCTTCTTACTCTTGGCAATCCAGCCAAATTTTCACTTACTTCGACGCAAATTTTAGTGCTTCTCTGGCTTGGAGTGGTCGCTAGTGGAGTTGGATATTTTATGTGGAACAAAGGTGCTTGCGAGGTTGATAGCGGTGTGCTTGCCATCATGAATAATGCTCTTATTCCAGCTGCTATCATCGTAAATTTAGTCTTTTGGCAAAAGGATACAGACTTAACTAGGCTAATTTTGGGGGCTGTTATAATGTATATATCTTTGATGATTCATAACAAGATAATGAAATTTTATGGTATGAAGATCGCTTAGGCGTAAATTTTATAGCTAGCAACGAAAAAACACAAGAGCCCAAGTAGTGGCAAAATGTAGAATATGGATCTAAATTTTATAGCTAGAAGTGAAGCGATATTATAAAAGATAAAAATAATGGCTGGCACGAAAATTTTAGTCGAGCTTAGCCTAAAATTTAAAACATTATTTAGCAATCCATCAAAAATATCGCCATACGAAGCAATATGAAGCGCAGCACTTAATGGATAAAAAACGCTAAAGATGTAGTTGATAGCAAGGACACTAAGCTGCTGTAAGCTAATGAGCGGAAAGAAATAAAGCACGCAAATTTCCATTGCAAAGCAAACATATAAATTTAAAAGAATAAGATGAATGAAGGGCGAAAATTTATCTTTTAGGTGTTTAAAGTATAAAAATATGTAAAAAACGCCCATGAGTGAAAAGTAAAAACCTACGCTAAAAAGTAGCTGCGGAAAGAGCGATATGCTAACAAGCGCTACTATAAAAAGTGTTTTGAAGTTTAAAATTTTGACGCCTTTTAACGTACAATAAAATCCTAAAATGCTCATTAAAAACGCTCGCAAAAAGCTTGGTATAAAGCCTATTATAAAAAAGTAAAATGACAAGACTATAAAAACGATAATGGCTAGATCAAAGTTGTAGTTTCTAAAAGGTAAAAACCTTGAATATAAAAATTTTAAAAGCGGCCTAAATACAAAAAATATAACTGCGCTTATGAAACCTAAATGATAGCCACTTATGGCTATAAGATGCGCTATACCAAGGTGCGAGACGTCATCTCTTAGCTTGCCGTCAATACTTGTGCCTAAAAATAGAGCCGAGTAGAGCTGTGAAATTTTGCTATTTTCATGCTGGGCGTAGATGAGTGATTGTAGTTTTTGGTTGATATTTAGCGTGGCTTTTTGTGGCAGTTTTTCGCGTGAAAAGCTAGGCATGTAAAAGGAGGAAGCAAGATGGTCTTTAAAACTAACGTCTAAATTTATGACGCTTAGAAATATATTATCTCCAGCTTTAAAGTCATCTGTTTTAGCTCCAAGCGTATAAAATGAAAACTCATCAGTTTTAAGCTTTAAAATTTGCCTTTTCTTGCCGTCATCTCCAAGCTTTTCGTAGCTAGAAATCACGGTTGCTGTTAACTCTTGTTCGCCTTTGTCCATAAAAATTTGATATTTATGATAGCTAATAGCTAAATTTATAGAAAAAATGCAAAGGCAAAACAGACAAAATATAGTAAAAATTTCTCTATTTTTTAAAGCTTTAAAACGCATCAGCCTTCAAATGAAACATCAGATACTGGCATTGCAGACATATCTTCAAATCTTGAGTGTTGCTTTTGAAAGAGCACATCAACCGAGCCAGTTTCGCCATTTCTGTTTTTGCCAACTATGATCTCGGCCTTTTCTTGAAGCTTATTAAAGACATGATTACTTTTATACTCTTTGCCCTCGGCACTTGCGCGTTTTTCTTTCTCTTTTTCTTCTTGTTCTAGATAAAACTCATCTCTATAAACAAAAAGAATGATGTCAGCATCTTGCTCGATCGCACCTGACTCTCTTAGATCGCTTAGCATAGGGCGTTTATTTGCGCGAGATTCAAGACTTCTGTTTAGCTGAGAAAGGGCGATGATTGGCATATCTAGCTCACGTGCCAAAAGCTTTAATCCACGAGAAATTTCAGCTATTTGGACGTGACGATCAGCGTAGTTATTTGTACTCATCATAAGACCGATGTAGTCGATCACGCAAAGTGAAATTTCAGGATGCATGGCCTTTAGTTTTCGCATTTGCGTTCTTACTTGATGGATGTTTACATAGCCACTATCATGCACAAAAAGCTTGCTAGTAGCAAACTCCTCACAAGCATCGCTAAATCTAGCCAACGCTTCATCATCCATCTTTGCAGTCATTATGTCTTGAAGCGGGATAGAGGTCTTGCTCGCTAGCATTCTCATCATTATCTGCTCAGCTGGCATCTCGAGCGAGAAGAAAACAACTCCAGCATTATTTTTTAGAACCTGACTCATAAAATTTAAACAAAGTGTCGTTTTTCCCATGCCTGGACGAGCTGCGACGATGATGAGGTCACCATTTTTAAAGCCCTTTATCATCTCATTTAGCTTTTTAAATCCAGTATCAAGTCCAACGATATCTTTTTCGCCAAGTAAAGCTTGAGCATTAATATGATCCATCATTTTCATGATGATCTCTTTGCCTTCTTTTATAACTCCAGTGCTTCCACCTTCTATCAAAGAGTAAAATTCCTGGCTAAGATCATCGACCATATCACGGCTTGGTTTGTCTTCATTTACTTTGCTTGGTATATTGTGAGCGATCTTTACAAGACTTCTTTTTATGGATTTTTCTCTTAGTTCGTTTGCGTATTTTTGAATGTCTATTAGAGAGTTTGTGCCTAAAATATCTAGTATTAGTTCTTCGTCGTATTTTTCGCCAAGTCTATTTTTTAAAAATGGCATAGTTATGGGATCATCGCTATTTAGGCAAGCTACCATTGCATCATATATTTGCGAATGTCCTTTTAGATAAAAATCCTTTGCCTTAACAATGTCAAAAATTTCACCTAAAATATCGTTGTTTTGCAAAATGGAGCTTAGTATAGCTCGCTCCATATCAATGTCGTAAAGGTTAGTAAATTCTATCTCGTTAACTCTTTGCTTTGCCACAACTTTTCCTTTAGTCTCTACTTTTTATCTCATCATCGATCTCTTGTAGAAATCTATCCACAAGCTCGCTCTCAGGCAGCCTTGCGACCACTTCGCCGTGACGCATGATCATGCCATTGCCTTTGCCAAATGCTATGGCAACATCTGCGCCCTTTGCCTCGCCGATCGCATTTACCACGCAGCCCATGACTGAAACGTTTAGCGGCTCTTTTATACCTTTTGTTTTTTCTTCTACGAGCTTTACTGCAGCCATGAGATCAGCTTGCAAACGCCCGCAAGTTGGGCATGAGATGATATTTAGTCCCTCTTTTTGGCGGCCACTATCTTTTAAGATCGCCTTTGCGACTTTGATCTCTTCTTCAAGCTCGCCTGTGATGCTAACTCTCATTGTATCGCCGATGCCCTCAAGCAAAAGCCCACCAAGAGCGATCGCGGACTTGATAGTGGCGTGAAAAGTGGTACCTGCCTCAGTAACGCCAAGATGAAATGGATAATTTGTCTTTGGACGAAGCGCCCTATAAGCTTGCATAGTGCGCTCGACGTCGCTTGATTTTAGCGAAATTTTAATGTCTGTAAAGTCAAAATCCTCAAGAAGTTTGATGTTATACATCGCACTCTCCACCATCGCCTCCACCGTGCGGCCGTAGCGGTCTTCAAACTGCTTTTCAAGTGATCCAGAATTTACGCCTATGCGGATAGGTAAATTTCGCTGTTTGCAGGCATCAACGACCGCTTTTATGTTTTTGGCTGAGCCGATGTTACCGGGATTTATGCGGATAGCATCGACAAATTCGCTAACGATGAGCGCATAGGTGTGATTAAAATGTATGTCAGCAACGACTGGAATAGGTGAGCCTGCAACGATCTGCTTTAGCGCGCTGGCGTCCTCTTTGTCAAAAACTGCGCAGCGCACGATGTCACAGCCTGCAAAATATAGCCTTTGTATCTGTTCTAGCGTGCCTTTTACGTCTTTTGTCTTTGAAAATGTCATCGACTGCACGGATATTGGCGCGTCGCCACCTATTAAAACATTACGAATTTTTATCTGTTTTGTTGGGTATCGTTGCAAAATTTTGCCTTTAAATTTTTATTGGGGATTATAAAGAAAAATGGCTTTTAAAAGGCTTGAAAATTTATTTTTAATAGTTTATAAAAATTAGTATTTTTATTGGATGTAGTTTCTAAAATTTTACTTACTCTTTATAGCCAACTTATCAAATTTAATAATGCTTTCACAAGCCTTAGGTTTATCTATAAAATTTACCATGTCTTTGTTGGATAGTTTTTAGACTAGCATTTTTAACTAAAATTGACTGGGTCTATATCAATATCACTAAGCTCGCTTTTGCAGAGGTTTGCAGCTTTTAAAAGAGGTATATGAGAGTTTGAACGGAGTAAAATTTCATATCTAAATTTGCTTCCAAGATACTCTATCTGGCACTTTCCGTATCCTATTATCTCAAGTTCATCGCTTCTTAGAGGTTCTATTCTTTGCACAAATTCATTCGTTGTATTTTTTACTATGTGTTCATCTTTATGTGAGATGATAATGCGAAGAAGCCTAGTAAATGGCGGATAAAGCTCTTTTCTATAATCTATCTCATCTTTTAAAAATGCATCATAATCACTGATGTAGCTCTCAAAAAAATCTCTTTGTTTGCTTTGAATGATAACTCTGCCAACCCCGTTTCTACCAGCTCTTCCGGCTACTTGCATGGCAAGAGCGAGCGTTCGCTCCCTGGCTTTATAATCAGGAAAATTTAAAAGCTCGTCAAATCCCATGATGACAGCAAGCTCAACGTTGTGATAATCATGCCCCTTGCTTAGCATCTGCGTGCCTAGCAGGATGTCTATCTTGCCGTCGTTAAATTCCTTCAAAGCCTTTACGAGCTTGTTTTGCGTCGTTATCTCGTCCCTGTCAAATTTAGCGATTCTAGCATTCGCAAACTCAGCTTGCAGCCGCTCAAGTAACTCGCTAGTACCAATTTTTTTGGCCTCTATCATCTCGCTGCCGCACTGATGGCAGGTCTTTGGCACGGCCATTTTATGCTCGCAGTATTGACACTTTAGCACGTTTTGTTTTTTGTAATAGCTCATACCGATGCTGCAAAAAGGACACTTCACTGTTTCGCCACAGTTTTTGCAGACTAGATATTTAAAATTTGCCCTTGTTGGCAGACAGATGACAGCTTGCCTTTTATTCGCGAGTGTTTTTGAAATTTCATCTTTTAAAATTTCACTAATTCCCGTCTCGCTCTCATCGAAAATGTAATTTTTTTGCGAATCAAAATATGTCCCTTTTAAGCGAAAATGCTCCTGCTTGTAAAAGCTAGTAAGGCTTGGCGTGGCACTTCCAAGCACCACTTGTAGATCAAATTTATTAGTTAGAAAGAGGGCAAGGTCTCTTGCATTGTAGTGTGGTTTTGAGCCTGTATTTTTGTAGCTATCGTCGTGTTCTTCATCGATGATGATAAGTTTTAGCTTCTCAAGTGGTAAAAATAAAGCCGACCTCGCACCTGCAACTAGCCTAACTTTGCCACTTTTTATATCTTTTAAAATTTGCTCTTTTTTCTTTGGTGTGATCTTTGAGTGCCAAACAGCTGCTGCCTCACCGAAGAAGCTCTCAAGGCGCTTTTGCATTTGTGGTGTGAGTGAAATTTCAGGCATCAAAAATAGCGCTTGGCTGCCTGCGTTTAAAATTTCTCTGATCTTAGCGATGTAAATCTCGCTTTTTCCGCTTCCAGTGTCGCCAAAGATGAGTGAAATTTTACGTTTGTTTATAAAATCAAAAGCCTCTTGCTGTTTTTTGCTTAGTTTGGGTGCCACATTAAAATTTTGATTTTCATAAAATTTATCTGCTGCAATAGTGTCATTTGGTTCAAATAAATTTAGGCTGATGCCAAGCTCGCATGTGTAATATTTTGAGATAAATATTGCCAATTCGCTTTGCATTGAAGTTAAATTAATCGGTAGAATTTCTAAAATTTTACTTGTTTTAAACTCTGGCTTGCCAGTCTCGTTTACGATAAAAGCAGTAAGAATTTTGCCTCTTAAAGAAGCTTTTACGCCTTGAAATTTTTCTAGTTTTTGATCGCTTTCATAAGTAAGCGGGGCTAAATTTAGCCCATAAAATGCGAGTATGTAATAATGCATTACTGAAGTGATTTGCAAATTTCATTTTCATCACTGCAACCAAAATCGCCAGTATTTTTGTCGTATTTGAAATTTGCTACTTTTCCATCTAACCTAAATGTGTATTTATCATCGCTTATTCTGTGCCAACCATTTTTGCTACCGCTATCTTTTATCGGTATATTTATAACATTTTTAAAGAGTTTACTTGGATCGCCATCGTCTAGCTTTTGTGGAAATTCTGGCTTTGCTTGCAAGATGTTGTCATTGTATTTTAGTGAAATTCCGCTTCTTATGGCAGCAAGTTGAGTTTTGGCATTTGAGACGGTAGCATCACTTCTAGAAAAAAATAGCCTAGGTATAGCGACTGTGCTTAAAATACCTAGTATAACTACTATAAATATCAGCTCAAGCAAGGTGTAAGCTCGTCTTTTCATCTCTCTTCTCGCTTTAATATCTCATCAACGTTGCCAGTTAAATTTTTTACTGCCTTTATCACAGCATAATTTTCATAACATTTTTCTATAAAGGCATTTAAAAGCTCTTTTGGCTCGATAAATTGGCGCCCACCCATTAAATTTTGCCAGTCATCTTCAAAGAATTTAGCAAAATCATCATCAAGCGTGATCGTGTAGTCGCGAGATGATATCGTGAGCGTGATTTTTTTCATATTTTAACCAAGCTTATCTGCCAAGGACAGCTTCGATTTTTCTCATTACATCGTCAGCTTCGGTATTTTTCTTATCAAGATCCTCTTCTAAACGCATGATTTGATTGCTTTTTGCCTCATTTTGTGCTTTTAAAGTTACGATCTCGTTACGCAATTCTTCGTTTGTTTTGCAAAGCTCATCATATTTTGTGATTAGGTCATTTACTTTATCAGTTAGTGTGGTTAAGATAGCGTTGTCTTCAAACATCAAGATTCCTTTAAAATAATAATTTGGCTTGCATTTTAGCACGCAGAGGCTAAATTCTTTTTAAAATTCCCATTTGACAAAGCACTATCTTTGCTATAAGATTCTTGCAAATTTAAAGGCAATCAATGAGTAAATTTGAAATTTCATCTAAATTTAGCCCAAGCAGCGACCAAGCAAGAGCGATAAAAGAGATAGTAAAAAGTATAAATTCAGGCAATAAATACCAAACACTTCTAGGTGTAACAGGATCTGGCAAGACTTTTACAATGGCAAACGTAATACGTGAGCTAAATATGCCAACTCTGATAATGACGCATAACAAATCCCTCGCCGCGCAACTTTATAGCGAATTTAAGGGCTTTTTCCCAAAAAATCACGTCGAGTACTTCATAAGCTACTACGACTACTACCAGCCAGAGGCTTACATCCCGCGAAGCGACCTATATATAGAGAAGGATAGCTCAGTAAATGAGGAACTTGAACGCCTGCGCCTCTCTGCGACGGCTAGCTTACTAAGCTTTGATGACGTCGTCTGCGTGGCCTCGGTCTCCGCAAACTACGGCCTTGGTAATCCAAGCGAGTATAAAGGGATGGTGGCATATCTTAGCGTGGGTGAGAAGATAAGCCAAAGAAAGCTTTTAGAGCAGCTTGTGGATATGGGCTACAAGCGCAATGACAACTACTTTGACAGGGGTGACTTTCGTGTAAATGGCGATGTTGTCGATATCTACCCAGCTTATTACAACGACGAAGCGCTAAGAGTCGAGTTTTTTGGCGATGAGATTGACTCGATGTATCATTTTGACGTGCTTGATAACAAGAGACTTAAAGACGTTTCTAAATTTACTCTTTATGCCACCAGCCAGTTCATCGTGGGCGCTGATAGGTTAAAGATCGCTATGAAAGAGATCGAAGAGGAGCTTGACGTGCGTTTAAAAGAATTTAACGAGCAGGGCAAGCTAGTTGAGGCTCAAAGGCTAAAGCAAAGGGTGGAATTTGACCTTGAGATGATGGCAAGTACGGGCATGTGTAAAGGTATCGAAAACTACGCGCGACATCTGACTGGTCAAAAGGCTGGAGAGACGCCGTACTCGATGTTTGACTACTTTGAGATAAGTGGCGAGGACTATCTGGTCATCGTCGATGAGAGCCACGTGAGTTTGCCGCAGTTTAGGGGCATGTATGCAGGCGATAGGAGCCGTAAAGAGGTGCTTGTCGAGTATGGATTTCGCTTGCCTTCAGCGCTTGACAACAGGCCGCTTAAATTTGATGAGTTTATAAGCAAAAAGGCGAAATTTCTCTTTGTCTCAGCCACTCCAAACGAATACGAGCTTGGTATCAGTCAGGGGCACGTCTATGAGCAAATTTTGCGTCCTACGGGACTGCTTGATCCGATCATCGAGATAAAAGATAGCGACAACCAGGTTGAAGCGCTATTTGACGAGGCAAAGGCGGTTATCGCTAGGAATGAGCGTGTGCTTGTCACGGTGCTAACTAAAAAGATGGCTGAGGAGCTAAGCCGCTACTACATCGAGCTTGGCGTCAAGGTCAAGTATATGCACTCAGACATAGACGCGATCGAGCGAAATGAGATCATTAGGGGGCTTAGAAGCGGCGAATTTGACATGCTAATAGGTATAAATTTGCTTCGTGAGGGGCTGGATCTTCCAGAAGTGAGCCTGATAGCGATAATGGACGCCGATAAAGAGGGCTTTTTGCGCTCGACCACGAGCCTTATACAGACGATGGGGCGCGCGGCTAGAAATGTAAATGGCAAGGTGTTAATGTTTGCCAAAAAGATAACAAAATCGATGAAAGAGGCAATCGATACGACGACTGCGAGGCGTAAATTTCAAGATGAATATAACAAAGCTCACGGCATCACGCCGCACTCTGCCAGCAGAAATATCGAAGAGAGCTTGCACGTCGAAGACGATGGTGAAATTTATAAGCGTGGCAAGAATTTAGAGAAGATGCCAGCTAGCGAGCGAGCCGCGATAGTTAAAGAGCTAAGAAAGCAGATGCTTGAAGCGGCGGCGCAGCTGGAGTTTGAGAAGGCAGCGGCGTTGCGTGACGAAATAGCGAAGATGAGAAAATTATAAAAAAGACAAGCCCTTTTTATTTTATACTGCGTTGGATATCGCTTCAAACTTCGGTCACGTATCATATATACGCTCCCTTGTTTTTGCTCATCCGCCTTGTCTAAAACAAAAAAATCTTGTATTTGGCGATTTGTCTTTTTCTGCTATACGTCGTTGAAATTTTACTCTACTTCAGTCACATACTATATGTATGCTCCTTTGTATCGTAAAATTTCGCCTAGTCTCCTCGTAGCGAAGTCTCGTTGCAAGCAAGGCGAAGCAAGCAAAAAATACTGTATCTTGGGGTTTAAATTACTAAACAAAACAAAAAATTTCTTGTCCTGGTGGCTTAATTTGTTCTATCTTCAGTCGAAAATTTCTTCGTTTCTGCTTACAGTTGTGATCTTGCTAAGCAAAACATTTAAAATCATCACAAGATACTTTGCCTTGATACTTTATTGATCAAAATTTAAATTTTCTATTTGTCTAGTCTGCGAAATTTTTAACTGCATAACATTTAAATCTATCACAAAATACTGCCGCCAAAAGCTATGGCTCGGCTCTTTTACATCTTAAAATTTCGCTTGTTTCCCTGTAGCGAATTCTTGTTGCGAGTAGGGCAAAACAAATAGAAATTAAAATTTACTCGTAAATTTCCTTACGTAATTTTTATATAAAAATGAAGCAAGAGATATAAATTTAAGTTCTACTGGCTGGCTTTAAAAAGTAGCTAGAAACCGCGCAGATGAGCGAAACTGCGGCGATAAAGTAAAATGAGTGCGTTAAGCTAAAGATGTCAGCGATCTTGCCGATGACCGTCGCAAATATACCGCCGATTGTTATGCTAAGCCCGAGCGTTACGCCAGAGGCTAGGCCGATTTGATTTGGCAGATAAAGCTGCGCAAGGGCGATTGAGGGGCTAAAAGACAGGCTGATGCAGGCGCTCACGCACATGGAGGCCACGAGAAATAGCGCGTAGCTGTCGATAAAGAGCATTAGCAAGACTAGCGGCGCTGCGATGCTTAGACTTATTTTGATGAGCCTAACTAGGCCGTATCTATCAGCTAGAGCTCCGCCAAATAGCGTAGAGATCGCACCTGCAGCAAAAAACATACTTAAATTTACATTTGCAGCCTCTTTGCTAAGGCCAAAAATTTTGATGAGATAGATGCTAAAAAATGCCGAAAAGCCAAAAGCGACGATCGAGCGTGAAAATATACACAGACAAAGCCTCAAAAATGCGCCCAGATCGTCTTTTAGAGCGCTTGTTTTTTGTGAAATTTGCTTTTTGTGATTGCCTTCTAGCGCTTTTATAAATTTGCCCTTTTTAAGGTATAAAAGTGTTAGAAAAATTTGAGGGATTATAAAGACTAGCGTCCCTTTTAGGCCAAAATTCCCCACAAAAATGGCGACTAAAATGGGCCCAACTGCAAAGCCCACGTTACCACCAAATGAAAATATGCTTATGCTTTTGGCTCTATTTTTAGCGTTTGAGGCGTAGTTTACGATCCTTGTGGCACTTGGATGAAAGAGCGCGGCGCCGATACCGCTTATCATCACGCAAACCAAGATGATGTAGTAGTTTGTCACAAAGCCAGTGAGGCTCATGCCCCCGCCAGCAAGTAGTAGCCCAAGCGGGATGACGTATGGCAGCTCTTTTTTGTCGCTTAGGCGGCCGATAAGTGGCTGGATGAGCGAGCTTGCTAAATTTGTGGCGGTCACGAGCGAGGCGGCTGTGGCGTAGTCGTAGTGGTAGCTCGCGATGAAAAAGGGCAGCATCGCACCAAGCGCGCTTTGGTTTATGTCGCTACAAAAGTGCCCAAGCCCCATTAGATACTTTAAATTTTCCGCCTTTTTCATCTAAAATAGCCCTTTTAAAAGCCCCTTTAAATTTTGTTTGTCGCCGCTTGCGTCATCATCTTTGCCCAGCTTTTTATCTAAAAATCTACCTATCTCTTTTTTGACCTTATTTTCGAGATACTGCGATCTGACGTCGTATTTTAGCTTGTCTGTCGTACCTGAAATTTGCACGTTTAGATCGGTCTTTTCAAGCCTGCAAACAAGCGGCGCGTTAAGCATTTTTGTCGCGGTATTGTAAGTGCCGTTTGCAACCTTTATGTCGCTCTTTGGCGAGCTTAAATTTACGTTAAAGATGACGTTATCGCCCTTTATATCGCCGTAAATTTTGCCGTCTTTGTAAATTTCTTTTGTGATGTCCTTACCGGTAAAGGTTTTTATATTGTTTGTGAGATTTGTGCTGGCTAGGTGACCTTCTTTTAGCAAGATGTCAAATTTACCGAGCTTTTGCTTTGTTTCGTAGTCAAATTTAGCATCGCCGTTGCCGTCATAGAGGTGCTCTAGCCCTAAAGTCTGCGTTAGCCCTTTGACCTCAAAGTTTTTTAGCACCGCATCAAGCGCGCCACCTTTGTAGTTTGCCTCGAGTTTGCCCTTGAATAGATCATCTGAAGTAGCTTTTACGCTTAGATCATCCACTTTGCCATTTGCTGTTACGAGGGCTGCAAATTTACCGTGAAGCTCGCGGCCAGCTAAAAATGCAAGCTTATTTAGCTCCGAAACTACCGCTTGAAGCTTTAAGCTTAGCGTGCTTTTACCCACGTCAAAACTGCCATCTATGCCCTTTATATCAGCAAGCGAGCTAAGAAAGTTGCCGCTAAATTTCGCTATGTCACCTTTATAGTCTAGGCTCAAATTTGAGCTAAATTTCTCGTTTTCAGGGAATTTTTTATCAAGCATTTTGCTAAGTGCTGCGGCGTTAAATTTGCCATCATTTAAAGTGATCGTTGCGGCGACGCTTGGGCTTTTGCTAAAGATATTTTGCCCCTTTGCCTGGACATTTGCCTTAGCGTTTGCCAGCCTATCGTTGCCGCTAAGCGACAAGATCTCTCCTAGCTGCGCCTCTTTTAGGCTAAGATCGAGATTTTCATTTTTTATGGTGGCGTTTAGCTTGCCAGCAAAGGCATCGCCGCCCAAATTTAGCTCATCTATCTTGCTCTCTTTGACCTTTATATCGCCCTCAAGCGCCATTTTTGAGCCAACCTCAAAGCCGCTAACTGCTTTAAATTTCTCAGGGTCGCTAATGAGCAGGGCAAATTTGCTAAAAATTTGGCTGTTTTTTAGGTCATAAACGCCCTTGACATCCTTTAGCTCGCCAAGGTCGCTAAGCATATTTGCGTCAAAATTTACAAGCTCACCTTTTGCGATAGCGACGCCTTTCAGCTCAAATTTCGCCGCATTTTTAAGCCTTGCAAGACCATTATTTATAAGACCGTTTTTTATCTCAAATTTAGCCTCGCCTGCAAGCTTTTTTAGCTCGTCAAAGCCGCTAAAATTTGCGTTTAAATTTATCTGCCCGTCTGCGTAGTTTGGCTGTAAAACAAGCGCTAGAAGCTCTTTTAGCTTTATGCTGGCCGCATTTAGGGCTAAGTTTTTACTATCAAAATTTGCATTTATATTGCCGCCAAGGCCGTTTATCTCAGCCTTTAGGTTTTTAAGAGTATTTTCTTGCATTGTAATTTCGCCATTTGCATCCACAGCGCCACTTAGCTGCTCGCCCAAGAGCTTGCCAAAAAGGGCAAGATCAGGCACGTTTAGCAAAAAGTCGCTCTTTAAATTTTTGCTAGCTAGATCATAAGTCGTCTCGTTTGCTTTTAAAGTGGCTTCAGGTGCTATGATAAGGGTTTTTGCGCTCACTTTTTCATTTGCAAATTTAGCATTTACGCCGCCTTTAAAGTTTATATCTTTTGCTAAATTTAGCCCAAATTCATTTTTAAGAATTTCTTTGTTTATCGCTGCATCGCTTGCTAAAATTTGAGCGTTAATGATCGGCTCATTTTTCTCATCAATCACTTGCATATCACTCGTTAGATCAAGCTTACCGCTAGCTAAATTCGGCTTTTGTGCAAGGGCTGATATCTCAGAGAGTTCGATATTTTTAGCGTCAAGATTTAGAGCTTTTGGCAGATAGTCTTTTAAATTTGCATTTAAATTTATGTTTGAGCCAAACGCCGTGCCAGTTGCCGCTAGCTTGAAGTCGCTAAATTTACCAGCTACGTTGGCCTTAAGCGCGATATCTTGTTTAAGTCCAAGCTCGCTAGCCTTTGCCTTGTCGGCATTTATATCTATATTTAAATTCATGCTTTGAGCAAGCAAGGATAGCTCACCATTTGCCTTTAAATTTATGGCATTCATCACGGTTGCTTCTAAATTTAGTGTGCTAAACCCAAGGTTAAAATCTTTAAATTTCACATCGATACCGCGATCGAGCGCCTCTTTTTCTATTTTGCTGGCTATAAATTTATTGCCAAAAGAGCTAAAGAAAAAGCCAAAAATGCAAAGGATTATCAGCGCCAAAGCCACTACTAAATAGGCTATTTTTTTCATAAAATTCCTTTATATTAGTTTTATATATCATAAATCTTTAGTGCAAATGACTAAAGTTTTAATAAAATTTAACTATAAATTATTGACTTTTTTAGAAAAAAGTGCTAGGATCTCATCACTCAAAAATAAAGAGTGCTAAAAAAGACAATTAAACCAAAAGGACGAACAATGAACTTTCAACCATTAGGCAAGCGTGTTCTAGTCGAACGCGTAGAGGAGACAAAGACCACAGCTTCGGGCATTATTATACCTGATAACGCAAAAGAAAAACCTTTAAGCGGCGAGGTAAAAGCAGTCGGGGCTGAAGTAGAGGGCATAAAAGTTGGTGATAAAGTTGTATTTGCAAAATACGGTGGCACTGAGATAAATTTAGATGATAAAACATATCTTGTTTTAAATATTGATGATGTTTTAGGTGTTTTAAAATAAGGCTGCAGATGGCTGCGATTATGTATGTTGATTTTCCGCAAGAAGGTCTTTTTGGAGACGAGATGTCAAAAGCTTTTGAGGATTTGGCTAAAAGCATCAACCAAGAACCCGGTATGATATGGAAAATTTGGACTGAGAACAAACAAACAAAAGAAGCCGGCGGAATTTATCTTTTTGACAATAAGGAGAATGCGGAAAAATATCTGAAAATGCACAGCGAAAGACTAGCTAAAAACGGCTATTCAAATATTCGCGGCAAAATTTTTGATATTAATATGCCTTTGTCAATGATAAATAAGGCTGATTTTTTAAAATAAATTAAAACCGAAAGGAAATACAATGGCAAAAGAAATTTTTTACTCTGATGATGCAAGAAACCGCCTATACGAGGGCGTAAAAAAACTAAATGACGCTGTAAAAGTAACAATGGGACCAAGAGGTAGAAACGTCCTTATCCAAAAGAGCTTTGGCGCTCCAAACATCACAAAAGACGGCGTTAGCGTGGCTAAAGAGGTTGAACTAAAAGATACTATCGAAAACATGGGTGCAAGCCTAGTTAGAGAAGTAGCAAGCAAGACAAACGACCAAGCGGGCGACGGCACTACAACAGCGACTGTGCTAGCTCACGCGATATTTAAAGAGGGTCTTAGAAACGTAACTGCTGGCGCAAATCCTATCGAAGTAAAACGCGGTATGGATAAAGAAGTAGCAGCTCTTATAGATGCACTAAAAAATATCTCTAAAAAAGTATCAGGTTCAAAAGAGATCGCTCAGATCGCTACTATCTCTGCTAACTCAGATGAGAGTATCGGCAAGCTTATTGCTGATGCGATGGAAAAAGTCGGCAAAGACGGCGTCATAACAGTAGAAGAGGCAAAGTCTATCCAAGACGAGCTAAGCGTTGTTGAGGGTATGCAGTTTGACCGCGGATATCTAAGCCCATACTTCATCACAAACCCTGAAAAGATGCAAGTTGAGCTAAGCAATCCATTCATATTGCTATTTGACAAGAAGATTACAAATTTAAAAGACCTGCTTCCAGTGCTAGAGCAAGTACAAAAGAGTGGCAAACCACTTCTAATCATTGCTGAAGATATCGAGGGCGAGGCGCTTGCAACGCTTGTTGTAAATAAACTTCGCGGCGTGCTAAATATCTCAGCTGTTAAAGCTCCTGGCTTTGGCGATAGAAGAAAAGCTATGCTTGAAGATATCGCTATATTAACAGGTGGTGAGGTTATCAGCGAAGAGCTAGGCAGAACACTAGAAAGCGCTACTATAAACGACCTTGGACAAGCTTCAAGTGTAGTTATCGACAAAGACAACACAACTATCGTAAATGGCGCAGGCGAGAAGTCAGCGATCGATGCTAGAATAACTCAGATCAAAGCACAAATTGCTGAGACAACAAGCGACTATGATAAAGAAAAACTTCAAGAGCGCCTTGCAAAACTAAGCGGTGGCGTGGCAGTTATCAAAGTAGGTGCTGCGACTGAAACTGAGATGAAAGAGAAAAAAGACCGTGTTGATGACGCTCTAAGCGCTACTCGTGCAGCTGTTGAAGAGGGTATCGTCGTTGGCGGCGGTTCAGCTCTTATCCTTGCCTCAAAGAGTGTAAATTTAAATTTACAGGGTGATGAGGCAATCGGCGCCGAGATCGTTAGAAGAGCACTTCGTGCTCCACTTCGCCAAATCGCTGAAAACGCTGGCTTTGACGCAGGCGTTGTCGCAAACGCAGTTGAGACAAGCAAAGATGCAAATTTTGGCTTTAACGCTGCAACTGGCGAATATGTAAATATGTTTGAAGCTGGCATTATCGACCCAGTGAAAGTTGAGAGAGTTGCGCTTCAAAACGCTGTTAGCGTAGCTAGCTTGCTACTAACAACTGAGGCAACTATCAGCGAGATAAAAGAAGAAAAAGCAATGCCTGCAATGCCTGACATGGGCGGCATGGGCGGCATGGGCGGCATGATGTAGCAGCCCTTTTCGAGCTAGAGCCTTTTCTAGCTCGAATTTTTATCTAAACTTTAACCTCACTAAATTTATAAAATTATTTACTCCTTTTTAAATTTATTCTTGTATTATTTTGCTTTCTTTTAGGGAGAATTTACAATGAAATATGATGAAATTTTTAGAGAATACGACATCCGCGGCATTTTTGAGAAAGACTTGACAGAAGATAGCGTCAAGGCTATAGGGCTTGCTTTGGGTAAGAAATTTAACGAATTTGGCGTAAAAACTTTAAGCGTTGGTTTTGACGCAAGACTAAGCGCTAGTACGCTTTTTAGGTATCTGCTAAGCGGCCTAAACAAGGCTGGTGGCTTTAAAATTTATAACATCGGCTTACTTCCAACTCCTGTTGGCTACTTTAGCGTTTATGCTGACTATTTCGACGCAAACATCATGATCACGGGCTCTCACAACCCAAAAGAGTACAACGGCTTTAAGATCACTATCAAAAAAGATAGCTTTTTTGGCAAAGATCTGCAAATTTTAAAAGATAAGGTGAACGAGATAATCGCCTCAAATTTAGAGATCGCAGACGATGATAGCTGTGAGAAATTTAATATCTTAGAAAAATATGTTGAGTTTTTTGTAAAAGAATTTAGTGAGCTTAAAAATTTTAAAAAGCCTTTTGTTATCGACTGCGCAAATGGTGCTGTTGGTGTGAGTTTGGTGCCGATCGTCAAAGCACTTGGGTTAAATGCGAAAATTTTATATGAAGATCCAGACGGGAATTTCCCAAATCACCACCCGGATCCAAGCGAAAAAGAGAATTTAAAAGAGATATTTTTACTCATTAAAAAGAAGGAATTTGACCTTGGATTTGGCTTTGACGGAGATGGCGACAGGATCGCGGTTATAACGCCAAAAAGAGATATAAAAGGCGATGAGCTTGCCTATCTTTATGCGCTAAATATGGATCATCCAAAGGTGCTTGGTGAGGTTAAGTGTTCGCAAAACATGTACGATGAGATCGCAAAGATCGGCGAAGTTTTTATGGGGAAAACTGGGCACAGCAATATAAAAAAGATGATGAAAGAGCTAAACGTAGATCTTGCGGCTGAAGTGAGTGGTCATATCTTTTTTAAAGAGCGCTATTTTGGCTTTGACGATGCGCTTTATGCGATGATGAGGGTGCTTGAGCTAGTTCACAAGGGCTTTGACCTTGATGGCGAGCTTGATAAGATGCCACTTGTCTTTAGCACCGATGAGATCAAGGTAAAGACGACTGATGAGGCTAAATTTAAGATAGTTGCCAAGCTAAAAGATTGTGTGAAAAATGAGAGTTGCGACCTGCCAAAGATAAAAAATATCATTGATATTGATGGTATAAGGATTCAGTTTGAAAATGGCTGGGCGCTGGTACGCGCGTCAAATACAACGCCAGTTATTGTTACTAGATTTGAGGCAAAGAGCAAGGAATTTTTAGAAGAGATCGAGCAAAAAGTAACAAATCTACTAAAGAGCTTAATGTAGCTTGCAAAGGTATTTTGGGCTAAATTTACTCCAAAATGCCTTTTAGAATTTTATTTAAATATTTAAAAACTAAGTTGTATCTTTCTCGCCTAGCTTTCGTGGGTTTCTTTTTTTTGTGGGCTCTATATACATATTATCTAGAATTTAAATTTATAAAATACATGCGCCTTAGCCTTTTTGAATGTTCATGCGGATAATGCAATTTAAATCCACAAGTAGCCTATCTATTGTTGGCATTCTTTTTTAAAAATAGCTCATTATTACAAGGAGCTCGCCTACTAGCTTGTTGCTCAGATACATAATACTGTCTATCATGGATTTTATGCAGTGTAACCTACAGGTAAAAAACTTCACAAGTGTATTCGTTAAATTTAAAAGATAGAGAGATGGCGTAAAAATTACGCCATTAAATTTTTAGAGTTTTCCGCCTTCGACGACAAGTGATTCTGGATTGACACTATCACCATAGATCGGTTTTAGTGTAGCATCATAGTCTTTATGGAAGAAATTTTCTTTTCCAAGCTCAATGATCTCATTGTTTAGCCAGTCAAGTAAAACTTTGTTACCCTTTTTAACAGCTGGTGCTATCACATCCACATCACCAAGTGCTTCAACGCCTACAACAAAGCCAGGGGTCTCTTTTGCCCAGGCAAAAAGTAGGGCGTTATCATGTGCTAGTGCGGCACCTCTTTTATCAACCAAAGCTGCGAATGTTTCAGTATTTTGGTCGTATTTTGCAAGTTTAATATCAGGATAATTTTTTGTAAAAAACGCGTCTGCGGTTGTGCCCTTATTTACGATTAGGGTTTTGTCTTTTAGCTCATCGATGCTCTTTATCACCGCACCTTCAGGGCTTACGATGCCAAGCGAAACCTTCATGTATGGAAGTGCAAAATCAACAACTTGTGCACGCTCAGGTGTTTTTGTAAAATTTGCAAGCGTGATATCTACTTTATCAGCTACTAAAACTTCAACTCTACCAGCAGCCTCGACTAGCTCAAATTTTACCTTGCTTTCATCACCTAGTAGGTCTTTTGCGATACGTTTTGCAAAGTAAATATCATAGCCTTGGTTTTTGCCGTCTTTATCGACATAGCCAAATGGTGGTTTGTCGCTGAAAACGCCAATTCTTACATATCCGCGCTCTTTGATCTTTGCGATCGCATCAGCTTCGTTTGAAGCAGCTTTTGCCGTGTCGGCACCTTTGTCATTACCACAACCCGTTAGAAAGACGGTAGCGATTAATGCTAATAAGAAAAATTTAAATTTTCTCACTCTTTCTCCTTATAAAAAATTTAAATAAATAAGAGCGGGTTAATTCGCTCTAAACGCATTTTGAAAAAACGGGCAAATTATCTCTTATTTTTTCTAAAACGAGAATAAATTTAGAAATTTCTTAGCGCGATCGCTCTTAGGACTAGTAAAAAACTCCTCTGGTTCGCTGATCTCCACGATCGCTCCAGCATCCATAAATACGATCTTATTTGCAACCGCCCTTGCAAAGCTCATCTCGTGGGTGACTATTAGCATCGTCATGCCATCTTTGGCTAAATTTAGTATAACATCAAGCACTTCTCTAACGATCTCTGGATCAAGCGCAGCCGTAACCTCGTCAAATAGCATAATTTCAGGGTTTAAACAAAGGCTTCTTACTATTGCTATGCGCTGCTTTTGGCCGCCACTTAGCTCCTTTGGATAGGCAAATTTCTTATCAAGCAGTCCAACCTTGCTTAGCCACATATCAGCGGTTTTTTCAGCCTCGGCCCTATCTCTTTTTTGTACTTTTAAAGGCCCAAGAAGGACATTATCTATGACGTTCATGTGATCAAACAGCTCGTAGCTTTGAAAGACCATGCCGACCTTTTGGCGGATCATTTGCCAATCATTAAATTTAGCATCAATTACTTCACCATCGATTATTATCTCGCCGCTAGCGATGTTCTCAAGGCCGTTTATGCATCTAAGAGTTGTGCTCTTACCACAGCCCGATGGTCCAAGAAGCACAACCACTTCACCACTTTTTACCTCTAAATTTATATCTTTTAAGGCGTGAAGCTCTCCATAAAATTTATTTATTTTTTTAAGTTCCAAGATGTTTTCGCTCATTTTAGCTCCATTTTTCTTCTAGTTTTTTTGATAGTTTTGAGACTGGATAGCAGATCGCAAAATATAAAAAGAATATGAGCGTGTATATCCAAAATGGCGCCATAGGATTTGTAAATACATTTCGCTCGATGATCTGCTGACCGACCTTGACTACCTCTACAACGCCGATTAGTACGACGATAGAGGTCGTTTTTATCATACGGCTTAGTAAATTTACAGCTCCAGGCACTAGCCTTCTCGTGGCTAGTGGGATGATGACGTGAGAGTAAATTTGAAATTTACTAAGCCCAAGTGAGGCGGCTGATTCAAATTGATGTTTTGGTATTGATGTTATCGCTCCACGAACGATGTCCATCATTTCAAAAATTCCCCACAAGCTAAAGACGATGAGTGAGGCTGTAAATGCTGAAATGTGAATATCAAACGCCTTGCTGACACCAAAATAAAATAAAAATAACCAAACGATCTGAGGCATTATGCGAACAATTTCTAGGCAAATTTTTAAAATAAAATAGATAAATTTATTTTTCATGCTCATAAGCACGCCAAGCACTAAACCGCCGATTATAGAGATAAAGATAGAGATAAATGAAATTTCTGTGCTAACGACTAGACCGTCAAAGAGCCTTAGTAAATTTTGCGTGTCAAATAAAATACTAACTCCTTGCATTTCTCACCCTTTTTTCGACATAGCTAAGCGCCAGCGAGACTGGCAAGATGATGATGAGATAGCTAATAACCAGCATAAAAAGCGCTTCGTCTGTTTTGTAATAAAGCCCGATAAGATCCTTTGCGACGTAAACTAGATCAGCAAGTGCCACGATACTAACGATGCTTGTCTCTTTTAGTAAAAAGATAATATTTGCGCTAATACTTGGCACCGCTACGCTAAATGCTTGAGGCAAGATAACATATCTTAGGAGCTGATTTTTACTAAGTGCGATGCTAAGTCCTGCTTCTATCTGCGACTTTCTCACCGCTTCAAAGCCAAGTCTAAAGCTCTCGCTCATATAGCTGCCTCCAAGAAAGCTAAGCCCTGCAACCGCACAGGCAAAGCCACTCATCGACACTCCAAGCTTTGGCAAGCCGTAGTACAAAAAGAATAGCTGGATAAGAAGCGGCGTATTTCTTGAGAGTTCGACGTAGCAGTCAATCATTTTTGATAGAAATTTTAGCTTGTAAAATTTCACAGCCATACAAAAAATACCGATCAAAATAGAAAAAACGATCCCTAAAAAGGCGATCTCACAGGTAAGCACTCCAGCCTTAACATAAAGCGGATAAAATTTCTCAATAAACTCAAAATCCATAAAACTTTAATCCAATCTGAAAAATGGATGTATTTTATCCCAATAATCATAAATTTAAAACTAATTAGGTATTATCGCAACTTAATTTTAAGCTTACAAAAAGGATAAAATTTGATCGATCTTTTTCAGATCATCGGCTTTTTAGGGATGATTTGCATCGTGATGGGCTACTTTTTACTTCAGATCGGCCTTCTAAATAGCCGCGATCTAGACTATCAGATAATAAATTTAGTAGGTGCTATACTACTCATCATCTCGCTTTTTGTGCACTTTAACCTCGGTTCATTTTTGATAGAGGTCTTTTGGATAATCATTACGATTTATGGAATTTATAAAATTTACAAGGAGAGAGCGTGAGAGCGTACGCAGAGTGGGAAGAGCAGGAGCTTTTATTTTTATCGTTGCCACATAGCAATAGCGACTGGGAGCCCTATTTGGAGGAGATTTTGGCGGGCTATGAGGAGCTTGTGGCTGCTGTTACGCCCTATCAGAAGGTAGTACTCATATGCCCAGACGAGGCAAATTTTGATAGGTTTAAGAAATTTAAAAATGTTGAGTTTGTAAAGCTTGAGACTGACGATACTTGGATCAGAGACTACGGCATGATCGACGTTTGCACTGAAGACGGCGTAAAGAGCTATGACTTTAAATTTAACGCTTGGGGCGGTAAATTTAAGAGCTCAAAAGATGATGCGATAAATTTAGAGCTAGCTAAAATTTATAAAACTAAGCTTGAATCAGTTGATATGATACTAGAGGGCGGAAGCATCGAGTTTAACGGCGATGGCGTGCTTTTAACCACCTCAAAATGCCTGCTAAATGAAAATAGAAACAAAGCGCTTAGCAAAGAGCAGATCGAGGAGAAGCTTAAAAATTTATTTGGCCTAAAGTGTATCATCTGGCTTGAAAATGGCTTTATAAAAGGCGATGACACAGATAGTCACATCGACACTTTAGCACGTTTCATCACGCCTGATACTATCGCTTACACAGCTTGCGATGACGAGAGCGATGAGCACTTTGATGAGCTAAAAAGGATGGAATATGAGCTTAAAAAAACTGGCTTTAAGCTGCTTGCTCTGCCGCTTCCTAAGCCTAAATTTTATGATGGCAAAAGGCTTGGCTGCACCTATGCAAACTTCATATTTATAAATGGTGCGGTGATCGTGCCAACATATAACGACGAAAACGATGAAAAGGTGCTAAATTTACTAGCCCAGGCACTGCCAGATAAAAAGATCATCGGTGTAAATTCGCTAGTTTTTGTGCGTCAAAATGGCTCGCTTCACTGCTCAAGCCAAAATAGATATAAGAGGGCTTAGTCTTGGGAAGTCCGTTTGATTATGAGTTTAACCGCATAAATAAGCAGGAGTGCACACAGGGTGAAAACAAGGCCGTCATCGCAGCTGGAGCTTGCGCCTTTTTGCTCGCACTTGTGAAATTTGCAGCGGGACTTTTTAGCGGTTCGGTCGCTGTGCTTGGCTCGGCGATAGACTCGATGCTTGATTTTATAGTTTCGCTTTTAAATTTATTTGCGCTTAGAAAGTCAAGAAAGCAAGCTGATGAGAGATTTAACTTTGGTTACACAAAGCTAGAGGCGTTAGCAGCGCTATTTGAGTGCATCATCATCGTGGCAGCGGCTGGATATATTTTTTATGAGAGTATTAAAAAATTTAGCGAGCCAAATTTAGAGATAGACCTTGGCTTAAGCCTTGGTGTGATGGTTTTTTCGGTAGTTGTGACGTTATGTTTGGTGCTATTTTTAAACCAAATTTCTAAAAAAAGCGGAAACCTTATCATAAAAGCAGACGCATTGCACTATAAGATCGACCTTTTTAGCAACATGGCAGTCATTATTTCTCTTCTTATCATTAAATTTAGCGGATTTGTGATGATCGATGCGATCTTTGGTATCGTGATAAGTGGCTACATCGCTCAAAGTGCTATAAATTTAGGTAAAGACGCCTTTGGTATCTTGTTGGATCATGCAGCAAGCCCTGAAGTCACAGAGGGGATCATCAAAATGATAAAGGCAAAAGAAAGAATTTCTGATTTTCACTATCTAAACACAAGGCAGAGCGCAAATGCCATATTTTTAACGCTGCATTTAGTTTTTGACAAAGATATCTCGCTTTACGACGCGCACGAAGTGGCCGACTCGCTTGAAGCTGAGATAAGAGAGAAATTTAGGGATTATTCGTGGCAGATAACCACGCATTTAGACCCATACAACGACAAAGAAGGGAAATGAGATGAAAGTAGCGCTACTTCAACAAGAATTTAAAGGCACAAAAGAGGCGACTATCGCAAAGACACTTGAGCTAATTGCCGAGGCAAAAAAAGGCGGTGCTGATCTAGTCGTCTGCCAAGAGCTGCACCAGACGCAGTACTTTTGCCAAAGCGAGGATACAAATTTCTTTGATCATGCAAACGACTGGCAAGAGGACGTCGCTTTTTGGGGCAGGGTGGCAAAAGAAAATGGCGTGGTTTTAGTCACTTCGCTCTTTGAAAAGAGGGCTGACGGACTTTATCACAACACCGCCTTTGTCTTCGAGCGTGACGGCAGTGTGGCTGGCAAATACCGAAAAATGCATATCCCTGATGACCCTGGATTTTATGAGAAATTTTACTTCACGCCTGGTGATATCGGCTTTGAACCTATTGAAACCAGCCTTGGCAAGCTTGGCGTTTTGGTTTGCTGGGATCAGTGGTATCCAGAGGCAGCAAGGCTGATGGCGCTAAAAGGGGCAAAAATTCTCATCTATCCAACAGCTATTGGCTGGTTTGAGGGCGATAGTGATGATGAAAAATCAAGACAGCTTGAAGCGTGGGTGGCGGTGCAAAGAGGTCACAGCGTGGCAAATGGTCTGCCAGTTGTTGCTGTAAATCGCGTGGGCTTTGAAAAAGATGATAGCGGCGTGATGGATGGGATCAAATTTTGGGGAAATAGTTTTGTCTTTGGCCCACAAGGTGAGCAACTTTTCCGTGCAGATAGCCATAGCGAGCAGTGTAAGATCGTAGAAATAGACATGAAAAGAAGCGAAGAAGTGCGCAGAATTTGGCCATTTTTAAGAGACCGCAGGATCGATGCCTACGCAAATATCACAAAGAGGTTTATCGACTAAAATTAGAGCTAGAATTTCTAGCTCTTTTAAAATGTAAATTTCTTATCCACTATGCGAACTATCCTGCCACCAAGCCTTTTTGCTTGCTCTTCGTTGTGCGTGGTGATGATGATAGTGTATCTTTGCGACAAGCTTTTTAAAAGCTCCTCTATAATCAAGACATTTTTCATATCAAGCGACGAGCAAGGCTCATCAAGCATGAGTACTTCAGGTTTTGTAGTTAGCATCCTTGCGATGCAAAGTCTTTGCTTTTGACCGCCAGAGAGCTTGTTAGCTGGCATATCTAGGTCGTTTATTTCGCCCAGTAAATTTACGCTTTTTAATAGCTCTTCTACTCTTTTTTGCTTATCTTTTATGCTGCCTTCGTAAAATTCCATCGCATAGGTCAAATTTCTCTCGACGCTAAAAGGAAAGAGCGTGGCGTCTTGAAAGAGTATGGCTAGTTTTCGTCTTAGCCAAATTTCGCCCTTATCTTTGATATTTTCACCTTTAAATAATATCTCGCCGCTATATCTGCCGCCTTTTTGCTCCAAAAAGCCATTTAACGCTGAAAGAAAAGTCGATTTACCACATCCAGAGCTACCCATTAGGCAGATGATCTCGTTTTTGGCGACGCTTAAATTTAGATCTTTTAAAATTTCATTATCTTGGTAAAAGATACTAAGGTTTTTTATGTTTAAAATATCTGGCAATTTTCTCTCCTATATCAAATAAAACTACGGCTGAAAGCAAGTGCAAAATGATCAGTATAAAAATAAGCACAAGTGCCGTGGCGTAGGCATTTTGCGTTGCGACTGACTGGCTTAGGAGCATGTGCAGGTGAAAAGGCAGTGCCATGACCGGCGAGAGCAGACCTTCTGCCTTTGCCATGAAGACGACCCCTGTTAAAAGTAGTGGCGCAGTTGCCCCTATGGCGTAGCTGCCAGCTAGTATCAAGATAGATATGATATTTTTTCTAATAGTTGGCAAAACCAGCTTTCTAGCCATGAAATTTTTATCAACACCAAGCGCGAAGCTATCTCTTAGTATCTTTTCATCAATCTGAGAGATCACCTTTTCAACGCTTACTTCAACAAATGGAAAGACCATCAAAGCAAGCGTAATGCTAGCTGTTAGCAGGCTTTTAGGGATATCAAGACTAACGATAAAAAGCCCATAAACAAACATCCCAAGCAAGATAGAGGGTATGGAGGCCATCGTTTGGATGATAAATTTAAGCCCAAGCTTGATTGTGCCGGAGGTGCAGTAAATTTGCCTATAAATGGCGCAGCTAACGCCAAGAAGCGCAGAAAATATCATAGATAGTATCATCAGTAAAAATGAGCCTATGATGGCATCTCTTATGCCGCCACTCTCACCTAAATTTAAACCTTGTGGGTTTTTGGTAAGAAAGTCTAAATTTATCTGAGAGATGCCATTTGCAAAGATGAAATAAAATATCCAAAATATCACCGCAACCACTATAAATACGCAAAGATAAGCATGAAATTTGACTAGATGATCTTTAAAAGCGTTCATTGTTTTTCTCAAATTTAAAGATAAAAATATTTAACATAAATATAAAAACAAGTAGAACAAATCCACTTGCAATAAGAGCGTGATAGTGCAGGCTGCCAGCCTCACTCATGCCCATTTCAAGGGCTATTAGCGATGGTATAGTCTGAGCTTTTGAGAGCAGGTGCGGAAAAAGCGGGGTGTTGCCTATGACCATCATCACGGCCATCGTCTCGCCGGCTGCTCTAGAAAATGCAAGTATAAAGCCTGAAATGCTAGCTTTTATCGACTTTCTTAAAATGATCTTACGTATAAAGTATCCCGTGCTTACGCCAAGAGCATCTGAGTTTGTTTTGAAATTTTGCTTTAGCAGCTCGACACTTTGAAGCAGGTGTGATGTAAAAAATGGCAGTATCATTACGCTAAGGATCAGACTTGCTGCTAGAACTGACTCTCCAGCGGACATTTTTAACCCTGATTCTAAAATTTTTACAACCGTGTAAAGTGCGAAAAATCCGTAAATGATCGAGGGAATGCCAGCTAAAATTCTTACCATCCAGTCTAGCACGTGCCTAAGCCAGGCGTTCGCAAAAAAACAGATAAAGATAGTAACTCCAAGCGAGATTAAAAATGAAAATATGCAAGCTAGAAATGCGACTGCGAAATTTGCGACTAGGATATTAAACAGCCCAAAGCTAAATGGCTCTGTGCTAACGTCCCAGTCGTCATTTAGTAAAAAATCAAAGAGGCTTACCTCTGCAAAAAAACTCGTGGAATTTAGCAGTAAAAACCCCACGAGTAAAAGCAAAAGCATGGCGGATAAAAGTGTGAAAAGATATATCGTGCCTTTAAAAATTTGCCCTGTCATTGGCTATTTTACTGGTATAAATCCCATTTTTTCGATAGTCTTTTGACCTTCAGCTGAATTTAGCACATCTACAAAAATTTGCTCACTCTTGCTTAGATCGCCACTTTTTACGATGATAAGCGGACGAGAGATGTAGTATTTGCCATCAATTATATTTTTAACAGTTGGCTCGACGCCGTCAACGTTTAGTGGTATTAGCTTGCCTTTGTTTTGATTTGTGATACCAAAAGAAGCGTAGCCAATTGCGTTTTTATTTTCAATTATTTTTGAGACCAATGCGCCCATTGAAGGTGATTGGATGACGTTTTTGCTAACTTTAACATCTTTCATGATCTTTTTTTGAAATACCTCGTGAGCGCCGCCGCCTAGATCTCTTGTAACTACGACTATTTCGTCATTTGGTAGGGATTTGTCAAGATCGCTCCACTTTTTGTACTCGCCTGAGAAAATTTTTACGATCTCTTCTTTGTTTAAATTTCCGCCCTTTAGCTTTATCACCTCATTTTCTGGGTTTACAGCCACGCAAAGTGCGTCTATGCCAAGAGTGTAGGCCTTCATATCCTTGATCTTTGCTTTTTCGCTATCTTTTACGTCGCGAGCTAGCATGCCAAAGTCAGCGACATGATCAAGCACGGCTTTTACGCCAGCACCAGAGCCGCCAGCTGAGACAAAAATGGTGATATTTTTGTTTGGTAAAGAGCTATCTACCTTGTCCCAAGTCTCGTACTTTTCGATAAAGTCGGTTGAAATTTTAGCGATGACTGGAGCTAGAGTAGATGAGCCACTAAAGCTAACTTGCGTTTTTTCGTCCGCACCAGAAGCAAAATTTAAAGATAAAAGCAGCATAGAAGCAGCCAACATAAGTGATTTTTTCATAAAAACCTCCAAAATTTGATTGTTATTAACATTTGTAAAAGCTATTGGTTAGTTGTAAATTTGCAACAGTTTTTCTAAAACTTAGAACTGCGGTGGATTATACAATAAAAAATAATATTTAAATAGCCGGTTTATCAAATTTATTTTGGCTGATAAAGAAATATAAATTTAATCTTAAGAAAATATTTTTTTAAGTCTTGATTGTGTAGAATGGTTGCAACTTTACTAAAACGGCATGAAAATATCATATCAAATAAGGTAAAAAGCTAAATTTATAGAATAAAATAGCCTTAAATTTCTTGAAAGGATCTTAGATGAAAACTACTTCTTTGGCACTTGCTGGCTTGCTTTTAGCAACAACTCTTTCAGCAAAAGAATTTATCAGTATTGGCACTGGCGGCATGACAGGCACTTATTATCCGATAGGTGGAGCGATCTGCCGTTTGGCAAATAAAAATACAGACGTAAAATGCTCTGTTCAATCAACTGGCGGCTCAGTCTATAACGTAAATAACGTCCTTAAAAAAGAGCTTACATTTGGCTTTGTTCAAAGTGATGTTGTCTATGATAAATTTAATGGCACTGGCAAATTTGACGGAGCAAAAGATGAAAATTTACGCTCAGTAGTTGCTATCTATCCAGAGCTTCTTGCATTTGTCGTGGCAAAAGATAGCGGTCTAACAAGCGACCTTTCTTCATTTGCAGGCAAAAAGTATAATGTCGGAAACCCAGGCAGCGGTAACGAAGTGAGCACGCTTGAAGTCTTTAAAGCAAAGGGCTTTGACGTTTCAAAACTAGGATACCGCGGCGTTTTAACAGTTGGTGAATGCCCACACGCACTAAAAGATAAAAAGATAGACGGATATAGCTTTGTCGTCGGCCACCCAACTGCAAACATCACTGATGCTGCGACATCTTTGCCGATTGACATCCTAAATATCGAAGGCAGCGAGATCGATAACCTTCTTAAAGAAAAACCATACTTTGCAAAAGGCGTGATCCCAAAAGGCTCTTATGATGGCGTCGATCACGATGTAAATACTATCGGCGTAAAAGCTGTTTTAGTAACTAGCAAAGATACAAAAGATGAGGCTGTAAAAGCTGTGATAAAAGCTATCTTAGATAACTTTGATGAGTATAAAACTCTTCACCCAGCGCTAAAATCAGTAAATAAAGAAGATCTTGTTCAAGGTCTTTCAGCTCCGCTTCACCCAGCTGCAGAGGCTGCATTTAAAGAGGCTGGTATCTTAAAATAATCCATCTCCAGGGGCTTTTGCCTCTGGATAAAATTTAAATATGCAAATTTCTTCTAAATTTATATATTTAAATTTTAAAGGAGAAAGATGAACGAAGTTAATGACAACGAAGAACAATTTGTCGAGGTAAAGACAAGAGAGATAAATAGCAATATTTACAACTATTTCATCGCATTTGCGTGTTTCTCTTGGTCGGTTTTTCAGCTTTATATAGCGTATTTCCCGCTAAATACTAACATTTCGCGCTCAGTGCATCTAGCCTTTGCGGTTGGGCTTGTGTTTTTGCTCTATCCAGTCACTTTTCATAAAAAGGCTCACTCAAGTTTGCCATTTTACGACCTAGTTTTTTGCGTGGTAGGCGTTGTTGCCGTACTTTATCCAGCGGTTTATTTTTATGAGCTAGCTGATAGGACAGGGGATTACATCACTCAAGATATCGTCATATCGTTTTTAGCGATCATTGTCTTGCTTGAGGCTGGTAGGCGCGTGATGGGGCCAGCACTTCCAATTATTTGTATATTGTTTTTGATATATGATCACTTTGGCCCTTATATGCCAGACATCATCGCTCATCAAGGTGCCAGCTTTGAAAAGATCGCAGGCCATATGTTTTTGACGACTGAGGGCATCTTTGGTGTGCCTATCGGAGTTAGTGTTAGTTTTATCTATCTTTTTGTTCTTTTTGGCTCATTGCTTGAGAGGGCAGGTGCTGGGCAATATTTCATAAATTTAGCTTTCTCTCTTCTTGGAAAATATAGAGGCGGTCCAGCTAAGGCCTCGGTCATCGCAAGTGGTCTAACTGGCATGGTTTCAGGAAGCTCCACTGCAAATGTTGTAACCGTTGGCACATTTACCATACCACTTATGAAAAAAGCTGGTCTTTCACGCACAAAAGCTGGAGCCATCGAAGTTGCAGCTGGCGTAAATGGACAGCTCATGCCTCCGATCATGGGCGCAGCTGCCTTTATCATCGCTGAGTTTTTAGGTATGACATATACAAATGTTATGATGGCAGCGATTATCCCAGCATTTGCTTGTTATTTGTCGCTATTTTTTATCGTTCATTTAGAGAGCGTGAAGCTTGGCTTAAAAGGTATAAATCAAAGCGAGTTTCACTCAAGATTTAAAATTTTTGTAAGCGGACTTCACTATATAACTCCGATTTTGATTTTGCTTTATACGCTATTAATCGCAAAAGAATCAGCCATCGCTGCAGCATTTAATGCGATTGGATTTTTATTTTTAATAATGATCTTTCAAGAGCCAGTTAAAAAACTAGCAAGTGGCGAAAAAGTTGGAATAAATGATGTGTTAATAGGCTTTGAAGATATATTTTGGGCGATGGTTGCAGCCGCAAAAAGTATGACAACGATCGCCATTGCAACCGCACTTGCAGGTATTATCGTGGGTTCTATCTCTTTAACTGGTCTTGGTCAAGTACTTTCAGATCTAGTTGAGCTACTTGCTGGTGATAATATAGTTATGATATTGCTTCTTACCGCGTTGATGTCACTTATACTAGGAATGGGTCTTCCAACAACGGCAAACTACATCGTTGTTTCAAGTCTTGTAGCACCTGTTATTTTATTTTTAGCTCATAAAAATGGCTTTTTAATCCCAGCCATTGCTGTGCATCTTTTTGTATTTTATTTTGGAATTTTAGCTGATGACACGCCACCAGTTGGCATCGCAGCTTACGCAGCTGCTGGTATCGCTAAAGCAAATCCTATAACCGTTGGCGTTCAAGGATTCTTTTACGATCTAAGAACGGCGATCTTGCCATTTGCTTTTTTCTTTAACAACAAACTTATGCTAATAGAAAGCGTAAATGAGGGCGATCCGCTTGATTCAAAAGGGATCGTTTGGATGAGCAATCCGCTTGAAATTTTACTTGTCTTTGGTATGGCGATCGTGGGAATGTTTGCATTTTCAAGCTTACTTCAAGGCTACTATGTCACAAAGCTTAGAATTTGGGAACGTATTCTTTTGATCCCTGTTGTGCCACTAGCTCTTGTGCCAAATATATGTGCGAAATTTAATCTTATACCAAACGAATACACTGCTTATATCGTAGCTGCTGTACTTTATGGATTTGTTTTTATGACTCAATGGGGCATTAAAGACAAACCACTTGATCAAATAAAAATAATCTAATCTTAGGCAAGATCATTCTTGCCTAAATTTCTAATATAAATTTTTTAGACTACCTTTATACTTTGAGTAATTTCTATTTAAAATAAGTGTTTTTTTAGGATTTTTTTGTTTAAGGATATTGGTGTAATAAATTTAAATGAGAAATTTTTAGGCTCGTAAGCCTAAAAATTATAGTTGTTTTGAGCGTCTTAGATCGCCTGCAAATTCGCAAGACATCTTATCGCCTAATTCGCAGCCTTTTACTAAAAATTCATAAGCTTTTTTAAATTCTTTAGCTTCTATCAAGATAGAACCTACCATCTCACAAGAATATCCATCATTCTTCTCACAAGCTTTGTTAAAAAGTTCTCTTGCTTTTTGCGGCTCAGTATTTAGATAAAGCCCACCAGCTGCCGAGCAACCTTCAACCTCACCAGCTTCGCAAGCTTTATTATAGTACTCTAAGGCCTTGCTTGGATTAGGTAGAGCTGTTTTTCCTAGTTGGTAAATCGCTCCAACTTTTACGCAAGATTTTACGTCATTTGCCAAACATCCTGCTTCAAATTTAGCCAAAGCTTCTTTGAAATTCGAGCCCCCATATGCCTTTAGGCCATCTTCAAAGTTACCTGCAAAAGCACAAGCAGCTAATATTGAGATAAAAATCATTTTTTTCATTGAAATTCCCTTTTTGTGAATTAACATGTAATTTTAGCATATTAATTTTTACACTTACTTGATGAAAATAAATTACGCTCTTAAAATTCTCTCTTGCTCTTTATAATCAGGCATGATGCGTTCTATAAATTTATAAAAGCTGCTTTGATGATGCGGATAGAGTAGGTGGGTAAGCTCATGAAGCACTACATAGCGCACGGCTGAGATGGGCTTTTCTATGAGTCTTAGGCTTAGGTTTATATAGCCTTTTTTGTGATTACAGCTGCCCCAGCGAGTTTTGCTATTTCGTATGACGATGCGCTTGATTGGCTTATTTATAAAAGGCTGAAAATGGCTCACAAGCTCTAAAAATAGCTCTTTTGCCCTTACTTTTTTAAAACGCTCAAGGCTTTTTAAATTTGGAGTAAAGACAATCTCACCATCAAAAAATGGCTCTTTAAAATTTTCATCAAATTTTATCTTATAAACTTGCCCAAGAAATTTCATCTCATCATCTTTTGGCAAATTTACAAGAGCTTTTTTGTAAGTATTTTCAAGCCAAATTTTATGCATCTCAAGAAAGCTAAGAGCCATCTTTTGTGTGCTGTAAAATGGCATAGATAGCGTGATCTTAGCGTCCTTGCCAACTCTTAGACGCATGGATTTTACATTTGTTTTAAAATTTATTAAAACGCTTAGCCCATAAAAGTCTAAATTTATGCTCTTTTGCTTTAAACTAGGCGTTTTTCTTGCCATTTTTTGCTTCTCCAACGCCACGTATTTGCAAGGCCTCTTAGCCACTCATCAGCACAAAACCCTATCCAAACGCCAACGATGCCCCAGCCAAGATAGATGCCTAAAAAATATCCAAGTGGTAGTGAAAGCCCCCACATGAAGATAAGGCCAGTCGCAAGAGGAAATTTCGCGTCACCACTTGCACGAAGGGCATTTACGATGACGATGTTAAAGGTTCTGCCCGCTTCAAGAAATATCGAAAGTGTAAAAAGTGGCAACATGATCGCACGTAAATTTTCGTTTAAATTTAGTGCGTCCATGATCTGATACTTTAGCGCATAAGCTATAAGCACGACTACGAGTGTGATAAAAACTCCAAGTCTTAGCGCTCTAAATGTCCTTGTATAGGCCTCATTAAACTCGCTTGCTCCAACTAAATGCCCAACGATGACCTCATTTGCCACGCTGATGCTCGCTCCACAAAGCAAGATAAGAAGCGTGATCTGAAAGTAAATAGTCTGCACGCTAAGGCTAGCCTCGCCCATGCTAGCTACAAAGCCAAAAGCGACCATGTATTGCGCCATCCAGAGTAAATTTTCGCCTGCGCTTGGAAGGCCGATTGAGAGGATTTTCTTTAAAATTTCAAATGACACGACAAGTAGCTTTTTAAAGTAAATTTTAACTTTTGCCTTTTGACTTAGCATATAAGCTAGCACGAAAATACCTACTAGTCTGCCAACAAGTGTCGAGAGAGCGACTCCTTGTAGGCCTAAATTTGGTAGATTAAACCAGCCAAAAAGGGAGATAGCATTGCCCAAAATCGTAATTACGTTCATTAAAACCGAAGTTAGCATAACAGCAGTTGCTAGGTTATAAACACGAAGTACTGCAGCTAGCACCATGCCGATACCATCAAAAAGTAGGGCAAAGCCAAGGATATGAAGATATGAGAAGCTATCATTTATAAGTTCTTTTGGCACGTTTAGTAAATTTAAAATGTTGTAGCCAAAGACATAGATAATGATAGCTGAGAAGATACCAAAGAGTGTATTTGACGTGATACTTGCGTGTATAACGTTTGAGGCAAGATCGTTCTTTTTAGCTCCCAGCGCTTGGGCGACGACGACTGAACAGCCAATGCTTAGGAAGTTAAAAATGGTCATAAAAAGATCCATCACTTGATTGCCAGCACCCATTGCACCAACTAGATGCACGCTCACTTTTGTAACCATGTAGGTGTTGATGATGAGCGTAATGAAGTGTAAAAACATATCCAAAAATATCGGAACTACGAGTTTTCTCATAGATAAATTCATTAAATTTTCCTTAATTATTTTAAAATTTTTGGCGATTATAGCCAAAATTAGGTTTTAGCTCCCTTTTGATATAATCGCGAGAAATTTAAAAAATGAGAGAAAAATGGCATTAATCGACCTGATAGACGTAAGTAAAAAATTTGGCGCAAATGAGATTTTAAACGCTGTAAATTTTAGTGTAAATGAAAATGAAAAGATAGCGATCATCGGCAAAAATGGTAGCGGCAAAAGTACGCTTATGAAGATCATCTCTGGTGAAGTGGCAGTAGATAGTGGTAGACGCATAGTGCAGAGCTTAATAAGCGTCGAGATGCTAGCACAAACTCCAAATTTTAACGCAACTTTTACCGTAAGGCAGGCGCTAAATAACGAGCTAAAAGAGATATTTGACGCGATAAGCGAATATGAAAAGAGCGGCGTCCTGCTAGCAAATGATCCTGAAAACAGAGAAATTTTAAAAGAGCAAGAGAGGCTTATAAAATTTATAGAGGCAAAAGATGGCTGGAATATTGAGCACAAGATCGAGCGAATTTTGCAAGAATTTAAGCTAAAAGAGTATGAAAATAGACCCATTTGCTCGCTAAGTGGCGGCGAGATCAGACGCGTGGCACTGGGTGCGCTCATCCTTAAAAAGCCTGATGTGTTGCTACTTGATGAGCCGACAAACCACCTTGATGTTTACATGGTCAAATTTCTTGAAGATATGCTAAAGAGCTCAAATCAAAGCATAGTTTTTATAAGCCACGATAGGTATTTTATCGATGCGCTGGCAACCAGATGCGTTGAGGTTGAGGATGCAAGCTTAAAAAATTTTGAGGGTGGATATGCAAACTATCTAACCAAAAAAGAGGAAATTTTAGCAAGCCTTGCAAAGTCGCATGAGACGCTGCTAAAACAGCTAAAGGCTGAAGAGGAGTGGCTAAGAAGAGGCGTAAAAGCTAGGCTAAAGCGAAACGAGGGCAGAAAAGAGCGGGTGCTCGCTATGCGTGAAGAGGCTAAGAAAAATCCAGGTGTGATAAGGCGTGTGAGACTTGAGCTAGAGCGTGCGAGTAAAAATTTCAACCAAACGCAGAGCCAAAACCGCAAAAAAATGCTCTTTGAGTTTAAAAATTTAAGCAAAAGCATAGACAGCAAGGTGCTTTTTGAAAAATTTGACGCAAGGGTATTACAAGGCGAGAGGATCGCCATAGTGGGGCGAAATGGTAGCGGCAAAAGCACGCTACTTAAAATTTTGCTAGGACTTGAAAAGCCAAGTAGTGGTGAGATAAAAAGAGGCGAAGTGAGCATTGGCTACTTTGATCAAGCTAGAAATGTCCTTGATGATGACAAGAGTTTAATAGAGACCTTTTGCCCAAATGGTGGTGATCACGTGCTAGTTCGTGGGCGAAATATGCACGTATATGGTTATCTTAAAAATTTCCTCTTCCCAAAGGAATTTTTAGATAAAAAGATAGGCGTTTTAAGTGGCGGCGAGAAAAACCGCGTGGCACTTGCACTTCTTTTTACAAAAACCTACGACGTGCTGGTGCTTGACGAGCCGACAAATGACCTTGATATCGCAACTATTAACATTTTAGAGGACTACTTGCAAAGCTTTGAGGGGGCGATCTTGCTAGTAAGCCACGATAGATATTTCGTCGATAAGATGGCAAATAAGCTTTGGGCGTTTGAGGGCACGAAGATAAATGTCTTGCATGAAGAGTATAGCGTCTATTTGGAGCTTGAAGATGAGATAAAAGAGCTTGATAAATTTGAAAAAGAGCTAACAAATAGCCAAAATGAAGCCAAACAAAAGAGTAAATCTGGCGCAAAACTAAGCTACAAGCAAACGCAAATTTTAAACACATATCCAGATAAAATTTCAACCCTTGAAGCAAGGGTCGCCGAGCTAAACGAGGGGCTTAGTGATCCTAAAATTTATCAAGAAGTAGGCCTTACTAAGCTTTATGAAGAGCTTGAAAAGGCAAAAACTGAGCTTGAGTGCCTAGAAAATGAGTATTTTGAAGTTTTAGAGATCGCCGAGGAGCTAGAGTAGCTTGAAAAAGATCGGTAGGATAAGCGCGCTAAATACGAGAGTTGTTAGA
>CAUSCE010000017.1:0-46830 GCA_963530215.1 uncultured Campylobacter sp.
AAAACCTCGGTCAAATTTAAGCCCGCGGACAAATACTACGAAAACGGCGACATAACGGAAATCGGCCTATATAAAAAGCTGGAAATCAGCTACGAATACTACTAAAGTAAATTTTTGAGCTAAGGCTATTTTTCCGAAAAAATTTCGCCGTTTATTATAGATTTAACCGTTAAAAATCCGACTATCAAAATCGAAGCGACTAGAGCCGTAAAAGCGCCGACTCCTAAAACTAAGTAAAAATCGCTTTGCGTAATTTCGTAAGCTTTTAAAAACGCTATGGAGCTAGCGGCCGTCGGGAAGGTAAAAGCCCACCACGATAGGGCGAATTTGAGTTTAATAAATCTTTTATACGAAAAAAGTATAAGCGCGGCGAAAAATACGTTTATATTAAGCAGTATCGCCGCAAAGGCGTCGAATCGATCGGTTAGCTTTACGTATCCTAAAAACGCCATAGCCGGCGGCGCTAGCGTAATGACTAGCGTCGGGACGAATTTGTCGGCTAACTTATCGCAAAAGACTAATCTGTAAAATATAACGGCAAATAAAATAATCCAGAAAAATAACCCCAAACTAAAATAATACCAGATCGCTTGAGATTTTTCGGCTATGATCGGGATTAGCAAGTTGCCCACTACGGGGATAAACCATGCCGGATTTAGCGTCGCGATATCGAATTTTTCGTCGATCCAAAAAGAAATTACGTAAAGCGTAAAAATCGTTTGTAAGCCTAAAGCCGCGTAAAAAAGCGAGTAGTATAGTCGCGGTGCGTCTTTGTAGGCTAGAGCTAAAAGAAAAAGCGAGATGATAAATCCGCCGAAAAAATTTATCTTTATAGGGTGCAAAAATTCGGCCTTTACCTCTTCTTTAAATTTTAAAAGCTTAAAGATGTAAAACGCCGAAAGTAGGCAAAATACAGTGCAGTCTAGCGCTCTAAGCGCCGAGAATATCTCGCTCGGTAAATCAAATATCTCGCTTAATTTCTTATAAGCCGCGCAAAGTCCTCCAAGCCCCATAGTACCGGCAAAAAGCATAATCGGAAGCGATTTTATTTTGCTTTGAGAGTCGTTTTGCTTAACGTCGTGCATTGTTTTTCTTTTCGTATTAAATTTTTATGCAATATTACCTATAATAAGGTTAAATTTTTGTAACGAAGTCACGAAAGGGCAAAATGCTAAGCGAAGAGTTAAAAGAAATTTTGCGCGAGAGATTTACGAATAATTTCGATCTAGCAAGCGAGGATCTAAATGCGATCTTTGCTAACGCGTATCTAAAAACCGTAAAAAAGGGCGATATATTTTACTCCGGAAACGATTGCTTTGGATTTATCCTTATACTAAAAGGCGTTTTAAGGGCGTTCGTATCGTCTAACGCAAAGGAAATAACGATATTTAGGCTAACTAAAGACGAGAGTTGCGTGCTGTGCGATACGTGTTCTATAAATTCGCTAGAAAATAAAGTAAGCGTCGAAATCGAGCAAGATAGCGAAATTATCGTTATTCCGGCGCGAATCTACAAACCTCTTAAAGAAAAATATCCGAGCATTTTAAATTTTACTCTAAAAATCGTAGCCGATCGGTTTGCCAGAACGATAAACGTTATGGAACAGGCTTTGTTTTCGCCGCTTTCGGCGCGGATTATGAATTTTTTATCCCAAAGCATCGAAAATCTAAACGAGAATTTTATAAAAATAACTCACGAAGAGCTGGCGAATCATCTAGGAAGCGCTAGAGAGGCGGTATCTAGGGTGCTTAAAGAGCTTGAGAGAAGCGGGCAAATAACGCAAAGCCGCGGCGAAATAAGGCTAGTTTCTTAAAATTCTCGTTTTAAGGTAACTTTGTTACGGAGAGAGCGGCCTTTTTTAGGTAGCATTTCATAAACTCGTTTAAAAGGAGAATTTATGAAAGGACTGCAAAGAAGAGACGCTTTAAAGCTAATGGGGGCCGCGGGACTAGCCGCGAGTATGAGCGGTTGCTCGGCAACGGGCGGCGAAAACGACGATATAAATTCTAAAATCGTCATAATGGGCGCGGGACTTAGCGGTATCGCGTTGGCGGCTAAACTTAGAAGAGATATGCCTAACGCCAAGGTAATTCTCGTGGATAAAGACGAGAAATTTTACTATCAGCCGGGCTTTACGCTAATCGCCGTCGGAATTTACGAAGCTAGCGACGTTGTTTACGAAAAAGCGGATTATATCCCGCAAGGAGCCGAGTGGATACGCAAAAACGTATCGGAGATAAAGCCCGAAGCTAATCTGCTCGTCTTAGACGACGGGAGCGAGCTGGGATATGATTATCTAATCGTAGCAAGCGGCGTGGAATACGACTTTGAAGCCGTTAAGGGGCTAAGCTTAGAGGATATTAACGATACGAGCGGCAACATATCCTCCGTCTACACTCTACAAGGCGCCGTAAAAAGCAACGAGCTGATGAAAAAATTCTCTCAAAACGGCGGCGCGGCTGTATTTTGCGATCAAAAAACCCCGATGAAATGCAGCGGCGCTAATAAAAAAGTAACATGCATGAGCGAAGATAGGCTGAGGTTGGCCGGCAACCGCGATAAAGGCAGCGTTAATCTTTACGTCGGCGGCGGCAAGCTTTTCGGCGATCCGACTTATGCCGCGGCGATGACTCAAATAATGATAAAAAGAAAGATAAAATTTAATCTTCGCCACCAAATCGTAGCCGTCGATAAAAGCTCAAATACCGCTACTTTCGAGTTTTGGACGGCGTATAGGCAAAACGGCGAAGATAAAATCGCGTCCGAGCTAATCGACGTAAAATACGACTGGCTTCACTTGCCGCCTAAGCAAAAAGGAAGCGAAATTTTAGCTCGCGCCGGCTTAATCAAAGAGGGCGACAAGCTAAATTTCCTAGCCGTCGATAAATACAGCCTACAAAGTACAAAATTTAAAAATATATTCGGTATCGGCGATATTTGCGGATTTGCGGCCGGCAAAACGGGGGCTAGCGTTAGGAAAATGTATCCGATCTTAGCTAAAAATTTAGCCGATACGATAAAAGGACGAGAACCTAGCGAGAAATTTACCGGATATACGGCTTGCCCTTTTATTACCAAATACGGCAAGGCCATAATGGTAGAGTTCGACTGGGAGGGAACGGCTCCGACGTTAGAGTGCTTCGGCGCTACCAGAGAGAGCTACATGAGTTGGCTGGTTAAAATTTACGGATTTAAACCTATGGTTATGAACGGAATGCTAAAAGCTTTAGCTTAAAGGAGATAAAATGAGCGTTTTAGATAAAACTATACGTTTGATTATAGCGGCGATTTGGTTTTTTATTTTCGGATTTATTTGCGACTGCTGGTTGTGGACGGTCGGACTAATTCCGCTTTTAACGGGATATTACGGCTACTGCCCGCTTTATAAAATTTTTAAGAAAAGGTAAAAATATGGTAAGCGTTAAAAGTAGAATTATCAGGGTCGTTTTGGGGCTAATTTTTACGGTAGCGGTTTGGTATTTTTACGAGAGCTACTGGGCGTTAATCGGGTTAATCCCGATTATCGTCGGCGTTACGGGTTTTTGCCCGGCGTGTAAATTCTTGGGCAGGTGTTCTTTAAATTTAAAAAGATAAAAGGGGCGTTTAACGCCCTTTGCCTTGCCCTTTAGCCGTTTGGGCCGCAAACCCGAAGGTCGGCGGTTCAAATCCGTCCTCCGCAACCAAATGCCCATTTTATCGATATTTGAAACACTTTTTAAAATGCTTAAATTATTCTGAAATTGATTTTAGTAAATTTTCGATAGTTTCTTTAGATTTTTTAACGTTTGCAGTAATATATTTTTGTGTTGTAGTTATATTTGTATGCCCCAATGTAAATGATACTTGCTCGATTGGAATTTTTAGATAATTAATTGAATATGTGCCAATTAAATGCCTTATATCGTGAAGCCTGATTTTAGGTAAATTATTTTTTTTAAGAAGTGAAGCCCAGCTTTTACGCAAATCTTTAAATTTATCGTTAGTCATAGGATTAATAAAGACATAATCGTTTAGCTTATTTTCTTTCTTAGCTATCAAAAATCTTTTATAAAGACGATTAAAAAGCTCATCGCTCATTTTATAAATCATATTTCTTTTAGCCTTATTAATTTTAAAGGGGATAATATAGGTCCTGGTCTTAAAATTTATATCGCTAAATTTTAAGCTTAATACTTCATTTTTTCGTCTGCCATGAAGTAAAAAAAAGAATATATCAGAGCTTGCATCGGTGTTTTCACTAATAGCTTTAATAAAACGTTTTTGAATAGCGATCGAGTAATCAAAATACCTTTTATTATCAAACTTTGGCAGCTCAATAAAATCGCAAGGATTTTTATTTATTAACTCCAGCTTTATACCTAGCTTGAAAATAACCTTTAGCTTTGCAACGATATTCTTAATAGTCTTTATCTTGTAATCTTGCTTGATAAGATCATTGCAAAACTTTTGTATATCGATAAAATTTATATCTTGTATATCCTTTAAGCCAAGTGAGTTTTTAAAATGCTTGTTATATGTAGCTATATCGCTTCTTAAAGTGGTTGGACTTAAAATAAGCTCATAAAAGCTAATGTAATTATTAAAAAGCTCATTTAGTGTCATCAAAAAGACCTTTATCAAATGCGCAGCCTAAAATGTATTTACCCAAATTACTATCAACTTGATTTCTAATAATCTGTCTTCTATTTTTTATATTTTTAAATAAACTTAAATCAAAATCAATAAAATCAGAAACAATGGTTTTCTCAATAGTTTTATTTGGCTTTTTAAAAAACTTTTCAGGAATATAAAAATTTGACCAAAAATAATGCCGACCTAGCTTAACATTTGGTTTTACAAGTGGCTCATAAAAAGGCACTACATTTTCAACAACAAAAGGCTTTTTACAAAAAAATTTCAGATAAACAATTAGTTCATAAAGTCTAAAATCAGGTAAAATTTTTGTTCGATCATTACGAATATTATTTGGTATATTTAGCCTACTATGAGTTTGGCATGGAGGGCTAGCCCAAATAAAGTCAAAATCTAAATAGTTTTTAGCAGCATAATCCCAAGCATCGCATACTATCACATTGTCGTTTGGATAACGTTTTGTATAAGCCTTTGCTATTTCAGGATCAAACTCAACGGCTGTTACTTTAACGCCAGGTAAAACATCATCCCATAAAAGCCTATTGCCACCAATGCTAGCAAATAAATTTAAAATTCTCATTACATTATCCTTTTCAAAACTCATTACAAATCAAAAATCTATCTACAAAGCTATCAATATCAGGGGCATTAAGGTCATGCCTTTCATGATAGTGTGTAAAATTATCTAAATTTCTATCAAGCATTAAATTCTCAACATAGGCTAAATGCTGGGCATTTACATCACCGCCCAAGCTTTGATAATAATTGACTAACTCGTAATCTTTCATTCTGCTTACTGGTTTAGGCTTTTCATCACTTTTAAAAAGCTCATCGCAAAGCTTTAAAATTTGCCTTTGTTTTAAATTGGTGCCAAAGCTTTTTATTTCATCTTGTGCGTTTTCATCTTTTTGGCTATCAATTTTCAATCTATCGTAAAAATTCATAAGCCTACCGCTTATATAATGCTCCAATCTGCCATTTAAATAAATAATCTCTTCTTTATTGAAAGGCAAATTTATATATATGTAATCATCTTTTTTATTCCACTCGAGTATTGCTCTGTGATCGTTTGTTAAGTCGTTTAAGTGATAAAAGTCTTGCATCGTGCTAATAAAATTAATCTTTCTATATACCCATAATGGCACTTTAGTACGTGAGCTTATAAATCTTCTTACTTTGTGCTTTACATACCAGGCTGAAAGCTCGTCAAAATCCTGAGTTTCTTTTAGGTTGATGAAAGTCTTTTGGATATACTTCATAACATAGCCACTAGGATTATTAATACTGGTTTGAAAGCCGTTTAATTCGCCGTTTTTCTCTTGCTCGCTTGTGATAGCATTTGTTTTTAGGTTTTGTGGAGCATAAAAAATATCAGTATAAATTCTTTTCATAAAATCTATTGTGTGAGCTGGGACATAAAATAAAGCGTGAATGTGTGGTACGCCGTCTTTTTTGTGTGGCTCAAAGCACCTTATGTAGCTTCTATCAATATTTTTAAATTTTCTTGAATATCGCATAATAAATAAATTCCATTGATGATTAAGAACGGATACTAAATCAGAAATACTTAAAGGCGCTGAATTTTTAGCCTTATACTTAACTTCATCAGGCAAATATCTATAATCAATCGGCATAAATTTAGAGTAATCGCCATTTAATGCACCCCTAAAGCAGCCGTTAAGAGTGATGGTTAAAAATACTGGGACTTGAAAATAATCGATCGCAAAAGAGCTAAACACATTTACACGATTAGACACTTCGGCGTAATATTTATCGCTAAAGTTGGCCGACATTGAAATATCTAGCAAATTTCTAACCTGGCCATTAACATTAACAAAAGAGAAAGAGCGCATATATTCCCTTTGGCTATCAAGCTTTGCTTGGCAAAGCTCAACGTCAAGGGGAGAAACACCATATAAATTTCTCGCTCGCATAATCGCTTCCTTAAACGTAAGAGTTTTTTATTAATTTGACAAGGGCTGCTTTGTGGCGGACTTCGTCCGCCCATGGCAGCCTTTTTTGGCTACGCCAAAACACATATAGGCGAAAGGGGTGTTTTAAACCCAAAAAGCATATTAGTTGCACGGCTCGATTAAGCAGAATGTGCCAATAAGCTTTATTTCTCGCCTTTTGTAGGGGAAACCCCCTACACCCCTAAAACATTAAATAATTTGAATTGTGAGCGTTAGAACAGAGTTTATCTCGCTGTCTTGCTCGACTGAAAAAAGATACTTTAAAAACCATATATCTTTAAGGATAGGAACGCCATTACGTTGCTTAGAAGTTGTTGTTTTATTAATACCGCTAAGAACTAAAACGTCGCCACGCTTTAAAGAATACGAGCTTTTAAGCTCCTTTTTTGAAACAATGGGCGTTAATGATGTACTTTGAGAGAGAATATCTTCAAGTATTAAGTGTAAGTCAAAATCAATATGATCAGATAAAATGATAGGCTTTAAATTTATCTTTAAACCAATGTCTTTATATTCGTAGCTATCAGTCTTTTGATAATTTAAGTTTGATATATCAGTTTTTGAAACCAAATAAGGGATATTTTGAACGGAACTAAAATAAACTTCGGTGTGATTTTTTGCCGTCAATACTGGCGATGAGATAATTTTTGTAATGCCATTCGTATCAAGAAAATTTAATATGCCAAAAAAGGCACGATCATCATTTTTAATAATATTTGAATTAGAAATATAAGGGGAAGTAATCAGATTAATATAATAAGCTAAATCACCGTGATTAAGTGGCTTAAGTAGGCCTTTTAAATTTGTACCTAAATCTTTAATGTCTTTTAAATTTGTTTCAGTGATAGTCAGTTTAAATGTTACTTGCTCCAGGCTCTTATCAATCTTTGAAATGGCTTCTTTAATCTGATCAAATATATAGTCATCAGCTCTAAAGAAAACCGAATTAGAAGACGTCGAGTAAGTAGCATTTAAATCAAACTGGCTAAGAATTTTATTAACGTCATCATAAACATAATTTTTTAGCTCGATACGTCTAAGATCATAATCAGGCAATTTTTGAGAGCTTACGTAGTAAAAATTATCCTTTTTATAAAGATATAAATTCTTAGCTTCAAGCATTTTTCTAAACATTGCAATCGTGATCTTAACTTCGTCTTCATAAATGAAATAATATTCGCCCTGGTGTATGCTTTCATCGGTTACAATGGCTATATTGTTAGCCTTACTTGTAAGACGTGCGAAATCTAAAAGATCAGTATAAATTTCAGCAGCAAACAAACTATTTAAAAATAGGAGCGGAAGAATCAGAAATTTGATTAAGCTTTTCATCGGAAACACCTTTGTTATTTTTTTGAAATTAAATTTTGAAAAACTGGCTTGTCAAATACATAGTAGTACTTGACAAGCTCGTGAGATTTTGGCTCATAATAAAAATATAATGGCGTGTGCATTGAAGATATGTAGCTAAGTAATGACAATGGGTATAAATGATAGTCGTCGTCAAAATGGCAAGATGAATTAACGCAAGTAATGTTATATATATAAATTTCTGGTATATCGGAGCTGGTTTTATTTTTTTGTTTAGAAGTGTCTTTAAATATATCTGGAAAATCTGAAATAGAATATTTTTGTGAACCAGGATCGGAAATTTTATTGAAAGTAGATAAATTGTTTTCAGCTGGAGTGTCAGGCTTAAAAATAGACATAACAACAAAATAAAAATAAAGCAAAAGAAAAATAAATACAACAATAGCCAGTAAAAAATAAAATCTTACAAATGATTTCTTATTTGACGTTTGTCCAGAGTGATATAAATTAAATACTTCATCAAGATATGGAATATTAATAATCTCTAATCTATCTTTTTTATAAAGCCTATATGAAGCAAAAACTTCATAACGAAATTTCTTTGAAAATAATCTTTTTGCGCTATCAACAGCCCTATAAAATTTCTCTGCTATACGTTTATATTCGTTATTGACTAAGGTTAAATCTTGAGTAATTAAATAAATATCCTGATATAAATGGCGATGATATGTAAGCCACCAAACTAAAATTTCATCTTTTTTATCTTTGAAAAAGTTATGGCACTCATCAAGAAAAAATACGCAGCCATATAAATTTAACTCTTTGGCTTTTTCATTAACTTCGTTATCGGTCGCACCAGTCTTATATAAAGCATATAAATTTCTTAAACCTAAATAGAAATCATCAAAATCAAACTTTTTAAATTTGTCGGATAACTCAAATTTGAACTCATTTATATTTGTGTAACAAAATGAATAATTAGGCTTTTCTTTAGGTTTTACATATTTAGATAAAAATGTTTTCTTTGGCTCAAATAAAAAGATCTGATAAATCATATATACTGCGTAATATGTTTTACCGCTTCCAGGATTGCCAACTAAATAAGTAATCATTTTTTAAGACTTTGAAGAAATATAAGATAAAAGAGTTTCACGGAAAAATCTATAAATAACAATGCCTATTTTTATAGAGTAAATCGAAAAGAAAGATAAAAGAATAGGCGAAAATATAGAAAACACATCACAAAAGGCATTCCAGGCACCAATAGACTTTAAAGCAGACAAAGCAGTAGTAATAATTTTATCACTACCAACAGAGAGATTATTAACATAATCAATAATGTAATTAAGCTTAGAATAGATGAAATTAATAATATAAATAACTGCAGTAGCGTAAGAAATAACAACACCAACTAAAATACCATTAATAACCCCCATTTTTACAAATGAAAAAATCTTAAAAGCAAAGCCGATAGCATTTTCCCATTTAAAAAAGCCAAAGAAAGAAACAATAGTAGCTATAATTGAAATAAATGCTTGCATATCCTACCAACCCCATAAAAGTAAAAATAAATAGTTTTACTATTAGAAATAAGAACAATAAAAAGAAAGCTAAAAAGAAAAAGACATAAAGAGAAGAAGCAAAAGGAGAAAGAATTTTGCAAAGATCAAAAACGATTTCTTTATTTGTAGCAACCATATCTATTTCAAAATTTAAAGGGCAAGTATTAGGAATATTGCCTTTTTTTAAACCAACCAAATCGCCGTCTTTAAATTTTGAGATAGTTTCATCTAAGCTTTTCTTAATATCTCCGACAGACTCAAAAATATCTTCAAAACCTTTTTTATACATATTTAAAAGATTGCCGGTTTTTTCTTCAAGCTCTCCGTAGCTTAAATTTCCTGGTGCTACATATCCAGAATCTTTGCCATTTCCTTGATCGCCACCAGTGCCACCGCCTGAGCCACCACTCGAACCGCCACCAGATGAACCACCACTCGATCCGCTGTTATTTCCGCCGCTCGATCCGCCACCAGTGCCGCCAGATGAACCGCCATTATTACCACTAGAGCCGTTATTATTACCACTAGAGCCGTTATTATTGCCACCGATAGAACCGCTATCGTTGCCATTACCTGGAGTAGGATTGTTATTATCTTTGTCTTTATCCTTGTTTGGGTCTTCTTTGTCTTTGTCTTTGTCTTTGTCTTTGTCCGGATTTTCTTTATCTTTGTCTTTGTCTTTATCCTTATCTTTGTTTGGGTCTTCATCTGAACGACGTTTAAAAATAATAGAAGTCCCATCAACACAAGAAGATCGAACAATACTTGGATTTTCAGTATCAGAAACAAAAACAACAGAACCAGTAAAAGAAGAGCCAAGACCAGTGCAAAGACAAGTAGCTATATCATTATTGCTATAAACGTTAGAGCAATCAACACATTTTCCTTGAGTTGTGCCATTAAAATAACCAAATTTATTTAAATTTTTATCGGTGCAATCATTAACGCAAGCGTTAATATCAACGTCCCAAGCCTGACCAGCTGGACAAGTATCGACACATTGCATAGTGTCGGTGTTAAATTCTTGATTTAATCCACATTTGGCTATTTGTTTTGAATTAAAGACAATAAAATCATAATAAGTAAACACTGGGTCTTTTGGATAATCAGAAACAACATAATATTCATAATCGCCAACACCGCCACGTTGCCCAAAACGACCAGTTTTTGAAGTACTATGTATATATGAGTAATCACGACCAAACCCATAATAAAAACCAGGAGTTTTTGAGCCAGCAAAATAATAAGCTTCTTCGCTAATTATAAAAGAATAGATGTAGTAATAACCAGTCTCAGGCGACCTAATACCAAAATGATTTCCTTTTAAAAATTTGCCATCATAAGGCTTAAAAGAACTATCCAAATTATAATCACGCACAACCAAACATAAGCCATCGCCATCGCAATTTTTAGAAAAAGCAAGAGAGCATAAAAGAGACAAGAAAATGAAAAATCTAATTAGAAATTTCATCACAAAGCCTTAAAAAAATCTTTTTGTTAAAAGAGTTAAAGCAGCACAAATCGGTAAAGATAAGACCATAAACCATATAAAGATAGAAAAGAAGTAATCAAAAGCAGGGATACCAATAACACTAAACATTTTAAACACCTTTTTACATTTTGGATAAGATTATGAAGATAAACAAGCAAACCAAGAAACCACATAAAGCACCAGTAAGCGACATTAAGAAGTTATATTGCTCTATTGATAAATCAAGATAAACTTTATCCATGAAATTAAATCCTAATAAAAACCTGACGCACTTCGCTTGTCGGCTTAAAGCTTTGCTTTGCACTCTGCTTTAAGCTTTAAAATTTATGTGCTAACTTTTTAAAAGACTAAATGAAGCAGTTATTCCAAATATTAAAGCAAAGAAAACAATCACAACGCCATAAAAAGAATTTAAAAATATTCCAAATTTAGTAATGTCTATAAAATCAAAATACATTCTTAAATCATTTAATCTTTTAAAAAATTAGCCCCAATTAAGGGGCGGTTATTTCAAGGAAGAATTTTTATCTTCCTAAAAGTCTTAGACCAGCTTTAATTGCATAAACAAGTGCAACGAAAACTACAACAGCAATAGCCATTGAGGTAAATGGAGCAGAATTTATATCGCCAGTTACTGTGCCGTCATTACCCATTGTAAGAGCAGCGGCAAATACATTACTTGACATTGCAAAAAGAGCAGCAACGCCGCCTAAAACCTTAGCCTTAGTAGAAGAAAGAAATTTTTTCATCTCTAAACCCTTTTTATTGAAATTTAGTAGCCTTAACTACTTATTTAAGGAAACACACTTAAATAAATAGTTAAAGGGGCTAAACCCCTTTTTTATCTATTTATGGAACTTTTATCTTTAAAATCTTGCTTTAGAGCAAAGAAAAGACCGAAGCCGACACAAACAAAAATAGTAATAAAAGAAATAAAAATAGCGTCAGATATAACATCAAACATTTTTATAGTTGCCTTTACCTATTATTTGTTTTCAGTCTTTTTTACTGGCTTTGTGTCAAACAAAAAATATTCAATCGGATTTGATATTGTGATAATTCTTTGATCGTTAGGGAAGCCACCTTCAACCGGTATTTCTTCGCCTTTTTTAAATTTTTCTTTTATTGCAGCCGCTACAAGTCCAGCGGTATTATTATCTGGGCAGATTATTTTAAAAACAACTTTTTGTTCTACTTCATCAGTGAAGCCAGTCTTTTCATTAACAACGTCATAGATATTTGATGAAGAAATACGAACAGAAGAAGAGTAATCATTACCTTCAAACTTACCAGAAGCCGAACTTCTAACAAGACCACCCCTAAGAACATACTTTAAATCATATTCAGATTTAACGATTTGCATTTTTAACACCTTTTTTTTAATTTATTTTTTGAAACACCATTTAACATAGCCCCGAAAAGGTGTTTCGTCCAAACGGGGCTAAAATAGTTTAATGCCATATTCAGGGCAAAATTTACATTATTTCGATAAAATCGAAAAAATGAAATCATTTCATATACGCAATGAAATTATTTCATAATATATCTTAAATAAAAATTAAAAATGAAAGAATTTCAAAAAATATGGAAAAAAAAGAGATTGCAAACTTGCTCGATATAGAGCTAAGGACTTTATATAACTGGGAAAAATCAAGACCAAAACTATATAATTTTATAATCGAAAATATTAACAATAGATACGAAAATACTTCAAAAATAGAAGAATTAAGAAAATATTTTGAAAAATTATCAGAAATAGAGCAAGAATACTACTTATCAAGTTTAAAAGTAAAAGTATTAGAGAAGGAAATAAATAAATGAAAAAATTAATAATACTAATCCTTGCACTAATAAATTTAAATGCACTTGATACATTTAGACAGCCAAATATATTAGGAAAATGGCAAATAACTACACCAGAAAAAAATAAAATTTTATTAATGGGAAAAATGAGAAACGACGTTATAGTAGATTTTAAATTTGACGGAAGTTTATATGTGGAAGATGAAAATTTTTCAAGTTATCTTTGGGAAAGCGGATTAAATGATACGATAATCACATATAGTAGAAGCGATAAATTTAAAAGCCAAAAATTTTCAGAAAAAAGATTTAAAATAATAGATCAGATAAACAATAATTGCTACCTTGCAAAGATGTATCAAACGAATGATAATATAGTTTTATGCAGATACTTCGAAAAACCAAAACCACAGCCAATACAGCAGAAAAAGAAAATAGAAATAATAATGAAATAAATAAAAAAATAAGCCCATAACGCTCATAATTTTATTCGCCGTTTGATGAATTATTTAGCTACTTTTGGCTAAAATCTCAAAAATTTAAAAAAGGCGAAACGATGAATAAAGTTTGGAAATTCGGCGACAATATCGATACCGATATAATTATCGCCGCCAGATACTTAAATACTTCCGACGAAAATATCTTAGCAAAACATATAATGGAGGACGCCGATCCTAATTTTAGCTCCAAGATAGATAAGGGCGACATTATCGTAGCGGGCGAAAATTTCGGCTGCGGTAGCTCCCGAGAACACGCTCCTATCGCGCTTAAAGCTGCCGGTATAGGCGCGGTGATAGCTAAAAGCTATGCGAGAATTTTTTATAGAAATAGCTTTAATACGGGACTTTTGATACTCGAGATCAAAGAAACGGACGAGATAAACGAGGGCGATGAGCTAAAAATAGACGTAGATAACGGCACGGTCGTAAATCTAACCAGCGGCAAAGAGTATAAATTTAGCCCTATACCGCCGTTTATGCAAGAGCTTCTAAACGCCGGCGGACTTATAGAATACGCAAAAGTAAAGTTGGATTAAATAATGAGAGAATATAAAATTTGTGTTATAAAAGGCGATGGCATCGGTCCTGAGATCATAGATGAGGCGATAAAAATTTTAGATGTTGTTAGCGCTGAGTTTGGGATAAAATTTGAGTACGACTACAAGCTTATGGGCGGTGCAGCTTATGATGTATTTGGCGTGCCTTTGCCAGATGAGACGCTTAGCTCTGCTCTAAACTCAGATGCTGTGCTTTTTGGAGCGATCGGCGGCGAGAAGTGGGATAGCTTGCCAAGACATCTAAGGCCAGAGAGCGGGCTTTTAAAGATTAGAAAAGAGCTTGAAGCTTATGCAAATTTACGTCCAGCCATTGTTTTTGATGAGCTAGTAGATGCTAGCACGCTAAAGCCAGAGGTTTTAAGAGGAGTTGACTTTGTCGTGGTTCGTGAGTTAACAGGCGGACTTTATTTTGGACAGCCACGTGAAAAAGGCGAAGATAGAGCGTTTAATACGATGGTTTATTCTAAAATGGAGATCGAGCGCATAGCAAAGATCGCCTTTGAGACGGCTATGCTTCGCAAGAAAAAGGTCTGCATGGTCGATAAGGCAAATGTGCTTGAGGCAAGTCAGCTTTGGCGCGAGGTGACTAGCGAGGTGGCAAAGGGCTATCCTGAAGTAGAGCTTAGCTTTATGTATGTCGATAACGCAGCGATGCAGCTAGTAAGAGCGCCAGCAAATTTTGACGTCATACTTACTGAAAATTTATTCGGCGACATTTTAAGTGATGAAGCGAGTATGGTCTGTGGCTCGATAGGACTTTTGCCAAGCGCTAGTATGGGCGGTAAAGTGGGAATTTATGAGCCGATACACGGCTCAGCACCAGACATCGCAGGGCAGGGTATAGCAAATCCAATAGCTACCATTTTAAGTGCAGCAATGATGCTAAGATACGCATTTGGCGAGAGCGAGGCAGCAGACGCCATAGAAAACGCTGTAAAAACTACACTAGCCAATGGGTACAGAACAAAAGATATCGCTGCTTTTAACGCAGTTGAAATTTGCTCAACTAGCGAGATAGGCGATGTTATCGCAGGATTTATCAAAAAATGAAAAACACAATCACTGAAGCACTGATCTACGAAGCTCAGGGGCTAAAAGATGATGCACTTGAAATTTATAAAAATATCTTAAAGCAAGATCCGTCAAACAAAGATGCCCTTAGCGCGATAAACCGCCTGAGCGGACTTCGCAAAGAGCGAGCGATAAAAAACGAGCAGATGAAAGAGTTTTTTATCAGGATGAAAAGTGATGAAGAGATAAATGAATTTAAAAGGTGGTTGATAAGATTATGAAGCTTGATGATATCGCTAGAATGGCAATCAGTGAGGTTAGCGCTGAGCTTGAGAAAATAGAAGCACTGCAAAATAAAAAGCAAGAAGAGCTCGAGCGAGAGAATTTAAAAAAAGAGCTTTTGGCCATAGAGAATAATGAAAATGCGCTAAATAACGAGCTAAAAGTTGAGGCAAATTTACAAAATGAGCAAGCATTTGAGGTAAAAGAGGAGCCAGCAAGTCTAACAAAAAGTAGAGAGGTGAGCGAAGAGAAAATTTTCTTAGCAAATCTTGCCGAACGCATAGAAGTGCTTTTTGAAGGACTTAAACAAACTAGTGAACAAAATCTTGCTTCAAGGCTTGAGCTAACGACAAAATTTTTAGAATTTACCCTTGCAAATATCGAAAATAGACTCCAAAACCTCTCAAAATAAGCCATTAGACGGCTCAAAAAATGAGATAAAAATCAAAAATGAAATTTATAAAAATAGCGAGCTAGACTTTTTTAGATCGCTATTTGCCCCATTTACTTCACGTGTTTATCTTGTGGGTGGCTGCGTGAGAGATGCGTTCTTGGGACGAGAAATTTACGATTATGACATCGAAGTTTATGACATTGAGCCTACTAAATTTAATGAGCTAATGGCTAGCATTGGAGCGAGTGGCGTTGGCAAAAGCTACTTCATCTATAAATACAAAAACTACGACATTGGGCTTCCAAGAAGCGAGAGCAAAACTGGAAATTCACACAAAGACTTTGCGGTAAGCTATATTAACGATCCAAAAACGGCGAGTCTTAGGCGAGATTTTACGATAAATGCCATGATGATGAATATCTTTAATGGAGAAATTTTAGACTTTTACGGCGGGAAGCAAGATTTAGCAAACAAGATATTAAGGCACATTGATAGTGAAAAATTTAAAGAAGATCCACTAAGGGTGCTTCGCGGTGTGCAGTTTAGCGCGAGGCTTGATTTTAGCATAGCTGATGAGACGCTAGCTCTTATGAAAAGCCTTAGTTTAGAGTTTTTAAGCAGAGATAGGATAAATACTGAGCTTATTAAATTTTTTCGCGCAAAGTATCTAGAAAAAGGAGCTTACTATCTTTTTGAGCTTGGACTTTTTAAAGAAATTTTTGGTATGCAAATTTCTATGGATGATGGGTTTTTAAGCGATCTTAAGAGTGCTAGAGAATTTGTGGATGATGAGAGGCTATTTTTGTATCTTTTGTTTGGCAAATTTGAGCTTGACGCAAAAGAAATTTTAGAGAAAATGCATCTGCCAAAAAGCTATTTTTCTATCTTAAAAGAGCCTTATTTTAAGCATATACCAAGCGATAAAGAGCTAATGCAAATTGCCCTAAACATGCCCATAAAATCATGGCTTGGAGCTTATAATAAAGAGCGGATAGAGTGTGCTGTGAAGCTTGGAATTTATGAGTTAAAATTTGACGCGAAAGTCGATGTAACTGAAATTTTATCAGCTGGTTTTAAAAACGAAGAGATCGCAAAAGAGATAAAACGTAGGCAAGAGCTTGAAATTTCAAAATATCTAAGCGAGCATAAGCCTAGAAAAGATTAGTCTTTAAAACTCTTAAAAGCCCATTTTGGCTAAAATAGGCTAGTTTATAACACTTTTAAGGCAAAGAAAGCTTATGTTTAACATAGTCTTAGTTCATCCTCAGATACCGCAAAATACTGGAGCTATCGGTAGAATGTGCGTTAATGCAAATTTAAAGCTACATATCATTAAGCCCACTGTGTTTGATCTGAGTGAAAAGGCTGTTAGACGAGCAGGGCTTGACTACTGGAAAATTTTAAATCCAAAAATTTGGGATAGTTTGGAAGAATTTTTAGAAGCAAACTTAAGCCACAAGGATAGATTTTTCTTCGCTACTACAAAGACAAATAGGCTTTACTACGAGGCCGAGTTTAAGCCAGGAGATTTTATATTTTTTGGTGGCGAGAGTACTGGGCTGCCAAGAGAATTTATGGATATAAATTTTAAAAATGCCATAACCATACCAATGGGAAAAGAGGGCAGGAGCTTAAATTTAGCTATGAGTGCTGGCATTATCGCTTATGAGGCGATCAGGCAAAATATCGCTGAATTTGACTTTAGGAGTGAGATTTGAGAGTAGTTTTTGCTTTGTTTTTTACCATTTTAGTGGCATTTGCGAGTGAAATTAGCATCGCAACTTATAATGTGCAAAATTTATTTGATTGCAAAGATGATGGTAGCGAGTATCTTGATTTTAAAGTAGGCGTATCAAAGTGGGACTGCGAGGCGGCTGATTCAAAACTACAAAGGACAAGACAAGTCATAAATGCACTAAATACTGACATTATCGCACTTCAAGAGATCGAAAATGAGCAAGTTTTAAAAGCTCTAGTAAGTGATAGCGAGTATAAATTCATAAGCTTTACAAAGGAGAAAAACTCGCCTGTTGGGCTCGGGCTTATTTCAAAGTTGCAGCCAAGTGGCAGTGAAATTTTTAAAGTTCCAAATGTAAAGACGAGAAATATTTTAAAGGTTGTTTTTGAGGTAGAAGGTAAGAAATTTAGCATATTTGTAAATCACTTTCCAACTTATAAAAATGGCATAAATATGCAAAAAAAGGCTGAAAAAACGTTAAGAACGGCTCTAGGTAAAGAGAAAAATGTAATTATTTTGGGTGATTTTAACTCGCCCTTCGGACAAAAATCCATCCTAAACGACATCATTGCAGCGAGAAATTTTTATGATCTTTATAAAGAGCTTGAGCCAAAAGATAGATATTCTCACGCAGTACATGGCAAAAAAAGAGCGATCGATCATGTTTTGCTTTCGCCTAGTTTTATGGAAAATGGCGATCTAAGTTATGTTAGTGGTAGTTTTGAAGTCTTTAAACCAAGCTTTGCAGTCGATGAAAAAGGCTTTGCAAAGAGTGACCTTTACTCGGATCACTTTGCACTAAAGTTTAAAATTTTAACTGATCCAAGTCCAATAAAAAAGGGCTTTGTGAGTAAAATTTTTAAAAAAGATGAAAACAAAGCCAATAAAAAAATAAGCGAACAAAACTATAAGACGGCCGATGTAGATACGCTTTTTGATCATCCAGAAGCTGTGCCAGTCGTGATTGAAAAAGCGGTTGTTATCCTAAAAGATAAGTATGGCTTTATTATCTCGAAAAATCACCGCGGAATTTATGTCTATGATCCTAAAAATAGCGTTACTGTAGGCGAAGAGCTAGATGTTTTAGTAGGGCGAATGAAAATTTATAAAGATGCGCTTGAAGTTAGCTCTTATGAGATCATAAATGAGTATGGCACAAAAGATATTAGCGAAAATTTACTAGATGCATCGCAATTAAGCGAAGCTAGAAGTGGCGATGTCTTTGCTAAAATTCCGGGCAGACTAGAGAGAGGCTACCTGCATACACCATACGGTAAGATCAGGGTTTATAGTAAGAAAAAGCTAAAAGATGGCGAGTATAGTTTTGAAAACGCGAGAGTTAAAATTTACAAGAGAGAAAACCAAATCGTTGTGGAGTAGAGAGTGCAAATTTTAGATATTTTTATGATTACGGCGTTTGTTTTATTTCTTATTTTTATGATAAGAGGCGTCATTTTGCAGTCACAGGAGAAGGAGAGGGCAAGAAAAATGGTAAGAGAAAAAAGAGAAAATTTTAATAAAAAGAGTGAAATATGAAAGAGTTATTATTAGAAATTGGAGTTGAGGAGCTTCCAGCGATACCGTTTTTAAGGGAGCTGCCAAATATCAATGCTAAATGGCAGGCTGTACTTGAAAAATATAATCTTGTAAGTCCTTTTAAATTTTATTATACGCCGCGTCGCTTGGTCTTTTTTCATGAGAAATTTCTACAATCTCAGCCTGACAGCGTAGCTAGCTTTATCGGTGCGCCAAAGCAAGTGGCACTAAAAGACGGAGCATTTACAAAGGCTGCGCTTAGCTTTGCAAATAAATGCGGCATAGATGAAAGTGAGCTTAAATTTAAAGAGATAGACGGTAAAGAGGTGCTTTACTACGAAAAAGAGGTAAAAGGCGAGCCGGTTGCTAAGATAATGGGCGACATAGTTGAGGAGTTTTTAAAAAGCCTAAATTTTGGCAAGTCTATGCGCTGGGGCAACGGCGAGTTCGAGTTTATCCGCCCGATAAGATCGTTTTTATGCTTGCTTGGAGATGAGGTCATTAAATTTAACAAATTTGGCGTAGAGAGCGGCGATTCAACCTATCCACACAGAAGCATCAGTTATGACAAGATAAAAATTTCAAACATAAAAGAGTATTTTGAAGGCTCAAAGAGCCGTGGCATCGTACTTGAGGCAGATGATAGAGAAAAAATAATCCTTGTTGAGTTTGAAAAAATTAGCCAAAAAAGCGGGCTAAAGATCGAGATCGATAAAGACTTGTTAGCTGAAGTCGTGGCGATCACTGAGTATCCGACAGCACTTCTTGGCTCGTTTGAAGAGGAATTTTTGGAGGTGCCAAGCGAGGTCATCATCACTTCCATGAAAGAAAATCAGCGCTACTTCCCAGTCTTTAAAGATAATAAGCTCGCAAATGGCTTTGTGGTTGTTAGTAACGCCATCACAAAAGATTACTCGCTCATCATTAAGGGCAACGAAAAGGTGCTAAGGGCAAGGCTAAGTGATGCGATGTTTTTTTGGCAAAGCGACCTAGCGCACGAATTTGGCCCAGAAAAACTAAAAAATATAACTTATCTAAAAGAGCTTGGAAGTATCTACGAAAAAGAGCTTAGAGAGCTAAAAGTGGCTAAAAAGCTTGCTAGCAACTATGACGAGCTACTTAAAAAAGAAGCTGGCGAGTATGGAGCCAAGCTTGAGCGAGCTGTGATGCTAAGCAAGGCCGATCTTACAACGCAGATGGTTTATGAGTTTACCGAGCTTCAAGGCATCATGGGTGCTTACTACGCAAAGGCAAAAAATGAGGATGAAGACGTCGTTCTAGCTATAAAAGAGCAGTATTTGCCAGATGGTGAGGAGGCGCAGTGCCCAAGCAAGGTATTTAGCTCGGTTGTGGCGCTTTCAAATAAGCTTGATACACTAATGGGACTTTTTAGTATCGGTAAAATTCCAAGTGGCACCAAAGACCCATACGCTCTAAGGCGTGCGGCAAATGGCGTGATAAAGATCGTTTTGGCGCATAATTTGAAATTTAATGTAAAAGAAATTTTAGAAGATATCGCAAAAGACTACAAGAAATTTGACATTGAAGTACTAATAAATTTTATCCTTGATAGGCTCTACACCTTCTTTGACGCAAACGCTTCTATCGTAAAAGCGTGCATAAAAAGTGGCGAAAAGGATATCTTGGAGCTAACCAAGATGATAGAAGCACTTGCTAAAATTTCTAGCGAGCCAAATTTTAGGGAGAATTTCTCGACATTTAAGCGCCTTGCAAACATCATAAAAGATGATAAATTTAGCAAGGTCGATGAAAGCCTCTTTGAGATAGATGCTGAAAAAGCCCTAAATGATGCATTTAAAGCGGTCGATAAGAGCCTAGCATACGAGCCAAGGCTAAAAGCACTATTTGCACTAAAACCGCAGATAGATGAGTTTTTTGACAAAGTTATGATAAACGTTGAAAACGAGAAGGTGCGAAACAACCGCGTCGCGATCATCGGTCAAATTTATAGCGAGATACTAAAAGTAGCTGATATAAAAGAGATCAGCTTTTAAATTTGCGCCAGCTTCGGGCTTTGCCTAGGCTGGCTTTTAAATTTACTCCCTAAAAATATCAAATTCTGGCTCGTAAGCCTTAGTTTTCACCCCAAAATATCCAAGAGCTGAGCTAAATATAAAATCATGCGAAAAGCTCTCATCCCTCCTGGTTTTTAGCTTTTTTAAAAGCTCACTATCGCTTGAAAAGACGATAGCTGGGATGTGTTTTTGCTCATCTGGAGCGATGGAATAAGGTAGACCATGCAAATATATGCCGTTTTCGCCTAGGCTCTCTCCGTGATCTGATAAAAAGAACATGGTGACTTCGAATTCATCTTTTCTTGCTTCAAGGGCATTTATCAGCTTGCTTTGTAGATAGTCCTTATATAAGATGGTGTTGTCGTAGGTATTTACTATCTCATCTGGTGTGCATTTATTTAGCTCGGCAGTGTCGCACGTTGAGGTAAATTCTTTAAATTTGCTTGGGTAGCCTTTGTAGTAGATAGGACCATGCGAGCCTTGAAGATGTAGCACGATAAAGGTAGTAGAATTTGTATCTTCTATGACCTTTTTTGCTTCATTAAATATCACTTCATCAAAGCCTTCTGCTCTATGCTCTGAAGTATGATTTTGATCAAGATTGTCACAAACGCCCTTACAACCGCCGCTATTGTTGCCAAAAAAGTATGTTTTTATACCAAGCTTATTGATGATATCAACTAAATTTTTACGAGCTTTTGCTTCGCGGTTGCTAAAATTTTCTCGCTTTAAGTCTGAAAATAGGCAAGGCACGCTAGTCTCCGTGGCTGTTCCACATGAGTAGAAATTTGTAAAACTTACCACACCTTTTTGTTTAGTAAATTTATTCGTATCGTTTTTGGCGTAGCCATTTAGTGAGTAGTTTCTGCTTCTTTGCGTCTCGCCAACTATCAAAACTAAAATTTTCTTTTTATCATCAGCTAGTACCGCATCATCTGCTACATAGGTAAAAGGTAGTGGTTTTTGTATGAGCGATTTTACTAGCTTTGCAGCCGAGTAGATGGGATAGTATGGGGGCAATGCGGTTCTTAAATTCGAATGCTCTCTAAAAAATGGTATAAAAATTTTAGACGTTAATGAAAATATGATAGCTATCGCAACTATAGAAAATGAGATAATTTTTACTCTTAATTTAAACTCATTTTTGAAACTACCATAGTTAATTTTTACAAATAATACATATACGCAAGGTAAGATGGTTGTAAAAATTATCCAAAAAACTAAACCTGTGCTAAAGTAACTAAAAGCTTCTTTGGTATCGGTGTGTAGGACATTTAATAACATATCTTTATCTATAATAACACCATATGCTTGCATAAAGTAAGCAGATATGCCACTTGCTAAAATCAAAATAATCGCAACTGGCTTTAGTGAAAAAGGCAAAAATAAAATACAAAAAATACTAGCGAAAACCAAGATAAAGACAATTGCAAATATAAGAAAAAAGAATATAGAAAAAGAAAGTTGATTATTTTGTAGAAAGCCTGAAAGAACGCCTTTGTATAAAAATATATAATTTATAAAAAACATGTAAGCAGTAAATAAAATCAGAAACTTTAAAAAACTGATACTTTTAAATTTATTAATATTTAGCATCTTTTCAGCCTTTGTAAAAAGCCATAATAATAGGACTCAAATGTAAATGGCTAGAAATTTCAAATAAAAAATAAGATTATTTTTTCTTGCCTTTGGAGTTTTTTGCTTCAGCTTTTTTGACTTTCGCATTCTCTTTTATGCTAAGTTTTGCCTTAACTTTTTGCATATCGTTAAAGCCAATACCTTGGACTTTTTCAAGTTCATCGATGCTTTTAAATTTATGGGCTTTTCTATATTTTATAATGTTTAACGCCTGGCCTTTACTTAGCCCAAGCCCCATTAACTCGTTTTTGCTGGCCGTATTTAGATTAGCGCCATATGCAATACTTGCAACTACCAAACAAAGTAAAATTTTAATCCTCATCTTATCTTCCTAAAACAATAATCCATCATTTTCTTGATCTTGTATGATGTCATTTGCCGGTATATTTTGAGGTAGTGGCGAGTCGTTTGTGTAGTATTCGTCACTGCCACCATAATAGCCTTTATAAACACCATCTGGCTGCTCAAATGCACGTCTTAAAGTAGGATAAAGCTTAATGTAGCCTTCCATAAATTTCTTAAACACAGGTGCTGCTGTCCTGCCACCGCCTTCAATCTTTTTCATAGGGCTGTTGTCGTCATTTCCGTACCAGATTATCGCTTCGATATCAGGTGAGTAACCACAAAACCAAGCATCGATGTTATTATTTGTTGTGCCGGTTTTGCCTGCTATTTGGATGCCATTTATTTTTGCGTTGCGTCCAGTGCCGTTATTTACGACATTTTGAAGAAGTGTCGTCATCAAAAATGCCTGTTCTGGTTTTAGCACTTGCTTTCTTTGTGGCTCATAGTCCATCGACGCACCAAAACTATTTTCTATATGCTTAATAAGTGTCGGCTCAACCATCTCGCCCTCATTTGGGAACATCGAGTAAAATTTTGCGAAATCAAGTGGCGAAATCCCAAAACTTCCAAGTGCGATAGATAAATTTTCTGGGATATCGTTAAAGCCCATATCCGTAAGCTGTTTACGAACCGAGCTAAGGCCAAGATCGTTTAGCAAATTTATGGTTGCGAGGTTACGCGACTGGGTTATGGCTGATTTTATAGTGATATATCCTTGAAAACCGCCGCTATAGTTCTTTGGCGTCCATTCTTTGCCATTTCCCATGTCAAATGTCCTAGCGATATCAGCCACTTGAGAAACGACTGAGTAGCCGCTATCAAGAGCGATTTGGTATATAAACGGCTTAAAGCTTGAGCCTGGCTGGCGTTTGCTTTGGGTAGCACGGTTGTAGCTGCTTTTCGTATAGTCGATACCGCCAATTAGTGCCAAAATTTGACCGCTTTGAGGATGAGTGACTACAATAGCTCCGTTTAGGATCTCGGGATTTGCTTTTTTGTCACGCTTTAAAATTTCATTGTAGCCATAAACTAGAGCGTTTTGGGCAATCTTTTGTACGTTTAGATCAACCGTACTTTGTATTTTGTAGCCACCAGTCTTGATATCATCAAATTTCTTTGAAGCTTCCTTGATGATCTCATCAACTACGTAAGGAGCTTTGTTTCGCGTGAGTGTATCGTCAAAGACTGCTGGCTCTTCAAGTATGCCTTTACGATACTCATCTTCATTGATCCAGCCTATACTATACATTCTTTCAAGTACTCTATTTGCACGGCTAAGCGACAAGTCAAGGTGCTTTGTAGGATCATAGGTGCTTGGAGCTTTTGGTAAGCCAACTAGCATGGCAACCTCTTTTATGCTTAGCTCATTTAGCTCTTTCCTAAAATACCCCTCAGCAGCTGTTTTTATGCCGTAGTAACCGTGCCCAAAATATACGTGGTTTAGGTATCTTTCTATGATATCTTCTTTGCTGAGCTCACTTTCAAGTTTTATAGCAAGCACCACTTCTTTTATTTTTCTTGTAAATTTCTTTTCACGGCTTAGGGCTAGATTTTTGATAAGTTGTTGTGTTAGTGTCGAAGCCCCTTCCACTAGTTTTCTAGCCTTGATATCTTTTATAGCTGCTCTTGCCATAGCTTCTACGTTTATACCGCCATGCTCAAAGTAGCTCGTATCCTCGATAGCCACTAGTGCTTCGATGATGCGTGGTGGGATATCGTTATACTTTACATAAATTCTATTTTCTTCGAAAATATTTGCAATAAGTTCGTTGTTTCTATCAAAAATTTGCGTTGTAAGTTTTGGTTTGTAGTCTATAATAGCGTAAGCATCAAATCTAACTTGTGAATAAAAATATAAAAATGCTCCGCCAAGCGAAATGGCAACTATAAAGATAAATGCCAAAATATATTTCATAAAAATGCCTTTAATATTTTTAAATTTAGTCCCATGGCCGTGCTAGTCTCGCCGTGCTGGGAGATGATATATTTTTTATTAAAATTTTCTATCGTCATGGCTCCAGCCTTGCCTTGCCACTCATTATTTTTTATGTATTCATTAAGGTCATGCTCGTTGAATCTTTTAAATTTATACGTAGTCTTACTTACGTTTATAAGCTCAAATTCGCCCAAAAATATCATCGCCGTATAGACGCTGCATTCGTTGCCACTTTGTAAATTTAGCATTGCAATCGCTTCTTTTTCGTCCTTTGCTTTACCTAAAATTTTATCTCCACACGCCACACAGCTATCTGCAAAGAGCAAATTTTTAAGACCTACATTTTCTTTTAAAAATTGTTCTTTTTTAGCTTTTACGACGTTTTGGACATAAATTTCAGGCTTTACGTTCTTTTCTATCTTGCTCTCATCAAACTGGAAAGAAATTTGAGTGAAATTTATGCCAGCATCTTTTAATAATTTTGCCCTTGTTGGCGAGCTTGAAGCGAGTGTTATCATAAAAATACCTTATAGCTTATACCAAGATAAATAGCTGCTAGCGAAGCTAATAAATTTAATGGTGTGAAGTAATAAATTATAACGATCAAACTTTCGTTTAGCTCGATCATTTCATGCGATCTTAGTGCTTTTAAGGCCTTTTTGTATCTATAAAATATATAGCTTAAATTTAATAGCAAAAATAGTTCTATTGCGCACTTTGTTGCTACCATCGCACTTGCCATAGGATTTGTCAAATTTGCATCATAAAATCCAAAAATTATAACCACACTTGTCGCTATTACGCAAAGGATTAGTATAAAAATCGCAATGCCAAAGCGTCTTATAATGTGAAGTAAGATGTGGTAGCGTTCTTTGTCTTCAAATTTATTTTTTATAAAGTAGCTTCCAACAAGCACAAGACCGGCTTGTAGCCCCACAAAAAGAGCTACAAAGCATACATGCAAAAATAGTACTACTTGGTCAAATTTTATAAAAGCTATATCGTAATGACTCATTTTTCTAAGGCTTGCCTTGCGTACTCAAGTGAGTCTTTTATCGCATCTTCTATCATCGATGCATCTTTGCCACCGGCTGTTGCAAAGTCATCTTTGCCACCGCCATTGCCACCTAGGATTTGCGCTGCAAATTTTACCCAAGCACCAGCTTTTAGTGGAGCATTTTTAACTCCAGCTGCAAGAGAAATTTTGCCACTCTCATCAGCTTGGATTAGCAAAATAGCAGCACTTTCATGCTCGTTTTTAAACTCATCTATCAAAGTTTTTATATCTCCACCATCTACGCTTGTGACGCAAAGTTTGGTTTTATTTATATCTAAATAGACTAGCTCATGAGAATTTTTAGCATTTTTTAGTTTGTCTTTTAAAACCCTTAGTTCATTTTTTAGCTTTTTGACCGCATTTAGTGGCTCGGTGCTTTTTAGCTCATCTTTTAGCTCGTCAAGCTCGGCTCTAAATGACTTTGCTAAATTTAGCGCAGCCCTTGAGCAAACGGCCTCTATACGCCTAACGCCAGCACTTACGCCACTCTCTTTTGTGATAAAAAACGATCCTATCTCATCTATATTTTTCACATGTGTGCCACCACAAAGCTCTTTGCTGACATTGCCAAAGCTAACGACTCTCACATCATCAGCGTATTTTTCATTAAATAGTGCGATAGCTCCGCTATTCTTAGCATCTTCGAGTTTCATAAGGTCTGTTTTTGAGTTAGCACCATTTAGTATCCACTCATTTACTAAATTTTCAATCTTTGAAATTTCTTCGCTAGTAAGCGCTTTTGGATGTGAGAAGTCAAACCTTAGCCTATCTGCTTCTACGCTTGAGCCAGCTTGAGCGATATGCGTGCCAAGCACGTTTCTAAGGGCTGCGTGAAGTAAGTGTGTAGCGCTGTGATGTCGCGCGATCTGGGTTCTGTCACTACCAACTTCAAGCTCTACCTCATCGCCAACTTTTAGCGCCGTATTAGTTTTTACTAAAGATAAATTTAGTCCATGAAATTTTTGCGTATCAAGCACATTTGCTTTGCCTACTATCTTACCGCTATCACCGCACTGACCGCCACTTTGAGCGTAAAATGGAGTGACATCAAACATCACCCAACCCTCTTTGCCAGCGTCCAGGCTATCTATATTTTTAAATTCTTCATCAAGCAGGGCTAAAATTTTACTTTTGCTCTTAAGCTCTTCGTAGCCTATAAATTTATTCTCGCCAAATTTCTCAAGCAGCTCTTTAAAATCACCCTTCGCGCTCTTGTCGCCACTGCCTTTCCAAGCAGCTTTTGCGCGTGCTTTTTGCTCGCTCATAAGCTCGTCAAACCTTGCCTCATCGACCTTTAAGCCCTTTTCTCTAAGCATATCAGCTGTTAGATCAAGTGGGAAACCAAATGTGTCATAAAGCTTAAACGCAGCCTCTCCGCTAAAAATTTCTTTTGTATTTTTAAGCTCGCTCTCAAATAGCTCCAAGCCACTAGCGATTGTCGCCAAAAATCTCTCTTCTTCAAGCTTGATCTGCTCTTTTACAGCCGCTTTTTTCTCGTTTAAATAGGTGTAGTGCTCACCCATAAGCTCGCAAACTTTATTGACAAGCTTATACATAAATGGCTCTTTTATGCCTAGCAAGTATCCATGGCGGATCGCACGGCGTAAGATACGGCGAAGCACGTAGCCACGGCCTTCTTTGTCAAATGTCGTACCCTGAGCTAGCAAAAATGTGACCGAGCGGATGTGATCGCTTATGACGCGGTAGCTAGCGCCACTTTCATAGACGTATGGCTTGCCACAAAGCTTTGCTACTTCGCTAATTAGTGGCATAAAAAGTGTGCTGTCGTAGTTGCTAAATTTACCTTGTAAGATAGCAGTAACGCGCTCAAGTCCCATGCCAGTATCGATGCTTGGCTTTGGAAGTGGGCTTAGCTTGCCGTCCGCACTTCTTTCATACTGCATGAAAACAAGGTTCCAGATCTCTAAAAATCTATCTCCATCGCCGCCCATGTAGTCTTCAGGTGTATTGAAGTGTTCAGCGCCTTGATCGTAAAAAATTTCACTGCAAGGGCCGCATGGTCCAGTATCGCCCATCTGCCAGAAGTTATCGTGATCGCCAAAGCGGTAAATTCTCTCTTTTGCGATGTGAGTGCTCCAAATTTCAAATGCTTCATCGTCGCTTTCGTGAACGGTTACATAAAGCTTATCTTTTGGCAGTTTTAGTACTTCTGTGACAAATTCCCAAGCGTAAGCGATCGCCTCTTTTTTGAAGTATTCACCAAAGCTAAAGTTACCCAGCATCTCAAAAAATGTGTGGTGGCGCGCTGTGTAGCCAACGTTATCAAGATCGTTGTGCTTACCTCCAGCTCTTATGCAGGTCTGACAGCTAGTGCGAATAGGTGGTGTTGGGCACGGCACTTCGCCTGTGAAAATGCTCTTAAATGGAACCATGCCAGCGTTTGTGAAAAGTAGTGTTGCATCGTTTGGCACGAGTGGTGCTGAAGCTACGACTTCGTGACCTTTTGATTTAAAAAAATCAAGATATGCCTTTCTTATATCTAAATTTTGCATTTTTATCCTCGTTAGTTTTAAATTTTGCTCGATTTTAGCTAAAAATCGTTTGTAAATTTATAAAAAAATACAAAATTAATTTTTGCTTAATATATTTTATAAATTTATTTGTTTAAAAGCGATTTGCAATTAAAATAGTCTAAAAATTTATAACTAAAAGGTCTTTAGTGAAACTCAAAATTGGCATTGTTGGATACAATCTGGTTGGCAAGCGGCACTATATGGAGCTGAGGCGTTCTGACAAATTTGAAGTTTGTGGAGTTTTTGATAAAGAAAATAGAGATGATGCTTGCAGAGCTCCGTTTTTTGATGAGTTTAAGAAATTTATCGAAATTGCTCAGCCACAAGCCATTGTACTTTGTTTGCCACAACACGAGATCGTAGAGGCCTTTTGTCAGTGTGCAAAATATTGCCAAAATATCTTGATTTCAAGGCCAATATTTAAAAGTGTAAGCGAGCTAAAAGAGATAAAATATGCGTCGGTAGTAAATAAAGTAAGAGTTTGCACCGGCGTTGATGAGCGTTTTAACCCAACCATTGTTTCATTAAAAAAGGCACTTTTAAAAGAAGAAGAAATTTATAGCATTTCAATTGCGCATTTTAGACCACTTTGTGAGGGAAATATTATAAATGAGCTTTCACTTTGCGATATAGACCTTGCGAAAAATTTAGTAGATAGTGAAATTTGCAGCTTTTTTTATACTCAGGCAAATAAAACAAACACCAAAATATGCGACAATGTTGGAATAAACATTAAAATGAAAAATCAAATTTTGGTGAGTATTACTGATTCTTTTTGTGGTTCATTAGAACGTTTTAAAATAGAAGTAAATGCCAAAGAAGGTGTTTATTTTGGCGATCTTATTGATTACAAACTTCACAGAGTAAATGAAAATGGTCAGATGAATTTAAAAACCGATCCTTTAAACAATGAAATAAAAGCCCAATATGATGCCTTTTATGATCTTTGTCAAAGCGGCGAAAGTAGCGAGCTTTCAAGCATTGATGATGCGATAAAAATTAAGGAGTTGTTTTGATGAAAAAGGCACTTTTGCTTTTAAATATGGGTGGTGCAAATAATCTTGATGATGTAGAAATTTTTTTAAAAAATATGTTTAACGACCCTTATATTTTGGGTATAAAGAATAAATTTTTAAGAAAATTTGTAGCTTTTATGATCACAAAAGGTAGGCTAAAAACGGCTAAGCATAACTACGAACAAATAGGTGGCAAATCACCTATTTGCGAGCTTACAGCTAAGCTTTGCGATAAAATTTCAAGCTTACAAAATGAGTTTGATGCAGTTGATTTTGCGATGAACTATACTTCACCATTTGCAAAAGATGTACTTAAAAAATACGAAAATTTTGATGAGATAGTGCTTTTGCCACTTTATCCTCATCATTCACAAACCACAATAACTTCGAGTTTAGATGATTTTAAAAAAGCAAAAGATGAGTTAGGCGTAAAGGCTAAAATTTTGCTTTGCGGACCATTTTATGATGATGAAATTTATAATAAAATCATAATCTCGCACATAAATGAAGCCATAAATAATATAGATGTAAGCGACGTAGAGCTTATCTTCTCAGCTCATTCGTTGCCTCAAAAAATTATCGATAAGGGCGATGTCTACGAAAAACATATAAATGAGCATGTGCAAATTCTAAGCAAAATGATAAAAGATAGCGGATTAAACTTCAAAGAGATAAATTTAGCCTACCAATCGCGTCTTGGGCCTGTAAAATGGCTAGAGCCCTCACTAAATGAAATTTTAGCAAAGTGCAAGAGTAAAAAGGCTCTTATCTATCCACTCTCTTTTTGTATTGATAACTCTGAGACTATTTTTGAGCTAGTTATTGAGTATGCAAAGATCGCAAAAGAGCTAAATTTTAGCTTCTACAGGGTTGTTTGGTGCCCAAATTTTAGTGATGAGTTTGCTAATTTTATCTTACAAAAATCAAAAACAGCCAAAGAGATTAACTTTTAGGAATAAATCTTGCTTATAAAATATATCTCAATACAGTAAAAAGGAGATATATGAAGGTACAAAATAACGACATAATCGATTATTTATTGCAATCAGGCTCAAGCAAAACTAAAGATAAAAAAAATAGTTTTGATGAAATTTTAAGCCTTGCTATGGATAAGATCGCAAGCGATGCAAAAATTTCAGATAAAGTTGAACAATTTAAAAAAAGGCTTACTGAAATCGGTGCAGTTGGTTTTATAAGCGAGCTAAATTCTAACAAGATAGAAGAGAAAATAGCCCAAAAGAAAAAGGAGCTAACAGAACTTCTAGGTATAGATGATCCCGCAAAAACACAGGATCAAAAAAATGAGTTACTTAAAATAATGGATAAAATTTTGAGCGATTATCGCAAAGAGCTAAATGTAGCACTTGCTAATCAAGCTCTGCTAGAGAAGCAAAAAAATCTTAATAGTAAGAATAGTAGCTCGGTTAATTTAAGTTCTGTTTTAAATGAGCTAGGACTTGCTTGAAATTTATATAAAAGATATTTAAGCCTATATAACTTTGCCAAAAATCTATATTTTTACGGCAAAGTTATGCCAAATTTTATAGCAGCCCCGTATATTATTGCGCTAATTAATCCAGCAAAAAAGCCAGCTACCATATCATCGCCCATTACGCCAAGGCCACCTTTTACATTGCGGTCGATCCTGCCTATTATCGAAGGCTTTTTAATATCAAGCACTCTAAAAAGCACAAGCGAGAGTATGAGTTGAGAGATCGTAGCTCCACTAATGGCAATAGCAAGCCAAACTCCAGCAACTTCGTCTATAACGATAAAACTTTCATCGTGAGAATTTACCTTTTTTTCAAAATCATCTATAACGCTAATGCTTACCAAAAATAGCAAAATGCTAGCTAGAAAAAGCGTGGTTGATGATAAAAAATAAAGCACAAAATAAGCTACCACAGCGCCGGCGATAGAGCCCCAAGTGCCAGGCGCTTTTGGCAAAAGTCCAAATCCAAAAAAAGTTAAAAATAGTTTTTGCATAAATTTCCTTAAGTCATCGATGATGTTTGATAAAGCTTCATAAGCTCTTCGTAAAAATCGCGGTCAGTTTTGTTTTCAAGTAGTCCTGAATTTACAAAAAGGTCATCACAAAGCTTTTGCACGTCTTTGAAGCGATTTGTAAAGAGTTTGCTTAAAACTAGTGCAGAAATTTCTGGCCTCACAAGAATGGCTGGTGGCATAATGCCGTTAAATAGCAGCTCCTTGATAACATCTGGATGATATTTGATCTGATGATGTTGTCCGTGCGGGCAACTTTTGGTACTAACTAGCGTCTTACATTTGTTGCAATAAACTAGCTCTGGCAGCACGATTACCTCTAAATTTAGGTCGTTTTTATAAATATCAAGAATTGTATGAGCTTCATTGTGATCAAAAAACATTCCTATTCCTGAGTGGTTTTGCCCGATGACTAGCTTATTTGCCCCAAATCTTGAAGCAGCGATGCACTCAAGTGTTGGGTTTGCATGTGAGCTAAAAAGAGTCGTATTTTTTAGAGCAAAGACAAAGACCTTTTTTGTCGGCAAATAATTTTGTATAAAATAATCTAGCACTTGCTTTCTAATCTCGTAATCAACATGCTTTTCTTCACGTGTTCGTATTAAAAAAATGATTACTAAATCAGCCTTGTCAATAGTCATTCTAACAAGGCGCTCGTGAGCTCTATTAAATGGATCAGCCGTTAAAAAGACAGCCGTTATCTTTTTAGCACCATCTTCTTTTATTAGATCATTTAGTGCATTTTTACTTATTTGCATACTTTCATCATAAAGCTCAAATTCGCCACTAATGCCATATTTGCCTAAATTTAGCTCTTTATCATTGCTGGCTTCGTTTGCTAAAAATATATTTTTAGCCCTCATGCTCTCGTCAAATTTAAAGACCTTGGCAACATTGATGTGTCCAACGATCTTACCATCAAGACTTAGATTTACCCTTTGCCCAGGAGTAAGCTTGCTAGTAATATTTTGATTTAGCTCACCAAATGGAGCAAATCCAAAAGAATACGGCATCGGCTCGCCATTAAAATAGCCTTTCTTACTCACCTCTTTTATCTGTTCATCATCCATAAGCGAGTCGTAATCTGAGAGAATTTTATTTTTTATTAGCTCCAAAGCACCAAAAACTTCGGTATTTATAGAAATTTCACTATTTTTTCTTGCTGACGTCATATTTCTTTCTCTTTTCCCAAAGTGATTTTCTAGAAATTCCAAGCTTTTTGCTAAGTTCTGTGTCAGGGAATTTATCTTGATAATTAACGATTATGTACTTTATATATTCATCGATCGTAACGATCTCATCGATATTAAAATTTTTATCGCGTCCTGAAAGTTCAAGCTCGTCAAATGGTGCTTTTTGTGTAAAATCGCTAGTTGAGATTGCGACCTTTTTCTTTTTGCAAATTTCTAAAATTTTCTCTTTTTCTTCTTGTTTTAGCTCCTCTAAATTTGTCATATAGATTAGCTCATCACCATTTTTGGCTAGTGCCTTTTCAAGCTCGGAGAAACAGGCTTTGCCTAAAAATAAAAATGGTAATTTGCAAGCTTTTACGTAGCTAAATATAAATTTATCGCTGTATCCGCTTTTACTTGATTTTAAAAGCAGTGGAAATTTTATCTTTTTTGCCTCAAAGCTAGAAATTTCATACTCTTTTAAAGCGTAATTTACATAGCTTTCGTAATTTTTGATCTCGTTTTTGAAATTTCTAAATTCCTCAAAATGCTTTATCTTTCTAACTAGCTCTTCTATCATAAATGGCTTTTGGATGTAATCAACCGCACCTGCCTGAATCGGTTTTAGCACAGTGTCACTGTTGATATAAGCGATTAATAAAATGATGATAGAGCTTTTAAATTTTTCTATGACTGGGTAGAAGTCCTGCCCTGGAAGTGTGGTAGAAAGTAACACTACATCAAAATTTTCAAACTTCAATGCCTCTTTTACGCTTTTAGCGATCTCGCAGTCGTAGCCAAAATCAGCTAGTTTACTAGCCATCGAGCCAGCTAGGTAAATTTCATTTTCTACTATTAAAATTTTCATATTTGCTTCCAATTGTAAAATTTAAGGCTTGCACTTGCCATTACAGCGATCCCTTCGCATCTGCCTACAAAACCAAGCCCTTCAGTAGTCGTTGCCTTTACATTTATGCGGCTTTGGCTTAAATTTAGAGCTTTTGCGATATTTGCCTCCATTTTTGACTTTAGCTTTGAAATTTTTGGTTTTTGCGCCATTATCGTGATATCAGCGTTTGTTAGCACAAAGCCCACACTTTGCACCCTTTTGTAAGCTTCCTCAAGCAAGTAAATGGAGCTAATATCTTTAAATTTAGCATCCGTATCAGGGAAAAGCTCGCCTATATCGCCAAGTCCAGCAGCTCCCAAGATAGCGTCAGTTAGCGCATGAAGTGCCACGTCGCCGTCGCTGTGAGCCTTTAGCCCAAACTCATAGTCGATCTTCTCGCCACAAAGAATCAAAGGACAGCCCTTTTCAAACTCATGCACGTCAAAGCCGTTTCCAACAAAGACTTCATTTTCAGGCTCTTTTAAAGCAGAAATTTTGGCAAGATCCTCTTTGTAAGTGATCTTTCTTGCCATCTCATCACCTAAAATTTGCCATACGCTAGCACCAATGGCTCTCATAGCCGAGCTATCATCTGTGTAAATTTCGCCGCCGCTGAGAGCCTTTTTAAGAAGTGCTGTGCGCGAGAGCTGCGGTGTTTGGATAAGTTTTACCTTTTCTCTGTCTATTGCATTTTCGCCAAGATAGGCAGTGTCAGCGATCTTTAGTGCTGGAACCACACAATCAGCCTGACTCGCTGCCTCTATAATCTTGTGAAAAAGTTCGCTTGAAATGCAAGGGCGAGCGATGTCGCTAACTAGGACAAATTCGCTATTTACTAGCTCAAGTGCGTTTTTTAGACTATCTTGCCTGGTTTCGCCGCCATCAACAAATTTATAATTTGGAGCAAATTTTGACATATATTTGCACTCTTTGCTAACGACAATTATCTCTTTAAATGTGTAAAAGTTACTCAAATTTTTAGTAGCAAATAGCCAAAGTGGATCGCTTCCTATTCGAAGCCATTGCTTCTTTACTGGTAGCTCAAAACGGCTAGAATTTCCTGCTCCAAGCATTATAAGTGATATATCAAGCAAGATAACTCCTTTGAAAATTGTTACAGAATTATACATCTCAAAACTTCAAAATTTCTTTTTAAAAAAGTAAATTTTTAAAAGCTTATTTAGTTAGTTTAAATCAAAAAAGGACTAAAATGAGGTTTTTAAAAATCAAAAAAGGCCTTATATGAGAGATAAGACGCAGATGTATTATGCTAGGCGCGGCGAGATAACGCAAGAGATGAGCTATGTGGCAAGGATCGAAGGGCTTAGTGAAAATTTAGTGATGGATGAGGTGGCAAAAGGTAGCATCATCATCCCAGCAAATATAAATCATAAAAATTTAAAGCCAATGGGCATAGGCAGAAAGCTAAAGACAAAGGTCAATGCAAATATCGGCAACTCAAGCTTAAGTAGCGACATTTGCGCTGAGCTTAGAAAGCTTGAAATTTGCCTAGAATTTGGCGCTGATACGGTTATGGATCTAAGTACAGACGGCGATTTAGACGCTATTAGAAGTGCGATTATCGAGCATTCAAGCGTGCCAGTTGGTACAGTGCCTATGTATGAAATTTTAAAAGAGGCAAAAGAGGTTACAAATATCACAAATGAGCTCATTTTAGAGATACTTGAAAAACAAGCAAAGCAAGGAGTTAGTTACTTTACGATACACGCTGGATTTTTGCGTGAGTTTTTGCCGCTTGTCAAAAAGCGCAAAATGGGCATAGTAAGCCGCGGTGGCAGTTTAAGTGCAAGCTATATGTCAAAGTTAAATAGACAAAATCCTTTCTATGAAATTTTTGATGAAATTTTAGAAATTTGCGCAAGATATGATGTCTCGCTCTCGCTTGGTGACGGCCTTCGTCCAGGATGTCTTTTTGATGCGACAGATGAGGCACAGCTTAGCGAGCTAAAGGTGCTTGGAGAGCTTACGCTTCGTGCGTGGCAAAAAGATGTGCAAGTGATGATAGAAGGCCCTGGTCATGTGCCATTAAATCAAATTGAGTATAATATGAAAATCGAACAAGAGCTCTGCCATGATGCCCCATTTTACGTGCTTGGGCCGCTTGTCTCAGACATAGGTGCAGGATACGATCATATCACCTCGGCGATCGGTGGCACAATGGCAGCATATCACGGCGCTAGCATGCTTTGCTACGTGACACAAAAAGAGCACCTTGGCTTGCCAAATGAAAATGACGTAAGAGAGGGCATCGTAGCTCACAAGATAGCAGCTCATGCCGCAGACGTCGCACTTGGCAAGGCGGGAGCGATAGAAAAGGATCACGAGATGAGTGATGCGAGATATGCGTTTGACTGGAACAAGCAGTTTGAGCTTAGCTTTGATCCAAAAAAGGCCAGAGAACTTCACGATGAAAGCTTGCCAGAAGACGCGTTTAAGAGCGCTCATTTTTGTTCGATGTGCGGACCAAAATTTTGTGCATATAAAATTTCAAAAGATCTAGAAAAAGGAGAAAAATGTTAAATAAAGAAGAGGTCTTAAATAGACTAAAAGGTGTTATATATCCGGGCTTTGAAAAAGATATCGTTAGCTTTGGCTTTGTAAAAAATGTAGAAATCGGCGATAAAATTTTAATCGAAGTCGAGATAGTTAGTTCAAGCCCAGAAGTGGCAAACGAGCTAAAAACGGACATCAAACGTGTCATGGGCTCAAATGAATATGTGCTAAATTTGATCCAGCCAAAGATTCCTGAGGAGAAAAGTAACACTCAAAGTGGCAAAAATATCGCGCCTCAAGTTAAAAATTTCGTAATGGTGAGCTCTGGCAAAGGCGGCGTTGGTAAATCAACCACAACGCTAAATTTAGCCATCTCAATGGCAAAACTAGGCAAAAAAGTGGGAATTCTAGACGCTGACATCTACGGACCAAATATCCCAAGAATGCTTGGCGAAGTAAATACCCAGCCACAAGTCGTTGGTAACAAGCTAAAACCGATACTTAGCCACGGCGTGGAGATGATGAGTATGGGCGTTTTGATGGAAGAGGGCATGAGCCTTATCTGGCGTGGCTCAATGATCATGAAAGCGATCGAGCAGCTACTAAAAGACGTACTTTGGAGCGAGCTTGATGTCTTATTTCTTGATATGCCTCCAGGAACAGGCGACGCGCAGCTAACCCTAGCTCAAAGCGTGCCAGTAACGGCAGGTGTCTGCGTCACAACGCCTCAAGTAGTAGCACTTGACGATAGCAAGCGTGCTCTTGATATGTTTGAGAAGCTCCACATCCCAATCGCTGGCGTCATCGAAAACATGAGCGGTTTCATCTGCCCAGATAACGGCAAAGAGTATGACATCTTTGGCAAAGGTACGACTGAAGAGGTAGCAAAAGCTTACAACACGCAAATTTTGGCTGAAATCCCTATCGAGCCAGCTGTTCGTGTGGGTGGCGATAATGGCAAGCCAGTTAGCTTTTACGAGCCAAACTCAGTCACCGCAAAACGCTATGAGAGTGCGGCTGCTAGACTTTGGGAAGTGATAGAAAATATAAATAGTGATGGCGGGGCTGATAACTCAGCGATCCAGCCAGTAAATGACGGCAAGAGTGCTTGCTCGAAGTAAAATTTACAAAAGATAAAATTTAGAGCAAATTTTAAAATTTGCCAGTTTGAATTTGGCTACCAAAATTTAGCTTTGCTTGATGCTTGGCTTAAATTTTGGAGCCAAAATGCAATCATTTAAAATTTAATAGGAGAAAACATGAAAGCGATCGTAACCGTAGTTGGAAAGGATAGAGTCGGCATCGTTGCTGGTGTGTCAGCAAAGCTTAGCAAGCTTGGACTAAATATAGATGATATCTCTCAGACTATTTTAGATGAGTTTTTTACGATGATGGCAGTGGTTTCAAGTGATGAAAATAAGGATTTTACGGTCTTAAGAGAAGAGCTTAATAAACTTGGAGAGAGTCTAAAAGTAAAGATAAATATCCAAAGTTCCGCTATCTTTGATGCGATGCATACAATATAAGGAAAAACAATGGACATCAAAAACGTAACCGAAACGATCTCGATGATCGAAGAGCAAAATTTTGACATCAGAACGATCACGATGGGCATTAGTTTGCTTGACTGCATAGATCCTGATATAAACAAAGCTTGCGACAAAATTTATGCAAAAATCACCACTAAAGCCAAAGATCTAGTCAAAGTGGGCAATGAAATTTCTGCTGAGCTAGGCATACCAATCGTCAATAAAAGAGTGAGCGTGACGCCTATCTCGATAATCGGCGCCGCAACGGACGCAAAAGACTACGTGATGATCGCAAAGACGCTTGATAAGGCGGCGATTGAGGTTGGTATTGATTTTATAGGTGGTTTTTCAGCTTTAGTTCAAAAGGGCTATCAAAAGGGCGATGAAATTTTGATAAATTCTATCCCGCAAGCACTTTCCCAGACTTCAAAAGTATGCGCAAGTGTCAATGTCGGCTCAACGAAAACTGGCATAAACATGAGCGCAGTGCGTGATATGGGACGTATCATAAAAGAGACAGCAGCAGCTTCAGAGATGGGTTGTGCCAAGCTTGTTGTCTTTGCAAATGCAGTCGAGGATAATCCTTTCATGGCTGGTGCATTTCACGGCGTGGGCGAGGCTGATGTGGTGATAAATGTCGGTGTCTCGGGCCCAGGAGTGGTAAAAAGAGCGCTTGAAAAGGTGCGTGGCGAGAGCTTTGACGTGGTGGCTGAGACTGTGAAAAAGACGGCATTTAAGATCACTCGTATCGGTCAGTTAGTCGGTCAAATGGCGAGCGAGCGCCTTGGGGTTAAATTTGGTATCGTCGATCTCTCTCTTGCTCCAACGCCTGCTGTGGGCGACTCGGTAGCTCGTGTGCTTGAGGAGATGGGACTTGAGGCTGTTGGCACACACGGCACGACTGCGGCACTTGCCCTGCTAAACGACGCGGTCAAAAAAGGTGGCGTCATGGCGTGCAATCAAGTTGGCGGCTTAAGCGGTGCATTTATCCCAGTCTCAGAAGATGAGGGCATGATAGCTGCTGTGCGTGCGGGATCGCTAAATTTAGAAAAGCTTGAGGCGATGACGGCGATATGCTCAGTTGGGCTTGATATGATCGCCATACCTGCGGACACGCCAAGCGAGAGTATAGCTGCGATGATCGCTGATGAGGCGGCTATCGGCGTTATAAATCAAAAAACAACGGCCGTTCGTATCATACCTCTTGGACGTGAGGGCGATATGATCGAGTTTGGCGGCCTTTTAGGAAGAGCGCCTGTGATGAAGATAAATAAGGCCTCAAGTGCCGACTTTATCGCTCGTGGCGGACAAATTCCAGCACCTATTCATAGTTTTAAAAACTAATCTTCAAAGTCCGCTTTAAATTTGCGGACTTTCTTTCAAATTTACTCCAACCTTTCAACTGCTTTTAGTTAAAATAATAAAAATTTTAAACCAAGGAGCTAAAATGAAAATTTTATCACTGCTTACGGCGCTAATTTTTGGAGCGGTATGTGGCTTTGCAAATGACGGCAAAGTAAGAAGTATCGACATCTACGTCACGCCATACTACTCAGCAAATGCTGGCAAGGTAGAGTACGTCAAGGTCTATGACAAGATAGATGAGCTTTTAAAAAGTGGTAAAGAAGAAGACTTTAAAAAGGCTGAAAAGATCGTGCAAGACGCACCGCAAATGGTCTCTCCGATAACTCTTTTCGTTCTCTCAGCTCGCGCTTATGATCTTGGACTTCGCGATGATGCGGTATTTTGGTTTTATGTGGCAAAAAACCGCGCGATCTTGCTAAGAGGCGTTATAGACATGGAGGGCGAGAAATTTACTGACGTGGTGGCTGCGATAGGGGCATTTATGAAGCTTGTTGGCGACGTGGTCAATCCTTATGCATTTTGCGATATCAAAAAGCAACAAGAGATCGCTGATAAAGCGCTTGAATGGACTAAGAAAAATGCCTATGAAGCGATGTTTTCTCCAGAATTTAACTCACCTCACGAAGATAGAAAAGCAGCCCTTGCAAAAGGCATAGAAAAGCTAGAAGCGCGCAATAAAAAAGAGAAAGATTACTTTTTAGATAAAGACAATCTTGCTAACTTTAAAGCTATGCGCAAGCAAAATGGCACTGATGAGAAATTTTGCTTTTAAGTAGCGAGAAAAACTGAAAATTTGCTTGTAAATTTAGCTTTTGCTTTATGCTAAAAGGGCAAATTTACAAGCTATTTCTATTTTAAATCACGACAAATTTGCTTAAATTTGGCTCTTTTATAAAAGTAGCAAAACCACAAAAATGAGAATAAAAAATGACTTTTAAATTTGGCGAACTTAAAAAAGTTGCAACAGATGATTGCTTTATCTGGTATGCGGAGGTGAAGCTAAAAAGTGAAATTTTTGATCAGGTGCCATTTTGCCTTGTTAGCACAGATAGGGCAGACGTGGATGATGAGACTACTTTGCTAGCAGAGCGAATTGCCAGTAATATTGACCGGTACGTAAAAGAGGCGCTTGCCTTTTTAAAAGATGAGCTTAGGCGAGGGCGCTTTTTGAGCAAGGATGAGCTTAGCTTGCTTGACGTGCCAGTTTGCGAACTGCCATTTAGCTCGCCACAATGTACCTTTTATGCGCATGATAGAAAGTGGCTGATGAGATTTGCTGAGGGTGCGCTTGATATTTGCGAGCCTTTTGGTATTGGGGTGATTTTTGAAGGTGAAAAGCCACTTCGTTTAGAAAATTTAGAGCTTAGCCAGGAGTGCTAATCGCGGATAAATTTTGCTTTTAAATGGTGAGATAAATTTGGTTGCTGTTTTAGGTTTTTAGCCCAAAACAGCAAAAATTTGCATTTATGCGTTGCAGCAGCAATAATCACTTGGATCTTTTTCTTTTGTTATCCTAGCTCTTAAGTCGTGACGGATGATCTCTATCGACCAGAACCATATCATGTGGCCGACAAATTCAGATACATGCTCGTACCAAGGAAGTGTCCAAAGTGGTGGAGTAAGCCCTAAAATAGGTAATGTGATCACGTGAACAGCGATATTTACGATAACGCCAACTAGTAAGCCTTGCCATATTGTAATCTTTGGAAATTTCTCAGCCAAAACACAATAAGCCACCGCAAAAACGATCGAAAACAATATATGCGTCATCATTACGTAGTTAAATGCATGCCCTGCAAACTCGTAAATAGCGGCATTTGGATCGGCCACTCCCAAATAATCTCTTAAAAATACATAAGGCGGATTTAAGAAATTTCTAGAGCAATCGATCGCATCGGCTGCTCTAATGGCACTCTCTGGCCCGCAAGCAGCGTTAAACATATCCATCGGACTTCTTGGAGGAAGTGGGAATTCCGCTCCCCATTTGACAAAGGCTGAGACAACACCAGCGATAAGGCCGATTAACGCAGCCAGAGCAAATCTAGGTTTTGTTACTAAGTTTGACATTTAAACTCCTTCTTTAAATTTGCAAAATCTTATTGCAATTTACTTTATGATAGGATTAATCATTATTAAAAATATAAAAATATTTAAAAATTTTAATGGACTTAAAATCATAAAATTTTTAGCCATTTTTGGCTAGACTAAGAAAAAATTTAAAGGAGAATGGATGTCTAAAGAGTTTAAAGATGCAAATGAATTTAAGGAATTTTTTGAAGAATTTAGAAAAAAAGATTGCTACAAAGATCCACTTGCTTTTGGTATCGCTAGGATCGATCGTGGACAAAAAAATACAGATAAAATTTTGCAAGCGACATTTGCTGTTGTAAATTACAAAGAGAGCTTTTTAAGCGCAGCTGCTTATATCTATGCCTTGCAAAAATGTGATGTTAAGGTTGATTTTAATGGCTCTGAATTTGTAGCTGATCTTACGCCAAAAGTGGTGAAAAAAGCTATCAAGCTCTTTAGTGTTTTTGAAAAAGAGATAAGTTCTCATAAAAATGTACAAAATTTGCATGCCGTAAAAATGGCATTCGATGACGATCTTGAACTAAATGAGAATAAATTTAAACTTGTGTTTTTGTTTGATGATGCAAAGCCACTTAGCGTGGAGGCCGTATATCTCAAGCTTTACTTGATCTCACTTGGTAAAGTTGCACCTAGAACGATCGTGCTTGATGGAGCTTTTGGTGCGTTGCCAAATGTTGCATGGACTAGCCAAAATACGCCAATCGAGCTTGAATGGCTAAGAGAAAATGAAATTTCTCTAAAGATGTTTGGCGAATACCCAGCGATCGTTAGTGTGGATAAATTTCCAAGATTTTTAAGCCATATCATTCCGGCTGATAACACGAGAATTTTAGACTCAGCTAAGGTTCGCATGGGCGCTGCCGTGTATCCTGGCACAGTCGTTATGCCTGGTGCTGCCTATATTAACTTTAACGCAGGTACAACCGGTGGCGTTATGGTCGAAGGCAGAGTCAGCAGCTCTGTCGTAGTTGGCGAGGGTAGCGACGTAGGCGGAGGGGCAAGCATACTTGGCGTGCTAAGTGGCACAAACGGCAACCCTGTAAGCATTGGCAAACACTGCTTGCTTGGCGCAAACTCAGTCACAGGCGTACCTCTTGGTGATAACTGCATCGTGGATGCTGGTATAGCAGTGCTTGAAGGCACAAAGGTCTATATCTCGGCCAGCGAGCGCGAAAAGCTAGCCAAACTAAATCCAGAGTTTAAATTTGAAGCTGAAATTTACAAAGCACTTGAGCTTGGCGGGCTAAATGGACTTCATTTTAGACAAAATAGCCAAACGGGTCAGATCACTGCAAGTGCGAGCAAAAGGGCGATCAAGCTAAATGAGGCACTTCATTAAAAGGAGCTAGCATGAAAGTTGGCATTTTGATGTTTGACAAGCTAAATCTACTAAGCTTTGCCAAAATTTATGATTTTTTACATAAATTTGAGGATTTTAATATCAAGACTTACGCACTAAAGCCTGAGATTGTCGATGAATTTGGCGTCAGGCTTCATCCAGAAATTTATGCTGAGAGCCTTTATGGTGTGGATATCTTAATCGTGCCAGATGGCATTGGAGCACTTGGATTAAGATACGATGAGATATTTTTAAGCTGGGTTAAAAGCTCAGCGAGTGCGAAATTTAAGATAGGTTTTGACCTTGGCGTGCTTATCCTTGGTGGGGCTGGATTTTTAGAAGACAGAGAGGCTTGCATAAGGGGCGGATACAAAAATGCACTTAGTGACTACTGCGATGTTAATGATGCTAAGATGTGCGAAAGTAGGGGTGTCATAAGCGTTAGTGAATTTGATGATAGAATCAAAGAACAGCTGACAACGATACTGGGTAAAGATAAAATTTAAGAGTCTTGAGCCTTAAAATTTTTTAGTTTAGTGAGTTAGAAAAAGGCTTTAATATAACGCTTTTAATTAAACATCTCTTTTGCGCTTAAAGAGAAAATGCCAACAAGATCGACAATATCTACTTTTTGATTTTTAATATCGTGCATCATTTTAAAATGCTCAAGTGTGATATTCTTATTCTTTTTACTTAACTCATTAAGTTTTTAGTCACATCAAAAATGATATCTATGCCACCATTTTTTATTGTCATAGTAAAGTATAAAATTTTAAACTAAAGCTAGACAAATTTTAGCTGGGTTGCGCTCTTGCAAGAACAATATTTCATAAATTTTAATGCAAAATATCAAATAAAATTTAACTAGCCAGTGTTTGCTGGCCAGTTAAATTATTCGACAGTCACGCTTTTTGCAAGATTCCTTGGCATATCGACGTTGTTGCCAAGTCTAACAGAAATTTCAAGTGCAAGTAGCTGAAGTACAAGCATCATCTCAAAAAATTCGCTCATATAATGATCTTGAACGCTTGTTTTTACGTAGTCATCGCTTAGCTCAAACTCAAGTGGGCTTATCGCTAGGATGTATGCATCTCTTGCAGCAAGCTCTTCGACGTTGCTCTTTGTTTTTTCGTAAAGTAAATTTTGAGGCATTAAAGCTATTGTAAATAGCTTCTCATCTGCAAGTGCGATAGGGCCGTGCTTCATCTCGCCTGAAGGATAGCCCTCGGCGTGAAGATATGAAATTTCTTTAAGTTTTAAAGCACCTTCAAGCGCAAGCGGATAAAAAATGTCTCTGCCGATAAAGAAGAAGCCATGACCGTGTAAATAATGCTTGCTTAGGCGGTGAAGCTTCTCTTGAAGAGAGTTATTGATATTTAAAATTTGTGGAATGTGAAGAAGCGTTTTGATCTCGTGATCAAGCTCCTTTTTGCTGACAGACTCTTTTGCTGCTGCCATTTGAAGCACAAGCATCCAAAGCACGATGATCTGCGTTGCAAAGGCCTTTGTGCTTGCCACACCTTTTTCGATGCCAGCGCGAGTTAGAAGAGTATTGTCAGCTAGTCTAACGATAGATGAGTTATCGACATTACAAATCGCAAGCGTTCTAAGCCCAGCCTCTTTTGCTATCCTAAGTGCTTCAAGAGTGTCAGCTGTCTCGCCGCTTTGTGAAATGACGATAAAGAGCGAGTTTTTGTTTAGATAAGGCTTTCTATATCTAAATTCGCTTGCCACTTCAACCTTTGTTCTAACTTTAGCAAGTCTTTCAAAAAGATAGCTTGCAACAAGTGCCGCATGGTAGCTAGTCCCACACGCACAAAGCACGACATCATCAATACCTTTTAGGTATTCATCGTCTAAATTTTCAAGAGTGACTTTGTGGTTTTTAACCCTACCCATGATGGTTTCAGATACGACTGCACCTTGCTCGTAAATTTCTTTCTCCATAAAAAATGTATAGCCCTCTTTTTGGGCATAGCTTTTATCTTTTGGAAGTGCGTTAAAGGTTATATTGGCTTTTTTACCATCTTTAAAGACCGCGATTTCGTCCAAGCTTACATAGCCATAGTTGTTATCATCTAAGTAGACTACTTCTGTTGCGTTGCCGATTAGTGGTGCGTCAGATGAAGCAAAATATAACTCTTTTTTGTCGCTTTTGCCTATCGCCATAGGAGCGGCATCTTTTGCGAAAAATATCTTATCAGGTGCAGTTTTGGTGATAAGTAGCGTCGCATAAGCGCCTCTTAGCTTTGCGATAGTCGCCTCATAAGCTTTAAATGGGTCTTTTTTCTCTTTTAAAATTTCTTCAAAAAGATGCACGATCACTTCGGTGTCGGTTTGGCTCACAAATTTCACGCCCTTTGCCTCAAGCTCATCTTTAAGCTCTTTGTAGTTTTCGATGATGCCGTTGTGAACGACAAATGAGTGCTCGCCAAGGTGTGGGTGAGCATTTATCTCGGTTGGTTTGCCGTGCGTAGCCCAGCGTGTGTGACCTATCGCTACGCCAAAACCTTCTGATGTAAAGTCCTTTGTCTTTAGGACTAAATTTTCAAGCTTGCCGACCGCTTTGAAAAAGTCGATCTTGCCATCACTCATCACAGCCATGCCAGCGCTGTCGTATCCGCGATACTCAAGCTCTTTTAGACCGCTTAAAATGACCTCTTTTTTCTCTCTATCTCCGATGTATCCTACGATTCCACACATGTTTTACTCGCTTATTAATAAATTTAATATCTCTTCGCCTTTACTCTCAAGTCGCTCATTTTTCTCGATCAAAAAGAGATTCCTTGTTCTATTTTTGACCGTTTGGATTCTAGCACTCGTGACTTGAAAATGAAGTCTATCAAAAACACTCATCACATAAGCCATTAGTCCACGCTGATCTTTTGCGTTGATACTAAGTTTGGCGTAATCTTTTGAGTGATTTAGCTCGAAGTTTATCTCATCTTTGTTAATGTTTGGTTTCAAAGGCTCTCTTAAAGTCTCGCTACTTAGAGATATCAGGGCTAAGTTTTTAGTAATTTCAAGCTCTTCTTTTTTCACATTTTGGTTAAAATCAAGCCTGATATAAAATTTTTTCTCAAATAGCTCAAAAATTTCCATATATGCAAGGTCAAATTTAGCAAATTCATAGAGCAGGGCACTTAAATTTAGGCTCTTTTTTGTATAAATCTGAATGCTTAAATTTTTAGAGTTATTTATAAAAATTTCTGTCGCATCTAAGCTATCTGCAGTCTTGCTTAAATTTATGATCTCACTCGCACTATATTTTATAAAGACAAGATTTGATGTGATTTTAAAAATTTTCTCTTGCAAGCTTGACTCAAGCGCCAAAAACTCGCTATTTCGTTTTATAGACTGCTCTTTTTTTACTCGCCTTGTCGCTTCATCTAGTAAATTTTCATCGCTAAATGCACTAAGAGAAATTTCATAAAGTTCCCTTAAAAGCTTTGCTGTATAGGCATTATAAAGTCTCTCATTTGTTGCATTTATCACGCAGTAGCTAAGGATGTAAAGTAGTTTTAAAACCTGCTTGTCGCCAAGCTTTGAGATAAAAGCAAATATGACGCGTTGGGAATAAATGTCTTCTCTATTTGAGACGTTGCTCATTAGCGTGTGGTATTTTATCAAGATGACTCCGATATTTACGGCTTTTTGGCTTAAATTTAGCTTGTTTGCATAGGCTCTAAAGATATTTGCGCCGATATTTGCGTGATCTTTACCAAGCCCCTTGCCAACGTCGTGCATTAAAGTCACGATCTTTAGCATCGTCTTGCCCTCCAAACAAAGCTCGGTATAGAGATTTTTTATAAATTTATCTTTTATATTTTCAAGAAATTTTACACTTAAAATGCTATGCTCATCAACCGTAAATTCGTGATAGCCGTCATATTCTGCTAGCTGGGAGATATGCTCCATTGGCTTTATTAAAATTTGTATCATTTGCGCATCGAGCAATGATTTTAAAATGGCATAGGAATTTTTTCTTAAAAATATCTTCTTAAACTCGCTGATAGCGCGCTCTAAGCCACTTTTTGTGATAATGGCTCGCTTGATGTAAAAGATCGCACTTATGTCAAATTTATAATCCACATCTTTTAGCTCCAAAAGCTCAGTTATTAGATTTTCAATGAGAGCTGGCTTTTTATGAAGCGGCACGTAGATGACGCCATTTATCTCGTAAAAGCCATTTTTTAGCCTAGCAAATTTTCTCTGCTCGAAGCTTAGCTCGCTTTTGAAAAATGGCCTGCAAAGAGAAGCGACAATAAACCTCGAATAAATGGCGACATTATTCATCGAACTTAGCATCTTTTGGCTGATAACGCTTTCGTTATCTTGAAGCTTTTTAGACTTTGTTTGCATGAAATTTGTCGTGATTTCAACGCTTGAAGCACTAAAAGTATCAGAATTTTGCGTTAAATTTAAGGTAGTTAGTAGGCTTAGTAAAAAGTCTACATTTAGGTTAAAGCTAGCGATCTCTTTTTCATTCATCACTTTAAGCGCTTGTGATCTAACTGAAATATCGCTATCTAGGCAGTTTAGTATGCAGTTTAAGTGATAAATTTCATCTATCCCGC
>CAUSCE010000018.1:0-42124 GCA_963530215.1 uncultured Campylobacter sp.
GGTGGTGAAGGTAAGAAAAATTCAGGCCGTCACCCAGTTACTCCATGGGGTAAACCAACAAAAGGTGCTAAGACTCGCCGTAAAAAAGCTAGCGATAAGCTTATAATTTCAAGAAGGAAAGGAAAATAGAGATGGCAAGATCACTCAAAAAAGGTCCTTTCGTAGATGATCATGTAATGAAAAAAGTTATTGCCGCAAAAAATGCAAACGATAACAAACCAATCAAGACTTGGTCAAGACGTAGCACGATTGTACCTGAAATGATTGGACTAACATTTAACGTTCATAATGGCAAGAGCTTTATTCCTGTATATGTTACAGAAAATCATATAGGCTATAAACTTGGCGAATTTGCTCCAACACGCACATTTAAGGGTCACAAAGGCTCAGTGCAAAAGAAAATCGGCAAGTAAGGGGAGATGATATGAGTAAAGCAATTATAAAATTCGTAAGACTTTCTCCTACAAAAGCAAGACTTATAGCAAGAGAAGTTCAAGGTATGAATGCCGAGCTAGCACTTGCAAGCTTGCAATTTATGCCAAATCGTGGTGCTAAATTTATAGCAAACGCTATTAGCTCAGCAGTAGCAAATGGCGGATTTGAGCCAGAAGAGGTTGTAGTAACTAGTTGCCGCGTTGACGCTGGTCCTGTATTAAAGAGATTTAGACCAAGAGCAAGAGGAACAGCGAGCAAAATTCGCAAACCTACTTCTCATGTAATGGTAGAAGTATCTAAACCTGAAAAGAAGGAAGCATAATATGGGACAAAAAGTAAATCCAATAGGTCTTAGACTAGGAATTAACCGCAACTGGGAATCTAGATGGTTTCCAACCAAGCAAAGTCTTCCTGAAAATATCGGTGAAGATTACAAAATTCGTGCATTTTTAAAGAAAAAACTTTACTATGCAGGAATTAGCCAAATTCTAATCGAAAGAACGGCTAAAAAACTTCGTGTAACCGTAGTTGCAGCTCGTCCTGGTATCATCATCGGCAAAAAAGGTCAAGATGTTGAAAACCTAAAGAACGAAGTTAGCAAACTTATCGGTAAAGAAGTAAATGTAAATATCAAAGAAGAAAGAAAAGCTCAAGCTTCAGCTCAACTTGCTGCTGAAAACGTAGCTATGCAACTTGAAAAGCGTGTCGCATTTAGACGTGCTATGAAAAAAGTTATCCAAGGTGCTCAAAAATCAGGCGCTAAGGGTATCAAAATTTCAGTTGCTGGTCGTTTAGGTGGTGCTGAGATGGCAAGAACCGAGTGGTATCTAGAAGGTCGCGTTCCGCTTCATACTCTTAGAGCAAAGATAGATTACGGTGTAGCTGAGGCTCATACGACTTATGGAAACATAGGTATTAAAGTATGGATTTTTAAAGGTGAGGTTCTTCAAAAAGGTGTTCAGCCTGAGAAAACTGAAGAAGAAGCACCTAAGAAAACACGTAGAGCAAGAAGAGGTAAATAATTATGTTGATGCCTAAAAGAACGAAATTTCGTAAGCAAATGAAAGGTCGCAACCGTGGTTATGCGACTCGTGGAGCATCTTTAGCAACTGGCGAATTTGCACTTAAAGCTGTTGAGGCTGGTAGAATAAATTCTCGCCAAATAGAAGCTGCTCGTCAAGCTCTAACTCGTCACGTAAAAAGACAGGCTAAAATTTGGATTAGGGTCTTCCCTGATAAGCCACTTACTAAAAAACCTCTACAAACTCGTATGGGTAAAGGTAAGGCTGGAGTTGAAGAGTGGGTTATGAATATCAAACCTGGTCGTATAATATTTGAAATGGCTGGTGTTAGCGAAGAGTTAGCTCGTGAAGCTCTAACTTTGGCTTTACACAAACTTCCTTTCAAATCAAAATTTGTAACGCGAGAGAGTGAAAATGAAATATACTGAGTTAAAAGATAAGAGCGTTGCAGAATTAAACGCGTTGCTAAAAGAGAAAAAGGTGCTTTTATTTACTTTAAGACAAAAGCTAAAAACTATGCAGTTAAGCAACCCTAATGAGATTAGTGCTGTTCGCAAAGAGATAGCTCAGATCAACACTGCAATTAGTGCAACAAGACAAGGGGCGTAAAATGGCATTAAAAAGAGAAATTCAAGGTGTTGTTTTACAAAAAGCTGGAGATAAAACAGCTACTATTTTGGTAGAAAGACGCGTTATGCACCCAAGATACCATAAATTTGTAAAACGCTTTAAAAAGTATTTAGTTCACGATGAGAAAAATGAGACAAGAGCAGGCGATACAGTTGTTGCGATCGAGTGCAGACCACTTTCAGCTCGCAAGAATTTTCGCTTAAAAGCTGTATTGGCAAAGGGAGTTGAGTAATGATTCAAAGTTTTACAAGACTTGCAGTTGCTGATAACAGTGGTGCAAAAGAGTTAATGTGTATAAAAGTTCTTGGCGGCAGCAAAAGAAGATACGCTACACTTGGTGATATCATAGTTTGCTCTGTTAAAAAAGCTCTTCCAAATGGTAAGATCAAAAAAGGACAGGTTGTAAAAGCTGTTGTTGTAAGAACTAAAAAAGAGGTTCAAAGAGATAATGGTTCGCTAATCCGCTTTGACGAGAACGCAGCTGTTATACTTGATAGCAAAAAAGAGCCAGTCGGCACTCGTATTTTTGGACCAGTTGGACGTGAAGTTAGATATGCTAACTTTATGAAGATTGTTTCGCTAGCTCCGGAGGTTTTATAATGGCTAATGTAAAATTTAAAGTCAAAAAAGGCGATACTGTTAAGATTATCGCTGGCGACGATAAAGGCAAAACTGGTAAAATTTTAGCAGTTCTTGCAAAAAAAGGTCAGGTTATAGTTGAGGGATGCAAAATAGCTAAAAAAGCTATCAAACCAAGCGAAAAAACTCCAAATGGTGGTCACGTAAATAAAGAGATGCCAATTGACATATCAAATGTCGCGAAAGTTGAAGGATAAGAGATATGAGTAGATTAAAAGATAAATTTAACGAAACTATCAAGCCAGCTCTCGTAAAAGAATTTGACATCAAAAATCCAATGCTTATCCCTGCGCTCGAGAAAATCGTGATCAGTGTAGGTGCTGGAGACTCTGCGAAAGATCAGAAAGTGCTTCAAAATATGGCTGATACCATTTCACTTATCGCTGGACAAAAAGCGGTTATCACTGATGCTAAAAAATCAGTTGCTGGCTTTAAAGTTCGCGAAGGATTTCCTGTTGGTATCAAAGTAACTTTGAGAAAAGAGCAAATGTACGCTTTCTTAGATAAGCTAATCAGTGTTGCTCTTCCAAGAGTTAAAGACTTCCGCGGTCTTCCAAAAAATGGTTTTGACGGACGTGGAAACTATAACTTCGGTCTTAGCGAGCAGCTAATGTTTCCAGAGGTTGAGTATGATAAAATTTTACGAACTCATGGTATGAATATTACGATTGCTACTACGGCTAAAAATGATAAAGAGGCATTCAAATTGCTAGAGCTATTTGGTGTGCCGTTTGCAAAAGGAAAGTAAAATGGCAAAGAAATCAATGATAGCAAAAGCTGCACGCAAGCCAAAATTTGCGGTTCGCGGCTATACTAGATGCCAAATTTGCGGTCGTCCGCACTCTGTTTATAAAGATTTTGGAATTTGCCGTGTTTGCCTAAGAAAAATGGCTAACGAAGGCCTGATACCTGGTCTTAAAAAAGCAAGTTGGTAAGGAAGAGAAATGTTAAACGATTTAATATCAGATGGATTAACACGCATTAGAAATGCAAGTATGAGAAAGCTTGAAACTGCGAAATTGCTTCATTCTAAGGTTGTTGAGGCTACTCTTTCTATCCTTGCAGCAAAAGGCTATGTAGAGAGCTACAACGTTATTGAAGAAGGTAACAAGAAATTTATAAACGTAGTTTTAAAGTATGATGAGTACGGCAGAAGCGTTATAAACGAGCTTAAAAGGGTTTCAAAACCTGGTCGCCGTGTTTATCAAGGCAAAGACGACATTAAGCGTTTTAAGAATGGTTACGGAACAGTTATCGTTAGCACAAGCAAAGGCGTTATGAGTGGTATTGAAGCAAGTAAAGCTGGCGTTGGCGGCGAAGTTCTTTGTACGGTTTGGTAATAAACTGCATTAAAAACGCTATTTTAGCCCTATGAAGGTAAGGTTAAATTTTTAGCTTGGTAAAATTTTAGATTTTGCCAAAGCTAAATTTAGAAATTCAAATGAAGGTTTCGTCAAATTTGACGATAAAATTTACGGCATTGTGGTGTTTATTCGTAAATGTAGGAACACCCTAGACAAGTAAAGGAAAAAAATGTCACGTATTGGAAAACAGCCTATCGCTATCCCAAGTGGTGTAGACGTTAGTGTTGAAAATAATGTCCTAAAATTTAAAAAGGGCAATCATATAAAAGAGCTTGACACAAAAGGTCATGTTGATGTCAAGATAGAAAATGGTCATATAGTTTTTGCTCCAAAAGGCGAAGATCGCCAAAGTAGAGCTTACTGGGGAACATATAGAGCACTTGCTAATAACATCGTAACTGGTATCACTGCGGGATTTACTCGCCAGCTTGAGATCAACGGCGTTGGTTACAAAGCAGCTGCAAAAGGTAAAATTTTAGAGCTTTCTCTTGGTTTTTCACACCTTATCAACTATGAGCTACCAGCAGGCGTTGAAGCTAGTGTTGAGAAAAACGTTATTACTATCAAAGGCGATGACAAACAAGTAGTAGGTCAAGTGGCTGCTCAAGTTAGAGGATTTAGACCACCTGAGCCATACAAAGGCAAAGGCGTTAAATATCTAGAAGAACGCATCATCCGCAAAGCGGGCAAGACATCTAAGAAGTAAGGAGCGGTAAATGACAGCAAAAGTACTAAAAAGAAAAATCGCTCTTAGAATTAAGAGAAAAAGAAGAATCAGAGGTAAAATTTCTGGTGTTGCAACTTGTCCAAGAGTTTCTATTTTCAAATCAAACAGAACTCTTTATGTTCAAGCAATTGATGACGTTACAGCTACTACACTAGCTGCGGTTGATGGCAGAAAGATAGGCATAAAAGCAAATAAAGAAGGTGCGGTCACTTTAGCTAAAGAATTTGCTAAGGCTTTAAAAGCTAAGAAGATAGATGTTGCAGTTTTTGATAGAAATGGTTATTTGTATCATGGCGTTATCGCAGCATTTGCTGAAGCTTTAAGAGAAAATGGCATCAAGCTATAACCCAAAGGAAAATCGATGGAAAAATATAATAGAGAAGAATTTGAAGAAGTAATCGTCGATATCGGTCGGGTTACAAAGGTTGTTAAAGGTGGCCGTAGATTTAGATTTACGGCTTTAGTTGTTGTTGGTAATAGAAATGGTCTAGTTGGCTTTGGTTATGGTAAAGCTAAAGAGGTACCAGATGCGATGAGAAAAGCAATTGACGACGCATTTAAAAATATTATCCATGTTAAGATCAAAGGCACAACTATCCCTCACGACGTAGAGGTAAAATATAACGCAAGTAGAATGCTACTTCGCCCAGCTAGCGAGGGTACTGGTGTTATCGCTGGTGGTAGTGCACGTCCTATTATCGAGCTTGCAGGTATTAAGGATATCCTTACTAAATCACTTGGCTCAAACAACTCAGCAAATGTCGTTCGTGCTACTATAAAAGCACTTAGTTTGCTAAAAAGCTAAGAGAAAGGAGTTAAGATGGCATTAGAAAAATTAACACCTGCTGCAGGTTCAACTCATGCAACTAAAAGAATAGGCCGTGGTCAAGGTAGCGGTAATGGCAAAACTGCTGGCAAAGGTAACAAAGGTCAAAGAGCAAGAAAAGGCTACAATGAGAAAAGAGGTTTTGAGGGCGGACAGCAACCACTTCAAAGACGTCTTCCAAAAGTAGGTTTTACTTCTAAATTTGAAAAACCTTATGTTATCAATGTTGAAAAGATCGCAGCTATAAAAGAGCTTGCGGAAATTTCAATCGCAACAATAGCTAGCGTTCATAAAATTTCAAAGAGCGTTACTAAGATAAAACTAATCGGTGCAAGCGCAAAAGCTCTTGCTTCAAAGATCAAAGACGAGAACGTTAGCGTTAGCGGAACAAAATAATGGATAAAACACTGACCAACAAGATTTTAATCACGTTGGCATTTTTGTTCGCATACAGGATACTGGCTTATGTGCCAGTTCCTGGTGTTAATGTCGACGTAATTAAAGAATTCTTCAATTCAAACAATAGCAATGCCTTGGGCTTATTTAACATGTTTAGTGGTAAAGCTGCTGAGCGTTTAAGTATTATCTCTTTAGGTATCATGCCTTACATTACAGCTTCGATCATTATGGAGCTTTTAGCAGCAACATTTCCAAAATTAGGTCAGATGAAAAAAGAGCGTGACGGTATGCAAAAGTATATGCAAATCATACGTTATGCAACCATAGTTATCACTCTTGTGCAATCAATTGGTGTTTCTATCGGACTTCAAAGCTTAAGCGGACGCGGTGGCGAACAAGCTATCATGATAGATATAAATTTATTTATCGCGATCTCTGCTGTATCTATGCTAACTGGAACTATGCTACTTATGTGGATAGGTGAGCAGATCACACAGCGAGGCATAGGCAATGGTATAAGTCTTATCATCTTTGCAGGCATCGTCTCTGGCATACCTAGTGCGATCGGTGGAACTGTAAATTTAGTAAACACCTCTGAGATGAATTTCCTAACAGTCATCGCTATTTTGGCTATTATCTTAGCCACCATCGGTGCTATTATATTTGTTGAGATGGGTGAAAGGCGTATCCCTATTTCTTACTCAAGAAAAGTGATAATGGAAAATCAAAACAAACGTATAATGAACTATATACCGATCAAAGTAAATTTAAGCGGTGTTATTCCACCGATATTTGCTAGTGCGATTTTGATGTTTCCTAGTACTATTTTACAGGCTAGTACAAATCCGATTATCCAAGCTATCAATGACTTTTTAAGTCCAAATGGCTATATGTTTAACTTTTTAACATTTTTATTTATTATCTTCTTTGCGTTTTTCTACGCATCTATTGTGTTTAACACAAAAGATATAAGTGAAAATTTAAAGAAACAAGGCGGATTTATCCCAGGCGTTAGACCAGGTGAGAGTACAGCTAGCTATTTAAATGAAGTAGCTGGCAGGCTAACTTTAGGTGGTGCTTTGTACTTGGGTATCATTTCAACACTGCCTTGGGTACTTGTAAAGACTATGGGTGTTCCATTTTATTTTGGTGGCACATCAGTACTTATCGTGGTTTCAGTAGCGCTTGATACGATGAGGCGTATAGAAGCTCAGTCTTATACAAACAAATACCAAACTCTAAGCGCAGTAGGTCTATAAAATGGCTATCACGCTTAAAAGACCAGCTGAGATAGAGAAAATGAGAGCGGCGAACAAGATCGTCGCTCGAACTCTTGATCACATTTCTACGATCATAAAACCTGGAATTTCACTTCTTGAGATAGATAAAATTTGTGAAGATATGATAAGGGCTGCTGGGGCAAAACCTGCTTTTAAAGGGCTCTATGGCTTCCCAAATGCAGCTTGCATAAGCGTCAATGAAGTGGTGATTCACGGAATTCCAAATGAATACAAACTAAAAGAGGGCGATATCGTTAGTGTTGATATTGGCTCAAATTTGGATGGTTATTTTGGTGACTCGGCTAGGACATTTGGAGTTGGTAAAATTTCAAAAGAAGATGAGGCTTTGATCGCTTGCTCAAAAGATGCACTATATTTTGCGATTGACTATATAAGAGCTGGTATGCATTTTAAAGAAATTTGCTATGAGCTTGAGAAATTTATTCTTGGTAGAGGCTATGTGCCTTTGCGTGGGTATTGTGGTCATGGTATAGGAAAAAGGCCACATGAAGAGCCAGAAATTCCAAACTACCTTGAGGGACATAACCCAAAAGCTGGACCAAAGATAAAAGAAGGAATGGTATTTTGTATAGAGCCAATGATCTGCCAAAAAGACGGCACGCCAGTTTTAGGAAGCGATAATTGGAAAGTAACCTCAAAAGATGGTTTAAGAACCAGCCATTATGAGCATTGTATGGCGATAGTTAATGGCAAAGCTGAAATTTTAAGCCAAGCGTAAAATTTATAGCAAAAATTTAAAGAAAGGAGAATTTGTGGCAAAAGACGATGTCATTGAGATTGATGGAAATGTTGTTGAAGCACTGCCAAATGCAACTTTTAAAGTTGAGCTTGACAATAAACATATAATTTTATGTCATATCGCCGGAAAAATGAGAATGCATTATATAAAGATAATGCCTGGCGACCGCGTAAAAGTAGAACTTACGCCATATAGCCTAGATAAAGGCAGGATCACTTATAGGTATAAGTAAATTTAGCCTCTTGGCAAAAATATGCTAAGTAAATTTAAAGCTGGTTTTGGATAAAATCCAAGCTTTGCGAAAAGCTGTATGAAGAATTATTTTCAAAGTTCCCCACTTATTTTGAAAATAGTTGGTCTAAATTCTTTCTTTAGACCTGATGCAGCCCCTAAAAAAGTGGAATAAATTTTTAGGAGACTAAAATGAAAGTTCGTCCTTCTGTAAAGAAGATGTGTGACAAATGTAAAATTGTCAAACGTAGTGGCATAATTCGTGTTATCTGCGAAAATCCAAAACATAAACAAAGACAAGGATAAGGCATGGCACGTATTGCAGGTGTAGATTTACCAAACAAAAAGAGAATAGAGTATGGTTTGACTTATATATATGGTATAGGTCTTTACAAATCTCGTCAAATTCTTGACGCAACTGGAATTTCTTATGACAAGAGAGTCTATGAGCTTAGTGAAGATGAAGCAGCAGCTATCCGTAAAGAAATTCAAGAGCATCACGTCGTTGAGGGTGACTTGAGAAAACAAGTTGCTATGGATATCAAAGCTCTTATGGATCTTGGAAGTTATAGAGGTCTTCGCCACAGAAAAGGTCTTCCTGTTCGTGGTCAAAAGACTAAAACTAATGCTAGAACCAGAAAAGGCAGACGTAAAACTGTCGGTGCAGCTACTAAGTAAGGCAAGGGTTAAAGGATAATAAATGGCAAAAAGAAAAATTGTTAAGAAAAAAGTAGTTAGAAAAAGCATAGCCAAAGGTATCGTTTATATCAGTGCAACATTTAACAACACTATGGTAACTGTAACTGATGAAATGGGAAATGCTATTGCATGGAGTAGTGCAGGTGGCTTAGGCTTTAAAGGTAGTAAAAAATCAACTCCTTATGCAGCTCAGCAGGCAGTTGAAGATGCTCTAAATAAAGCAAAAGAGCATGGTATAAAAGAAGTTGGTATTAAGGTTCAAGGTCCAGGTAGCGGACGTGAAACGGCTGTTAAAAGTGTAGGAACTGTTGAAGGAATTAAGGTATCTTTCTTTAAAGACATTACACCTTTACCACACAATGGTTGTAGACCGCCAAAACGCCGCCGCGTATAATTAGAGAAAAATAGGAGAAATTATTATGGCTAGATATACAGGACCTGTTGAAAAATTAGAAAGACGTCTTGGTGTGTCTCTTGCGTTAAAAGGCGAAAGAAGACTTGCTGGTAAAAGTGCTTTTGAAAAAAGACCTTATGCGCCAGGACAACATGGACAAAGAAGATCAAAAATAAGCGAATATGGCTTACAACTTCGCGAGAAGCAAAAAGCTAAATTTATGTATGGTGTTTCTGAGAAACAATTTAGAAGATTATTTCAAGAAGCAGCACGCTGCGAAGGTAATACCGGTGCTCTTTTGGTTCAACTATTAGAGCAAAGATTAGATAATGTTGTTTATAGAATGGGCTTTGCAACAACTCGTCGTTTTGCTCGTCAGCTAGTAACTCATGGACATATTTTAGTAAATGGCAAAAGAGTAGATATACCATCTTACAGAGTTGAACCTGGCGCAAAAGTAGAGATTGTCGAAAAATCTAAAAACAATCCACAAATTGTTCGTGCGATAGATCTTACAGCACAAACTGGTATTGTTGCTTGGGTAGATGTTGAAAAAGAGAAAAAATTTGGAATTTTCACTAGAAATCCAGAAAGAGAAGAGGTTATCATTCCTGTTGAGGAAAGATTTATAGTAGAGCTTTATTCAAAATAATAGAGGGTATAAAGATGAGAAAGATTACTACATCAGCTTATATGCCAACTGAAATTGAAGTTAAAAGTGTTAGTGAAAATGTTGCTAACATTACAGCATATCCTTTTGAGGCGGGCTATGCTGTTACCTTGGCTCACCCATTGCGTCGTCTTCTTTACACAAGTACAGTAGGTTTTGCTCCTATTGGTGTAAAGATAAAAGGCGTTAGTCACGAATTTGATAGTATGCGAGGTATGCTAGAGGACGTAGCTTTTTTTATTATAAATTTGAAAAAGATCAGATTTAAATTAAAAAGCACCAGCGAGCGCGAAGTTATAGAGTATAGCTTTAAAGGACCAAAAGAGATAACTGGGGCTGATCTAAATAATGATCTAGTTGAGATTGTTAACCCAGACGCATACCTTGCTACAATAAACGAAGATGCTGAGTTAAATTTTTCAGTTATCATTCAAAAAGGTATCGGATATGTTCCTAGTGAAGAGATCAGAGAAGAGATTGAAGACGACTATATCGCACTTGATGCTTTCTTTACACCTGTTAAAAAAGCAGTTTATGATATACAAAATGTCTTGGTTGAGGATGATCCAGACTATGAAAAGATCGTATTTACTATAACAACTGATGGTCAAGTTAGTCCGATAGAGGCTTTTAAAAATTGTTTAGAAGCTATGTATCAACAAATGTCAGTATTTAAAGGAATTTTAGATATTGATGTTAGTACTCCAGTTGCTAGCTCAACTGCAGGTGGCGAGTTTTCAAAGTTACTTTCTAGCGTAGAAGATCTAAATTTAAGTGCTAGAAGTTTTAACTGCCTTGACAAAGCTGATATTAGATTTATCGGCGAGCTTGCATTAATGGACGAAAATGAGCTTAAAGAGCTTAAAAATTTAGGTAAAAAATCTCTTGAAGAGATTAAAGCGGTTATGGAAGAGATAGGCTATCCAGTTGGTGCCGATGTGTTAAAAGATGGCAAAGAGCAACTAAGAAAGAAAATAACCGAGCTTAAAGCACAAATGAGTGTAAAAGAATAAAAGGACAATAGATGAGACATAAACACGGATATCGCAAACTTGGTAGAACGTCATCTCATAGATCTGCATTGCTTAAAAATTTAGCGATAGCTATCATCAAAAGCGAAAAGATAGAGACGACTTTACCAAAAGCAAAAGAGCTTAGAAGCTATGTTGAAAAGCTAATCACAAGAGCTAGAAAAGGTGACTCTAACGCTCATAGAGCAGTATTTGCTTCTTTACAAGATAAAGAAACAACAAATAAATTAGTTACTGAAGTGGCTCCAAAATTTAAAGAGCGCAATGGCGGCTATACAAGAATCATCAAGACTCGTGTTCGCAGAGGCGACGCAGCAGAGATGGCTTATATAGAGCTAGTAGCTGAATAATTATTAGAGAGCTTCGGCTCTCTTTTTTATTTTTTATATAACTCCCACTTTTAAAATAAAATCCTTCTTTCAAAAGCTTTCTCAAGCTATAAATTTCTTTAATTATCTACCGAAATTATTAACCAAAAACCATAAAATTTCATAGTTAAAAATTGTAAATTTTCTAATCCAAAATCATATATTTTAAATTTTTATCTTTGAGCTCTTTACTAAAATTTTATTTTATAAAGACGATATTCGCTTCAAATATCTAATAAATTTCAAAGGATTTGAGATGATAGGTAGTGTAAATGGAGTTGGCACAAATTTTTATGTTGGCTCACAAAGTAGTAGAGCACAAGAGCTTGATACCAATAACTCTAAACCCAATATAGACAAAAATTCTTTAAATGATTTATCTAGCGGTTTGGTTGATGAGCAAAAAAGTTATACCGATACTAGAGGTGAGCCAATAAATTTAAATGAAACAAATACGACAAAATTTCAAAAAAATAGTGAGAATCTAACATTTGCTAGCAATTTTTCGCTATCAGGCATAGCTGCTAATGGCAAGATAAGCATCTGGGGCAAGCTCATGGGATATGACAAACAAATCAGCAAAGATGAGATAAATGATCTCAAAAATTTTATCAACCAGACCAAAGCACTTGGCTTTGGCAGAGCTCACGAAGAGATCATAGGATATTATCCAACAGATGTCGATCTCTTTGCAAAAGAGTATACATCAAAACTTGATAACACACTTCTTGGGCTTGGTCACAAGAGCCACGTGGAAGGGTTTGAGATACTTGATAAGGACCTAAACATAGACGAGTTTGAAGATAAGTGGATTGATTATGCGCTTAGGCAGTATCTTGGCGAAAGAGTCGGTGTGGAGAGCATTACGATAGGCAAAAAGGCTATCTCAATGCTAACAAGCACTAATAAGCCACCAATCGAGTACCAGACGCTACAAAATATAAATTTCACTGACGAAGAGAGTAGACAGAGATTTCTTACGCTTATGAAAGCTGGCATGAAGAGTGGGGCGGATTTTAAAGAGGTGGTAGAGGGCGTTCTCTCGCTTTATAATGTACAAAATACCAACAAACTTGATGGCAACAAAGTCTATGCCTCAGTGATCGGACGAAGCGAGAAACTGGCTACTTACGACATCAACAAAGATGAGAAATTCTCCTATCTTAAGGAGCTAATGCAACTTGAGAAAAACGGAGCTGATATACTAAAGCTAATGGAAAAAGTGGAGCAAAAACAGAAATTAGATATAAAAGTGTAGGCTAAATTTAGTTTTTTGCACCGCCTATCTTTTATGATTTTAGTCATAAGAGGCTCTTTTTACTTGGTTTAAATTTTTAAATGATAGAATCTTGATTTCTATTATTAAAATTACGGAGAACTCGTGAGAAAGCTACTTTGGCTAAATCCCGTTGTAAAAAATATGTATGACTTCTCTACGTTAAAAGAGCTTTTGCAAAATAAGGGCTTTAACATAGTAGAGTGCGAAAAAGATCATGTTTGTGATATCAAAAATTCATATAAAAATTTATACCATAAAGGCATGGTTTTAGACAGTCGCTGTCCAAGAGCTGTAAATTTTATTAGATCAAATTTTAAAGAATTTTCAAACGATATTTCAAGCTTAAATCCCATTTTAATTGAAAGCGCCATTGAGCTTAGCTCGAAGCTAAAAGAAGATGAGTGGCTTTATATAACAACGCCTTGTGAGGACTTGGCTGAGCTTGGAAATTCTTTAAAGCTAGAGCGAACTACATTTTTAACATGGAAAAAATTTAAAGAGCTAAACGACATAAATTTACAAATAAGCAAAATAGAATCAAGCCCGATCCCGCCTGGATTTTTTGAAAATTTAGGCATAAAAACACTAAGCTTATGCAGTAAAGAAAAGATACAAAACGCATTTTCATATAAATTTAGCGAGCTTAAAAACTATCAGATCATCGAGCTTTTATACTGCGAAAATGGCTGTCACAATGGAGATGGGCTGTGATAAAAATTTTTAAAAAGAGCGTTTTGATCCTAGCGATCTTTGCCCTTTGGCAGGTCGTTTGTGAGCTAGAAATTTTCACATCCTATATCTTGCCAAGTCCTATTACGACACTTAAAACGATGTTTGATATGAGCTTAAGTGGCGAGCTAATAACGCATGTGATGATTAGTTTTAAGCGTATATTTATTGGTTATATTTTGGCTTTTGTTTTGGCATTTGCTTTTGGCGGAGTGGCGGCGCTATTTCCAAAAGCTAGCATTTATTATGAGTGGATACTAGAGTTTTTTAGAAATGTTCCGCCACTTAGCCTTATTGCTATTTTGGTGCTTTGGTTTGGTATAAACGAAACTCCAAAAATTATAATTATCATCCTAGCATCGTTTTTTCCAATGTTTTTAAGTATCCAAAAAGGGCTAACTAGCTGCGATGTGAAGCTTATTGAAGTTGGTAAAATTTTTTGTTTTAGTAAATTTGAAATTTTTTACAAAATCATCCTAAAAAATGCCATAAAAGATATTTTTGTCGGTATGCGAATAGGTTTTGGCTACGCTATGCGAGCGATTGTAGGAGCGGAGATGATCGCAGCTTCTAGCGGGCTAGGCTATCTTATACTTGATGCTGAGGAGCTTTCACGTGCAGATAGGATATTTGTTGGCATTTTTACGATAGGAATTTGTGGCGTACTCATAGATAGAGTATTTTTATTTTTGATATCTAAATTTAGCCTTTTACGAAGTGAAAAATGATAGAAATTTTAAATTTATCCAAGCATTTTTTTATTAATGGTAAGCGTATCGACGTTTTAAAAGAGCTAAATTTAAGTATAAAAAAGGATAAAATCACCGTTATACTTGGCAGAAGTGGTTGCGGTAAAACGACTCTTTTAAGGCTTATTGCTGGACTTGAGGGTGTAAGTCTTGGTGAGATAAAATTTAAAGAGCAAGCAAAGATCGGCTTTGTCTTTCAAGAGCCTAGGCTCATGCCTTTTTTAAACGTCTATGAAAATATCGTATTTGCGCTTAAAAAGAATGAGATAGACGAGGCAAAGATAGATAGACTCATATCAATGATAGGACTTAATGACTTTAAATTTGCCGCTATTTCACAGCTATCTGGTGGCATGAGTTCGCGCGTTTCTCTTGCAAGAGTGCTTGCATACGAGGCAAATTTGATCCTTATGGATGAGCCATTTGCGGCACTTGATGCTTTTACGAGAGCTAGCATGCAGGCTGAAATTTTAAAGCTTCAAGCTGGTAAAACCATCATTTTTGTCACTCATAATGTCGATGAAGCTCTATATTTAGCAGATGAGATAATTTTGCTTGAAAAAGGCGGGATGAAATCAAGCTATGATCTATCAAATCTAGCTAAGCCAAGAGATTTGCTTTGCGATGAATTAATAAATTTAAAGCGTAAAATTTTGAGCGAAATTTAGCATTTTATAAAATGATAATTAAAACCAAAACGAAGTAAAAAGTTATATAATTTGGAAAATTTTTAAAGGAGCAAATATGAGAAAGTTTTTTAAGATTTTGTGTGCAGCCTCTTTGTTTTGTCTAGTCGCAAATGCAAGTGAGCTAGATAAGATCGGTATGACCTATGTCAAATCGCCACTAAACGTCCCCTCAATCGTCGATAAATTTAAAGGCTTTTATGCTAAATCTTTTGGCATACCAGTTGAGTACTCTGAGATAACATCAGGTGCAAAGCAGACTCAAGCTCTAGCTTCAAATTCGCTCCAGTTTCTAAACTGCGTGGGCGGAACTTCAGTCATACTTGCCGCGGCAAATAAAGCTGACATAAAGATTATAAGTGCCTATTCAAGAGCACCTGAAGCTTTTGCGATATTTGCTAAAGATAAAGGCATAAAAACCGCCAAAGACTTAAAAGGTAAAAAAATAGCAGGGCCAAAAGGTACGATATTAAATGAGCTTTTGGTTAGGTATCTTGCTCTTGGCGGTCTAAGCATAAATGACGTAGAGTTCGTTTCTATGAGCATTCCAGCTGCACAAGCTGCACTTGAAAATGGCAGTGTCGATGCAGCACTTCTTGCTGGACCAGCTGCTTATAATGCTAAAAAATCAGGACTTAGTGTCGTAACAACAGGCAAGGGCGTCATCACTCCAGTCATCGTTACTGCCACAAGTGGAGAATTTTACAAAAAGCATAAAGATATAGTTGAAAAATTTAAAAAGGCTCAAGATGAAATTTTGGCTTTTATGAAAGCAAATGAGGAAGAGGCATTAAAATTTACAGCTGAAGAGACTGGGCTTAGCATAGAGGCGGTAAAGAGTATGTATCCGCAGTATGACTTTAGTCCAAAGATCACGCCTGAAGATATAAAAGCACTTGAGGCTACGCAAGAATTTATGCTCGAGAGTAAGATGATTGAACAAAAAGTAGATATAAAATCGCTTCTAATAGATTAAACAAAAAGGGCAAAATTTGCCCTTTTATCCTAAAACTAATAATCAAAAATTTACTAAATTTTAGCTCAAATATTTAAAAACTAAAGCTGACTAGGTGTGTCAAAAAGGTTTACATTACAAAGCAAAATTAGCACTAAGCAAAAATATAGCCATTATTTTTTGCATTTTTATTTTGCTATAATAGCCCAAAAATTTAATAGGAAAAAGATATGATCCCATTTAGCGATGAAGAACTTTTAAAACCAGTCAGTGCGAGTTTGCAAAAGGTATTACCAATGCTTGAAAATGATGGCGGTGGCATGGAGCTACTTGGCATAAAAAACGGCAAAATTTATGTAAGACTTACAGGGCATTGTCATGGATGTGCAGCTAGCACAACTACACTAAAATATGGACTCGAAAGACAACTTCGTATGGATATTCACCCAGAACTTGAGGTCGTAAATATCCCGATTGGCGAGGAATTTGACATTGATAGATTATAAAAAAATAGGCATTAAACACTTCAAACGCTCAAAATTTAAAGAAGCGATCTTTTACTTCTCTCTAGCTTACGAAAAGACACAGGATAAAAATTTACTATTTTTGATACAAATTTGCTCCCTTGGCGAGAAAAATGCAGAGGAAGCAAAACTTTTATTTGACTATTTTATGGATAAACTAAGAGCTGGCGAAGATGATGAAGGAATGGATGAAATTTTAAAAATTTTAGAATCAAGATTGGCTAGCGATGAGTATTTCGAAGAGCAAGATGCAATCAGCTACGAGGACTTTAAAAAGGCTGTTTATAAGGACGGGAGCTTCAAAAAGGTCTTTGAAAACATCATGTTTTCAACCAAGGTCATGATCTCAAACAAAGATGATTTTTTAGAATTTTTGGGAAATTTGATAAAAAATGACTTCATCGAAATGAGTATAAACTATCTTGAGAGTGCGGCGGTGATGTTTGGCGGTGACGAGCGTATAGATCAGCTTTTTAAAGAGATACAAAAAAGACAAAACGATGAAAATATCAGTAGAAAATAGCTTCATAACAGATGACTCAAATGAGTGCGAAAAGGGCTCATTTTTCGTGCAAACTGCCGCAAACGCAAAATTTGCAGAGGCAGCGGTAAAAAATGGCGCTAAAATAATCAGCCTTGAAGAGTGCAAGAAGCTTTTAAAAATCGATGAAAACTTAAAGATAGTTGGCATCACGGGCACAAATGGCAAGACCACAACAGCTGCTGCTATCTATGAGACTTTGCGAAATTTAGGCAAAAAATGCGGGCTAAGTGGCACGAGAGGGGCATTTATAGAGGGTGAGCAGATAGATGACAAGGCGCTTACGACAAGTGCCATTTTAAGGACGCTTTCATACCTCAAAGCAGCCAGCGAGCAAGGTTGCGAGTACTTTGTGATGGAGGTTAGCTCGCATGCGATCGCTCAAAAACGTATAGAGAGCTTGAAATTTGCTCTAAAAATTTTTACAAATTTGACTCAAGACCACCTCGACTACCACAAGAGCATGGAGGAGTACGCCAGGGTAAAGTCGAGCTTTTTTGATGATGATTGCATGAAGCTTATAAATGCTGATGATAATGGCATTAAATTTAACCCAAAAAACGCTTATATGTATTCGCTCAAAAAGCCAGCCAGCTTTGCGCCGGTGGTTTATGGGTTAAAGGACGGCATAGACGCCGTTATAAAGACACCAAATGGCGATGTGGAGATAGATTCAAGCTTGCAAGGTGAGTTTAATCTCTACAACCTAATCGCCGCACTTGGCGCTGTTTGCTTGCTAGAGCACCCAGACGCGGCCGCACTTTCAAAGGCGATAAGTAAATTTAAAGGGGTTAGTGGCAGAATGGAAGTGGTTAGCACCGATCCGTTAGTCATCGTGGACTTTGCTCATACGCCAGATGGTATCGAAAAGGTGCTAAACTCGCTTAGACATCTAAATTTGATCGCGGTCTTTGGCGCAGGTGGCGATAGAGATAGGACAAAGCGCCCAAAAATGGGAGCGATAGCCCAAAAATACGCAAGAATTTGCATAGTTACAAGCGACAATCCAAGAAGCGAAGAGCCAGAGAGCATAATCGATGAAATTTGCGCTGGCATGAGCCAAAATGAAAATTTGATACGAAACGCCAACCGCAAAGAGGCGATCGCACTGGCCATTAATAAGCTAGAACTAGGCTGGGCGCTTGTCATACTTGGCAAAGGCGACGAGCCATATCAGGAGATAAATGGCGTCAAGCACCTATTTAGCGACAAAGAAGTAGTAAAAAAGCTTTTAAAGAGGTAAAAATGAATATAGAAATTTTAGCTAGCAAGATCCACAGAGCCGTCGTAACAGACGCAAATTTAAACTATGTTGGCTCGATCAGCATCGGTGAGGAGCTTATAAAAGCTGCAAATTTGATAGAAAATCAAAAGGTAGAAATTTTAGACGTAAATAACGGCGAGAGATTTGCCACCTACGTAATAAAGGGCAAAAAAGGCGAAATTTGCCTAAACGGCGCAGCTGCTAGAAAGGTTTGCGTAGGTGACGTGGTCATCATCGTGGCATACGCTAGTATGAAATTTAAGAAGGCTAAGAAATTTAAGCCAACCATCGTGCATGTAAATAACAAAAACGAGATCATAAAGGAGTAGACGGATGTTTGAGGGATTTGACTTTTCAAAGATGGGGCAGATGCTTGAGGATGTGCAAAAGCAAGCCAAGCAGATAGAAGAAGAGAGCAAAAATAAAGAATTTGGAGCAAAAAGCGGCGGTGGACTAGTGAGCGTGAGAGCAAACGGCAGTGGCGAGATACTTGATATCAGCATAGATGATAGCTTGCTTGAAGATAAAGAGAGCATGCAAATTTTGCTAATAAGCGCCATAAATGACGTGCTAAAGTCGGTTGAGGCCGATAAGAAAAACACCGCTTCAAGGATGCTTGGCGGCCTTGCTTCGATGGGGATAAAATGAGACTAAATTATAAATTTGCCCTTGCTTTTTTGCTATCAGCGCTTTGCCTAAACGCCGATCCTAGACCTACGCAAGAGGACTTTAACGCCTGCTTTGAAAAGAATAAAAACTCAATTGTCTCGGTAAATAAACACTTTGGCGTGGCTATCACTAAAAATTTGATCGCAGTGCCAAAAAGCGAGGGAGCTCCGCTTGGCGAATATGTCAAATTTGACCCATATTTACAGCTCTTTTTGGTCCGCTCTAGCAAAGAGTTAAGCCCTGTCGTGATGGCTGATGAGACAAATGAAGAGCGCATCAAGAAGAGCACTTGGGTTGGCATTTTAAATGATGCAAACAACACCGTCATGGGTCACATCAAGTCTTTGGGGCAAAATTTGGGCGACTTTGACACGTTAAGCTTCGAGTATAACGCGACTGGCGAGATAAATACGCCTTGTTGCAAGATGATAGGCATAGCTGTTGGAGCTGATAAATTTATACCAAATCGCTATTTAAAGCACTTTGTATCTTACGATGACGTCTATTACGGTGATATCGGCGTAAAATTTTTACAAAAAGAGGATAAATTTTTTGTAGGGCTTGTTGATCCTTTGGGCCGTGGCAAGATGATGATGGTCGATGATGAGCTTGTTACGATAAATGGTATCAAACCAAAGAGCCTAAGAGAGCTAAATGAGATGGTGCTTTTTGCTCCAAAGGGCGCAAAGCTTGACATCATTGTGAAGCGCGATAAGCAAGAAATGCTCTTTCAGGTGCCAGTAAGTGGGGATGTTAAATTTAACCAAAGCCTCGATGTAGACGCCCCTTCAAGCCTTGATATACCAAATTTTAACATCATGCCAAAAGAGCCACAAACGATGCTTGATGATAAGATTTTGGTGGATTATGGTATCACGGTGGATAAAAATTTAGTCGTTACCAAGGTCGAGCCAAAGTCAAATGCAGAAATTTTTGGCATCAAGACCGGCGATAAAATTTTAGGTTTTGATAAACAGAGCGTGAGTAGTCGTGAAGAGCTTTTAGAGAAGCTTGGTGAGTTAAAAAATTTTACACTTCTATTTACTAGAAATGACTTTCAATTTTTTGCAAGAGTGCCAAAATGAGCCTACTTGAGGACTTTGTAAAATTTCTAAACGCAAATTTGCCAAAGGCTCCTAGCTTTCACCCTTATTATGAGGAGGCACTTGGCGTTATGCTAAAGGCTGGAGGCAAGCACTTTAGGGCGCTTTTGCTTCTTGGTGTGGTGGAAAACGTGGATAAAAGCCTTACGCAAAAGGCCATGAGAGTGGCTTTGGGGCTTGAGATGATGCACACTTATTCGCTCATTCATGATGATTTACCTTCGATGGATAACGCAAGCCTTAGGCGCGGCACACCAACGCTTCACGTCACATATGACGAGACAACTGCGATACTTGCAGGAGATGCGCTAAATACGCATGCTTTTTATGAAATTTCACGCGCTGATCTGAGTGCTGAAACACGTATAAAATGCGTGGAAATTTTAAGCGAGAATGCTGGCGTTAGCGGCATGGTGCTAGGTCAGGCGCTGGATTGTTTTTTTGAAAATACGAACAAAGAGGATATCAAAAGGGCAAAGGCTAAATTTGGCCTCTCTGGCAAGATGCTAAGCCTTAATGAGCTAGTCTTTTTACATATCCACAAAACTGCAAAGCTCATCGCTACTAGCCTAAAAATGGGTGCCGTGATAGTAAATTTAGACGAAATAGAGTGCGAGAAAATTTATGATATCGGCCTAAAGCTAGGCCTTGCTTTTCAGATACAAGACGACATCATCGATCTTACAAGCGACGAGGCGGCCGCTGGAAAGCCTGTGCATAACGACCTAGCTAAAAATTCATTTACAAATTTACTTGGCCTTGAGGGCGCAAAAAAGAAAAAAGATGAGCTTATTTGTGAGATAGAAGAGGCGCTAAATCAGATAGACGCTGGCATAGCTAAGATGATCTTAGAGCTTACGGATAAGCACCTTAGATAAAAGCTAGAAATTTCTAGCTTTTTACTGCTAAAAATTTAAAAAATTTATATTACTATTTAGACATTTTGGACAAAAATGCAAGGCAAGTTTTAATCACTTTTTTGTATAATCTGGCGCAATAAAAGGAGATCATATGCTAAAAAAACAAGCCGATACTATAAGATTTTTGTGCGCTGACATGGTGCAAAACGCTAACAGCGGACACCCAGGTGCGCCTATGGGTCTAGCTGATATTATGGTGGTTTTAAGCAACTTTTTAAAACACAATCCAAAAAATCCAAAATGGCTAAACAGAGATAGGCTGGTTTTTAGCGGTGGTCACGCATCAAGCTTGGTTTACAGCTTTTTACATCTAAGCGGCTACGATCTAAGTCTTGACGAGCTTAAAAATTTCCGCCAACTTGGCTCAAACACTCCAGGACACCCAGAAATTCACACTCCAGGCGTTGAGGTGGCTACTGGCCCACTTGGTCAAGGCGTGGCAAATGCAGTTGGCCTAGCCATGGCAGAAAAATACGCTGCAAACGTTCTAAATGAGCCGGACAATAAAATAATCGATCATAAAATTTACTGTCTTTGCGGTGACGGCGACCTAGAAGAGGGTATAAGCTACGAGGCATGTTCGGTAGCCGGAAATTTAAGACTAGATAACCTTGTGCTCATTTACGATTCAAATAACATCACGATCGAGGGCGACACAGCGATAGCTTTTAGTGAGGATGTAAAAGCGAGATTTGAGGCGCAGGGCTGGGAGGTCGCGCGTATCGACGGACACGATTATGATCAGATCGAATTTGCACTAGAGCAGGCAAACGAGAAAGAGTCGCCATATCTCATCATCGCAAACACACGCATAGCACGTGGCGCAATGGAGCTTGAGGGTAGTCACCACAGCCACGGCGCCCCACTTGGCGAAGAGATCATCAAAAAGGCAAAAGCTGCAGCTGGCTTTGACCCTGAGAAGAAATTTGCCATTGATGAGGACGTACTTTTAAGATTTAGAGGTGCAGTTGAAAAGGGCGATCTTGAAGAGGCTATGTGGAACAAAAAGGTTGAGGCGTTAAGCATTGAAGGCAAAAATTTACTAAACTCGCTTCTTAATCCAGACTTTAGTAAGATCGAATTTCCAGACTTTAGCGACAAAAAGCTGGCTACAAGAGATACAAACCACGTCATTTTAAATGAGATAGCTAAAAAACTACCTGGCTTTATCGGCGGCAGCGCTGACTTAGCTCCTTCAAATAAGACTGAGCTAAAGGGTATGGGCGACTTCCCAAATGGCAAAAATATCCACTACGGTATAAGAGAACACGCCATGGCAGCTATCAACAACGGCATCGCCAGATACGGCCTTTTCTTGCCATTTTCAGCGACATTTTTCATTTTCAGCGACTATCTAAAGCCAAGTGCGAGGATAGCAGCGCTAATGGGCATCAAGCACTTTTTTGTCTTCACACACGATAGCATCGGCGTTGGCGAAGATGGTCCTACGCATCAGCCTATCGAGCAGCTTAGCACATTTAGAGCGATGCCAAATTTCTACACTTTCCGCCCAGCTGATGGCAACGAAAATGCGGACAGCTGGAAAGTAGCTCTAAATTTAAACGCTCCAAGTGCCTTTGTGCTTAGCCGCCAAGGGCTTGAGCCACTTGCGAAAGGCGAATTTGGTGAGGTTAGCAACGGCGCATATCTGCTAAGCTCAGCAAAAGATGCGAAGATCACATTTATGGCAAGCGGCAGCGAGGTTTCACTCTGTGTAAAAGCAGCCGCACTTCTAGCTGAGCAAGGTATCGGCGCAAACGTCGTGTCTGCTCCTTGTTTTGACCTACTTTGCGAGCAACCAGATGAGTACGTGGCTAGAATTTTAGATAAAAATACGACCATCATCGCAGTCGAAGCCGCAACTGGCCTTGAGTGGTATAAATTTGCCGACGCGGTTTATGGCATGAGCGGCTTTGGCGCCAGCGGAAAGGCTAACGAGCTATTTGATCACTTTGGCTTTACGCCACAAAAACTTGCAAATTTCGCTAGCGAAATCATATAAATTTAATCTTGGGGAGTAAAATCCCCAACTGCAATCTAAAATCAAAAAAGGCATTTTATGGAAATTTCTCATGTTATCGTTTTGGCCTTGGTGCAAGGCATAAGCGAATTTTTGCCCATTTCAAGCTCGGCTCATCTTATCTTGGTGCCAAAGCTACTTGGCTGGCCAGATCAAGGTCTTGCTTTTGATGTGGCAGTGCACGTTGGTACGTTAAGTGCGATACTTTTTTATTTTAAAGATACGATTTTTAAGCTACTTCGTGACTTTTTTGCCTCGATCGCACAAAGAAAGATGGTAGGCGATAGCTTGCTTGTCTGGTGCGTGGGATTTGCCACTATCCCGGTTGGAATCTTTGGGCTTTTATTTAACAACATTATCGAAGAATACGCAAGAAGCGGCGTTGTGATCGCTATTACTACGATCGTCTTTGGCATAGCGCTTTACTTTGCAGATCTTCGCTCATCAAATAAAAGCGAATATGAAATGACCATAAAATTTGCGCTTATTATTGGCCTTGCTCAAGCTGTGGCGCTCATCCCTGGCGTCTCAAGATCAGGCGTGACGATGACAGCGGCCTTATTTTTGGGCTTTAGCCACAAGGGAAGTGCGAATTTCTCATTTTTGATGTCGATCCCAGTCATTATCCTAGCTGGTGGGCTTGAGAGTATCAAGCTTATAAAAGATCCAAACGCCTTGCCTTGGAGCGACATCGCCCTTGGTGTCATCATAAGTGCTGTTAGTGCCTATGTTTGCGTTAAGCTATTTATGGGGATCATCTCAAGGATTAGAATGCTTCCTTTTGTCATCTACCGCTTGATTTTAGGAACATTTTTACTTTATCTATTTTTGTGATTTTAAAGCTTTAAAAAGTAAAAGCCAAGTGTGGAGAAATTTTTTACACTTGGCAAGAATATATAACTTGAGTATCTTTCAGGAAAAATTTCAAGATAAGCTTGATAATTTAATCCTCTTTTTTATCTTTTTTAATAACATTTAACAGATCTTTTGCAGCTTGATAAGCCCTATCTCCAAATTTCTTGGCTTCTGATTTGATGTCAATTTGTTTGATGTCTTCAAATTTTTCATTGGCTTTCTTCTCAAGATTAGCGATCTCTTGTTTGATCTCTTCGATTTTATCGTTTGTATCAAAATTTAGTTTTAGCTTTTTGCTCTTGTCATTTAGCTCTTGCTTTAGGGCTTCAAATTTATTATTTGCCTCGCTCATAAGCTTTACCATGCCGTTTGACTTTAACTCTTCTATCCTTGAAATAATCTGCTCTCTTGCTTGATCGCTAATGCGTTTAAATTTTGCTAGGTTTGTATCTAGCTCGCTATTTATCACATTTTCGATCTCATTTCTTGCTACACCTTCAAATTCTTTTTCAAGTTCCCTAAGCAAGGCTATAAATTCTTCATCAATATTTTTTAAGTTTAGTAGTTGCGAGTTTAGTCTAAGCTCATCTGGAGCAAATTTCGCCTCATCTTTAAGCTTTTCTATGGCCCTTAAAATGCCATCTCTTGTGCCACTTATCGCCCCACTTATCAACTCTTTTGCAAAGATATGACCCTCATCTGCTAAATTTGCTGCTGCTATGATGATGTTTTTTGAAATTTCAAGTATTCGCTCTTTGCTAAACTCTCCTCCAGTTATCGCAACATAGGTCATATTTTTAGCTATCGCACCAGCTGTTTCTTCGACATCTTTTGCGCCTTCAAGAGTTGTCAAAAATGCGATTTGAGCGCTCTCTTTTAAGATACCAAGAAGTCTTGTTTCTCTAATGATCGCATTATTTAAAAGCTCTAAAATTTCCTCTTTTTCACTAAAATTTCTATCTTTTACGACTTCTTCAGCTGCTTCAAATGAAATTTTGAGCCTATTTTTTATCTCTTCACGTTTTGCTTCTATTGCACGATTTAGCTCATCTTTTTTATCAAGTAGCTCGTAAAGTGCCTTTTCTTCAGTGCCGACAATGGCCTGATTTATTCCCTCCATGGCACTTTTTAGATTTTTTGCATTTATGAGATCTTCTTTGTTCATTTTGTCATAAAGCTCATTCATTTTAGCCTTTAAAATTTCTGGCAAAGCATTTATATCTTTGTTTGCAGTATCTTGAAAGAAGTTATTGCAAAGAGCTTTTATGCTTATTAATAAGCCATCGCTGCTTTTATAATCATGTAAATTTTGTTCTAAATTGTTCATATCTTTTACCTTATAAAACGTATTTTGCTTCGTGTTTTAGTGCAGAAAATATCTCTAGCCTCTCTTCTTCGCTCAAAACAAGTACGGCTAAGTCATAGCTAGCGTATTTTTTATCTTTGCTAAATTTTGAAAAAACTAGCTTAAATTCTCTATCTTTTACTATCTCTTTTACCTTTTCTTCTACATTGACATCTGCGTCAAATATTATTTTATATTCCCAATGCGTTGGGTAATCAATTTTTGCTTTTTTGTTATTTAGATCGCATATACTCGCCACTTTTTCCTCCTGTTTTACTCTCTAATACAATATTACTTATTTCCATGCTTTTATCTATAGCTTTTACCATATCATAAATGGTCAAAAGTCCCACGCTTACGCCAGTTAATGCCTCCATCTCAACGCCTGTTTTACCCTCTATTTTTACACTCACATAAAGCTTAAAAGCACAAATTTCAGATAGCTCTTCGATATCACAATCCACACCTAAAATAGCTAGTGGATGGCACATCGGGATTAGCTCGCTTGTCTTTTTTGCTCCCATTATCGCAGCGACGACAGCAGTTTGGATGACCGGACCTTTTTTACCAGTATTTTCTTTTATCGCCCTAAAGGCCTCTTTGCTCATTTTGATGATCCCGCTAGCAGTTGCTACTCTTTTTGTTGGATCTTTTGGGCTCACATCGACCATTTTTGGACGATCTTTCTCATCTAAATGCGTTAGCATTATCTCTCCTTTTTTGGCGGATTATAGCCTATTTAAACAAATTTAAATTACTAATGGCTTTAAGCTAAAAATATACCAAATGCATAAAATTTTGGCTTTTAATTAAATGCTAAAGATTTCTCATTACTTAATATAATTATTTAATTTAAATAATTTTCTTAAGAAATAATTCAAATTTAAATTATTATACAAATTAGCACTAAAAATAAGTGATTCAATAGATAATAAATTTTATTAAAACTATATTAGTATTGATTAAATCATAATGTCTATATAATGTAAATAATAAAATTTAAAAAAATTTATTGATATTTTTCTTTAAAAGCTTAAAAAAATAAATTAATCGCTAATTTGCTTTTAAGAGTTAAGTATGTATAGTTTTTTTGCTTATTAAATTTATGATGAAAGTGTCTTGGAACATGAGATTTCTGCTTTGTATAAGTTTGTTTTTGATAACAGCTTTTGCCCAGCAATTAGGCTGCTTTATTAATGAAAGCAACCAAAGCATCGTCTTTATAAAAGATGGGCAGATTAAAAATCTGGATCTAAAAGAGACGATTTATAAAAATCAAGAGTGCGGAAATGATGGAGAATTCTTTTATATCGCAAATTTAAACAATGAGATTATTGAAGTGGCAAATGAGAGAAATTTCTTATTTGCCATGCCAAATGTTGGCTGTAAAATTTCGCAAATTATGGCAATTAAAAATAAAATTTACGTAGCTTGCGATATGGCAAATGAAGTCAGCATAGGCGTTTTTGATAAAAATCTAAATAAACTTTTAACTAAAAATTATAAAGATGTTTATAAAATTTCAAGCCTTTTGCCAATTGATGATGAACTATTTTTTACAAGCTTTAATGGCAAAGCATTTTTGCTTGATAAAGAGCTTAATTTAAAAGAGAAAAAGCGTGTTGGTTTTGCTCCGCTTGGCGCCTGTAAATTTAAAGGGAATGATATTTTGCTTGGCTTTAGAGATGGAGAAATTTTAGATTTTAAAAGTGGAATTAAAAAGCAAGTTTTAAAATCTAAAATTTCAGCTCTTGCGTGTATGGAGGATGAAATTTTTATAGGTGATGGGGATGGAGTAGTCTATAAATTTGACAAAGATCTTAAGCTAAAAGGACAAAAGGCTCTTTTTAATAATGAGATAAAAAGAATTTTTATAGATAAAGGCGTCTTAAATGGCGTAAATTTAGACAATGAGATAAAGAGTTTAGAGATAAATTCATTTTAAAAAGGAGAGTAAATGCAAAAGTTATTTTGTGTCGCAAGTGCTGCGTTGCTTGGGCTATCTTTAACGACTGCTTGTGCTGCTAGTAGTGACCTTGAAAAAGTCATGAAAGAGCGTGGGCTAAGCGAAAAAGATGTCCTTGCAGCTGCTAAAACTTATCAGCCTAGCGGTAAAAAAGATGATTTCATCGTCTTTTCATCTGGCGGGCAAAGCGGTCAAGTGCTAGTTTATGGCGTTCCGTCGATGAGAATTTATAAATACATCGGCGTTTTCACGCCAGAGCCTTGGCAAGGATATGGCTATGACAATGAGTCAAAAGCTGTTTTGAAACAAGGCAACATCAGGGGCAAAGAGATAACATGGGGCGATACACACCACCCAAATTTCAGTGAGAAAAATGGTGAGTATGTTGGTGATTATCTATTTATCAACGATAAAGCTAACCCAAGAATCGCAGTTATAAATTTGCATGACTTTGAGACAACTCAAATCGTTGTAAACCCTATTATGAAGAGTGAGCACGGCGGTAGCTTCATCACTCCAAATAGCGAGTATGTTATCGAAGCTAGCCAATATGCAGCTCCACTTGATAACAACTACCACTCAATAGATGACTATGAAGCAGTTTATAGAGGTGCTGTAACATTTTGGAAATTTGATTATCCAAAAGGCAAGATCGACGAGAAAGAGTCATTTTCTCTTGAGCTTCCACCATATTGGCAAGATCTAAGTGATGCTGGTAAAGGCGAGAGCTACGGCTGGGGCTTTACAAACTCAATAAATACTGAGATGTATACTGGTGGTATCGAAAAAGGTCTTCCTCCATTTGAAGCAGGTGCAAGTAGAAATGACACTGACTTCTTGCACGTTTATAACTGGAAAATTTTAGAAAAACTTGTTCAAGACAAGAAAAACTACAAAGTTATAAATGGCCACAAGGTAGTTACAATAGACGCTGCTGTAAAAGCAGGTGCGTTATTTTTGATCCCAGAGTCAAAGAGCCCACATGGTTGTGATGTAACTCCAGATGGTAGATATATCATTATTGGTGGTAAGCTTGATACTCACGCATCAGTTTATGACTTTAGAAAGATCAAAGAGCTAATCGACAAAAAAGAGTATGCTGGCACTGACCCATACGGAATTCCTATCTTAGATAGAGAAAAGTCAATGCACGGACAAGTCGAACTTGGCCTTGGACCACTGCATACATCATTTGACTCACAAGATGGCGTACTTTATACATCACTTTACGTTGATAGTCAAATCGTAAAATGGGACTATAAAAATTTAAAAGTGCTTGATAAGATAAATGTTCACTACAATATCGGCCACCTTGATACAATGGAAGGCAAATCAGCAAAACCAGTTGGTAAATATGCAATCGCTCTTGATAAACTTTCAATCGATCGCTTTAGCCCAGTTGGCCCACTTCATCCACAAAACCACCAGCTAATAGACATCACTGGTGCAAAAATGGATCTAATCTATGATATGCCAATACCACTTGGCGAGCCACACGATGTTGTGTCAATAGCTGCTAGCAAACTAAGCCCAGCGCTTACTTACAATATGGGCACAAACTCAAGAACAGGCGAGGCTAGCCCATATGCAACTCTAGCTGGTCAAGAAAGAGTTGAAAGAAACGGAAAAAATGTAACCGTCTATGCGACAATGATCAGAAGCCACATCAACCCAGAGCACATCGAGGTAAATAAAGGTGATAACGTAACAATTCACCTAACAAACCTAGAGCGCGCTCAAGATGAGACTCACGGCTTTGGCATCGACCTTTACAACATTCACGCTTCACTAGAGCCTGGCAAAACCGCTTCAGTAAATTTCGTAGCTGATATGGAAGGTGTCTTCCCATACTACTGCACCGAGTTTTGCTCAGCACTTCACCTAGAGATGATGGGTTATTTACTTGTTAAAGATCCAAGTAAAAAATATGAATCTGCAAAAAATAACAAGCTAAAAACTCTAAGCCCAGAAGCTTTAAAAGCTGAATACGACAAAGTAATCGCAACTAATAAGGCAACTGATGATGTTATCCAAGAGGTTGTTAAATACCTAAAAGAGAAACATTATGAGAAATATCCAAAAGTAAAAGCTTTGGTTGATGACGCACTTGATCAATATGGCCACATCAAAGAGGTAAAAGCTAAAGCTGACGAAGCTTACAAAAAAGGCGACGTAAACGGCGCTATCCTTTGGGAGTACCAAGTATGGCAATACATGGTAAAAACAGCTGACGTTGGCTTAAGAGCTAAAAATAACCTAGCTAAAGAGATCGCAACTCCGATGAGTCCAGCTGCTGCAAAAGGTGAAGAGGCTTATCTAAAAGGCGGTTGTAATGGTTGCCACGTTATCGGTCAAGTAAGCTCAGGTCCAGACCTAACAGGCGTCTTACTAAGACATGAAAATGGCGAAAAATGGGTAGCAGAATTTATCAAAGATCCTGCTAAGTTCTATAGTGACGACTACATTAAATCAATGATTGATTACTTTAACCTTAGAATGCCAAATCAGCATATGAGTGATGAAGAGATCAAAAATATCATCGAATACCTAAAATGGGTAGATGAAAACGCTGGTATGTAGTTTTTAAAGGGGCGTTTTGCCCCTTTTTAAATTTTAAAATTTTATTTTTAGCAGATGAAATTTTAAAATCTAAAGGAGAGATCATGAGTAAATATAAAATTTATACCATTGTTGCACTTGTCTTAATGACTGTTTGTTTTACTTTGCCTGTTCTTGGTTGGCACGGAGCAAAAGAGCGTATAGCTGATGGCGATGAACTACCATCTTATACTTACGGTATCTATAATCTTTATAGCTCATTTCAGTATAAAAATCACCTTTTATCAAAAGATGTAGCAAGCGATCTTCATAAGATGATCGAACAAAAAGCAGAGATAGGTACACCATCTTTTCCTATCTGGTACGTCTCTCTTGAAGCTCCAAATTATCCAAAATCAGCCTTTCCTGATGGAATTCCTGTATATTTTCACGTAGATGGATATAGTGGTGACGTGCATGAGATGAATACGATAAATCACTACATCGGTATGTATCCTATGGAGCATGGCGGAAATTTAGAGCGAGCGATAGCACCTTATTATTTGCTTATTTCAACGCTTTGTATGCTTGCATTTTTGTATTACAATGGCAAATTTAACTCACTTCTTATGGTTCCAACGATTATCGCGCCTGTGCTATTTATGAGCGCATTTGCAGGATGGCTTTACTGGTATGGACACAATATGCAAGAGTGGGGCGCATTTAAGATTAAACCATTTATGCCAACAGTTTTAGGCGATGGTAGCGTCGCGCAATTTACAACGCACTCTTATCCAAGTATCGGATTTTGGGTTATGATTGCTATGAGTGTATTTTGCATACTTGCAGTATTTTCAAAGAAAAAAGAGCTAAATGCGTAAAATTTTCAATTTTGCCATTGCTTTCTTGCCTATTTTTAGCTCTGCAAATATCCTTCAAGATGCAATAAATAATGCTAGCCCTGGTGATGTTATAAAGCTAGGAGACGGTATCTATGAAGGAAGCATAACTATAAATAAGCCGCTTAGTATCGTTGGTGAGGGCAAAAATGCTCACATAAAAGGAAATGGTAAAGGCACAGTTGTAAAGATTATTGCCTCAAATGTTACACTTAGAAATTTAAAGATAAGCGGTAGCGGAAATGACCTTGGTGAGCTAGATGCTGGTATTGGCTGTGATAAAGCAAATAATGTCTTGATTACTCAAAATGACTTGAGCGATGTACTTTTTGGGGTTGATTTTAAAGAGTGCAGTAGCTCAAAGATCACTGAAAATAACATCACTTCTAAAAAAGGGGCCAGTCTTGGTTTTAGAGGTGATGCCGTTAGACTCTGGTATAGCCATGAAAATTTAATCGAAGGCAATTATATTTATGATAGCCGCGATATGGTTGCATGGTATGCAAGTCACAATAAATTTTTAAAAAATAAAGCGATCCGCGGTAGATACTCGCTTCATTTTATGTACGCAAATCAAAATTTAGTCGAAAACAATGACTTTATCGGCAATGCAGTCGGAATGTTTTTTATGTATTCAGCTGGCTCAAATATAAAAAATAATCTTGTTATGGATAGTGACGGCGCTTTTGGTATTGGTATTGGTCTAAAAGATGTTTCAAATTTTACTATCGAAAATAATACACTTATCTATAATGCGAGAGGAATTTTGCTTGATAACTCGCCGTTTCAGCCAGGCTCAACGATAAATTTCTTAGGCAATAAAATTTTACACAATGTAGTTGGCGTATATTTTCACGCTACTCAGGGGACAAGCATATTTGAAAATAATGATTTTATAGGCAATATGGATATCGTTGCGAACGACACTCCAGGCGATAAAATGGCATTAAATCAGTGGAGTAAAAATTATTATGATGAGTATGAGAGCTTTGATAGAGATAAAGATGGCTATGGCGATACGCCTTTTATGCATCTATCATATGCCGATCAGCTTTGGCAGTATTATCCGAATTTGCAGTTTTTCTATGGCTCAAGTGTCTTTAGTATCTTAAATTTTTTAGCCAAACTCGCGCCATTTTCTGAGCCAGTAAAGCTACTTGAAGATAGCACGCCAAGGATAAAACCACTTGATGCTTCAAATTTTAACGCGTTAAAGGCAAAGCGTGGATAGAAGAAAATTTATAATCTTAGGCTCAGTCGCAGCTGCCGCAGGATATGGCATAGGTAAAATTTTGCCAAAAAGTAGCGGTGATAAACTCTATCTTAGACCACCAGGCGCGGTTGATGACTTCGATGATCTTTGTGTCAAATGTGGTCAGTGTGTGCAGGTATGCCCTTATCACAGTATAAGTTTGCTTGATATAAAAGATGGATATTCAAATGGTACAGCATACATCGATCCTAAAAAGAGAGGTTGCTATTTATGTGATCTTTTCCCATGTGTGCTCGCCTGTCCAAGTGGTGCGTTAGATCATGCTACAAAAGTTGTTGATGATGTGAAAATGGGCGTTGCTGTCTTGAGTAATGCAAATGCCTGTATGTGCCTAAAAAGAGAAAAACTAAGCGAAGATAGCGTTGAAGATTTGCTTGTCCGCAAAGTTTATAACGATAGAGAAGAGGCAGAAAAAGATAAGATAAAAGGCAAAATCGGTCAAATTTGTGACCTTTGTGTCAGCATTTGCCCAGTTGGCGATAGTGCAATAGTAATGAGTGAAGCAAATTTACCACTCATAAAGCATGGCTGCGTTGGGTGTGGGGTGTGTGCTGAGGTTTGCCCTGTAAAAATTATAAATATTGCCCCAAAAATGAGTTGTGATGAAATTTATAAGGAGAAAGAATGAGATTAATAATGTCTTTAGTGGCTGCTGCTTTGCTATTTGTCGGCTGTGAAAAGAGTGATGACAAAGCGCAAAAAGCAGCCAGCGAGCAACCAATAAATGTAGCCACGAGTGCTAGCATAAAGGTTGAAAAAAAAGAAAATAACCAAAGTACAAATAAACAAAATGACTTCATAAAATACGATATGCACGGCGAAAAGAGCGTAAAATTTGGACTTGAAGATAATAACGTAAGCCGTCAAATCGGTGCTTTAGCAATGGTAAGAACCCCTCTTCAAACTATAAATTTAAGACTTATAAAGGGCAGACTTAGTAAAAATTTCATTACAAAATGCTCAGCTTGTCACGATGATTACGCAAATGGCATCATCGGGCCATCACTTTTAACAAAAAGTGAAAATGAAATTTATACAATGATAAATGCTTATAAAAATAAAGAGAAAGTCAATGTCTTAATGCGAGATCTTGTTAAAAAAATGGATGATAGTGAAATCAGAAATTTAGCTAAAGAAATCAGTGATTTTAATACACAATTTAGGAGCAAATAATGAAAGTAGGAAAGATTATAACCATTATTTTAGCAGTAGCGATTTGCGGTATCATGGTGTTTATGTTAAGCCAGACTCCGCCTAAAAAGGAAAAAGTAGCAACTAATGCTCAGCCAAAAGTAGAGCAAAATTTTACAAAAGAGCAGCCAAAGTCTAGTGAAGAATTTGCCAGCGAAGATGAGCTAAAAAAGGTAAAAGAGCTAAGTCTAAGTGTGGCTAAAGTACACAATGAAGGCGTTAGTAAGCAGTATCTAACAACTTGTGCTCCGTGTCATGGTGCAAATGCAAAAGGTGTCGTAGCTCCTGATATAACGCATCTAAGTAAGGATGAATTGCTTAAAAAGCTAGCTGATTATAAATCTGGCAAGGTGCAAAACTCGCTTATGAAGGGGCTACTTACAAATGTTAGTGATAGCGAGCTTGAAAGCCTTGCAGATGAAATTTCTAAATTTAAAAAGTAAAAATGGACAAATATAACACTCGTGCGACGATTAGAAATGTAAGCTTTCTAAGCACGTTAATCACAACTACAAAAGATGGTAAAAAGCGTCCTAGCATACGATTTTGGCGCATTTTTACCATCGTTTTAGTTCATCTTTTATTTGTGCTTTCATATAGAGTCGATATACAAATTTTAGAAGGCGACATCAGTGCGTCAAGGATATTTGGTTTTCACTTGGCAGATGCTTTTATGAGCCTGCAAGTTTTTCTGGCGACGCATGAAATCCATGTAAATTTAATAATTGGCTCACTTAGTATCTTGGCATTTTATATCATTTTTGGCGGTAGAGGCTTTTGTTCTTGGATCTGTCCTTATTCATTAATAAGCGAAATAGCTGAGAAGATCCATGAAAATTTACGCGCTAAAAAGATAGTAAAACCACGAGTTTTTGACACAAAGTGGCGATATGTTTTCACCATTTTATTTTTAACCCTTAGCTTTGCTAGTGCAAGCCTTACATTTGAAATTTTTAATGTTGTTGGGATTTTTTCAAGATTTATTATCTATGGCTATTTTCATGCTATTTGGTTCGTTGTGGCTATGCTTATGGTTGAAATTTTCTTCTCACGTAGAGCTTGGTGCAGGTATGTCTGTCCTATTGGAGCTACTTACTCAGTGCTAGCTAAACCAAATGCCATAAAAGTTAGCTGGGATAAAGAAAAATGCGATCACTGCTTAGTTTGCACTGATGTTTGTCTAGTGCCTCACGTACTTTTTATGACAAAAAAAGGGGCAAAGCTTGACGAGAGCAAAAATATCTTTAGGATAGCTGGTGCAGATTGCACGCTTTGTGGCAGGTGTATTGATGTGTGTCATCAAGACGCACTAAAATTTGACAATGGCTTTAAGAAACTCATATAAGGAAAATTTTTGATAGATATAAAAGAAGTAACTAAAATTTTTGGCTCGCAAAGGATACTTGATAATGTTAGCCTAAATGTAAAATCTGGTGAAAAAATAGCAATACTTGGACAAAATGGAGCTGGCAAAAGCTCGCTCATGCGTATCATTTTAGGCGAGTTTATCCCAAATAGCGGAAACATCGCAATAAATGGCGTAAATACCCTAAAAGATAGAAAAGGGGCTTTGAAATTTATCTCATTTGTGCCACAAACTCCACCACCGCTTAAATTTAACCTGCGTGAGCTTTGTGAGTTTGTTTGCAAAAGCTCAAATGTAAAATTTGAAGAGATTGAGAAATTTAGCAAGCTTTTAGAGCTTGATCTGCATGCAAATTTAAATAAGCCATTTTATAAGCTCTCTGGCGGCATGAAACAAAAGATGCTAATAGCCATTGCATTTGCTAAGGATAGTGAAATTTTGATGTTTGATGAGCCAACGGCAAATCTTGATGTAAAAGCAAGGCTTTCTTTTAAAAATTTGCTTGATAACTTCACGCAAAACAAAACACTTGTTTTTATTTCACACCGTATCGATGAGATAGCAAATTTATTAGATAGATGCGTCTATATGGATCTTGGCAAGATCATCAAAGAAGAAAATTTAAGGAGCAAGAGTGAATAATCTTTTTTTAATAGCAAAGCTTGATGTAAAAGAGTCTTTTCGCTCAAGATGGTTTGTGATATATGCTGCGCTTTTTTCTGCTTTGATGATAGGATTTTTATTTAGTGGCGTAACTGACTCACGTGTGCTCGGCTTTTCTGGGCTTACTAGAGCACTACTTTTGTTTATTCAAATTTGTGTCATCATTGTGCCTATTTTTATTCTCATCTCAACCGTAAGAAGTATAAATCAAGATAGAGATACAAATTTGCTTGAATACATCCTTAGTTTCCCGCTAAGTCTTAGAGAGTATTACTTTGGTAAGGCGCTGGGTCGTACATTTGTTGTTTTTGTTCCACTTTTGTTTGCTCTTTTGCTTTGTGTTATTGTTGGTTTTATAAAAGGTGTTGCGATACCTTGGGGTGTATTAACACTTTATTTTGGACTACTTTTTAGCTTAAGTATCATTTTTTTATCGCTTGGATTTTTTATCTCAAGCGTGATTAAAAATCAAGAGACAGGTCAGGGCGTAGCGTTTTTACTTTGGCTTATAATGCTAGCATTTATCGACCTAGCATTAATTGGACTTCTTATGCGAAGCTCGGTTGATGAGTATGTCATTTACGCTATTGCTATACTAAATCCGATAGAGCTTTTCAGGATAGCAGCACTTAGTCTTTTTGATCCAAATTTAGCAGTTATCGGTACTGCATCTTATTTTATTTTAAGCACCTTTCCAAAAGCGACATTTGTAGCTTACGCGATTATTTATCCGCTCTTACTAGGCATTATTTTGCTAGTTTGTGGCTATTTTGCCTTTAGTAAAAAAGATTTAGTTTGAGATTGTTTTTTGTTAAAGAAAAGTTGGTTTTAAATTTAGACGAAACTTGTATTATTCCACTTGTCCAACAAGAAACCTCCTTTTTGTAATAGCTCCCTTTCCCCCAAAGGGAGCTAACTTCTTCCAAGGAAATTTATGAAAAAATCTATTTTATTTTTAGCATTTGCTCTTATGTTTTTGAATGCAAACTGGGATATAAATATGCAAGAGTGTATTAATAAAAGTAACGCTAAAGCTTGCGAGAATTTTGTTAAAAAGCTTTCAAGTGAGTGTGAGAATAAAGATAAAATTTCTTGCTTTATCTATGCAGATATGCTAGGACGCGGTCTTGGTATAGAAAAAGACACGCAAAAATCTTTTGAGATATTTAGATCGCTTTGTGATAATGGTAGTAGTGAGGCTTGCTATGAGCTAGCGACAAAGTATCTTCAAGGAAATGGTACTGAGCAAAGCTTTGATCTTTCTGCAAAGGCTCTTGATAAGGCTTGCAAGATGGGCAGCAAACGAGCTTGCAACATATTAGAGCTTGTGCCTAAAAATTAGCTATTTTAATTTTGTACTTGCACTAATTAAAAGAAATTTATTAAATGCAGCTTCTTTAAAGTTAGATTTACTTTAGTATTACTTGGAATTTCTTTTTTATTAACTAAAAATTTTATTAAAATTTATGCTTAAATAATACTATTTCATCGTCCTAAATGGACCCTCCTTTTTGTAACTGATAAGTCTTTGCTTCCCCCTTTTCTGGCTTTTCGTATACACAAAGAGGAGTTGCTTATTCTTTTGAAAATCAAATCTATTTATTTTTTTCAATTTACATTCTATAAAAATTTTTCTTTTCTGGAATCATAATTGATAATAGTTTTAAATATTATCAAAGTAAATTTTGTGTAAGATTGCGAGCCATTATCAAAACCTACCATCAAAAGGCTTTAAAACAAAGTGAAATTTCTAAATCAAAAATTTTTTATAAAGTACACACTTATTTATCTCTTTTATTTTTCATTCCACTTGCAGTAGTTTGTTTTAGCGGTGCGATCCTTGTTTATAAAGATGAGCTAAACAGCCTTCTTGCCCCAAATGTCGTAAATGTAAATTTAAACAAAGAAAATTTAAGCAAAAGGATCAGCTTTGATGAGCAAAGAGAGATCATCGCAAGCGAGCTTGACGGCTACGAGATGGTCGGCATAAATATCGATGCAAATCCTAAAAAACGTGACAAAATTTGGTTAATTGAGCACAATGACAGCCAAAAAGAGTGGAAATTTATCTATTTTGACGCTTTTAGCGGTAAGATAAAGAGCGAGCCACTTGCACATGATGAGGGATTTTTTGGAGTTTTAACCGAGCTTCATGAGTCGCTATTTCTAGAAAAGAGCGGTCACATTATCCTTACTCTAACCGCTATTTTTACGTTTTTTATCTGCATAAGTGGTTTCGTGATTTATAGAAAATTTTGGCTGACACTACTTAGGCTTCGTGTAAATAGGCTAAATATTTTTATGAGCGACATTCATAAAATGATAGGAATTTTTTCTACGCCTATTTTACTGCTCATTTGCATAAGTGGTGTTTGGTGGGAATTTCAAATGGCACGCATGCCAGAGTTTAAAAATGACTTCGTTATAGATGCAAAAATTTACAACAAAAGCCTATCTCTTGACGAGCTGGTAGCCCGCTCAAAAAATGATCTTGCTGGCTTTGAGCCACACTTCATCTCACTGCCCTTTATGCAAGGAGCAAACATACGCCTTTTTGGCTATGTAAAAGATCAAAATTTCTTGCATAACGAATATTCAAGCATATTAACTTACGATAAAAATAGCGGCGAATTAGTAAGTATTTTGGACATAAAAAATACAAATCTAAGCGAAGAAATTCTCTCAGCATTTAGAAAATCGCACTTTGGTAACTACAACCAAATCACAAAATTTATCTGGTTTCTAGTTGGTATTTCACCGCTTATTTTGAGCATTTCAGGGCTTTATTTGTGGATTAAAAGAAATTTTAAAAGGAGAAAAAATGAAAAAATTTTTAATTAGTTTGGTTGCATTAAATTTGATGCAACCTCAAATTTTTGCTAGCCAAAGCGATAAAATTTTAGAAGCAGTCGATGTCGTAGAAAGCGAGCGAAGAGACGACGCAAACTACTTTGCAAAAGAGCTTGTAAAGAGCACAACTAGGCTAAATTTAACCTCTCGTCAAACGCCCCAGTCGTTAACTGTGCTAACAGAAGCTAGGCTAAAAGATCAAGGCATCAAGGACTATCAAGTGCTTCTTAGAAATGTCCCAGGCGTCACGCTAAACAAATGGGACGAGCGCGTATATCCGACAGCTCGTGGCTTTAAGATAGATTATTACTTGCTTGATTCGATGCCTAGCTTTGGCGGATTTAGCCTTGGCGCAAATGATATGAGCTTGCTGCCTTATGAGAGAGTTGAGGTGGTGAAAGGGGCAAATGGCCTACTTGCAGGCGCTGGTAACCCAGCTGCAAGCTTAAATTTCATAAGAAAAAGAGCAGATTCAAAAGAGCTTAAAGGAAATTTTGGACTAAGTGCTGGCTCATACGATAGATACGGCGTAAATGGCGATGTGCAAACGCCTGTAAATGAGAGCGGAAGCGTTAGAGCAAGGCTTTCATTTATGCATGAGAAGTCGCACTCTTATATGGATTATTATAACCGCAAAAATAGCGCGATTTATGGCGTAGTAGATAGCGACATAGGCGACAATTCATGGCTTAGCCTTGGTGCGTTTTATCAAGAGCTAAGACGCCGTGGCGTTAGGTGGGGCGGCATGCCAGCTTTTTACGCAGATGGCTCTAGGACAAATTTTAGTAAAAATGAAATTTTCTCTCAGCCTTGGACTAGGTGGGACATAAAGACGCTTGATTTTTATGCTGATTTTAAGCACTACTTTGAAAATGAAGCGAGCTTAAATTTAAGTTACTCATTTAGACGGGCAAACACTGACTCAAATCTACTCTACTACGGCGGAGCGGTAAATTTAGACGGTACTGGCAATATGAATGATCTTAGCATTTATGCAAACAAAAGAGAGGAGAACATCCACAACGTAGATGCATACGCAAATATCCCTTACGAGATAGCAAATTTATCTCATGAGTTTGTCTTTGGCGCGATGTATAACAACTATAAAAAAAGTAGCGATAAGGTAAGTAGCTACTGGTTGCAAAAGACCACGCCAGCAGGACTTGCTTATACAGCTAGAAGTAGGATAGACTTTAAAAATTTACACCTTGATGATCCAAAGCTACCTTACGAAGATCAAAACAATAAAGACAAAACGATACAAAAGGCATTTTACGCGGCAAATAAACTATCAATCACCGATGAGCTTAAATTTTTGCTAGGTGCCAGGGTGAGCTACTACAAATACGAGATCGAGGGTGGTAAAGGCAATAGAAATTTCACAAATGAGATCACGCCATATCTTGGCATCACTTATGACATCGGAGCAAACCACACTTTATATGCCAGTTACACGAGCATATTTAAACCTCAAACCGCAAAAGATGCAAATGATAAATACCTAGATCCTATCCAAGGCAAGGACTATGAAGTGGGCATCAAAGGCGAGTATCTTGACGGGGCGCTTCAAGCAAGTCTTGGCGTCTTTAAGATCGTACAAGACAAGCTTGGCGTAAAGACTGGCAAGAAAAATCCAGCGACAAATGCCGACATATATGAAGCTGGCAAGGGCGTGACAAGTAAGGGTGTCGAGCTAGATCTAAACGGCGAGATCACTAAAAACTTAAGCCTAAGCTTTGGTGCAACGCACTTTAACGCAAAAGATGCCAAAGGTGAGAAGTATGCCACCGACTCATCAAGAAGCACGGCAAATTTATTTGCAAAGTATGAATTTAGGGACTTTAGAGTAGGAGCTGGAGCTATGTATAAGAGTAAAATTTATACTGGCAAAGGCGCAGGTGAAATCACACAAAAAGGCTACACTTTGGCAAATTTGATGTTTGGATATAAATTTGCTAAGAATTTTGATGTACAGCTAAATATCGACAATCTCTTTAATAAAAAATACTACGAGGGTATCGGCAAAAATATGATGGTTTATGGCGATCCACGCACATTTAATTTAAGCTTTAATTACAATTTTTAATCCAATTAAATCACCAGCTAAATAAGCTGGTGATAAATTTTAACTCCTAAAGTGTATAATTAGAAAAATATATTTTAGGATGAGTGTCATGTTTAAAGTAGAGGTTATTTATAAATTCTGTCTTGTTTTAGTTCTTATTTTGGGGCTTTGTATGCTCGCATTTTCTGGTGTAAATTTTGCACTTGGCGAATATAACGAGTATCTATTAAACGCCCATAAAATCGCAGGTTTTTTAATATTGCTTGCCGCAACACTTCACGTTATAAATCGTAGAAAAAAACTAGTAAAACTAATGAATGAAACAATGGATGTGCTAACGCGCAGTAAAAATCCAAGCATTTGTAACATGGACCGCATTATCGCTTCGCTCGAGCCATACAGCATAACTGAAATTTCGCAAATGTTGGGCTTTGATGAGGCTGTTTTTTGCGAAACTTTACGTAAAAATGGAGTTAAATTTAATGACGCTAGCCAAACTCTACGCCAGATCGCGCGAATGAATGATGAAAAGATATTTTTCGTGCTAGTTCTTATAATCGAGGCGAAATTTGGTAAGAGATTTTGTGGCGAACTAAAGTATAAACGTGGCGGAAAACTTAAAGATAAAAAAATGGTCGCGTAGAGCTAGCTTAGCCTTTGCTAGCTTGCGCCATGCAGATGAAGCTATCTTTACTCCAGCGCCTAAACGCGCAGTCGTAGCAGCTCCTCTCGCCGCCGCAGCTCGTCTCCTCTTCGTCGTTATCTAGCTTAAATTTAGCGCAGTTCTGGGCTATTTGATGAGCTTTTTCGTAGTTAAATTTACCGTATTTAAACTCATTTTTCTCATTGAAATTTTGTATCATCAAAATTCTCGAAGCTCTTTTATGTTTAAATTTCTAAACTCACCATTTTTGTCTTTTTGCACGAGCAAAGTTGCCTTGTGATGCCAAAATATAGGCTTTAAAGTGCCACCTAAATTTATCATCTCATCTTTTGCTAGCTCTTTAAAATTCTCGTCCAAAACCGCCTCGATAAATGGAAGCTCTGTAAGCTTAGCAACGCTTAGCTTTGGCTCATTTAGATTAAATTTGCCCCTTATCTTGCCATCATCGCCGCTAAGCCTAAGCCCTATGCCAGCAAGCGCACCGATAACGCCATTGGTATTTGGCGTAAGAGCTTTTAAAAATACGTTTTGCTTGCGCGCCGTCTCAAAAGCTTGCTTTGTGGTTAGGAGCATATTTTTTGCATTTTTGCCAAAATTTATTAGCTCTTTCGTATCTTTTATGTCGTCTTTGAAAACAGCCGCGATACCCGGTTCAGCGCTTTTGGCGCATTTATTTATTAAAAGCTCAAGCGCAATGTCAAGCACCTTTTGTTTTTGTTCTTTTGAAATTTTAGCGACCAAGCACATCGAGCTATTGTGTGAAGTATAATTTATGCGAGGATCTAGCAAAAGCTGGTGGCGCGTAATAAAAGAGACTTTGGCAAATGAGCTAATTTCTAGGGCTATTTCTTGAGCTAAACTTCCAGTTGAAATTTCTCCACCAAGTTCGTCTGTATCGTCGATACATAGTAGAAAATCAAAGTACATTTGCACTCTTTCTTTTGACGCGCTTCCTGCGATTACATATTTTTTGATGGGAAGCCTCGGCTTTGCATCCAAAAGCTTCATCCAAATTTCGATCTTGCCGATGTGCGCTGGCGTTTTACTGATAGCGCTTAGCGGCAAATACCTAAACGCGCTAAGCCTCGGCGAGGAGGAGGCAAAGGGCCTGGGCGTAAACGTGGCGCGAGTTAAAATTTTCATCATCCTAGTCGCGACCTTCGTTAGCGCGCTTAGCGTGACGATCGCGGGCATCATCGGCTGGATCGGGCTTATCGTGCCGCACGTCGCGCGTTTTGTCTTCGGTGCCGACAACCGCTCGGTTCTGGCAAGCTCGGCGATGATCGGCGCGATATTTTTGCTCTTTTGCGACAGCTTCTCGCGGCTCGTTTTTACTTTCGAGATCCCCATCGGCATCGTGACCTCGCTATTTGGCATCCCGATGTTTATCATCGTGCTGCGCCGCGCCAAGAGGAGCTTTTGATGCGAGAAAATTTGATAAAAGTGCGAAATTTGCGCTTTGCCTACCAGGGTAAGCCCGTGCTAAAGGGCATAAGCTTTGACGTCGCGACGGGCGATACGCTAAGCATCCTAGG
>CAUSCE010000019.1:0-40257 GCA_963530215.1 uncultured Campylobacter sp.
TTTAGCTCCTTTGGGGTTTCGTTTCGTGATTTGATTATATCCCAAAGGAGTTAAAAGAGTGAATTTGATGAAAAAGGATTTAGGATGACTGAGCAATTTGCCTTAAGCGTTATTGCAGTAGTTGTTTGTGCTTTTGTAGGCGGTGCTATGTTTACGCTTGGCATGTTGGCTTTGTTTTTCAAAAAAAGAGGCTAAATCATGGCAACGATGAGGGAGTATATACGTGTAGATCACGCTAGCATACTTGAAACATGCAAGAAAAATCTACAAAATTTAAGCTATCTTGACCGCAAGCATGACAGGCATGATCGCTTTAAAATATACGAGCACGCCCTTTTCGTTAAACAAAACTACCTTTGCCCACATTTTGATGAAGTGGCAGATATATACTACAAAGCACTTGAATGTGCATCGAGTGAAAGCGAGATCGCGGACTACGTTTCAAAGCATACTGGTAAAAACAAAGCTGCAATTTATTTTTATTTTAGACGTTTTCGTTTTAAAAACCCTGAGTTTGCACATGAAGTCGTAGAAATTTTAAAGAAATTTATAAAAGAAAATAGTCTCTTTTCGGATGTGCATAATGGATAAAATATCCCTTGCTACTCTCTTTTCTGGCATAGGCGCGCCCGAGTTTGCCGCTCACGAAGTATTTGACAATGTAGAGACGGTGTTTGCCTGCGAGATAGACAAATTCGCCCGTCAAAGCTATCTAGCCAATCACGACGCCCCGCTAGCTTTTTACGAGGACGTTTGCGGTCTTGACGCCAAAGCTTACGCCGGGCAAATAGATATTTTGATCGGCGGTAGCCCTTGCCAAGACTTTTCTATCGCTGGACAACGCGCAGGCGAGGATGGCGAGAGAGGCAACCTGATATGGCAATTTTACCGTATTGTTAGCGAAGCTCGCCCTAAGATTTTCATCTATGAAAACGTCAAAGGCTTTTTGTCAATAAATGGCGGCAAAAGCTATCAAAGGTTTTTAGATGCTTTGCGGAAACTAGGCTATTTTTGCCACGCCGAGATTTTAAACACCAAAGACTACGGCATACCACAAAATAGGGAGCGATTGTATATCGTGGGGTTTTTGAACGCAGACGAATATCACGCCTTTTTTTACGCACCAAAGCAGGCACTAGAGCTAAATTTGGGCGATATGCTAGATTGCGAAGTAGATGAAAAATACTTTTTGAGCGATAAGATGATCACATGCCTTAAGAAAAAAGAAAACAACTTTCAGGGCAGCTTTGCCCAAAAGTCTTTAAGCGATGTAGGGAATTGCATAATGACTACCGCAGGAAGTCGTTGCACGGATAACTTCATAAAAGTAGTCGGCAAGCTTGACATAAAAGGCAACGACATACTAAAACGAGTTTATGATGTCGACGGGATAGCTCCTACTATATATACGGCACAAGGTGGCAATCAAGAGCCGAAAATTTTACAACGCGCACGAGGTTTTAATAAGGGTGGCGAGTTTGCAGTTCGCCCTACGATAAGCTCTAGCAGCTTTGAGCAAAACAATCTGCTAAAAAGCGCGCGCATACGCAAGCTAACCCCTAGAGAGTGTCTACGCCTGCAAGGATTTCCTGAGAGCTTCAAAATCGTAGTGAGCGATACTCAAACCTACAAGCAAGCAGGAAATGCGATGAGTGTCAACATTATAAAGATGATATTTAAGCAAATTCAAAAAGCTAGCATCAAACAATTTAAATTGGCTAGATAGGCAAAGTGATGAGTGATAACATTTTTCAAACTATAAAACAAACAATATCCAAGCACGATTTTAAAGATTTTGTGCAAAGTGTTTATGGCATAGAGTTTAAAAGCGGAAATGCTTTTTGTCCGTTTCATGACCATGGTCATAATACACCAAGTCTTGGCATCAATTCTGATTCTAATGGTGCATTCTTTAAATGCTTTGCATGCAATGCCAGTGGCGATATAACAAAATTTGTTGAGTTAAAAGAGCATATCTCTCCACTTCAAGCTGCTAAAAAAGTTTGTGATCATTTTGGCATACCAAATACAATCAATGCAAAAGAGATGAGCGAGGAAGAGAAAAAGGCCTATGAGGAACATCAAGCACTGATAAAAGCCGAAAACGAAGTACGCATAAAAAAAGAAGCTGAGCAAAGAGCCAAAAAAGAAGTCGCACTTAAAGCTCGTTTGGCAAAAATAGCACCACAACTTGTGGAAAATAAGCTTAAAAATTACGATCTTATCAAAGATCAAATTTCAGCACTATTCCCAATACAAATCAATAACTTTGATTCATATAGCCGCGAACTTATAGGATATAGCTTTGAACATAAAAGTCTAGCCATCATCATAAGAGACGCTAGCGGCGCACCAGTAAATATCAAATATAGAGAGAAATTTGCCTATGACCCACATAAGGGCGAGCTAACAAGCGAGAGAATGCCTGGAAAGTGGATAGGTGAAAGTGGCGCACATGCTAGCCCTTTTCCTCTAAATTTTTACGATGATTATAAAGGTAGTAATGTAGTCATTTGCGAAGGCGAGAAAGACGCATTAAATTTGATGTGTTTTAATGTTTGTGCTTTGACGCTTGGTGGCGTAACTGCTAGCTGGGAAGAATACAAAGAGCTTCTAAGAGATAAGCATGTATTTATCTGGTTTGATCACGATGAGGCCGGATATGAAAATGCGATAAAAAAATTTTATGAGATTAAAGATGTAGCTAGAAGCGTACGAATAGTGCTATTTTATATGATCGGTAAAAATTTCTCAAAAGGTTATGATATTAGCGATTATCTCTATGACCATGCCTTTAAATTTCAAAATGCTAGCCCACTTGAAGTAGTTGCTTTTAGCTGCTTTGAACCGACAAACGTTGTTATTGACGAGATTTGCGAATACTTTCCGAACCTTTCGGCAAAGCTAGATAAATTTAAACAAAATCTGCCTATCAAAGAATTTCGCCAAATCAAGGCCGAGATACTGGCAAGAGATGAAGAAGGTAATTTTATAAATATCTTTCCAGTAAAAGGCGAACTTGACGATAAGTATGTCGATGAAGTGCTAAATTATGCAAAAGAGCTAGAAAGAAAAATGGGCGAGAGATATGAGGAATTTAAAAAAGCTTATATCCAAAGCTTCCTTCTCACCGAACAAGAGGAGCAAAATTTCGAGCGTTTTTCAAAAGCTTTTAGCGATGCTTTCCGCATAAACAAAACTATGCGTACAAACTATCATCAAACGCATATTACAGATATGGTAGCAAGTCTAAATCAGACTTTTTTAAAACTAGGCTACCGCCTGGGTGAGTATAAAAAGAATTTGCACGTTTGGGCAAGTAATCATTTCATGCAGATAGATACCAATGCATTGGCCAAATTTATTCACTCTCATTGGATGGCTGCTGCATATGTGGACAAGAAAAAACAAAGCCGCGAAAACGTCAATAAAATAGTGGAGGATCTAACTAGCCTATCGCTAGATCTAGATGAGATAAAATCTCACGAATCTCGCCGCGTCATAAATTTATTAAATGGCACGATTTTTATTAGTAAAAATGGTGTTATTACATTTAAGAAAAAGCACGACTATAAAGATGCTGCTACAAATATTTTAAAATTTAACTACGATCCTTCGGCCAAGTGTCCAAAGTGGAACAAATTCTTGCGCGATATTATGAGCGATGAAGATGATATAAAAACGCTTATGGAGTTTATTGGCTATTGCTTTATTCCTAGCCATGAGTTTGAAAGCTTTTTGTTTTTATACGGCAAAAGTGGCGCAAACGGCAAGAGCGTTATATTAGACACTATCAGAAACTTTTTTGGTGAGGATAATGTTTCATCTCTCCAGCTTCAACAATTTGAGGGGCATCAGCTTTGCGCACTTACAAACAAGCTCTTAAACATTGGCTCTGAGATCGACAAAAACGGCACCGATAAAGGGCAACTAGCCAATCTAAAAGCTATCGTCAGCACAAAAGATGCGATCACTATAAACCCAAAAAACGAAGAGCCCTACTCTTTGCTTCCAAACGAGAAGCCAAAGCTAGCATTTGCTGGCAATGAAAAACCAAAAAGTGGCATAGATAATGGCGTTTTTAGAAGAATGTTGCTTATTGTATTTGATAAAGAAGTAAAAGATAATCAGAAAATAAGAGGTCTTAGCGATCGTTTTAATGATGAGCTAGGAGGTATATTTAATCTAGCCCTTGAAGGACTAAAACGCCTTATTATTCAGAACAAATTTACTCGCTCTAAACGCATGCAAACTGAGCTTGAAGAGTATAAAGATAGCGTAAATCCGCTTCGTACCTTTGTTAAAGATGCGATTATTGCAGATGCCGACTATTTTGTGCCGTCAGTGCCACTTTATAAGGTTTATCTAGCATACATGAACGACAAAGGAGGTAAGCCTCTCACACAAAAGAACTTTGCTCAAGCCCTACGTGATGAGCTAACCCTTGCTGGCATAAGTTGCTCTTATGGCCAAAAACGTATGTCAGTAAATTATGTCGGAGTAGGCGATAGACCAAGGTGCTTCTTTGGTTTTAGAGTAAGCAGCGACAACCTTGACTTTGATAGTGTAAGGATAGAAAACGGTGGCGAACTTATCATAAACCAGATAAACCACTATCAAGCCAATGGAGCAAAAGCCGATGAAAACTAATCTTTTCTTGTGGCTCACGATGATTTTAACTAAAAATATCTACAAAGTGTCCTATTTTAGGGCGTTTGATAGATGTTTTACATCTGGGTGGCTCACTTCTGGCTCACGATTTTTATTTTTCTTGAGCCAGCAAAAAGCCGTTTTTATGGGGCTTGGCGTGCTGTTGGCTCACAATCTCGCCATTTTTGCCCCTATATTGGTTTGAAATTATTTTTTTATTTTTAAAAATTTTTTTCATAGCTATATATATAAAAAATGGTGAGCCAAAGAGAAAACTTAAGCTATTAAATAACGATAATATCGTATTTAAATGGTGGCTCAAGAAGTTTAAACTTATGAGCCAAAGAATTTATAAAATTACGTATTTTAGGGGTTTGGGGTGGCTCACTATTTTTTAGTGATTATGAGCCACATGAGACAAAAAGGAAAAATAGATGAAGCAGATGAACGAAACGCAGCAAAAGGCTTTTGAGATATATCTCGAAAGTGCGACGTTTGAGAGCGATTATAAGCCTATTAGCGAGGAGCAGCTAGCTTCAAAGCTTGAAGCTCTAGGGCTAAAAGGATCAAGCAGCTCAATAAATCGCTGGAAAAAGGATTTTAACTGGGTACAAGCCCTACAAAACAAAGTAACTCTAGCTATGAGCGAGGATAAACAAACTAGAAATTTGCTTCAAAGATCAAGCCTAGAAACCGTGGTTAAAAACACCAAGGTTGATATCGAGCGAAACAATGTTTTGCTAGCTGCTAGCTATGAGATCATGGAGGGTGAGGCAAGGCGTATTGTAGCCAGACAAAGAGAAACTGGTGTAGTTAGTGCAGAGGACTTTGAGAGAGCAAAATTTATTTCTTCTCTCTCGGCTGGCAGAAGCGACAAGATGCTAGACCGCATGGCCATCATGCCACCAGAGGCTGTTTCAGCTCAGCAGCTTTTATCTCGTTTAAATGAGGTCAAGGTTGAGTTTGAGGACGATGTCATTGACGCAGAGGTGCAAGATGAAAAAGCTAGCTCTTAGACTTATACTGGCTTTTATCTTGGTTTTTGTTTTGGCAGTATTTCAAAATTTAGCAAATTTATAAAGGAAAAAAGATGAACGTAGGATATTTTAAACGCAAAAGCTACAAAAACGCTGATGGCGAAGAGATCGGCTACACAGGTGGAACTATCATGATCCCATTTTTAAGACCCATAGAGGTAGTTATGCTTAGCACTAGCGCAGAAGAGAGGAAGAAAAACAAAGACTTTCCAGGCTTTCAGTTAGCCCTTCAAAAGCCAAAAGGCTACGAGGGCAGTAGGCAGATAATAGGCGCACTATGGGGCAGACAGAGCAAAGATGGTACAAAAAGCTATTTAAGTGGCTTCATAGAAACACCGGCAGTGCCAGGCTATAAAGTATATATAGCTCTTTTTAACGCTGGCGAGAATGCTAAAGATGGTGTGCTATATGATGTCGTTTGGAACGCACCAAGACGAAGCGACTATCAAGATGTGCCACCTAGCGATGAGACTACATTTTACGTAGATGATCAAGATATACCATTTTAAGGGAACAAGATGGAAATAATTAAAATTTACGTTTGTAGTCCTTACTCGGTATTTGAGAACGATAAGAAAAAGGCAAGAGAAGTAGCTATCAAGGCACTAGCAGAAGCCAATGAGTATTTTAACGGAGATGAGCGATATGAGCTATTTAGCCCAGTTTTAAACAACTCCGCCTATAGAAATTTAAGCTATGACGAAGTCATGAAAATTTGCCTAAAACAACTTGATAGTTGTGGCGCAATATTTGTACCTAGTGAAAAAACTTGTGATCCAGACATCACTCAAAGCTCAAAAGGTATTTTGATGGAGATGAATCACGCTTTGCTAAACGGTTATGCGATTTACGACCCGGGTGCGCTGTTTGGGGCGATCGAGATATAGGATAATAAATGACTACAAACGAGTTAAAAGATGCAGCCATCTTTGTGATGGCTTACTCATTTTTAAAGATGGATAGCTCAGAAGATCTTGGGCTTTTCATCAACAAAAAGGCGAGCAAATTTATAACAGATTTGATCGATGTAATGACGCCCATTGTTAAGCATTATTATGAATTTCAAAAACGCATAGACTTGCAAATAGCAGCACTCGACAACAAGGCTAGGGTTTGCAAAAATGATTTTAGCACGACAGCACCACAACTTGCATGTGATTTGCTCTATCTAAAATTTGCACCAAACAACCGTAAAGGGCAGAGGCTAGCACCCATCCTAGCAGAATTTTACGCTTGCAATAAAGATAAGATAGCGTATATTCTAAATAAAAGTTACGACACGAAATACAGCAAGGAAGCCGAGGACAGCCAAAACCTAGCGTATTTTTACATTGAAAATATTTAAAGGATAAAAAATGACACCACTTCTACCTATAACAGATCCTATCACAACTAAACAAGCTTGCGAGCTTTTAAAGTGCAATGCCGTAACCTTGTGGCGCTACGTCAGAGATGGTAAATTTAGAAAATACGCAGTTACTCGCAAGAATGTGCTTTATTCTACAAGCGAGATCATGGCATTTCTTGAAGCCTCAGTAGTTTCACCATCTAGAGCTTAGAGCTCTATAAAAGACTGAGTATGAATACAATTTTGGCCATAGTTATGATAATACTAAAAAATCTAAGACCCAAGACTAATTACCAAAACTCTTTCAATAGTGGCTTACAAGCTTACAATCACAAATAAACACACAAAACTGAGCGGCGAACTCGCCGCATCTTATTGCAAAATCTATCAAAACATCTTTCTTTAATACCGTTAAGAATTTCTATAAGAGCATTTAGTTACGATTACTAGAAATTTTAGCGCAACTGCATTGATCGCAAGCTCCAACGCTGGCGCGTCCAAGCGGCTGGCTTGCCAAAGAATTTTTACTTATTTTTTATCAGCAGATTAGATAAAAGTGCGTTTTTTGGATATTGTCACCATTTTAGCCGCTCACAATATGAAAAAAGTTTGAAAATTTTAAAATTTTTAGTGTGACTGTAGTATTGTATGGCGCAGGCCAAGTGGGTTCATAGCCCCCTATCAAAGATTTTATGACCAGCTTTGATCTAGTAAGCAGCTCACACAAACCAACCAACGCACACACACCAGCCAAGCCAACATAGCTAGCACGCCCACACAAAGACCACTAGGCACATTAAATTGCCTCGTATTTTTTCGTAATCTCCTAACCACAAGTGAGAAACAATCCATAAATTCCCACTCATTTCGCCCAAGGCTCGCCCAAAGCTTTGCCGTCTCATACGCACCAGATCAAGAACCCATACAAGTTTTCATCTCAAAGCTCACATGCCCAAGCATTCCGTATCATCTCGATATCAAGCCATACAACGCAACTGTAAACGAAATTTTGACAGTTGCGATTTTTGCACACTCACGCTATCAAATCTCACCACAAACCATACCAACGCTGGCATATCCAACCGACAACCCAATAAAATCCTATCTCAAAGCTAGTACTTCAAACATCCCACGCCACAAACCATACCAAAGTTTAAAAAATAAAACTAATCCACCTTGCAAAAATCCGCTCTAACCTTAAACAAAATCGCTATTTTTCATAAAAAATTAACCAAATTTGCTCGCTCTAACCTTAAATCACTTCTCTTTACCGTACGCAAAAGCCGTATTTTAGGCACTCTTTTATTTTTAGTATTGAAAAGTATAATTTTCATGACTAAATTTTCACACCATTTTTTGACCATTTTTGCCAAACTAACCTTAAGCCGTTTTTGCCAAAAAGTAAAAAAATAGACAACAACCAGCGTGCAAATTTTGTTTTTTTGCAGTAGATATCCAGTCAAATTAGCCGCCATACACTAAAAACAACGCCAGACCATTCACCAAAAAGCCACCAAACAAGCCAAATCCACGCCAACCACACATCAAAAACCACCAAATATATAAAAATGGGCTGGGATTGCTCTCAAAAACTCACACACTCACCCCACCCCGACAAGCCATCTCATTACTTGCTTTGGCCGCTACTGGTGTTCGAACTTACGCCACCACTCCTAAGCAAAAAGCCAAACCGCACCAAGCACTGCACGCTAGCTACTTGGCTAGCCAAGCCTTGCGCATTTGCTCTTACCAAGATAGCCACAAATAATAATCCAAGTTATAGATGCGCAGCACCCTCGTGACTTAATTTTAAGTGTTTATTTATAACAAATATGTTATAAAGCATAATCTCAGGAAAAGGTATGTGGGATATAAAATTTTTAAATCAAACCGTTGTAAATGAATTTGAAGCTATCAATTATGATCTGCAAGCAAGGCTATTTAAGCTATTTGAGCGAGTTAAAATTTATGGAGCAAATTTAGGTAAGCCACACACCGAAAGCCTAGAGGATGGGCTATTTGAGCTTAGAGCCAAAGCCCCAAGTGGCATAGCTAGAAGCATATTTTGCTACCAAGACGGAAAAACGATAATAATCCTATTAACATATGAAAAAAAGAGCCAAAAGATACCTAAAAATATACTAAATTTAGCCAAAGCTAGGTTAAAGGAGTTTAAAAATGGCAATGATAGACTTTGATACAGTCTTAAAAAGTAGACTAAAAAATCCTGATTTTAAACGCGAGTATGATGCATTAGATAAAGAATTTGAGTTGATAGATGAGTTACTAAAAGCACGCTCTGAGGCAAAGATGACACAAGCACAAGTAGCAGAGGCGATGGGCGTTAAACAAAGCGCAGTGGCACGCATTGAGAGTGGAAATTTAGATATGAAATACTCAACTCTTGTAAACTATCTAAACGCGGTTGGCAAACGTATAGCCATAGTTTAGTCAGTAAGAGGGCTTTAAAGCGCCCCCGGTGAATTGTAGGTTAATTATAACCGAAATCTTATTAAAAGTAAAGGAGCACCCTTTACTCTGGAAATTTGATCTTAGAGCTTCCAAAAGAACCGCCACTTTGCCTGCTTTGACGCAAAAGCCCTATGTCTAACTTCACACCATCAGCACTCGCGTGCTCTTTTATACGCTTAAATTTATTCTCCGCCATCGCCTTAGCCTCGCGCAGATCCTCCACACTTAGCTTTGCAATCCTATCATTATGAGCTTTTGCCTTTGCCACTTTCTCTTCGTCTTTTGAGTCCGGGATTTTTACCGGCACGAACTGCTCGTACTCCTTGCGGGCCTTTTTTAGCTCCTTTCCATACTCCTTACCTTTATCAAAACGCCTCACACCAAGACCTCTCGCCATTATACCGCCAAAGCCTAGCTCGTCTTTGTTGTAGTCTTTTGGTGCGATATCTGCTCCAGTGATATTGGCTGCCCCCTGCGCTCCTAGCTGCTGTCCGTAGCGGCCAAGAGGTGAGAGTGGCGGAAAGTAGCTTTTTGTTAGCTCGAGCAACCTTTTTGTCATCTTTACAGTATTAGGATCATCATCACTTTCTATCTTATAGCCTAGCGTACTCTTACCACTTGCTATATTTATAGCTCCTCCGACAAAACCTCCATTAAACTCTAGTTTGTCAAATCCATCAAACCTAAAGCCAGGCACCAAGCGGCCAGAGTTAAAATACCAGTTTGTATTACCAACTCTCATCCAGCTTTTCACGCCCACCAAGTTTGGCAGCGCACCACTTTCGGCCCACTCTGGCTTTGCTAGGTTATCTAGCTCATTATCAGCGCCCAGCCATGCACTGCCGCCACCATAAGCTAGCACGGCTTGCATCATCAAAAATCTATCTGGACGCTTTAGTGCAGCCTTTAGCACCATCGGAGTTGATTTTACAGCATAGTGTAAAAATGGCTGAACCCCAGTTTTATCAAACATTTTTAGAGTGCCATTGAAGTGAGTAGAATAATCAACATATGAATACTGCGCATCTTTCATCGCAGCCTTTAGCTCATCTGAACTAAATTTGCTAAAGTCATTTACGTCAAAGCCCTTGTCTTTGGCAATAATTTCAAGATTTTTCTTAAACCTAGCTATTTTAAATACCTTATCCTCCATCGAGTATAGATATCTAGCTTTCTCGCCACTCCAGCTACCCTCGGCCATATACGCTTCTTTTAATGCCTTGGTTAAGATATTGCCTTTTGACTCGCTTTGCAAAGGCTTTACCAGACCTTCGAGATCGTTTAGATGACTATCAAGCCCTAGCGAGTTAGCGAGGTTCTCCCACTTTTTAAACTGTTTATCCCCTCTCATCCATGCGGCCGTAGTTTTAATTGCTTCATTAAAATCTCCATGCAAAAACGCTAGAGCCATATTTGAGCCAAAGTTATATAGGTGCGTAAATGGATTTTTCACAGTCACATTTACCTTGATGTGATCGATCAGTTTAAAATACATATTGTTAAATTTCGCCATCTCACGCCCTAGCATCTCAGCCTCTGCTAGGGCTTTAGCGACGTCTTCAGGGACGTATTTACCAGCTAGTGCTCCATACTTCTTTATACCACCACCTGCACTTTCATCGCTTATCCTCGTCCATTTTAGCCCATCAATTCCTTCAGGCGGTGCATCTTTAGCAAATTTGTCCGCAAACAGCTTTAGCGTTTGAGCCTTAAGAAGCTGCTTTTTTTGCTCTAGGATCGTATTTGTCACCGCAAAAGCCGCATCGTCCTCGATCTGTCTTAACTGCTTTTGCTCCCAGCTCATCTGCTTTCTAGCAAAAAATTTGCTTTGCCTTAACGCCTTTGCGATATGGCTATTTTCCTTTGCTTCATCCATATGCTTTTTATAGTAGTGCTTGATGTAGTCTTTGATGACATTTTTTGATTCTAATGCTCCAGCATCCACTAGGGCCTGTGCTCCATCATCGATAGTTTTACGCACTTTTTCATATAGTGGTCTTACATATTCCGGCAGTTCGTTAGGATTCATCTCACCATCTAGCGCCTTAAACATCGCCTTTCTATTTTCTAGGCTTAGTTTGCCAAGGTACTCTTTAAACTGCCCCGCTTGAGTATATATGGCAGCTGTTGTTCTATGGTATTCTCCTAACAGCTCATCTATCTCTTTACCATGCTCTCTTATGTTTAGTAGCTCACCAGCAAATGGTATGTTTTCATCAGTCCACTTTGCAGCCTTATCAAGCCCAAGGCTTGCCTTATCAAAGACATCATCAACCTTCAGCGCCCAACGGTCTAGCAGCTTACCTGATCTTTCTTGTATCTCTTTTAATGGACATTTTTCACTCATTAGCACAACCTCAATCCGTCTTTTATATTTCCATCTTTGTCTAGGTTTTTAGCTTTAAACTCTTCAAATTTAGCTATAGCCACTTTATCTCCACTCTGAGCTGCCTTTTTTAGCTTGTTTAGCTCGGCATTCTTTAGTATCGCCTCTTTTTTGATAGGATCTAGCTCGTTAAAGTATGCTGCCTTTACTTCAAAGCTCATATTTTTTAGCCTTGCTCTATCTCCTACGCCAGCTAACTCCTGAAGCGCATTCTCTTTTATAGGTATATTATCTATTTGAGACTTTGCGTATGCATCTATTCTTATCTTTCCATCTTCTGCTATATCTATAAAAAATCTCTTTTTATCTCCATCTTTACCTATCTTGTCAAAGTAAATTTTACTATCGCTGATTACTTTAAAGTCTGCGTTTTTTATATCATTTCTTAGGATGGTTAGCTGTTTATTGTTTAAATTTACGCTTTTACCAAGCCCTCTAGTAGCTATCTCTTTTTTATCAAATTTACTTATCAGATCATCTTTAAAATTTGAGTTGTTAAAGCTCTCTTTTTTCATCGCCGCTATACTCTCGTCTAGCTCTTTTTCAACGTTTGGATGCTTGCTTTTTATCTCTTCTATCTTGCGGCTATGATAGACTTTTTCCTCGTTTTGCTGTATAACGTCCCTACCGTCTGAAGAGTGTTCTAAGGATTTTATATCACCAGAGCTTCGGACGTTATTGTCCAAGGAGTGTTCTACGGACTTCACCACAGAGCCTTGGACAGAATCGCTCGGCGTGGCAGTCTTCACGTCCGCTTTGATAGGAGTTTTGTCAAAGTCTGTCCTGCTGGCAAAAGCACTATCTTTTTCAAAAGCGGCTGAAGTGAGATTATCCCTTTTTGTAAAGACATCAGATGATACACTTGATGTCTTAGCATTTTGAGATATAATGTGATCGTCGGTTGGCAAAAGAACAGAACTATCCTTTGCGTTAGCTTCAACGTCTTTGCTTGTAATATCGCTAGACTGAACAAACTTAGCGTTTTCCGACTTTTGGTTACCTCTATCTCGATACGCTCCCTTTTGTATTTGTTGTGGTATAATTTCATTAGAGGTTAAAGGATGATTATCTCCTTTTGTAAAAGTATCAGATGATATACTTGATACTTTCCTCTCTTTTTCATAAGCTGTTACTATCCATTTATTTGGTGTTTTTTCGCCCATCCAATTATTTTTTAATACGACTTTATAACCATCTTTTTCTATTTGAATCGCTTCATTTTGCCTTATTTTTGTTTGTCCGTTTTTTATCACATCGTCTAAATTTTCAGCCGTTATCTCGGGATGTTTTGCCTTGATTTTAGCCAGTCCATATCCTTGCAATGCGCCTTTTTGATCTTGCCAAACTTTTCCCCAAACAAGATCTATATCACCTAACTCTTTTCTATAAAAAGCACCTGCTACTTGCCCTTGTTTTTCGGCTAGTAGTTTTTGCACAGCACCTTCACCATTATGATAAAACTCCGCATAATTTTCGCCAAATTCCTTGATTGGCACTATGCCGTTTGTTTTTTCTATCTCGCTTCTTATTTCCTTTATACCTTTATTTGAAAAACCTTTTGCTGTATTCATAAGATTGTCATAAAACTTTGGAGCAACTTTTTTTAGTGCTACAACCGCAGCTTTGCTACCAACAAGCCCCACTAAAAATCCAGCTGCAAATCTATCTGGGTTAAAGTTTCCATCTTCATCGATAGAATTTAGTGTGCCAGCAACCAAACCACTTGCTATATGAGAGTTAGCGTTGATATTTCTGCCACCTTTTGGATTATATAAGCTTCCAAATTCTCGCTCAAAGTCTTCCATATCAGCATATTCACTCCCTTTTTTATACTCATAGCCTAGTGCATCACTGCTTTCAAGATCAGATTTTAGTTTATTAAAAGTAGCCTCATCCATTTTGCCAGCTCTTATCTTTGCGACGTCAGCTTTTGTAGTTAAAAAATCAGCCTTATAGTTTTTTTCATAACCTGCTGGAGTTAGTTTATACTCCCAGCCGCCAACTCCGTCGTTGCTTTCAATGGTTCTATCAGTTATCCTACTTTTTCCATGCCTTGCATCTTTAGATAATACATTTTCTCTGTCGCTTAAGAATTTATCAATATCATATTCATTTACAAGCTTTTTATACTCTTCTTGCGTTTGCCCTACATGTCCTCTTATCTCATTATCACCGCTTCCTTGTTCTTCCACCATTTGCTTGCTTGCAGCTGTGGCATCAGTATCGCCATCTGTTTTAAAGGCTGGTCGCTGCTCCATTTGCTCATCGCTCTGGGCTGTCCGCTTTGTCTGGCTAGTGCTTGAAGTATTGCGTCCGCCTTGGCGTAATATCTCCTCATCGTCTCCTTGTCGTTCTCCTGTTCGGCTTGCATTATCGCCGATATCAGAAACGCTATCTGATAATCCGTTATTTTTTGCTTCTTCATTGACAAAACCTCCCCCTAATTCATCTCTATCTCTGATCTCGTTAGCTATTTGTGCTTGAATTTTATTCTCATACACTTGGGCCACTTTTGAATTTGCATAGTCTTTGGCAATGTTTATATCTTTTTGGACGTAAGTGCGCGTAAACTCCGTCGCTTGTTCGTCGCCGTATCCCTTGCTCTTTAGCCTCGCGAAATACTGCTCTGGCGTATAAATATACGCCGCGATATCTTTTTCGATCGCATAAAATATCCCTTGTCCAGCAAGTCTAGCATCCACGTCCGCTCCGTCGTTATAGGCTCTAGTGTAGTCTATCTCATCCGCACTTGGCTTAAATTTAGCATTGATTAGCTCTCTTATCGCACTTGGCGACATACCTTGTTTTTGATATTCATTAATGGCTTTTTGCGTATCTGCGTATCTTATAGCTGATTGCTCTCTTGCATTATTTATACTAGCTTGTGCGGTTTGTATCCGTTCACCATAAGCTTTAGCATAGTCTCTTTGGATCTCAAAGTTTTTAAATTTAACTATATCTGCATAAGTGTCTGCATCCGTCCAGTCACTTTTTTCTTTGCCTTGCATAGCTTCTTTTACTACTTTTTTAGCCGTAACTTCATCAAGTCCCACCTCTTTTGTGGCAAATTCACTAGTAGTCATTGTCTGAGCTATTTTTAACTCTCTACCAAATAGTGGTGCTGCATCATAATATTTTTTAGTATCACCACTATTTGCTTTCATAAAATCATCTTGCATTTGATCAAAAATCAAGTCAGCATTTTTTACTTCATCAGGATTATCATGAAAATGTTTTAATCTGTTTTGGTAACTTTTATATTCGTTTATACCGGTTAAAATACTCTTGTATTTTTCAGGTTTTATTACACTTGATTTTTCTTCACCACTCAAAATCTCTTTCAAAACTTGCTCTCTTGTCGAAAGTGGCTCGTTTTTTAATGCTCCTCTAACAATGGTAACAGCGATACTTTGAGTGTTTGGATATTCAAGGCTACCATTGCCACTACTGACATCTTTACTAGCACTATTACCACCATCTAAAAACTCGCTATTTTGAGCATTGTCTATCGCATCAGCTTCATTTGCCACCCTGCTTGCTTGACGCTTTGCTATGAGCTTGCTTATGCCTTGGATGCCTTGATCTATTGCGTGCCCTAAAACAAAACCACCAGCTGCACCGTAGCCTATATTTTTCAATGTCTCTTCATCGTTTTTACCTTCACCAAGAGCCATTACACCACCGCTTGCTGCACCAGTACCTGCGAAAAATAAGGTCTTTTTGCCAAACTGAGCTAACTTGCTACCTTTGCTAAGTAGTCCAGCTCCACCTATAAAATTTATAGGATCGCCAACCATCTCTGTACCTATTTCAGCTAAACGGCCACCCCATGACGTCTCGCCAGTTGCCTTTTCATAATCATCTCGCAACTTTTGGGCATTTTGTATCTTAGGGCGCAGAGCTTGTTCTATACTATTTTGATATATATAGTTCCCATCTTTATCACGCTTACCTTCATAAAATGGATTTATAAAATCACTTACACGCTCGGCAGTATTGGCTATACCTGTAAGCGTCTTAGCAGCACCTAAACCCCAGCCATGTTTTTTTGGGCCAAAATCTTCAAATTTTTGTGCATTTCTAGCCTCTTCTTCGCTGATATCTCCACTAAGCAAAGCCTCTCTTATCTTACCATCAACCTTCATATCATCAGCTCTATATAAAAGCCTTTTTTGCTCTTCCTCTTGTGCTGCCTTTCTTTGTCTATACTCATTTCTAGCAAAGGCATTTATGCTTTGCGGCGAAAAACCAGCCCCTTCAAGCTCCTTGATCAAGCTATCGCCTAAAAATTCTCTAGTCGTAGGCATCATAACGCTCCATCATATTCATCATTAAAGATTAATGGCTTTTGCTTTTTTAAATACTTCATATCAAGCATAGGCGCTTGTTTGGTCGCTTGGTTCTCCTTTATGACGCCCCTTTTCTCATTTGGTGCAATCACCACATCATCAAGCACATCTTTAACTTGGTTTTTTCTCTCGTTTAAAAATTTAGCTATGCCTTGCTGCTGCTTTGCCACATCGATCATATTTAAAAGCGTCTCATTTTCTATAAGATAGTTTCCATCCTTAAGCTTTTTTAAGCCACCATTTTGAAGTAGCCCTTTGCCTACAAAAGGCGATACCTCATCTGCACTTATATAGCTATAGCCCTCTGGGATGTTTATATCATTAGGTACGCTAGATCTATTTTTACTAAAACGCTGCTTGGCACTTCCTATAGCCAGAACCTCTGCATCGCTCTTGCCCTTTGTCTCATTTGGGAAAAGTCGTCTAATTTCATCTGCACTAGCCGTATCTTCTCGTTTTTGTCGCTCTATCTTATTGACCTGCTCCATGGCAAGAGTGTCATAGTATCTGGATTGAGTTTTAACTCTTGCCATATCTACATCCCTGTCTTTATTAGCCCTAATATCCTCTATACTTAGCTTTTTCTCATTAAAGGCACGGTCTTTTTCGTCTTTATCTTTTTGATAAGCTAGCTCATCGCTTTTAGCTCTCATCGTGTCTGCATGTGAGCTTTTTCTAAAATTTAGCTCATCGTTTCTAAAGAGCTTTTCCTCTTGATATCTCTTATTTTCATCATCTATCTTTTGGCGATTTAGCCCTATATCTCCCACATCTTTTATACCATTTGCAACAGCGCCAAGAGCAGCTGCATACCCAGCCTTAGGACTTAGCGGACTTAATTCTGGACGTCTTAAAAACTCTATATTAAAGTAGCCCATTCTTCTTTTTCTCCTCTTCTTCCTTATCACTCATGCCAGCTGCTGATCTAGCCCAGCCTTGCTCTAAATTTTGTTGCATCTGCCTTTGGCGTGCTTTCTCATCTTTTAAAATTTGCAGATTTAGATTGTAGTTTTTCATGGCTAGATCATTTTGCTTTTTAGCTTGCCTGCCTTGCTCTACCGCGCTCCATATCCCAGCACCAGCACCAAGTAACGACCCAAATACTTTTAGTCCATCTGCATTTTGGCTAGCCTTATCTCCTAAATTTTTTAAAAAATCCCACATTTCTTAGCTCCTTTTTTAGTGATATTATTACTAGGATATTTCCTAAAAAACATATATTTTTACTATCCTGTAGCTCCACCACTAGCACTATTTCTACCAGCGCCGTTTCTATCATGCGAGCTATTTCTACCAGCATTGCCATGTTTTTCTGCCTGTCTTTGTCTACTTTTTTCACTACGACTCATACCTGAAGAGCTACCACTAGAACTACCATGTTTCTCAGCTTGCCTTTGTCTACTCTTGTCGCTACGACTCATCTTTGAAGCTTTATCAAGATCCCTGGCCATACTCCTAGCCATACCCAAAGCACTATCTCTTTCTTTCTTGTTTAGTCCCTTTTCTTTACCACTTACTAGATTGTCGCCAACTTGACCTATGTACATTCCAAATTTAGTTTTTATGCCAGCTATTTGCCCAGTTCTTTGATAGCTCTCTTTATCATATGCCAAATCTTTTGTTGGTATACCACCAAACATAGATTTTACTCCATCCAAAAAAGATAAAGGTGCTTCATATATCCCATGACCTATCTCATTAAATCCTGCTATATCACCACCAAAACCATAGCTTATATCAAGCCCACTAGCTACTTCAAAGGCTTCATTTAAAATAGACCCCAACACCATGCTAAGCCCTAGCGTAGCAAATCCGGCTTGCAGTCCTAAAGCTTTACCTAAAAGCCCTGCGGCCACATCTGCAATTTTTGCAGTTGAGACTTGACTTACGACATCTGCTACAACAGCACCACTTACCTTTCCATCATAAGCCCATCCGGCAACTATCGCACCAATAACTCCAAATTTGGTATATGCTATATTTTGCAAAGTCTGTTTAAAAAAGCCCTTTTGCCTTTGCTCCACCAACTCTCTAAGGAAATTTCCATCAGTGGTAGTTCTTTTACTAATAGATTCATCATCCATAGAAAAACCCATCTTACCACCGCTTTTTTCATGTAGCCTATTGGCTAGTTTTACTATCTTGTCGGTATCTTCACTTATCTCATCATATATCTCTTTTTCTCGTCTCTTTTCATCGGCTGTTTTATAAAAGATTATTTGCATAGGCATCAATGCAAACTCAACAAAATCCTCATTAAGCTCCATCATAGACGAGATCTTATCTACAAAAAAAGGTAAAAAGATAGAAGTGTAATTTATATTGGAAGTCCTGCCGATTACGTAAGCAGCACCGGCAGCAAAAGTGTTAGCATAAAGTTCTCCACCAGCTAGATAGCTAAACGCATCATCTGGTTCTTTGTTTGTTATGTTTAATTCATCATTAAAGGCAATAAACTGGCTCATTTTACCAGCCTCGCTTTGCTTCGCTTAGAAATGGCCCTTTTGGGGGTCGCGTTGCTCATTTTATTTTAGGTAAATTAAAATTTTTTACCTTTTTAATATTTATACCAGCTCTTTTGATAATCTCGTCGATTATATTAAAGAGATACTCAAACATATCAGAAGGTACGCTAAGATTTCCATTAGAAACATTTTGCATAAAGTCACCAGTCATCATGCCAGCCTTTATTATTCTATTGTCATTTATCTGCTCTTTTATGGCTACTTGTTGCTCCTCGGCCAGTTTAGTTTCAGCCTTTGTCTTTTCGGTTTGAGCTCTTGTAAGTTCTATTTGCATCTGTAAATTTTGTTTATCAAGCTCTAGTCTATCTCTAAGTCCTTGATTTTTTAGCTCCAAAGCTTCAAGCTCTTTTTCTAACGTTAAAGCCTTGGTTGCAACATCACCGGCTGCATCCATTGCTTTTGTTGTAAAGGCAATCGTCATCTCAGCCATAAGCGAGGTTATAAATTTAGCCCTAGCATCATCTGTTATTTGAAAGTTATCAAACTCGCTTTTTATATGAGCTAAAGCCTTTTGATATATCGAACGCTCGCCAGTGCTACTTGCCAAAATCGCTTCAAAATTTTCTACAAAATTATCTTTATAATTGATCACACTCATGCTAGTCCCTTTCTTACTCTATCTAATTTGTTTATTTTTAACTTCTGTATGTTTACCTCTTCCTGTAAACCACCAACAGCCGTCTTAATACCATTATTTTCTATATCACTTATCCTGCTAGATAGCGCATTTATGGCATTATTTATATCACCAAATGAGCTCTCGTAAGATAAAACCTTACTTTTTAGATCATCTATTTGTGTCTGTAGTTTTTTTATTTTTTCATCTAATTCTTCAATAGTCATACTGCCTCTGCCCTTCTTCTCCAGCCATTGGCATAGACTCTCAATTTTGGATTTTGTTTAATTAGCATGTTGTAGTGTTCAAGCTCCGCTCTATCAAACTCTTTGTCAAATTTCTCTTCATCTACTTTATTTATAGCAGCCAAGCTTATCTCACCCATTATGCCATCATCTACTACACCAGCTATTCGTTGTGCAACTCTTATGGCAGGTTTTGTGTCGGCATTTACGCCAAATATAAACATTTCATTAGCCTTTAACTGACTATTAATTTCACCAAGCCTCATCCTATCCCAATACTTTTGCTTGTAAAATTTCCAAACTTCATCACGAAGATCCTTGTTATCAAACAGCACCCTTGATATTTTTTCAGTATCACCACCATAAGCTAACGCAGCAAGTATTTCATTCCAACCTTTCCAGCTTGAATGATATTTTTGATATATCCCCATAAATGTCCACTCACGCTCGGTAGGATTTTTGTGTAAAGCTTTTTCGGGGCGACTAAACTCTAAACTCATTAAAATTTGAAAAGCGTTGTTAAAATCTGCCATATTCACTCCTTGTGTTAATCTTTTTAAGATTTTTTAACACATTGCTTTGACGTGTTAAAATTTTCATCAAAAAATACTCGCTCTTTATGCTCACCTTTTTTACCGATATTAAAGCCCTCTACTGGACGGTGATAACCCATAACTCTACTCCATACGGTGCATCTGGTGCGCTGTGCTTGCATGCCTTGCAATATCTCACTGCTTGTCATCGCCAAATTCCTCGTGTTTAAAATTTCCGCCGTAGTCGTCATAACCATCGTATCTCCTTCCAGCCTTGCTTGATACAAAGTCTCTAACAAATATCAGTGCCTCACTTCCCATCCAAGCACCCACACCACAAATCGCAAAACTCACATGTTCGTCCTTGGCAAAAAAGAAAGCTATCTCATAAACAACATATGCACTAAAACAGCCGTCCCACGTTCGTTTGAGTAAAATTTTTATGCCTCCACCACCATTTTTTATAAAAGCGGTGATAGATCCTGCACAACCTATGATTAATACATAAAACAAATAGTGTAATTCCACGGCTATGCTCTAAAGATACTAATTATCTTTGCTGGACTCAAAAGAACATTTACTACACCTTGAGTGATAGCCAACGCTGTAAGCTTCATTTCTTCATTGTAAAAAATATTGCCATAAAGGCGGTACAGGGCGACACTAAACACTACCATAAACAAACCACCAAGTAACAGCACCAAACAGCGCCTAATTTTGCTTTTTGCTTTTGGTAGTAGTTTAATCTCGCTCATTTTTTTCTCCCCATTTTGCTGCGGACGTGCTAGATTGTGGCACATTTACATGTACACATTGTTTTAGAAGATCTTCGCAGGCTTTAAAATACTCTGCTATCTTTTTTTGATTATCTGGATCGTTTCTGTCTCGCTCTGGTTTTTGTGGCATTTTGTCAATGCAAGATACTGTGATATATACATCTTGATATTCCGTTTGCTTAATGATTTGCGGCTCTTTACTCGTGCAGCCTGAAAATAAAAATATAGCGACAAGAAAAAGCGTGATCTTAACGTGCCAGCTCATCAAATATCCTTTCGCAACGCTCCAACTTCTCTTCGCAGCTTTGCGTAACCAGTGGCTTGATACCATCAAATTTACTCCTAGCTTTTTCTTGTGTCTTTTTTACATCAGGTTTTTTTATTTCAAGCTCTTTAAATTTAGCATTCTGCAACTCTATATTTGCGTTGCATGCCTCGAGGTTTGCTTTAACGACTGCACCAATTGCCTCTTTTAGTGCCAGCTCGTTTTGTGCTTCTTTTAGTTCAGCCTTAGCGTTTTTAATGCCACCTTTTAGACTGTAAATTTCAGCTCCAAGTCCCAGCATTACACCTATTAACCCACCAATTACGATTAGCCAAAGTTTATTTGCAATTAAGAAATTCATTCTACTAGTACCCAGTCAGTAGCAAGAACGTCTGTTTGGCTAGCAAGCCACGACTCATTGGCATCGCTTTAATCTCTTTCATTCCTATGTAGTTTTGCATTGTGTTTCCTTTGTTTTATAAAATTTACAAAAAATACAGCCGTCAATAGACGGTAACTATGATCACCAAATTCTTTATGGACGGCTTCACTATTTAACCCTCTTAAACGGATTAATCGCCCACACGCTCTTAAGATACTCTTTGTCGTCTGGCTGCATAAATGTAGCCTTGTTGTATTCGTTCATCTCTGCCACGTCGAGCAGTTTCCAGCCGACATAAATACGACAATAAAAGCCACTTAAAAAGCCTTTGTATCGGATCGTTTTGAAAAGTCCAAAACGAGTGCGACCATCTTTAAGCTTGCAAGTAACTTTACAAAAATCACTTATCACTCCGCCATTACTTGTTACTCTTGGGTTGCCTTGAGTGATTACGCTTGATGGCTCTATCTCGCTCACTTTTACGCCATTTATTCTGCTTGAGAAATAGCCTATTCGGTTACGATATAACCATAAAAGACGTGCAAAATACGTCCTATTTTTTGGCTCTTTAAAATGTTCCTTTCTCCAACCACTATCACCATTTATAGCTGAATTTACTCCGCTATAAGTGTCGTTTGCATCTTCAAACCATCTGGCCCACTTTGGCAAATGCTCACTATTTTTATCACAAAATGCCAAAGCAATAGGTACTATTAAATAGCCAAGTATCTCTAGCGGTAACTCAATAGCTATAATGCAAAAGAGTTGCAAAAGCTCTTTAAATTTAAGCATTACTCATCCTTTTTGTCTTTTGGCTTTTCTTGCTCTTTTTCTTTATAGTTAGGGCTTTTAGGACATCCATCCCAAGTGCAATTCCCATCTTTAAGCTTGCTCGCACACACTTCACATCTTTTTACCCTTACTCTCATTTCAGCCCCTCCCTTTGAATTATTAATTCCTTATATTCGTTTCGCAAGCTCTCTAACACTGCCGTGTTACCGATAATAAGGGCGTGCTTTATATCATCCTCGCATTCTTTTATATCCGCTTCAAGCTGTGCTAAAGCCCTAGCCCTTTCGTCTATTTTTGGCGTTAAATATTCCTCTATCTCCTTTTGCGATAAAGGTGTCAAACAAAACTTTTCTACGCTTTTAGCCAAAACTTCATCACTCAAATCATCTTCATACGCATATATCTCATTATTTTTGTCTTTATAGTATTTCATTAATTTTTCTCCTACTTTATTTCAGACCAAGAGCTAGATATGTTGGTATTGTTGCATATACTCAGTTTTTTAAGCGTAGTATTCTCCGGTGTTGCTATTTTGTATTTTGATCCTGCTGGCACAATAAATTGTGCATCAACAAAATAAAGTCGCTCTGATTGTATTTTTCTTACTACTACATCATCAACGACAATGTGAAAAATGTAAGATCCTGATGTACTCTCTAAATTGAAATCAACCATTATAGGTCTGCCTGTGGTGTTTGGATAATAAGTATTTAGATCTCTTTGGCTCCACACATCTTGATAAGTTTGACCTACTCCTATACTCTTGTTTGCTTCTATCGCGTTGCTTACGGCTTTTTCAGTAACAGCCGCATCTTCTTGCTTGGCAGTTATGGCATTTTTAAGCTTTGTTATGCCTGCTTTTGTTTCGGTGGCTACAATAGTCTTATCTATTTGTCCAGCTGTTGGTGATATAACGTCTTTAGCTTTAATCAAAACGACCACTGACATATTGAGTGGTCTGGTTTCGTTACCACCTGTCACACCTGATTGCATATAGCTATTTTGACCAACAAAGCCACCCGTCCCACCATTATTTGATTGCCCTATACCTGGCTGCTGACCAATACCGTGTGAGTGTGATTTAATTTCGTCTTGTTGCACCACCCCTAAAGAGGCGGCGTTACCACCTATAGACCTCATAAACTTACCGTCTGAGAAATTAGGTAAGTTAAAGTTTTCACCTGAGCCACCATATACGTATCCCAATACGTTAAATAGCTCTGCATATTCAGACTTCTTAAGGCTTCTGCCGTCAGCTATTAAGAACCCTGCTGGTGTAATCTTTTGGCTTGGGTAGCTTAGATATGCGCCTATCGGCAAGCCATCCGTTAGTTCTGTTTTTAGAACAAATTTATCGTCGCTTTCTGTCTTAGAATAGCTATCTATTTTTTCATTTTTATTTAAAAAAGTCTGCTCGCACCACTCTTCATTAGCTATGACATGCCATATTTCTTTATTTTCACTAGGATTTTTATTTGTGTTTTGGCTTTTTGCCTGATAGAGCTTACCATTTAAAACACTAATGGCACCAGTAGGATACTCTAATGTAGAGTTCCAAGGGGTTATGCCATTTTTATGTATAGTGCTAATTTTTTCATCTACTACTCTTTTTGCTTCATTTAAAAGATTCATGATTTTTTTTGATGAGAATGTAGAAATTAAGGCCTCTGCACTATCGTTTATTGTGCCGCTTTTTAGAACCTCTTCTATTTGGGCTTTTAAAGTATCGAATGTTTTTATTATCTCGGCGATTTTATTATACTTACCATCAAAATCTTTTTTATCTGTATCAAATAAAGTTTTATCTGCAGCTACCGCTTCGCTTATTCTTTCTATATCTGTTTTTATTTTTCTTAGCTCTTCAGGCTCTATTTTTTCAAGCTTTTTGCTAACTCCTAAAATCTCTTTACAAATTTGCGTAAATTCTTTATCCGCCATTTTTCACTCCCCTAAAATTTTCTTGCTCATTAGCCTATCGAGCGCTCTTAAATCCTCTCTATCGGTATGCTCGCCGTTTTGATAGGCGATAAATTGATATATAAATTTCCTATATCCAAGTTCATCGCTATTTAAAATTTGTTCCGGATGCTGCAAATTGTCATTTATTCCATAGACTATATTGGCCATGTAGTAATCAAGTCTTTTTATAAAATTCTCATCCCATGAATAGTAAGGATCTAACGCATAATCTATTTTATAGGGTTTTAGATAGCCCTTTATCCTTAGAGCCTCGGTCAAATCATAAGCTCTTTCGTCGAAGTTGTTTAGTTCGTATTCGCATAAATTTTGTAGATAAAATTTATGATATTTTGCATAAAACTCGGCGTGCGCCCTTTTTTTAGCTACTCCGTAAAAGAGTGCCTTTAAAAGCGATTCGTCAAGAAAATCGACTACGTCTTTTTCGTTTTTAGGCGTGTTAAATTTCCTCACGAAACGTCTTTTATCTATATGATATTCGACGTCGAAATTTCTATGATCTATCTCTATCATTTCAAGAGGCGTTACCGCACGCGATATATCTGCTGCTGTCTCTTCCACTAATGATTTTAATTCTTCAAAATTAGGGAGTTTTATATCTCCCCTAGTAGATACCTTCAAACGCTGCAAAAACGCCTCATAATTCATTTTTCACACCTTTAACTTTTTAAGCCATCCAAATGCTACAGGAGTACATACACGAAGTGTAAATTCACTAATAATCTCTTTTTCTACAGCATCGTTGCTAGTTGGAAGCTCTCTAGTCATCATTGGACGCCAATTTACTTTAAAGATGTCATCAGCTCTAAAGGCAATGATCTCATTTTGATCTAAGAACGGATTTAACATAACCTTTACATCGCCGTAGCTAGTTCTAATGGCAAGTAGATCCTCTTCTAGGTATTTTTGTGTGATATTGGCTTGCTTTATCTTGTCGAGAATATCTAGCAGCCTATCATTTTGCTTATCATTTACCATTAAGAATTGATAAGGCCTACCTTTGCTCCAGCCGATTTTTAGCAGATCTCTAATCATTTGCATAGTTAAGTCTGTATTGTTTGCATCGATTGTATTATTTGCAGTAGAAAAACTTTTTAATCCACCACATTTTCCAACTACAGGAGAACCACCACTATTTACTCTTTGTACAGCTGTCTGAGAAGAAAGCAAAATTTTCTCTATGGACTTTTTATGTTCTACGGAAGCCATCTCGCCTTGATTAGCTAGAATGCCTCTGCCTGCTACATCTTTAGCCGGCTCTTGTGATCCAGAAACTCCGTATGTATTTTTAACTATTTGAAAATGATTACTTAGAGTATTACCAACAAAATACTTGGCTGTTGCTTTAGCTCCACCTTCTGCGTGCGCATTAGCTGCGTCACCATCAGGCAACTCATCATAAAACCATTTATGCCCTACCGCCACGCTCGTGCTTCTATCTGCAGGTGCGGCTGTGCTTATTGCACTATAAAAAGGCGTAGATTGCCATCCTATTTGCTTTATAGTGTTTTCAAGCACTACACCCTTACTGCCAAAAGCCTCTTCAGCAGTTACTAATCCAGTTTTTATAGCCATTTTCTTTTACTCCTTAAAATAATCTCGCATATAAGGCCTGCTTCTCGCTATCGTTAGCCTCACCTTTATTAATCTTACCAATGAGCTCTTTTACGCTCACACCACCACCAGTCCCCCGTGCTATGTCAAATTCATCATCAACTTGCACTTGTGCCTTGCCATGGAAAAATTTTAGATAGACGTTTTCAATCCCTACCGGAGTCAGTAGTGCATCGCCAGTGCCAGGGTTTTTCTCATCCATCTCTAAAATTTTGTCTGTGACTTTTTGCATATCAAAGTCCGGATAACTCTTCCTAAAATCCGTCTCCATCTGCGAAAGTTGCGCAGCTTGGCGCATTCTTTGAAAATCCGCATACTCTTCTTTGTTGAGTTTTACTGAGTCATCAGGCTGCGGAGCAGCTGGTGCTTTAGTTTCTGCCTGCACCTGTGGTTTATCTGCGTTTTTTAAAGCAGTTTGGGCTTCTTGCGTCTGTGTTTCCTCTGCAGCCGCTAGTCCCTCCAAATCCTGGTCATAGATATCTGGCATTATTCATTACCTCCTAAATTTAAACCTTTCTGCGACTCATTTGTCTTAGGAGCGCTATCGGTCTTATTTTTGTCCTCCTTTTTGGTCGCTTCTTTTAGCTTTTTATTCTCAGCTTCAAGTTTTTGAATTTTTTGTGATAAAGCTAGATTTTCGCCAGCTGAAGCACTTACATGATCTTGTAAGTTTGTACACTCTTCTTTAAAACGCTCTGCCTCACCTTTTGCCTCTAAAATTTCAGCCTTCAAGCGTTCAATTTCGTTTTTAGCCTTAGCTAGCTCTGGTGCGAGATCTTTTGCGCTAGATGCGATCTCTTTCAGCTCGATCTCGGCCGCCTCGTTTTGTGGCATCTCTTTCCACTCTTGCTCACCTATAATGCTCACGGCGGCAAAGCCATCCTCGCCCTTAGCCCTAACCACAAAATCGCCGATGTTTCCGCCGCTAATCTGCCCCTCTTCTTCGCCTTTTTTATAGACACTAAGTCCGTTTGTAGCCAAAGCGACGATAACACCAAGAACCTCGTATTTGTCCTTATATGCCATTTCTTCTCCTTTAAAATTTTTATTATTTTATTTACCCACATCCTAAAAAACATACAAAACTCCTTGCCTAAGCAAAGCCAAACTATAAGCAAGATGGTTGTCCTAATCTATGCTTTTCAACACTAAATTCCACCGTTTGCCAAGGCCGCCATATCCACCTCTTCTTCACTAGGTTCGTTTTTTATTTGCGCTTCTTCATCTTGCGTCATAGCCTGTTCTTGTGCGGCTTCTTGCGCCGCCATCATCTGTGACATAGCTTGATCAACTTGTTCTATTGGTGCATTTTCACCAAGGATTAAAGTCAATACCTCCTTGACAATTTCGCCTGTTATTTGTGGTGAACTTATTTGATTTTGTGCAAGTACTCCTAGTAAGCCATTTAACTGACTTATTTTTACTTCATTTGCTATCGTAGTGCCAAAATTTACAGAAACATCAAAATCTAATCGATTAGCTTTTCTTTCTGCTAAAGTACCGATGGCCTCTATAATGTTTTCGTCTTCGGTTATTTTTATAAACTCATCATCACTAACAAAGCGGTAGAGCAGTTCCACAAAGTGCTGAGCATAGCTTGATAGCATCGTTTCAAGCAGTGTTTGCATCATACTTTCTATTCTCATTGAGCTAGCTGCGTTTACAGTTTGTAACGCTCCCATAGCACGACGATCACTTGGTCCAGTTTGCCCAGTCATTACACTATTTACGCCTGTCGCTATTTCATACTCTTTGCTTAACATAGCGATCTCTTCACTTAGCTGATATGTTGGAGGCACTGGAAATGGCATTATCACGTCGCTTACTCTAGTGCCCATATCAGTTTCTACTCTAATAACTTTTTTTCTGGCCATCACGTCGCTTACTGTCACGACGCCTTTTGTTTTATCTACAATAAAGGATGGATCTATTTGATTTTCAGTGATATCTATTTTTTGATTACGTTTTATGTTATATTCTCTTTGGATCTCTTTTACAACCTCTGGCACGCATGAGCCATATACAGCATTTTCGTTCTCGCGCGTGCTCTCGTCAATGCTAGGCATCGCATCCATGCAATATCCAAAATGAAAAGGAAGAGTTGAAAATTTAGTCTCTCTAACCAAAAAATCATTAGCAAAACTCTTTAACTCCCACATTTGGCGACCGTTTACATATACCTTTTTATAGATATCTTTCATTTGTACTCTTTGACTCCATTCTATTTTAGAGCCCAAAATACGATCCTTATCCTTACTCTTATAAAATTTAGTTTTGATTTTTTCTTCGACTTGGCGTACTGATTGACGCCATTTGTAGCAGACGTATTCTATGTCATTGATGTCGCTTGCATGCTTATCAAATGCCAGATCAGTAATTGGTATAAAACGTGTAGCGATATCACCTTGCTCTTTGTCATAGAATAAATTTACTATACCAAGAGGTAGGTATAAAGCGCTCATAACAGCTTTACTCAAACCAACGCGATGCTCTTTTTTCTTCCACCTATTTTTTAATACAGCAGTAAGTGCATTTTGCAAGATTAGATCATTATCGCTTCTACGCCCAACACGTGTGATCTCTATCGGACAACGATCACTCATAAAGCTTGTTTTAAAAATTGCATGAATGATAAAAATGGTGGTTTTTATTAGTGGGATGTATAGTTTAGAACGGCTTCTCTCAGAGCTTTTTCGTTTTGTAGTGCGGTTATCTTCACCCTCATACTCAGCACGAAATGCTCGCTCACATTCTAGGAATCTATTTTTATGCTGCTCAAGATCACTAAATGCTCGTTCAATTAAATTTAAGTCCTCATTCATAGACTACTCCGTTTTTTACGTGTAGTCTAATCTATGGTTTTCCTAAAAAACGTATAAAAATTGTTTAAGAATTAGTTTATCTGAGATATGGCTAGCTCGCCATATATGTAGCATCAATAACAGTATGGCAATCTACTGTCTTTTGTTCGAAAAATATTCTTGAAACTTCTATACCCAGCTCTCTTCCTCTGCATATTCATCATAAATTTCATCATAGCTCTCGTCAAAAAATCGCCCTGCAATGTACTGTAAAATATAAGCTTCTGCATCCATGATATCATCACTCTTGCTTTCCGTCTCCGGGTCAAATCCAAGCAGCTGCGCCTCAAGCTCGTCTGTAGCGTTTAAACTTGCATTATGATAAATTTGTCTTGTGCGGTAGTAGGGCTCAAGATTTGAAATACGTTTATTTTTGGAGTTGCCACCATGGCTAAGCGGATCTATTGGCAAATTTACACCAGTTAGCTTTTGAATAGTGTCGATCGTGTAAAAAAAGTCATTTTGCATACCGGCCTTTTCTATGCCGATACGCATTGGGTAAAATGTGAGATAAATTTCGATTACTCGCAAGCTTCGCTCAAACGGAGTAAAATATCCGCTCGTGATGTCGATTATAAAAAGTCTATTTTGTCTATCGATCGCAAATGTGACGTAGGCTGTCTGGTCTCTGCCTTTTCCACTTGATATATCGGACACGGTATAAATTTGGCACTCTTTTAGCCAAATTTTCTCACCATTTTCTAGCTCTATTTTATTTGCTCGTCTGATTTTTAGCTCTTGCTTATTTACTCCATCAGTTACCGTTATCGTCGTAAATGGTTCATCCGTCCTATACTCAACACCCTTAAAATATCTAAAATACTCACGCTTAAAGATAGCCTTTTGCGGATCTATCGCGGCGCACATATACTCTTGATAAAATTCATTTGCCAGCCCTTTTGAGACTAGGGTGCTTTGTATCTTTTTGATTTTCTCTATTGGGAAGCGAGACGGCCATGAGCTGGTACCATTCCTGATGATAGGAATTTTTATGTAGGTCCAGTCTTGTTTGGCATCCATCTCTTCCGTACTATTTACGATATTGTTTAGGATACTATCCCCATTTAATATGGTGCCTAGTATCACGGCCTTACCACGTGTAGGATGCAGAGTAGGGAGTAGGTCGGCATAAAACCAGCTACGAAGCTTTTGGCGGTTAGCGTTTGAGTCGATGGGGTATCTGCCGACCTTACTCTCCAGATCGTCTATAATCAGCAACGTTGGGCGCATGTTGTCGATATTCATACCACGAGGATCTTGCCCGGCCGAGAGAGATACTACGTAGCACTTTTTCTCTATACTTTTTCCATCTTCATCTTTCATGCCTTGATTTACGATAACCTCAATAAATCCTTTATTCCAAGCTTTACCACGAGCTATGGCATAGCCTTTAGTAGCTGCCTTGTCGATACTCCCTTTGATCGCCTCCAAAAATGCTGTCGCCTTGTCCTCATTAGCCGAAACGATCATGATAAAAGACTCGGCGGCGAAATATAGGCGACTTAACACGTAAATTTTATTTAATAATGTAGTCTTACCAGCGCCACGAAATACTGCTATGGCTTTATACTGACCTTCGCTGTCAATAAAACGGATTATTTCTAAATGAAATTTAGGTGTCTTGTTTTCAAAAATTTCAGGTTCGACATCTTTGGCAAATTTTAGATATAGTTCAGGAGATAGGTTCATTTATTATCCTCTTTTTTAATTAAAAAGGGTAGATAATATTTTCCTAAATTTTATAAAGTTATGCAATAAAAAAATAAACGGATATTTTTACGGATATTAAAAATAAAAAATCTTTCCAATATCCTCTATTATAGGTATATTTATTTTAAATATGGTAGCCCTCGCTTCCACCATTTTTATCTAAAATACAAATAAAAATTTTATTAAATAGATTAAATTAAAAGAGCTCTTCTGACTCAAAATAATTTTGTGAAATATTTCGCTCTTTTTCATTAGTATTTACATGAAGCACGTAGTAACCTATCTGTGTATTGCTAGCATCTATTAGCGGCACCACGCAAAAGTAGTGTGTTTTATAAACGTAAAATTCATATTCTTTAAAATTAATATCACGCAAAAAACCTACTATGTTTAAATTTGCACTGCTTAAATTTTCGATGTAATAATCATTTAAAATTTGATCACTCGGAATGCTTTTACGTGATGGCATCTTGTCTTTTGCCAAAAGAACAAATAGATCAATTCCTTGCTTTTTAAAATAATTTCCAAGTGAGTCAAAATTTAATAAAACCTCAATGTTGCCAATAATTTTACCATCACGTATTACGTTTGAGACAGCCCTTATATGCGTTCCAGCATACCACGCCTCGATGCCGACCATGGGCTTGTTTTGATGCCTTGACTCTTGCACTAAAAACCTACTACTAGCGATCATATCGCCATATCTGTTTAGATCCCAACTCCTTACATAGCTTTTTAGATCTTTATCATAAATATGAAGCTTAATGTTGTTATACATCGATGCTGCGCCAAGGGTTTTGGTTAAATTTTCGATATTTTTTATACATTCATCGCGACTTTGCCCTAGCAAGCACATTTGTATAGACTCATTTTGAGCAAGCAAGATAGAGATCGCCATTGATGAAAATTTCTCATCATCTATACTTTTATTAAGCTGTTTTACCTGGTAATCAAAAAAGACTCGCATATTATTTTGCATCTTTTCAGCCATATAAGAGCTGTAAAGAAAGTAAAAAAGCCCTCCAAGTACTATGATAAAGATAAAAACGATATAGAAATTAAAATATTTTTTATATTTATTCAAAACTAGCCCTTAACTTTTCTTCTAAAAATTTTGCAAATTTATCAAATTCTGGCAACGCAAGCTCGCTTTTTCTTTTTGGATTAGCCCAAACGCTATCTGGGAAAAATGAGTCATTACTAAATCTAGCAATAACATGAATATGCACGTGTGGCACGTAGTTTCCAAAGCTTGCAATGTTTATTTTGGTTGGTTTATAAAACTCAAGCATCGCCTTTTCAGCTACTAGCATCGCTTCAAATAGCCTTGCCCTACTCGCTTCATCACAATCGCTTAGCTCATGGTAGGGCTTTGCTGTAAAAATTTTTATCCAAGGAAGTTCATTGTCTTCACGCTCAATTTTTATAAATTTATCTTCATAGATCATATTTGTTCCTATTTTTATACGAAATTTCTCTCTCTTAAAAGCGTATAAAGCTTGATAGTCGAGATAAAAAATGTCACGATCGCTGGTCCAAGGATCACGCCCCAAAAACCAAATGTCGTAATTCCTGCAAGCATCGCAAAGAATATAAGAAGTTCATTTATCTTTGTTGGTATTTTAACCAGCTTTGAGTTTATAAATTTAATAACAAGTGGCTTTAAAAGCGTATCAGCTGCAAATGAGATCACTACGATCGTATAAATTGCGATAGTTATCGCTACTGCTATATTGCCATTTGCAAACTCATAAATGCTAATAGGCCCCCATGCCAAAATACCGCCAACAACTGGAATAAGCGAAGCAAAGCTAAAAAAGATGCCAGTTAGTACGCCGTCATAGCCGTAAAAGCTTGTGATAATAGCAAATAAAAAGCCTTGGATTATCATATTTGCAATGGTTGAATAAAAAACCACGCTCATCACGTTACCAACTTCGCTTAAAATAGACTCTGTATCATCTTGCTTTAGCGGAAGTGCATATTTTAGATAGCTGATTAGTTCATTGCCATAAAGATTGCAAAAGAAGAAAAAGACCAAAATAATAATCATATCAACGCCAAATTTAAGGCTTAACTTACCTAGACTTGCAAGATTTGTCGCAAGTTGAGAAAAAAGCATCTTAATATCAAGTCCGCCGATAAATTCTTTTATCTTTGGCTCTAAAAAATTTATCGACTCAGGCATCCTAAAATCATAATTTTTAATAAATTCAATAGTCTTTGTGACATTGTTTATATCAAAGCCAGCCGCGTATTTTGCGATCTCAACCACCGCATAAAGAAGTGGGGCGATAAATAAGCAAAGAAGCACAGACGTGGTAAGAGCCGATGAAAGCGTCTTGCGGTTTTTAGTGAGCGATAAAAATGCGATTTGGACATTTGAAACCGCGACAGCAAGCAGTGCAGCGATAAAAATATCAAGCAGATATGGTTTAAAAAGATAGACCACTAAAGCCAAAGCACAAAATACAAAAATTCCAAAAAATAGTCTATTGTTCATCTCACTCCCTTAAAATGGGGTAATTATAGCAAATTTTATTTTACATACTTAGATAACTTATTATCTTTATGTGGCATGAGTTACATTTTAATTTTAAATATTTTATAAATACCTATTTAACTTTTGTATATCTTTTATAAAATTTTAAGTAGGCTCTAAGCTGGGGGGGGGCAGAATAGTACTTATATTTTTTTAAGGAGAAAAAATGAGCGTTTATCCATTTAAAAGTGGCTACGAGATGCTTTACAACAACGGTGGATTTGAAATTGTCTTTGGACTAAGTGAGGATTGTGGTGACATGCGCATTGGTATGAGATGGACTACTACTACATCGAGTCAAAATGGCTACCCAATAGGTAAAAACGGTGAGCCTAGATACTTTAATACTCTCACAAGACCTTGATATAACTTTTTTAGCTACTCTTTTGGGCGGCGGAAAAGAAAATGACAAAAAAATAGTTAAAGCCATAAAAACTCTTATTATACAAGGAGAGAAAAAATGAAATTTTTTATCACTCTTTGTGTCCTTTTTGGTTTTTGCATGTCAGCTTTTGGAGAAGAGGCATATCTACTGAAATATCTTGGCCGAAATATTTTTGGCTATAGCTATCAAGTGACATCAAAAGTTGATTTTTTGAGCGTAGATAGAGTTATAGCCAATAGAGGTAATTGCGATACTTACTGGGATGTAATTAATCAAGTAAACAATGAAGATCAAAGATATAGTATTAAAAGCAATAAAGACTATTTTGGATTATCAAATGCAGCCGACATCTCAAGTAAAATGCAAACAAAAATTAATAATTTCTTTTTTGAGGCTTTTGGCAGTCGTGCAGCAAGCGTTTATCTTGAAGGTTTTGGTAAATCATACATATTTACATCATCATGCAAAGCCATTGAAATGACTATAGTGACAAACTACGGCGAAAAGACTTTCACATTTAATTATTAAAAGGATAAATTATGGCAAAAATTATTTTTATTGTATGTTTATTTTTATCATTTACATTTGCGGTAGAAAAAGAACCTTATGAAATGGAAATAGGCTTTGACGAAAAACTTTCTACAGATCGTTTAATATTATTCATTAAATCAAATATAGACAATCTAGAAATCAGAAAAATAGTAGCGTATACACCAGAAAAAGAAAGTGTTGCAGGATGGGTAAACGAGATAAATAAAAAAACAAAATATACCATAATGCACTTCAGTGATAAAGATACTGAAATTGTAGTAACTTTTAACAATTATTTAAACGAAAAATATGAACAAGACGATTTTATAAAAAAATACGGAAAAGATAAAATGATCATGAAACTAAACAAAGGAGAGACTGACGCATTTTTCATAAATGATTATTTTAAAGATTGTAAAAACGAAAAAAGCAATTGTAAAGTAATATTATCAACTAATCTTGGGGACTTTAATGTAGATATAGAAAGCCTTCCCATATCCGAGTATTGGAAAAAATATGCATCTCCAAAAGAAGAAGATTAATTGATTTAGGTAGCCAAATTTTGGCTATCTTTTTACGTGCACTGAAAATTTGCTCCGACAACCTCACACTCATCACAAATTTGCATATAGATCGTGCCCTCGGCATCCGCCAAAGCACCAAAAGGAATTTGCGCTAGATATTTCATCGTTTTACCGCATTTTGGGCAAACTAGATGCTCGGTGTCTTGCAGCCACTGCGGATATCCGCCAAGCAAAATTTCACTATCTATCATATATGAGTAGTGAGCGCAAACCTCGCTGGCTAGCTCAAATTTTTGCCCATCAAGCGTTGCCACAGCGTCTCTTAAATAGTCATCACTCTCGCCCTCGCCCACTACCTCTGTTTGCACGCTATTGCCATCATTTTGGCAAAAATACTGCACAAGGCCAACACATGTTGGGCAAAATTTGAGCACAGCGTCGTTTTTAAGCTCTAGCCCGAGTTGTTTTAAGTTCTCTTTTTTGATGATGAACTCTAGCATCTCACCGCTACAAAATTTACATTTTTCATCGTTTAGTGCTTTAAATTTAATGCTTGCATCTACATTTTGGCTTGGCCCACATGTAAAACACTTATCAAAAACTAGGCTTCTTCTCTTACCACTGCTATCAAAGCTCCAGCCAGCAACCTGAGCGTATGCATCAGTATCGACGTGAAGCTTTGCCTTCCAAGGCTTTGGCGCATTATAGAGCTTAAAAAATAGCTCCCTCACCACCTCATCGCCCTGCCAGGCAAGCGCACAAAGGATGTGATTTATTTTTACGATATTTTCAGCGCCATTTAGACTATTTATGAGCTCATCTCTCACGTCACTTGGGGCGTTTTTGTAAATTTCAAATGGATAGTACTCGCCCTGCTTGGTCACTTCTCTTATTATCTGCTCGTCGCAAATGCCGTGTAGGTAGAAAATATAGACAAGATCGCTATAAATTTCATCGTATTTGCCTATCTCATCTATGTGGGCTAGGACATTTTTTAACTTTTGCTTGATCTCGTCTTTGCTTAAGCTTTCATAAAATTCCAGCTTCTCTTTTTGCCTGCAATCATAGCAGATCCCATCAAAGTAAATCGTCCTTTGCTCGCACTTAGGACAAAGATGTGGCTCACCCATTTTTGCTCCAAATTTAAATTTTGCTACTCAAAAAGCCCTTTTTCGATGTCGATCTTGATGTTAAAGGTCTCAAAACACTTCGCACTCGCGATCCTACCCTTTGCGGTGCGCTCGATAAAGCCATTTGCAAGCAGATATGGCTCAATGACATCCTCAACCGTGCCCTCATCCTCGCTAAGCGCCGCTGCGATCGTACTAAGCCCCATAGGACGGCGCCTTGCTTGCATCAAAATTTCTAAATACCTAATATCCATCTCGTCAAATCCAAGCGAATTTACTCCAAGTGCGTTAAGTCCCTCTTTTGCTCGCTCGTGGCTGATGATTTGCTCGTCATTTACCTCAGCAAAGTCGCGAATTCGCTTTAAAAGCCTAAGAGCGATCCTAGGCGTTGCGCGAGAACGTTTGGCAATCTCAAGTGAGGCGTTTTTGTCGCACTCTTTGCCAAGCTTAACAGAGGCGATCTGTACGATACGGCTTAGCTCACTACTTGTGTAAAACTGCAGCCTAAAGTCCATTCCAAAGCGATCTCTAAGTGGCGCTGAGATCATGCCAGCACGCGTCGTTGCGCCAATAAGCGTAAATTTTGGTAGGTCTATCTTGATGGTCTGGGCAGCCGGCCCTGAGCCTATGATGATGTCTAGCCTAAAGTCCTCCATCGCAGGGTAAAGCACCTCTTCGATAGCTGGGCTTAGACGGTGTATCTCATCGATAAAAAGCACATCGCCCTCTTGTAAATTTGTAAGGATAGCCGCAAGATCGCCACTCTTTTCTATCATCGGTGCCGCAGTCATTTTGATACTTACGCCCATTTCGTTTGCGATGATGTGAGCAAGGGTCGTTTTACCAAGTCCTGGAGGGCCGTAAAATAACACGTGGTCTAGGCACTCATTTCGCTTTTTGGCTGCTTTTATAAAGACATCTAAATTTTGCTTGATCTTTTCTTGGCCGATGTAGTCTTCAAATTTTGTCGGTCTAAGCGAGACTTCAAAGTCATTTTCAAAGCTTACTTTTTCGATTTCAACGATTCTATCCAAAGTTTTTCCTTCTAAATTTAAGGCTTCATTTTACGCTTTTATGCTTAATCTAAGCTCGTTTAAATTTATAGTAAAAGGTGCTGCCTTCATTATAAACGCTATCGACGCCGTATAAAATGTCATGTTTTTGGCAAATTTCGCTGACGATATTTAGCCCAAGGCCAAAGCCGCCTTGGATTTCATCCTCTCTGACGTAGCGCTTCCAGACCCTTTTGACGTCCTTTATCCCCTTGCCAAAGTCCTGCACGCTAAGATTGATGCGCTCTGCTTCAAGCTCTAAATTTACTATTATCTCGCTCTCTTTTGGGCTGTATTTTATGGCGTTTGTGATGGTGTTATCGATGATGCGCTGAGCTTCGACCTTGCTTAGCATAGTAAATGCCTCGCTTGCTAAATTTGTCTTTACCACGATGTGCTTGACATCAGCCACGCTTGAGAGAAATTTCACTCGCTCTTTAACGTATTCGCCTAAATTTAGCCTCTCAAGTGGGAATTTGATATAGCCTCGTTTTATGAAGTACTCGACATCTTCGTAGGTTATTTGCATCTGTTTTAGGGCATTTTTGATGCGGGTTATATACTTGTTTTCAAGTCCTAGCATCTCAAGGTTCATGCCAGCTACGCCAAGTGGGGTCTTTAGCTCGTGCATGGCGTCGTTAAAAAAGTTGTTCATATACTTTTGAAACTCTTTATAGGGCTTGACGCTGCTTAGATATAAAAAATAGACGATAAAAAGCACCGCCACAAGGATGACAAGCAGCATGATAGCCGTTAAAAAGATGTTCTTTTTGTTATCAAGCTCCTTTTCTACGACGATGTAGTAAGGGGTCTTATCTTTTATAAAAAAGCTCTTGTAAAAAAGATAGCCACCCTCTTCAAGAGTTACAAATTTAAAGCTACTTGGCTCTTTGCTAAGTGTTGAGATGACTGGTTTAAAATTTACGTCGTAAATCGCAAATTTATACTTTAATGAGCTAGCTATATTTTCGTTTTTGAGAAATGAATTTTTGATGATGGTTTCATGCTTCATAGCGCCAAAGAGAGCCTTTGAGCTGCTATTTTTCTGACTTAAATTTAAGATCACAAAGCTTTGAAAGCAAAAGAGCGACATTATGACAAATGTCGCTATGATCTGGATCTTAAAGCTCTTGTGCATCTATCTTGTAGCCTATGCGCCTCTTTGAGATGATGAAGTTATTGTTTGTCTTGTTTCTTATCTTTAAAACGTGCATCCTTATATCAGCGCCCTCGATCTCTTTGTCGTTCCAGACAAGATCTCTAAGCTCCTCCATGCTGACGTAAGAATTTAGATGCGAGACCAAACACTCGACCAAAGCAACCTCTTTTGCACTAAGATCAACCATCTTACCATCTTTAAGTAGCACACGTTTATTTAGATTAAAGCTAAACTCGTCATTTATCTTTACTATGTTTTTATCATCAGTGCCATAGTACTTTCTCATAAGCTCAGCAACTCTAAATTTAAGCTCAGCTAGCTCAAATGGCTTTTTTAGATACTCGTTACAGCCAAGCTCGTAGCCAATCGCCATATCATCTATATCAACTAAAGATGTCGTTATCATGATAGGAGCGTTTGGATTTAGACTTCTTATATACTTGATGACCTCGTGACCATTTACTCCAGGCACTTTTATGTCAAGTATAAAAAGGTGATAGAAATTTTTCTCTATCAAGTCGCAAGCCTCTTGACCGTCGCTCACCGCTGTAACTTCATAACCAAGCGTCTGTAAAAACTCACAGACGCTCTCTTGAAACCCTAGATCATCTTCTAAAAGCAAAATTTTCAAATCTCTCTCCTAAAAAATAAGTTTTATTAAGATTTAGCCCTATTGTAATATTTAATAGGTAAATTCAAAATTAAAATTATTTTTTAAGTATTAAATAAAAATTTGCCCCGCATAGACAATGTAACACCTTAGCAAAAAGACGCCACATATTACGAATAATGCGTTGATCACAGCAAATTCACGTTTAAAATCATGCACCTTTAAAACGCTTAAGTCTAAAATGATAGGTAAAGCCATACCAAAACCTATGACACCAATATAAAACATTAGTCCAAGAGAATTTGCACTAAGTGCGTTTGCTACGCTCTCCGCACCACTTGTGCTTGCACCTTTTACAACCATAAACAGAGCAACTATTAGCAAAAACTCGGCAATAATCGCAAAAAAATCAAATTTTAATAAATAGTGTGCAATATCGTTTTGTCTTTTTGCCTTATCTTTTAGCACGCCAACAAGTAACGTAAATGCACCAGCACAGCTCAAGCCTGATACTAAAAATAATACCGGCAAGACTGATGTATTCCAAAGTGCGATCTTGTGAGCTGCACTTAGCAAAAAGCCCGTATATGCACCAACGCCAATGCCTAGGATAAAAAGCAAAATTTCAAGTAGGCTTGAAAGCTTGCTAGCTAAATTTGCAACCACGTCAAAAAGAGAAATTTTAAGCAATGCAATCTCATTTTTAAATGCGCCAACTGCGTATATAACGCTAAGAGGCGTATAAACTAGAAGCAGTGCAACACCTATTGACATGACTGAGTCGAAGTTGTAAAGCAAGAGTATCCAGTAAAAGCTAAGCGGCTTGCCAAGATCAAGCACCAAAAGAGCAAGTCCAAGAATGATCGCTACTGGAGCGATAAGAGCAGCTGCTTTAAAATAGTAGTTCTCTTTGCCATATTTTTTTGAAATGAGCACAGCAACGATGCTAGCACCCGCACTAAGTCCTGCTAAAAATAGATAAACGGCTATCGGCCAGCCCCAGTAAATTTCAGAGTATTGAGCTAGGCTTCCTGACATGTTATTCATGGTGTGCTCCTTTTGTATTTGCGATCATCGCAAGTGAAGGTTTTGTATTTAGCTCCGCTTTTGGCAAGTAGTATTTACTCTCTTTTAATTTCTTTGAAATTTTAGAGTTTTCATCATTTACGTCGCCAAAAGTTAGGGCATTTGTAGGGCAGACGCTAACGCAAGCTGGCTCTTTGCCCTCTTCTAGCCTACTCTCATAGCAAAATGTGCATTTGCCTATCTCTCCATTTGGTAAGACGTAACGAGCGTCGTATGGACAGGCCAGGATGCAGTATTTGCAACTAACACAAATTCTATGATCAAGTAGCGTCACGCCATCAGCTGTTTTAAAGCTAGCACCAGTTGGGCAAACCTCAACACAAGGTGCATCTTCGCACATAACACAGCTTTGACGTAAAAAGTCAGTCTTTAAATTTGGAAATGTCCCACTCATCTTTGCATGCACCTGCAAGCGGTAAAGTCCTATTGGTACGTTGTTTGCACTTCTGCAAGCTACCGAGCAGCCTTGACAGCCGATGCATAAATTTTCATCATGTATCATCATATATTTTTTCATTTTCTATCCTTACGCTTTACTTATACTAACGCCAACATTTGTAACCATAGTCGCAGCCACTGGGCCTTCGGCTGGATTAAGAAGCACGCTTGTATTTAGCCCCACGTGATCTATACTCTTAAGAGCTGGGGTGATGTGCCCAAAGCCGTGATAGATAAAGAGCGTATCTTCTCTAATGCCCTC
>CAUSCE010000020.1:0-34451 GCA_963530215.1 uncultured Campylobacter sp.
GGCTTTTTTAGATACGAAAAATATCTGCAAAATTTAACGCTTTATGCGGGATTAGGCTATGCGCAAAGGTTACCGGATCACTGGGAAACGAATAAAGACGATAATCTCAAGTTAAATAAAGAAAGAAACACTCAACTAGACTTTGGTACCGTGCTAAAAGATAAAAATTACGAATTAAACGTGAATTTCTTCGTCTCGAAGATGGATGATTACATAATGATAAAATATAACCCTATGGGTATGTCTTCAAACGTATTTAATACCGATGCTTTACTATACGGCGGCGAGATCGAGGGCGATACGCTACTGGCCGATATATTTAGACTGGGTGCCGGCGTATCCTACGTCTACGGCAAGGTGACTAAAAATGCGGGCGGTCTAAAAGACGGTGACGCGCTGCCTAAGGTTTCGCCTCTGGCGTTTAAACTAAGTGCCGGCCTAGAAAAGCCAGACTGGTTCGTCAAAGCCGACTTCTACGCTAATGCATCGCAAAACCGCGCGCAAAAAGGCTACGGCGACGTGGGCGGTATGGATCTTGGCAAGAGCGATAGCTTCTGGACGCTAGGACTAAGCGCGGGCTATAAATACAAAAATTATCAATTTTTGCTAGCGGCCGAAAATTTAAACGACGCCAAATACGCCTATCATAACTCAAAAGGCGGCTACGGCGGCGGTATCGCAGGCTACGAAACTATCCCGAACGGCACGAGGCTTTATGAGCCTGGCAGAAGCTTTTGGGCGAAATTTAAAGTGCATTTTTAGGGCGTAGCTCGGTTAATTCGGCATAGCTACGAGGTTAGAATTTGCCTTAAAAGCTATGCCAAATTTGAGTATTTTTACTCTTAGCTTATAACAATGCTCATGCTTACTACATTTACTTTTATGGATAAATTTATAGTTAAATTAAAGTCCATGTAACACCTAGTATAAAATAGCTTATTAAATTTTTAAAGCTAAAGGATGATTGAAATAGGGCTTTGTTAATTTTAAATTTCATATAGATTAAAAACATGGCTATAAAATCAAGGAAATTTTCTAAAGGAGAAACATGAAAAATTTACTTGTAACTTCAGGCTTAGTTTTGGCTCTAGCTAGCTCAGCAGCGCTTGCACAGGGTGCATTTGTCGGCGGCGAAGGTGATTATTCGTTTAATTCAAAAATAAAAACAAAAAACATAGCAAACAGTGAGAGAAATAACTTCAAAAAAGGTCACTACGGCCTTGGCTTTTATGGCGGTTATGACTTTGACAGCTATAGAGCGTATGGTGGCTACTACTACGACTTTAAGGCTAGAAAAAATGCTGGCGAATCAGACGCAAAATGGAGCAAACACAAGCTTTTAGCCGGTGCCGACTATACACCAAACATTACTGAAAATTTTAAAGCTGTGCTTGGTGGATACGCTGGTCTTGGTTATTTGAGCGTCAGAGAAAGGTTTGAAAATGAAACGAGCAAGAAAAATTTCAAAGGTTTGCTAGTCGGTGCAAAAGCGGGCGGTGCTTACTCATTTGATGCACACAATGCGATTGAATTTGGTTTAAAAGCTGATAAAACTTTTTATAAGAAAAACAGTGGCGCTCAACTAAGAGATACAAGCGTGGGACTTTATACGGGCTATACTTACAAATTCTAATTTTTTTGGCAAAGCTTAAGGCTTTGCCTCTTCTTAGCTTACGCCCTACCTTCAAGAAGTGGTACAAAAAGGCACTCGTCCAAGTATTCCTTTTTTAAATTTCCGTTTTCATCTTTTTTAAATTTAGCGATAAATTGCTTGCCATCTTTTTTCATTGGAGCTACTAAAATTCCACCATTTTTAAGCTGCTTAAATAAATTTGGCGAGATCTCATCAGCAGCAGCCGAGAGTAAAATTCTATCAAACGGCGCGTAGCTTCGCCAGCCGTTGTTGCCATCATCATATCTTACATGTACGTTTTTGATCTTTAGCGCCTCGAAGCGTTTTTTGGCCTCCATGGCTAGCTTTTCTATGCGCTCGACACTAAAAATTCTATGCGCGAGCTTGCTTAGTATCGCTGCTTGATAGCCGCTGCCACAGCCTATTTCTAGGATGTTATCCACGTTTTCGCACTCTAGCGCCATTGTCATCTTTGCCACAGTTAGCGGTGAGCTGATCCACTGATTTCCCAGTATGGGCTGCGCGTCAAGTTTATAAGCATGTGCAGTAATTGGTACAAAAATTTCGCGCTCAGTGGTGGCTATCGCATCGAACAAAAGCGGACTTAGCATGATCTCGTCGGCTATATCGCTAGCCAAATTTTGGCATTTTATCGCTTCTAGTTGAGTCAAAATTTATATCCTAAATAAAAATTAAATCGTTATTATACGATTTAAAGCTTATCTTAAAATTTATAAAATCCCTAAATTTGTCTTGATCTCTTTTATTAAATTTGCATCAAATATCGTCTCTTTAACAAGTGTGCCATTTGGTAAAAATACTCCAGCAACTTCTAATGCAAGTGAGCTTGAGATCATGACGTAGCAGTTGTTTGCGATAGCTAGAGCCTTGCAAAGACTAAGATAAGCATCCTCTCTAGCCTTACCCCACATGGCAGGTACCATGATGATGTCACATCCTTTTAGCTTTGCCCAAAGCTTGCTATCGCGTAGTTCAAAACAGATTAGCACCCCAAGCTTTAGCCCTCTAAAATCAAATGCATTTATATCGCTCACATCGCCAGCGGCAAAAATTTCATGCTCTAAATTTGGCCTAAAAAGTTCGGCTTTAAATTGTGAATGAAAGACATTATTTGAGTTAAGAAGCAAAAATTGGTTATAAATTTTTGGCTGGTGCGGATTTAGATTTGAAATTTTAGCAAGGCCAGCACTTTTATTTAGGCTACTAAGGTGCGTAAAACCAAGAAATTTATCTGGGCTAAGCGCCTCTTGCAAGCGTTCAAGCAGCATTGCATCAAAGCTGCCTATCATGCCACCAAGCATCGCTTTGTTTGCCCCTGCGAAAAAGCCGTCGAAATCATATCCACTTATGCAAAGCTCGCTTGCAAGAATGAGTGAGTTTTCAGGCGCAGCCTCAACTAAAGTTGCAAGCTCTTCTAGGCGATCGGTTGCATTTTTTGCCTTTAAAGTTAGGCTTATTAGGTTTAAATTTTCGCTCATTTACTTTCCAAATACAAATGTCATAGTTTTTTCGTCGTGGCAGTCTTTTGGAATTTTGTAGTTTATATCCGTGCCACCGATGTTTGGTGTAGCTTTTAAAATAACGCTTATAGCTGTGATTTTATCATCTCTCTGGGAGAGTGGGTCATTAAAAACCCAGACCTCAAAGCCAAGACCTCTATCCTCATCATGTGAAACCACTCTTACCTCTTTTAAATCTTTTGCTTCAAAACCGCACTGTTTGTTTATGCCAAGCATCACGTCATTTCCTAGCACAGATCCTAGCGGTGCGAAACTTGGTGCAATTTCGCCGTTTGGCATCTCTTGATAGACTTCCGCTTGGCTTGTCTCTTTTACCTTAACAAGCTTGTAGGCGTAGAAATTTTCGAGATTATTTTTATTTGCTTGATCAATTATCCTTTGATTGCTGCTCGCACACCCTACAAAAAGTACGCAGAAAAGGGCTAAGATGCCGTTTTTAAAAGTCATCAAAGCTTATACTTCCCTTGCTGTAGTTTGTCACCTTTGCTTCAAAGAAATTTGACTTTTGGTCGTTAAATTTCGCAAAGTCATCAACCCATTTGATCGGGTGAGCGACGTTGTATTTGCGCTTTAGACCGATCGCAACTAGGCGTTGGTCGATGAGATAGTGGATGTATTGCTCGATGATATCATCAGTAAAGCCCATTATTTGGTTTTGAGTGATGTATTTGCCCCATTTGATCTCTAAATTTCCAGCTTTTTCAAACATATCATAAATTTTTGCCTCAGTTTCAGGCGTAAAGAGATCGGGTCTTTCTTTGCGGACTGAATTTATCATGTTTTGAAATAGAAGCAGGTGCGTGATCTCGTCGCGTTGGATGAAGCGTATCATCTGCGCTGAGCCTAGCATCTTGCCTGCACGAGCTAGAGCGTAGATCGCTGTAAAGCCACTGTAAAAATAGATCCCCTCTAAAATTTGGTTGGCAACCATCGCAAGAAGTAGTTTCTCGTCAGTCACTTCGCCCGCAAGCTCTTCATAGACGCTTGAGATGTAGTCGTTTTTCTCACGTAAGACATCGTCGTGCTTCTCCATCTCGTAGATGAGGTCGGTGTTGTCGCAGATCGCCTCGACCATGACAGCGTAAGACTTGCTGTGGTTTGCCTCTTCATAGGCTTGGCGGCTTAGCACGGCGTTGATCTCTGGCGCGGTGATGTAAGGGTTAATGTTATCAGCTAGGTTATTTGTCTGAAAGCTATCCATCGAGATGAGCTGGCTCCAGACTAGGTCGTACATGCGTTTTTCAGCCTCTGTGAGGTTGTAGGCGTAGTCGCGCACGTCGTCGGTGGTATCGACCTCTTTTGGAAACCAGGTGTTTGCCTCCATGAGGTCCCAAAGCTTTAACGCCCACTCGTATTTTGCCTTGGTGAAATTTAAAATGCCGTGTGGGTTGCCGTTAAAGACTCTTCTGTCGGTCAAATTTTCATTTGAACTTGGGTTGTAGATGCGTTTTCTGTTCATAAATTTCTCTCTTGTTTGTGGTAAAAATTTCTCAAAATCTTACCCAAAGCAAGGTAAAAATTTACTTTTATTTAGAGCGCCTTGGTCCTTTTTATGGTCATTAAAAATCCAGTTATGATCAGTAAAACTGCGATCACACATGATACGGCAAACAATACCTGACCAATTTCGCCAAACATCTCTCCAGTGTGCAAGCTAAGCACTTTTCGCCCAGCCTTTTTTGCCTCTGGGATACTCTCAGACTTGCTAACAAGTTTATTCTCTTTAATCTTGCCAGCGCTCGCGTCAAGCTTTAGCTTGCCCACTTGGCTCTCGCTAGTTTCGTAGTTTATAGTGTAGGTAGTTTGGTTATTTTCAGGTACGTTTATCGTGAGCGATTTTAGCTCTAGTGTGACGTTATCTTTAAAAATTTGCTCCGCAGTCTCGATCTCTTTAAATTTCTCGTCGCTTATTGGGAGTAAATTTGATTGTGGTAGACTTTTTTTCATTGGAGCTGTTTTTAGATCAAAAAATATACTATTTACGCCGCTTCTGACCCAGCCATAAGACCAGTAAAGACCAGTTAGTGACATCACTACAAGCAAGATTGCCACGTAGGTGCCAAGGCTGGTGTGAAGATTGTAGAAGCAGGCGTAGCCCTTTGCTTTCGGCTTAATTTTTAGCGAATTTAAGAAATTTCGCTTGATCGCTGGAGCGTAGAGGATGAGACCACTGATAGCAAGCAGAGCCATGATGATAGAGCTAACCGCAACTATTTGTTTGCCGATATTGGCTGGTATTTTGCTATCAAGCAAGGCAAGACCTAAATTTCTATGAAGACTTAAGATAATGATACGAAATTTCTCACCCCAATCCTCACTGATCACCTCGCCACTTCTTGGATCTATAAAGAAATTTAATTGCTTTTTATCTTTTGTAATGCTTATACGATAAGCTTCATTTGCTCCACCTATTTGTAAGCTTTCAAGCGTATCAAATTGAATCTCACTTTTTGCTTTAGCTAGGAGTTCATTTAAACTTAAATTTTCTTTTTCGCTAGGAGCTAAGTTTATAAAATTTTTATTTATCGCACTTTTGATCTCTTCTCTATAAGACGCAAATGGCGCCATAAGCGTCATGATAATTAGTGGTATAGCAGCGATTAGGCCAATTATTAGGTGGATGTTGAAAATGATTTTGTTACGCTTAAAAAGCATATATCTCCTTTAAATTTTAATAACGAATATTAATTTGTTTTTTGTTAAGAGGAGATAAAATTTGGTGAGAAATTTACTATTTATTTTGAGCGATCGGCAAGAGATACTCAAAGGTTCTGATGGCTGCGTTTAGATCCTTTTTATTTAGAGATTTGAATGGTTTTAGCAAATGATAAAGTGGTTTAAATTTTATAATTAGCTGCAGCGAGCGCGTGTAAATTTCACTTCTTCCGGCTGCCAAATATTCGCTAATGACTTCACTTGCAAACTCGTCTGAAATTTTAAAACGAAATAACTCGTCTATAAAAACGAGTAGATCGCGACACTTTTGAAGCTCTAGGTCATGGCTAAAAAATTTTGACTCAAAGTCTAAAAATTTTATCTCGTCGTTTTTTATGGCAATATCCCTAAGGGCCGGGCGTCCGTGCGCAAAATTTAATGCGTGAAGTCCAGCTAGCGCGCGGGCTACTTTTAATAGAATTTCGTGTTTAAATTTTTCATCGTTGCTATACTTAAAAAGCTGAGAAATCGGTTCACCGACATCTTCTATCACGAAAAACTCAGTACTTTTTAGAATGAGTTTTGGGGCAGGGGCTTTGGCTTCGTTTAAAATTTCAAGTTTTTTTATCTCGTTGGCAAATGATTTATAAGGATTTGGCTTGAAAATTTTAGTTAAAAAGCCACCTTCAATGTTTTTTTCAATACGTTTTAACCAAAATTTTTGTTCATCAAATTCAAAGCTAAAGACGCGATCGTTGCCGTCACTATGACTTTTTAAAATTTCACTGACATATTGTTTTAAATTTTGCATATTTGTAATTTAGCGAAAGAAATCTGAATTTTTACATATATGTGGCATAAATTTTAGTAAAAAATGGTGAAAATGTATTAAGCAAAAGAGACAGTAAAGCACTGGTGGAGTTAAGCAGAAAATGTTTTTAGCTTTAAAGCCCGTTTTTATCGAGTTTTAACAAAATTAAAATTAATAATTTTTACACTCATTTATACACTCTAACTTTTTAAGCTTCAAATGTTTGATTTGTTGGTTATGAAAAGTTTAGTTTTCAATATAAAATAATTGTAAGTGCCTAAAATAGGGGATTGTAAAGTAGTAAAGTTAAATGGTTTAAGTTTCGGACGCTTAAAGTGGTCGTTTTGGCTTAAGAAAAATTAGTTTTCATCTCTTTTTTGCTCGAAAACTTAATTAAGGTTATTTTGTGAAACGTTATCGCTTTTATACGTTTCACGCTTGCCACTCGTTAGCCTTGTAAATGCCTAAAAGTTTAATGGCGTCTTTGTCAATTAAGTAGGGTATTACATAGCCTTTGGCGATTAGCTCTCTTTTGTCGTCCGTTATCGCTCGCCCTAGTCGTGGGTTGTCGTTCAAAAGCTCTACGGCGTCTAGTAACTTGCTAACGAAACTCTGCGCCCTGCTTGGGCTATCCTTTGCAATAAAGTCAAACACTGCTTTTAATTCGAGGTTAAAACGTGCTGTGCGCTTAATTACCATTTGGCTATCTCGTCGCGTATTCCCTCTAGCGGATAGGTTTCAAGCTCTCCGCGTCTGATAGCCTCAACGTCCGCTTCATATTCGCTAAAGCGCGATTGATATTTAACCTCATCGCTTAGGTTTAGCTTCACGCCGTCAAATTTAGCTAGCGTTATTAATATCTCTCTTGCTTTTTCTATGAAATCGGCGTTATCTGTCCGTATTGTTAATGTTTGCATTTGTAACCCTTTCTTTTGATTATTTTAGCTTGTATTGTTAAAATTTAGTCTGAAATATGCCCCCAAATCCCACTAGGCTTATTTTTAAACTCACTAATTGCCATTGTAAGCGTATCGACTTGATCGTCGTGTAAGTGGCTATTATCGGCGGTAAATTTCTCGCACTCATCCACAAAATCACTAACCCACGCTCCAGCACTAGGTAAATTTACATATCCGCTTTCGATGTAGCCTACAACGTCTAAAACTCTAGTGTATTTATCCTTTTGTGGTGTTACGGCTCTTACTGGGATATTGTTTTCACGTTTTATCTTTTGAATTAGTCCAGTTCCGCTTGACTTGTCCTCTATGTAAAACATTAGTCCGTTATATGTTGATCTATGCTTGGCAAAAAAATCTTTAGTGGTGTTTTCAAGCTCTACCGCGTCCCATTTACCACGCTTTAGGTCTAGTAGATAAATGGCATTGTCGTAACCTAAACCAGCTAATAATAAAACGCTGTAGTCGTTTTGTTCGCCAGTCTTTTGAGCCGTATCCATAAAGACACCTACACGCTTAATCCTTGGCACTACATCATAGCGACCAAACCACGCCCCTTGTATAATATCTCCGCCCTTAGTGCTTGGGTGCTGTTGATAAAGAGCATTCCACGCATAAGAGCCTAACGCACTCTTTATTTTTAATAGTCTATTTAAATCGTATCTTTCAGGGTGTAATGCTTCTCCCTCTTTTCGGTGTTCCTCGTCTTGTTCGGCTATTGCTGGAAAGGATAATATCTCCCATTTGTCGCCGTCTTTTTGAGCTTCTTGAATTAATCGCCCTGCCAGGTCGTCCTCGTGCCACCTTGTCATCCCTAATAATATGCCACTCTTAGGGCTTAGCCTTGTGTAAAGGGTTGTAACGTACCAGTCCCACACTCTATCCCTAAAAGTAGCACTATTTGCTTCTGCTGCGTCCTTAATAGGGTCATCAATAATGGAAATATCTGCACCCATGCCCGTAATACCTCCGCCTACGCCAGCACTCCTATACGCGCCCGTGTGTCCTACAATCTCAAATATTTCGCTATTTCTAAGGGCGTTTTGAGTTACGGTTACGACACGCTTTGAATTTAGCTTTGTTTCGGGGAAAATTTCGGCGTAAGGCTCGCTCATTATTATACGCTGCACGTCCCTATTCATTCTTGTGCTTAGGTCGCTTGAGTATGAGCTGGCGATTATTTGTAAATTTGGATTTTTCCCAAAAGCCCACGCTGGGAAAGCTCTACTAAATAACTCACTTTTACCACTTCTAGGCGGTGCAAATATCATTAGGCGAGGTTGCTTACCCTCCATTACGTTAAGATAAAATCGCTCCAGCTTATCTGCAATTTCTTTGTTAAACCAGCCGACTTGATAGTTAGGGTTAATCTCGGTTACAAAACGGATTAGGCTACGCCTTGCAAGCTCGTTTTTAATTTGCTTTTGAGAGTATTGCGTCAAGTGTTTCGAGTTCATCATTGCTTAACCCTGATAAGTCTAGGTCTGGTTTTTGTTTTTGCTGCGTATTGTTATTGTTTATGATCGTTTGTGGCTCTTTGCCTAGTATGGTTTCTTTATTTCTAGCGGTTATTCTGCTGTGAGCCTCAATATCGCCTATTGTTTTGGCATTTTTTAGCATTTCGTTAGCCTTTTTTTGATTTGTTAATGCTGAGTTTTGAAAATAGATGAGGTGTTTTGTAGCCTCACTTATTACTTCATTTACGCTGTTAATTTGTTGTAAATTTTCGTCTGCTAGCTCCGCTTTAAAGGCTACTTCAGCGTTAATTTTTTCTTTAAATTTTGGTGTTAATCCTTTGACTATCTTATGGACTGCTACGTGGCTAACTCCTGCCCTTTCTGCTATTTGCCTGATCGAAAAAAATCCTGTATGAAAGTCAGCTAATATTTTTTCTCTGATCTTGTCTGTTATTTTTGCCATTGTTGCTCCTTTGTATATCGTTTTTTTGCATTTGCGAAAGCTTTTCGTTGTTTCTTTGTATCGCATTTTTTACATATCGTTTTACGCTCGCCTTTGCTCTGTCTGGCTTCATTCTATTTGTCATAATCCACTTGTAAGCCTCTAGTGGCAAAGCGTAAATTTTGGCTAGCTCTTTATCGTATTTACTCACTTTCATAACTCTCAAATTGTTAATAATAGTTTCGTCCGTGTAAGGGCTATTAAATACTTTTAGGATTAAAAAGGCTATTTCGGTTAAGTAATAATCATCTGCTCGCTTCTCCCAGTCTGGATAGAATTTATCAAGGATTTTAAAAAAGGTTTCAAGTGTGTTAAACTCTTTTGGCAGCATTGATTTAGCCTTTTTGATTTTTTCAATATTTTATGAAAAAGGCTGTTTACCCTCTCGTGGAGTGATGAGGTTAGGGGCGAGGCTCGCCCCCTTGTGTTATTGCTCTTTGTGTATTATCCAGCCTTTATCATCATAGGCGGTTATTTGCTTAATGAAATCGTCTGCGTCTATTAAGCCCTCTCTATACGAGGCAATAGCTAACTGCATAAACTGGTAACGTGAATTAATCTCGCCTAGTTTTATGCTCTGCTCTTTTTCTGCTTTTAGCTCTTGTTCGGTCTTTTCTAGCACGCTTAATAACGCCTCTGTACTCTGCTCGGCTTTATCCAGCCTTTTAGATAATTCATTGATTACCTTATTCGCTTCGAGTAGCCCCTCTGTTAAAATGGTATGGCTCATTTCTGAAATATTTTGCATTGTAGTATCTCCTTTTGATGTGAAATTGATTAGCTTGCTTGCATATCGTTTTGCAAGCTCGCACCTTTTAGGGGCTTATGCCATTTAAAAACCCCTTTGGCTTCTAAGGGATTATTTTTGTTAAAGTCCTCTTTGCTTTTATCGCCAGGGCTTAGGCGGTCAAGCTGTCTTTTCAAGTGCTTTACTTGTGCTTCTGCGTGCCTGAGCTCGTTAATGTAATAATCTACGAATAGCCACGCCTTAGCACCTGCTTGATAAATGGCTTCATCTCTGCTAACGTCCTGGCTTTGCTCTAGTGTGCTTATTAGCTCATCAAAGCTTCGAGCCTTTTCAAGCTCGTATAACTTTACGTATCTTTTGGCCGTCATTTTCTTTGCTCCTTAGTCGCTTTTGTGTCTTTTATTGCATAATCGTCAAGCGTTGAGGCAATATCGAGTAAAATGCCACTTAGTAGATAAGTAGCGTTTAGCCTCTCATTGTCGTCAATGCTCTCGTGTTTATTTGCTAGTGCTAGCATTAGCGTTGATACTTGCCCTAATACGCAAGTTATTTCAACGCCTAACTCAAAATTCTTATTGATTTCGTTAAAAACTAACTTCATTTTTGCTCCTTTAGTGATAATTTGCTTTTTAACTCTGCATTTTCTCTTTTTAGCTCGTCGATTTCGTCAAGTGCTATTACATGGTACGTTGCCAGCTGTCATTTTGATTAGCTTGTTGTATTTCTCCTTACTTGGTGTTTGGTTTGGGTTTGTTAAAATTAACATTTTTTGCTCCTTTAAATATGCACTAGCATTAAAATAATTTAGAAATTATATGCTTATGCACTTTAAAATAAACTTAATAAAATATACGTAAGCATTTTTTAATTAGTTGTTTAATATGCTAACGCATATTTTTTAAAGGGTTAAAAATGGATAGAGAAGAATTTAACGAGCTTATGAAACATGCAGGGCTTAATAAAAAACGATTAGCGGAAATTTTAGAAACAAGCTATCAGGGCGTAAATAGTTGGGGGACTAATGGGAGAGGCTATCCGTATTGGGTAAAAAGCTGGCTTGAAAACTACATTAAATCGCTTGATATGGATAAAATCGTTGAGGTAGTTAAGCCCTATACTGAAAACAAAGAGGATTAATATCATCTTGTAACGAGTTTGTCTGTTACGTGTAACGTTACACGTGTTACCCTCTAGGGTGTCAGCTGTGATGACCCCCTTTAAAAGCTACTGGTATTTAATCCCCCCAGCTTACTCAACGCAAAATCTGATCTTGGCTCTAGCTACGTAAAACACGATATTCTTTAACATTTAGGGGCGTTTTTGATCTAACTAGTTTCTCCCTTTTGGCCTATCTTGCTCGTTTTTTAACCGCCGACCCTTAATTTTTTTAACCGCGACCGCGATTATTTTTAGCTCTCTTGATAATTAATTTTTTCATTTAAGGGAAAGGGGAGATTTTTTGTAACAAAAAGGTCATTGTAGGGTAGTTTTACAAGGGCACACTATACGTTGCTTTTCTTAAATTGTGATTTTCGCTCGTGCGTGGCTTACGTGCAAAGCTCTAGCCCCTCGGTGCTGGCTTTGATTTTTGATTTTAAAAGATAGACGAAAAACGCTAAAAATATGGCAAGCGGTGGCATGCTCTGCAATACCCTTTTTTATAAAACCTTAAGCAAGCAAAAAAAGGGCTGTTTTGGCTTAAGGTTAGAAGCCGTTTTCGTTTTTTTGTGAAGCGACGATGTAACCGATATTTTAGCCCATATTTTAAAGCTACCTATGTTAAACATAGCCAGCTTTTACGTTTCACTTTCAAGGCTCAAGCTTTGATAATAGGGTTGTTTGGGTTTCATTGTTAGCGCTAGTTTGACGGATAGCCTATTTTTAGGGGTCGGCTCGTGTCCTTAATTTTAAGGAGACGGACAAAGCTCATATTTAAGGGCTTTGCTACGAAAGCCAAAAATTAGGCTAACGCATAAAAATATCTTGCGTTGAGGTAACGAGCCAAAATCTCGGCTGGTTATGCTCTTAGCTCTCTTTTGTTCTCTTTTGACTTGTAGGGCTTGATTGTGTCTTGTTTTTTAGTGGCCTTATTCAGCATGGATTTAAACTCGTCTAGGGCGTATGGGAGTTGCAAATTTAGCCTTTGTTTGAGTGGCAAGGGGTTATCTTTGCTTTTGGGATTTATGCTAACTACGGCTTCGGCTCGGTAGATAGGCAAATTTAGATTATTCTTTTTTGCCTTGTCATAAAAATACACTCTAGCTAATACATCGTTATTTTTTAGATATTTGGTATTTTTAAAGTTAATAACCTCATCGCAAAAAGGGTCAAGGTTAAAGGGGCTATCCTTATCAAAACAAAGGTCAAGCGATGAAACGTTATTTATCATGCCTAGGAGCTCTGCTATTAACTCTTTTGGTGGTGGTGTCTTGTTATACTGCCTAAGTCCATAAACTTCAAATAACGCCTTTTGTGGCTCATTGCCTGACGATTTTAATGTAGCGTAAAAAATAGGTAAGTCGCTAAGCATATAAATATTAACTATCTCATAATCTCGAAACTCATAACGGCGCTCTATCTTGACGGCTTTTGCTGTCTGCTTATCCAGCTTTTGCCATTTTTTGCCATATTTTCGAGCGACTGACTTTAAAAGGTCGATTTTTTTATGGGTCTTTTGAATGATAGTTTTTTTAAAAATGTAGCCCTTATCGTGTCGATGTAAATTCCGCTCTCGGTTGTGTTGATAATGCTTGCAAGTTCTGCTAAAATATCCACGTTCGTAACCTTGTAAAGGGTGGCTGTCTGCTCCACCCTTTTTGTTTTTATTTTAGGTATTTATCCGCTTTTGCCCTCGCTTCTGGTGTGTTTTTAATACTCCACTCTTTAAAACGCTGAGGGTTACCCTCTTTTTTCATCCATTCATCTTTTAATACTCCCTCGCTTTTTAATCTGCCTAAATACTGATTAGCGTTGCTTATGTGTAAGCATTCGGCGGCGGTAACTTTGCCATATTTAGCTATTAGCTTTAATATCGTTGCTTTGTGCTTGTTTGTCCTCATCGTTGTATCCTTGCTTCGTTAATTCTCTTGCCTGCTTTCTTAGGTTTTTGTTGATGTAAAATAAATCATAAGCCATATTTATTAACCCTTGTGGTGCTTCTTTCACACTAGAAACGCCATAAGCTCTCAAATGGCTAGTAAATTCTTTTATTTTTTTAGGTTCAATAGCGATTATCGCTCCGCCTTTGCCTGCTGTTGTTATTTGAAGTTTCATCTTATTATCCTTTCTTGCGTTGAGGTGCATTACTCGACGGCTTAGATTTTGGCCGTCGGATTTTGTCCTCTAGTTCATTAATCTCTCTTGCTAGTTGTAGAGATGTGTCGTAAAAGCTAAGGGCTACATCTAGGGCGTCATCGGTTTGCTTGCTAGTTTCGCCCTCTTTTATGGTTTTTAATAGGCTAGGGCTACGCTTTTTTACTATTAGCATAAAGCCTAAATAAAAATCCTCCTCGCTTAGCTTGTCGTATCTTGGCTTTAGGGGCTTCATCTTTCGCCCCCTTGTTCTGGTGCCTCTCTGCCTTGCTTTTTATACATAAAAGCTTCGAGGTCATCACGTTTAAAGCGTATGGTTTGATTTGTGTAGATGATAGGTTTTGGGAAGTCGTCCATTTTTTGATAACGATAAAGAGTTGATAAGCCTATGCCTAAAACTCCGCCGCCTCTTTTTTGTTGAATAGGTGTTGTGTTGGTGTCATTTTTTACTCCTTTATTAATAGATTTATTCATTAATCTTTTTAATAAGGAGTTTTTTACCTTTGGTAATTATACACTATTGCCATGATAAACGATGGTTTGCAAAGACATCGTATTTTAGGGGGTTTGATAGCTTTTTTCGATTTTAACCTTAAGAATATTTTATTATTTAATATTTGTTATTGTTTGCGATAGTTTGCAAAAGTTTATTATTTTATGAAGCGATTTACTTTTTGTTTTGTATTAACCTTAAATGAGTTAAAAAATTTACTCTTTTTTCAAGCTATCTAAATAATCACTCCACCACTGCATTAGCTCCGCCCTCTCGTCCAGCCTTTGGCTTCGGTCATAAATGGCTTTTACACTCGTTCGCTCTTTGTGGTCTAGGCAAAGCTCTATCACGTCGCTACTAAAGCCGTGATTTTTGATATTTTCATTTAGTAGCGTGCTTGCTGTTGTGCGTAAGCCGTGAAAAACCATCTCATCGCCAAAACCTAACCGCTTAATTGCTTGGTTTAGTGTGCTATCGCTTAGCGGTCTTGTCGCACTTATGCCACTAGGAAAGACAAAATCGTCCCTTTTGTGCTCTAGCATTGTTTTTAAAAGCTTCTTGACCTGCTTACTCATTGGCATATAAAAAACTTCTCTTAACTTCATCGCTTCGGCTGGAAACGTGATTAAATTATTCTCAAAATCCACGTATTGCCATTTTAGTTCCCTCACGTTTGCACTACGTAAAAAGGTATGCACGCCAAAAATTAACGCCTGCTGTGTGTAAAATGAGCCTTGATAGTCCTGCATTGCTCTTAATAGCTCTTTTAGCTTGCTTGGCTCAGTTATTGCCTTGTAGTGGTTATTTGATGAGGTCTTGAAAGTATCATTAAAAATAATATCTCGTGTTGGATTGTGTTCGATGTAGCCCTTATTTACTGCTAAATCTAAGATTTTACGGAGTAGTCTAAATGTTCGCTCTGATGTTTCGTGTGTTATGCCCTTTTTGATTTCTTGTGCTTGTATCTGCTCGATTACTTGCATATAATCTCTACGCTTTAGAGCGGTTATCTCTTTACTGCCTAAATAAAAGATGAGATGATTTTTTACACTCAGATATACACTCAAAAGAGTGATATTAGATGAAATGCAATGATAAGAGATGAGAGCTTAAAAAGTGGTAAAAGCCCTAAATTTGGGCTTTGAAAAGCATTTTTTGACAAGGTTTGAAAACCCCTGAAATCGTCTGTTGGTGGAGTTAAGCGGGATCGAACCGCCGACCTCTTGAATGCCATTCAAGCGCTCTCCCAGCTGAGCTATAACCCCAAAGTAGATTTTGACATTTTATCTTTTTATGCCTTACAATATTTTGAAATTAGTTTTAGTAAAATAAAATTTTAAGCAATTTTTGGATAATATTGCAAACTTTAATGCGGGAATAGCTCAGGGGTAGAGCACAACCTTGCCAAGGTTGGGGTCGCGAGTTCGAATCTCGTTTCCCGCTCCATTAACTTAGCCCGAGTGGCGGAATGGTAGACGCAAGGGACTTAAAATCCCTCGGTAGTTTTTACCGTACCGGTTCAAGTCCGGTCTCGGGCACCACGATATGGCGACATGGCCAAGTGGTAAGGCATGAGCCTGCAAAGCTTTGATCCCCGGTTCGAATCCGGGTGTCGCCTCCAAACTTCAAAAATAACTACTCGAAGGAATAATAGTGAGAAATTTATTTTTAGTAGCTTGTATAGCATTTTTTGTAGCTGGTTGTTCAAATACTTGGCATGGCGTAAAAGAAGATACTCATAATGCTAAAGAATGGACCAAAGAAAAGATAAATGATGGAGCTACATATATTAAAGAAAAAACAGAGTAAATTTTAAAGATTATAGTAAATTTTAAGCAAAGTTAGTTATAATCACAAATCTTTAATTCGGGAGATGGCTGAGCGGTCGAAAGCGGCGGTCTTGAAAACCGTTGAGGTGTGAAAGCCTCCTGGGGTTCGAATCCCTATCTCCCGGCCATACATCTAATTTATTATTCATAATGCCTATAAGAAAATTTCTATAAATATTCAGTCCAAAATTTACTAAAACTAAAAATAGTAGCAAATTTTTTATTCAAAGTAAGATATTGTAAGATAAGGGAAAGTTTAAGAGTTTTTATGCTTTATTTTGAGTTGCATTAAATTCTTAAAATAATATTTGTAATACACATCCAAAGTACATAATAGGTCGTACTCCTATGTATAAATATATGTAAAATTAATAATATTGAATAAAGAATTTAAGACGAATCCAAAATAAGAATTTAAATTAAAAATTCATGGAAATAGCTTAAAGACAAAGTGGTAGCTATATTTTATGCAGTCTAGGTTCTATTTATATTTAATAGGTAAAATCACAACAGACAAAAAAATAAACTACTTGCTGATAAATATTTTTTTGAAATATTATTTTGAGAGAATATCTAGCTACATAAAAGTAGCTAGATAAGGAAAAATTTCTAAAAATTTTAGATTTTTAAAAGCTCAGCCTCTTTTTCTTTTACAAGAGTATCGATTTTTGCAGTGTAGGTGTCAGTTATCTTTTGAACTTCGTCTTGTCCCTTTTTGCTCTCGTCCTCGGTTATGGCTTTGTCTTTTTCAAGCTTTTTAACCTCATCGTTTGCATCTTTTCTTACGTTTCTTATACTAACTTTGGCTTTTTCTCCCATTGATTTTGCATGTTTTGCATTTTCTTGGCGTTGCTCGACGGTCATAGGTGGAAAAAATAGCTTGACACTCTCACCATCACTATTTGGATTGACACCGATATTTGCTGCTTGGATAGCTGAAGAGATCGCTTTTATCATGCTCTTTTCCCAAGGTGTGATAGCGATAGTTGAAGCGTCGCTTGTAAGCACAGTGGCTACTTGGTTGAGCGGAGTTGGCGAGCCGTAATAATCAACCATTACATGATCTACAATATTAATGTTTACCTTGCCCGTTCTAAGCGTTGTAAAGTCGCGTTTTAATGAAGCTATTGCTTTCTCGCAGCCTTCTTTTTGTGTTTCGTAAATTTTATTTAGCATTGATGTCCTTTATTAGAAGTTTTGTACTTCGTTGATGATCTACTTTTAGTGATATTAAAACTTTGCGTTTATCGAGCGGTGGGTTAAATTTACACTCAAAAACACCATTTGTCATAGGTACCTTTTTAAAGCCATTAAAGCCAGTCATGAAAAAATTACCTTCACTAGCATTTGTATCAGTTTTTATAATAAGTTTGTCTATTGCATTATTTTGTGGATAGCTATCCGGAAATATCCACTGGGCATTTAAAAATTTGCTATTAAACGTTAGTGATATTTTTGTACCATTCATTACTGGTGTTCTATAAAGATCGTAAACATCACTCTTGTCTGAAACCGCACCTGAGTTTTGATTTAAAAGTGCTAAAAAACCAAATTCTTTTGCGAGTTTTACGACTCGACTATCGATCTCACCGTATGGCACTGCGAAATATTTTGGCTTATAGCCCATATGTTTTTCAAAGGTCTCTACACCCTTTTGAAAATCCTCTCTTAATGCCTCATCGCTAAGTTTTGTCATCCTTGGATGAGCGTACGAGTGGTACCCAATCTCGCCATAAGCCTCAAGTTCTTTAATCTGATCAAAATCCAAATAATCGCCATATTTATTTGCACTGGCTTCCACATAAAGCATTAGTGCAAATGGATAGTTATACTCTTTAAATACACTAAGGGCCTTGTCATAGAAACTTTTATAACCATCATCTACAGTGATGACGATCCAGTTATCAGGTATTTTTTCGCCAGCATTTACAGCATCGACTAGTTTTGAGAGTTTAACGACTTCATAGCCATTATTTTTGAAATATTCAAACTGCTCTCTTAAATTTTTAATAGAAATATCAGTGCTTGTGTGTCTTGGGTCATCAAAGCGATGATAGACTAAAATATGAGCGTCTGCTAAAGCAAATGTTAGCGTCAAGAATGACGCTAAAAGTGTTTTTATCATTGTTATTTTGCTGGAGTTTGTGGTGCACTAGGAGCTGATGGTACGTCGTTCGACTTTGGTATGACTAGAGATTTACTATCGACGCTATCAACGATAGAGCGTTTTAGATCTTTGTTGTAAAAATATCCAAGTGCAAGTGTGTTTAGGATAAACAAAATGCCTACCACAAAGGTAAATTTAGCTAAAAATCCAGCTGGTCCTTTTGCTCCAAAAAGGCTTTCATTGCTTCCGCTGTATGCTCCAAGACCGATAGATGAGCTCTTTTGAAGTAAAACTGCGATCGTAATAACGACAGCTAGAGCAAATTGCAAGATTAAAAATATTAAACTCACGAAATTTCCTTTAAATTTTTTAAAAATAATAGTTTGCGATTATACAAGAAAAGATTTAAATTTTTAGTTAAAGTTCTTTTTCAAGCTCATAAAGCTCGTATCTTATGCCTTTAAAAAGCTCAGCTTGTTCTAAATTTATGAGCTTAAAGCACTCTTCAAGCACGCGAGCACTCTCCTGAGCACGCTTGAAATTTGCAGTGATAATCTCGTCTAAATTTGATCTTTCTTGCTCGCTTTTTGTGCTAGTTTTTAAAACGTCGTTTTGTGAATTTCTAAATTTTAAAAATTCTTTTTGTGGGATCTTTGCCTTGTGGCGGAGGGACTTTATCTTATAGGCGAGCTTGGCGTCATCAAAGACATATCTTTTTATATCTTCAACAACGCGAAGCCCTTCTCTTAGCCTATTTAGGTTCGCATCTATTACTCGGTAGATGCGCTCATCTTTAGTCATTCCTATTGAAAATTCCTAAAATTTGTAGTAACGATGTAAATAGATTTACAAAATCAAGATACAAAGCAACTGCGCCTTCAACTGGAGTTTCGTAGTTTCCACGGATAATATTTTGCGTATCAAAAAGTATATATGCGCTAAATAGGATCGATGAAATACTTGCGATTACAAGTTGAAACATTGTACTTTTAACAAAGATATTGATAATAGCTGCTGCAACGATAACAATTAAAGTTATGAACAACATTTTACCCATTGTTGTAAAGTCACGTTTTGTATTCATTGCAAAGACACTTAACGCACCAAAAGCAACTGTTGTTAGTCCAAATGCTTGAGCTACGATACCAGCACCACTTGGCATAGCTAATATCGCTGAAAGTAGCGGAGTTAGCGTAAGGCCACTTACAAATGTAAATGCAAAAAGAAGTATTAAATTTAATCCTTCTTTGCGTTTAGCTGCCATTAAGCCAAAAAGTAGTGCAAACTCGACTATAACAAGTCCCCAAAATAAAAATCTATTTGCCGCAAAAACGCTAGCGATACTAATACCTACATAAGCGCCAGCTGTTGCTGAAAGTAGTGATGCTGCAAAAAGTTGATAAGTTTGTTTTATAAAAGTGCTTAGTGAGCTTTGAGAGTACGCAAGTTCTTCTTGATTTTGTTTTGCGTAGTTCCTATCATACAGACTCATTTTATCTCCTTATGAATTTTTGAATGAGTTTAGCCTAAAATAATTAAACAATGAATAAAAAGAATTTTAACAAATTATATTAGTTAAAAATTTATATATTAAAGTATTTTTTAGATTAAATAAAAGTTGCTATAATCGCGTAAAAATATAAAAAATGGAGATAAATTTTTATGGATGACTCGCTACTTGAAGGTGCGGTAAAATTTATGGAAGATGGCTTTTTGGAGCATGAAGAGCTCTTTAAAAGTCTACAAAATAGACAAGACCCACATACCCTTTTTATATCCTGTGTTGATTCAAGAGTGGTGCCGAATTTGATAACAAACTGCCTTCCAGGCGAGCTTTTTATGGTGCGAAATATCGCAAACATCGTACCACCTTATAGAGTGAGCGAGGAATTTTTGGCAACGACTTCTGCTATCGAATATGCATTAGAGCTTTTAAATATCAAAAATATTATTATTTGCGGGCACTCTGATTGTGGTGGATGCGCGGCACTTTATGTTGATGAAAAGAAGCTTAAAAACACTCCAAACGTTAAAAACTGGATAAAACTAATCGAGCCGATCAAGCGAGAAGTACTTAAATTTACAAGCGACGATCCAGCCAAAATGGCATGGCTAACCGAGAGGCTAAACGTGATAAACTCGATCGAAAACATAATGACCTATCCAAATGTAAAAGAGGAGTATGAAAGTGGCAAGCTTCAAATTTATGGCTGGCACTACATCATAGAAACTGGCGAAATTTTTAGCTACGATTTAAAAGAGGGCACGTTTAAACTTCTAGCGGACAAAAGAGGCGAAAATGCGTAAATTTCTAGCCATTATCCTGCTTTGCTTTACCTTTGTTTTTGCGGCTGAGAGTAACAAAACTCAAGAAGAAGACATAATAAGCATAACAAATCAAATCCAAACCCTAAACAGCCAGATAAAAATTTTAAAAGCACAGCAAAAAGATACGAATAACTCAAAGGCTGACAACTCAAATTTAGCCAGCCTCCACAAAAAAAAGAGCGATCTTTTAGAAAAGATACCAAACTATATCATGCAGATCGAATTAACCCAAAGTGATATAAATAAATTTAATCTGCAAAAAGAAGTGCTAGAAAAAAAGGTAGCTAGACTTGAGAAGCAGTCAAACAAAGATGCCTACATCCAAAGCGCCATCGAGCTTGAGAAGATGAAGGTTGATTCTGCTTATTACTCAGCGCTTGTCAGCCTTGAAGAGATCTTTAAAAAGGGCGCGAAGTCAAATTCTATAAAAGATGTGATAGATAATGGGCTTTTAAATTTACAGACAAATTCTTATGTAAGCATAAAAGATCTAAAAGACTCACTAAATGACACTTCAGGCTCTTACGATAATGCGTTTTTAGACCTTGAGCTAAAAAAAGAGAGCGAAGAAGAAATTTTAACCTATCTTAAAAATAACGCCGATCTTCTAAGCTCAAGCATGCTCTTATCTGAGCTAAATTTAGTCGATGCAGTCGAGTATATAAACAAAACAACTGCCATAAATTCAAGTAAATTTAACATCGGCAAGATCGTTGTTATCGTTGCGATATTTTTATTTTTCGTCTCGCTAACTAGAATTTTAGCCAAACTAACCTACTGGCTAATGTCCCTAGTCGCTTCAGGCGAAGGGGTAAAAGAGGCTAAAAATCAAATCGTAGATATCGTGAAAAAGCCGATCTCAGCACTTCTTATAATCTATGCGCTAAATATCTGTATCGGCATTGGATTTTACCCAGTGCCAGTGCCTCTAACGGTAGCAAATATCTTTTCTATCATATATATAGTCGCATTTTCATGGCTTGTCTTAACCATACTAAATGGCTACGGTATAGTAATAATCGACAAGATCGCGCAAAAAAGCAAGCGTAAAGAGGTGATAAACCTAGCACTGAAAGTCATCTACGTGATCGTGCTAATCATCACACTTTTACTGATCCTTCAAAAGCTTGGCTTTGATATCTCAGCACTCATCGCCTCACTTGGTATCGGTGGTCTTGCTGTTGCCTTCGCTGCTAAAGACATCATCGCAAACTTCTTTGCCTCTGTTATGATGCTCTTTGATAACTCATTTTCGCAAGGAGACTGGATAGTTTGTGGCGAAATCGAGGGCACTGTCGTTGAGATAGGATTTAGAAAAACGACTGTTAGAAGCTTTGATAACGCCCTTATCTTCGTGCCAAACTCAAAGCTAGCGAGCGATCCTGTTAGAAACTGGAGTAGAAGAAAGGTTGGCAGACGCATAAGAATGTTTATAGGCATCGAGTATGGACCAACTACAGAAGAGATCAAAAAATGTGTAAATGACATCAAAAATATGCTGATAAATCACCCAGATATCGCTAAAAGCGAAGATATCGCGGCTAATAAAAGAGGTTTAAAATATAGACAAAATATAGTTTCAGTTGATGACTACGCTGGATATAAGTCAAATTTATTTGTCGTGGTTGATGACTTTGCAGATAGCTCGATAAATATCTTAGTTTATTGTTTTGCAAAGACTATCGTTTGGGGAGAATTTTTAGATGTCAAACAAGATGTAATGCTAAAGATTATGGATATTTTAAAGCAAAATGGTCTAAATTTCGCATTCCCAAGCCAAAGCTTGTATATTGAAAGTGTCAAAGATAAAATTTAAGGAGAAAACAATGAGTGATGATTTTGATTATGAAGAAGTAGAAGAAGACTACTCTGAATTTAATGACGATGAGGACGATAGTAGTGATAGTTATGACTATAATTACGATGAAAATGACTACAACTACGAAGATAGTGACGAGGACGAAGATAGTTACGACTCTTATTAGAAATACTTAATGAAATTTAATGGAATAAATTTACAGGGAGTTTTGTTTGACACACGATTTTGTAGATCAAAGTAGTTATAAAGCGATCGATGATATCTATAAAACGATACTAGACGTTATGATAGCTGCAAATGCACTATCTTTGTTGCTTTTTATGATCATAGCTACACCACTACTTTTTATGTGCTTATTATTTATAGCAGCTGGGATATTGCTTAGAATAAAATTTGACATAAAATATAGAGTATTAATATCTCTTGCATTTCACTTAAATATTATATTACTTGTTGCTATTATTGTTACTACTATGGGTTGGAATACTGGAATTTGGATAATACTTGTTGGTGTAATTTTTATAAACTACTTCCTAGCGTTTGATTCAAAGAGTCTTACTTATATAATGGCATTTTTAGAATTAATCTTGCTTATACTTCTTTATTTTATTCATAAGGATGAGGCGCCGCTGATCCCATCAGCTATACGAGGGACGATAGTCGTGTGCAGTATTGTTTTCGCTTTTTTTATTGTTTTAAGACTTTCAATGTTTGCAGATGTCATCACTTCTAGCGGATATCAGCAAATAAGAAAAGAGACAGAAGAGCTCGAAAAGGACTCAAAGCATGATTTTTTAACAGGGCTTTTAAATAGAAGAACAATAGAAAAAACTTTAAGATTTGAACTAATTGCCAACAAGGAAAGAAGTGGTAATACAAATTTAGTCATAATGCTAGGCGATATTGATAATTTTAAAAAAATAAACGATACATATGGGCATGACTGTGGCGACGAGGTCTTAAAAGATGTAGCTAGCGCTTTAAAGAAATCATTTAGAGGTAAAGACTATGTTTGCCGCTGGGGCGGAGAAGAATTTTTGATAATCTTGCCCGATACAAAGATAGAATTTATCCACGAAGTGAGCAAAAGACTTAAAAAACAGATAAACAACGCAAAGCTTCCAGATAAAACTCCAGTTACTATGACCTTTGGCATGCTAATATGTGCAAATGGTGTTGAGGTGGATTTTGAGCAAGCTATAACTTTAGTAGATAAGCTGCTTTACGAAGGCAAGCAAAATGGCAAAGACCGTATCGAATTAGAAATTTTAAAAAAGGGCTCGGATGCGTAGAATTTCACTCTATACGACCCAAAAACTTATCATATTTTCAATATTATTAACTCACGTCTGTTATTTTTTCATTTTTTTATTTATGAAAGAAGAAATTCTGGCGGTTATGAATATATTTTCAGTAGCAACCTATCTTTTTCTTTTAAGGCTTATTTACGATAGTCCTGAAAATAACAAGATAACAATGGTAATAGTCCAGCTTGAAATTTTATTTCATGCATTAGTTTGTATGCTGACACTTGGATGGGGATATGGATTTGGGTTATTATTTTTAGCGTCGTCTCTAATACTATTTTTTACTTCATTTACCTATAAATTTTTTAACTACATAATAGTTGCGGTGCAAATAATTTTATCTATAGCTTGCTATGTATATTTAGATGGCCAGCCTGTAAAAGATTTTGACGGCTTTAAAGATCTACTTTTTGTTTTTAACTTAAGTATGGTTTGCGTATTTTCGGTTGTTGTTTCGTATCTTTTGGAGAGCTCAAATTTATTTATATTTTTAAGTATCTTAGAGGAAAAAGAGATGGCTGAAAATATCTTAAATCACGATCCATTAACAGGACTTTTAAATCGTACTTCAATGCAGAAAATTTTAAGTCAAAACGATCTTTATAAAAATAGAGACTTTGCTATCGTTATGTGCGATATTGATAACTTTAAAAAGATAAATGATACCTATGGACACGGTGCAGGAGATGCTGTTTTAAAAAGCTTATCAGGCATATTTAAAAATACATTTAGAGATAAAGATAGAGTAGCTAGATTTGGCGGAGAAGAATTTTTAGCAGTCGTCTTAGGCGTAAAAAAAGATGCAGCTGTAAGTATCGTAGAGCGTGTTAGAGAGACTTTGAGTAAAAATATAGTTGAGTTTGAAAACATAAAGATCAACGCAACTATGACTTTTGGAGTAGTTGCTCATGATGGCACTGGAGAATTTAGCTTAGAAAAGATGATAAAACAAGCTGATAATCTACTTTATGCTGGTAAGCGAAGTGGTAAAAATATCGTTATGAGTGCGGATTATGATCCAAAAGTATAAATTTAGAGGCAAGAGCCTCTAAATTTTAATGTCCATACATTATGTTTGGTAGCCAAAGCGAAATTTGCGGTATATAAGTAACCAAGATAAGGCCAAAGAATAAAGTAAGTGTCCACGGCAAGCATGCCATGATGACCTCTTTTAGATTCATATTTGTAAGACCGCTTGCGACAAATAAATTTAGTCCAACAGGCGGAGTCACCATACCTATCTCCATATTTACAACTAAGATAATGCCAAAATGTATCGGATCTATGCCAAGTTGCGTTGAAATCGGAAGCAATAGTGGAACCATGATCATGATGACGCTTGAAGGCTCCATGAACTGACCCATGATAAAGAGTAAGATATTTACAAATATCAAAAATCCTATCATACCGATATTTGCATCAAGTATCATTGATGCGATAGCTTGAGGGATCTGCTCGCTAGTTAGCAAATATGCAAAAACAACGGCATTTGCGATGATGAAAAATATCATAGCTGTTGTAAGAGCTGAGTCTAGGCAGATATCCCAAAGATCTTTTATCTTTATATCTCTATAGATAAAAAGTGAGATAAATAGCGCATAGACCGCACTTGCCGCAGCAGCTTCAGTTGGAGTAAAAATTCCTCCATAAATTCCACCGATGACTACAACGACGATCAAAAGAGCCCAAAATGCTTTTGCAAATTTTTGCACTCTTACTTTAAATGGCTCAGCCTTAGTCGCTTTGAAACCAAGCTTTTTTGCGCCAACATAAGTTTGAACAAGCATAAAAGCTCCAAGCATAAGACCGGGTACAACGCCTGCCATAAAAAGCTTGCCAATACTTACCTCAGCTGTTACACCATAAACTATCATAACAACTGAAGGCGGGATCAAAATTCCAAGTGAGCCAGCCGTAGTTATGCCACCCACCGCGTACTCTTTTGGATAGCCAGCCTCTTTTATAGCTGCAAACATAATTGAGCCAATAGCTACAACCGTCGCAGGTGAGCTTCCAGAGACCGCTGCAAAGATGATGCAGGCAAATATCGCACTCATAGGCAAGCCGCCAGGCAAGTGTCCGACCATAGACTTTGCAAAGTCGATGATACGTCTTGCTGAGCCACCTTTACTTAGTAAATTTCCAGCCAAGATAAACATCGGTATCGCCATTAGCGAAAATTTATTGATACCATCAAATATAAGCTGTGGGATCGTAGCGATGTCTATATCTGTAAAAAATATCATCGTTAAAACGGTGCTAGTTCCCAGTGAAACCGCGACTGGCACACCTATTAGCATCAGCGCAAAAAGTAGGATAAATAAAAATGCTATTGTCATCTTTTTTCTCCTTAATCTTTGACTACGCTGCCATGAGCTAGCTCGTGCGCTTCGTTGCTTACGACGTTTCCTGCAGGCGTTAGAGCTACTTTTATGGCTTTTTCTGTCGAGCGGTAGCTAGCTGTAACGAAGGCTATTGGAAGTACTACCATAGGGACCCATTGAGGTATGCCAAGGTCTATTATCATCTGCTCGATCTCGTGCAAAATTTTAAGATAATCCACCGAATAAACTGCGATAAATAACAAAAATACAGTGGTTAGCACATGAGAAAAGATTAAACATGCTTTTGCAAGGGCTGGTGGAAATTTTTCCACCAAAATAGTTACACTGACGTGAATACCCTTATTAAAGCCGTATGCTGCGGCAAAAAACGCTGACCAGATAAAAAGATAGTTTGATAGCTCGCTTGCCCATGACCAGCTTTTATCGAAAAAATATCTAGCCATAACATTTGCAAAGGCTAGCAATGTTCCACTTGCGAGCCCAACTACTGCGATAGTTTTATTTAGTGAGGCTATCGCTATATCAAGGACATTAAAAAAGCTCTTCATTATTTTGTCCCAAGAGTCTTTTCTATGAGGTCTTTACCGATAACATCGTAAAATTTAGGATAGATTGATTGCATAACCTTTTGCCACTCAGCCTTTTGTACATCATCGATCTTATAAATTTCTAGTTTTTTACTAGCAGCGATATATTTTTCAAGTTCAGCTATAACGTGAGCGTCCTCTTTTGCTGTCTCTTCTCTCTCGAAAGCTGTTGCTTCGCTTAGAGCTTGTTTTACATTTGCTTTTAGATCATCTGGTAGCTTGCTCCAAAATTTATCGCTCATAACGACTAAATAGCCCAAATATCCGTGGCTTGAAAGTGTAAGCGAGCTTTGAACTTCGTGAAATTTTGAGTTATAGAAATTTGAAAGTGGGTTTTCTGTCGCATCAACTACGCCTTGTTGAAGTGCAGAGTAAACTTCTGAAAATGGAAGTACTTGCGGGTTGCCACCAACTACTTTGATCTGTTCTTCAAGTACCTTTGAGCTTTGGATTCTAAATTTTTGTCCTTTTGCATCTTCTGGCACAAGAACTGGCTTTTTGCTTGAGCTAAAATGCTTAAATCCAGCATCCCAGTAATCAAGTGCCACAAAGCCTTTTTTAGTTACAAGGCTTTTTAGCTCCTCACCAACCTCGCCATCTTGAACCTTATGAAGGTGCTCTGCATCTTTAAAGATGAAAGGCAGGTCAAATAGCTGAAACTGTGGCACAATAGGTGTAAATTTTGAAAAACTTGGAGCTGCCATTTGAACATTGCCAAGCTTTAACGCACCAAAAACCCTATCGTCGTCAAGTAACTGAGCTGATGGGAAGACTTGAACTTTTAATTTACCGCCGCTTAGCTCCTCAGCACGTTTAGCAAAGAAGTCAGCTGCCTTGCCCTTTGGCGTAGAAGCTGCAACAACGTGAGCAAATTTGATCGTATAGACCTTGTCTGCACCAAATGCTAAGCCACTGATGGCACAAGTAAAAAGTAAAGCTTGTAAGAATTTCATCTTTTATCCTTTGTAATGGTTTTGTTAAACGCATTATAAATTTCAAAAATAAAAATTTAGAAATTTTGTTTCGTAAATTCACAGCTATTTATTTTTATATGTGTATTTTAGTAACAAATGTGCTTTTAAAAGCTAATTTATATTTTCAAAAAATTTTTATAATTTTTCAATAACTAAACTTTTAAATTATATTTGTTACTTTTTTACACATAAAATTTATTTTATTTTTACATTTAATAAATTTTTGAATCCATTTAACCAAATGTATGGGATATTTTTACTCTAAATTTGCTTTTTCATAAGTTTAAAAGCCAGCCAAAAATGTAAGTTTTGTATTGCTTAAATTTAGCCTATATTTTGTGTCTAAATTTAAAAGATTTTTATTTATTAATTTTTTATGGCTATAATACGAAACAACAAATTTTATTATCAAGGAATTATTATGTTTGAACTTAGAAAACTTCCATTTGATGCAAATAGCAATGCAGTAGTTAGCGTAAAAACCTGTGAATACCACTACGGCAAGCATCATGCAACTTACGTAGCAAATTTAAACAATCTTATAAAAGATACAAAATTTGCTGACGCATCATTTTACGAGATCCTAAAAAATAGCGAAGGTGGGCTTTACAACAACGTTGCTCAAGTTTATAACCACGACTTTTACTGGGACTGCATCGCTAAAAAAAGCGAGATGTCAAGCGAGCTAAAAGCTGCAATCGAAGCAATTTTCGCTAATTTCAAAGAGGAATTTTTAAAGGCAGCTACAACGCTTTTTGGCTCAGGCTGGGCATGGCTTGTATTTGATCCAAGCAGTAAAAAGCTAGAGATCATACAAACTAGCAATGCAAAAACTCCAGTGAGCGACGGCAAAGTGCCACTTCTAGTCGTTGATGTTTGGGAGCATGCTTACTACATCGACAACTTCAACGCTCGTCCAAAATACCTAGAGACATTTTATGAGAACATAAACTGGGAATTTGTAAGCAAAGCTTACGAATGGGCGCTAAAAGAGGGTCTTGGCTCAGTTGAGTTTTACACAAAAGAGCTTCATAAATAATATCTGGCGGGGCTTTCCCGCCTTTAAATTTCTGCATTATCTAAATCAAATTTATTAGCAAAAACTACCTTGTTTTAAAAAAAGTGTAACTTCAAAAATGGCTCAAAATTTTGTTTTAGCAAACAATTTCTCTTAAATTTAAAGCTAGCGTGAGCTATCTCAACTTCAAATTCTACTTTGTTGAAAATTTTAAAGCCACTGCTAAATTTACAAGCTATGGGCATAGAATTTACCACTTCAAAAAGGCATAAAACGCTCGCTTTTATCGGTCTGCTACATTGTGGTTGGGCGGTTTTATACTTAAATTTAAAGCAACCAAATAAAAACTAGCGTAGGCCATCTTGCTTTTAAATTTATCAGCAAAACTTGATTTTATGTTAAAAAATGGTGGCGGGGGCAATATTCACTGCTTCAAAAATGCCCCGAGCTGTATCAATATTAGGCAGGAGTGGCTTTAAATTTCAAAGCCACCCAGTCAAATTTACTCAATTTATTTTTTTTGAAGTGTATAAATTTATACCATTTTGCAAGCGTTTTAGCCCCTCAAGCACTCTGGCTCTTTGGGTTGCGATATTCATACGGAGAAAAAATCTATCTCCCCTGTAAGCATTGCCATCATTTAGCCATAGTCCAGCTTTATCACGCAAGAAATTCATAAAGTCGCTTGAATCCTCGCAAAACGCACTGCAATCAAGCCATAAAAGATAAGTCGCATTTGATGGCAGAAGTTTTACTGGCAAATTTTGCTCTTTTATGAAATTTATAACGATTTTTTTGTTTTCAAAGAGATAATCCCTAAGCTCATCAAGCCATGTTTGACTATCGTTAAATGCCGCTATTGTCGCAGTTATTGCAAATGCGTTTGCCTCACCTATCTCATCATAATTTACAGCTGCATTTATTCTGGCACGTATCTGTTCATTTGGTGTGACGATGGCTGAGCTTTGAAGTCCTGCGATATTAAAGGCCTTTGTGGGCGAGATGCACGTGATTGAGTTATTTTTACACTCTTCGCTAACGCTGATAAATGGCACGTAGCTTAGACCAGGATCAGTTATGTCGCAGTGGATCTCATCGCTGATGACCAAAACATCGTGCTTATAGCAAAGCTCGCCTATCTTTTTAAGCGTCTCTTTGTCCCAAATTTTTCCTATTGGATTGTGAGGATTGCAAAGAAGCATCATAGTTGTTAGTGGCTGAGCTAGCTTTGCCTCAAGGTCTTCAAAATCAATCTCATAAGAGCCATCTTTATAGACAAGGTCGTTTGATAAAATTTCACGGCCGTTGTTTTTTATGCAGTTAAAAAATACATGATAGACAGGAGCCTGAACTAAAATTTGATCTCCTGGATTACTAAATCTTCTAATCGCAGTTGAAATCGCTGGTATAACGCCAGTGCAAAAGCACATCCAATCGTTTTCAAAGCTAACATCATGACGCCTCTTCCACCAGCCTTTAATCGCTTCGTTCCACTCTTTTGGGATAAATGAGTAGCCAAAGACGCCATTATCAAGACGCTTTTGTAGGGCATTTAAAATTTCAGGTGCAGCCTTAAAATCCATATCAGCAACCCACATTGGCAAAACATCGTTTTTCATTCGCCACTTCGATGAGTTGGTGCCATCTCTGCTAATAAGCGTATCAAAATCGTACTTCATAGCTTTTCCTTAAAATAAAATTTTAAATCAATTATAACCCAAAAGATACTAATATAATTTGAAATTTTCTCTCAATTTAATATTTCAAAAGGAAAAATGATGAAATTAGCTCAGGCTCTCATTTTAAGGGCTGATACACAAAAACGATTAGAGCAGCTAAAAGGTAGGTTGCTCGATAATGCAAAAATGCAAGAAAATGAAAGACCTAGCGAAGATCCAAAGCTTCTTTTAAAAGAGCTTGATAGGCTAAGCGATGAGCTATTTAGGCTGATCTTGGCTATAAATTTAACAAACTCGAGTGCAAAATTTGAAAATGTGAGTCTAACTGAAATGATCGCTAAAAAAGATACGCTAAGCCAAAAAGCAAGCGTGCTTAGGGATTTTGCCAAAAGCGCAAGCCAAAAGGTCGATCTTTACTCAAATAGTGAGATAAAAATTTTAAGTAGTGTTGATGTGGCTATGCTTCAAAAGCAAATAGACGAGCTTTCTAAAGAGATCAGAGAGCTAGATATGAAGCTACAAGAGGCAAACTGGCAAGTTGATCTTGTAGAGTAAAATTTATGGTGAAAATGTAGCTAAAGGCGAGTAAAAAGAAAAATTTATTAGGCTTGCGGGGAGAGAGCAAAAGTTTAAATTTATCCCAGCAATTTAAAAAATGCATTCTTAAAAATAAATGTTACTACCACTTACTGATTTAGCTACGTTTTGGGTGGGTTTGGGGAAGATTAATCTTTATTATGTAAGATTTCACAAATTTTTAAAAGGAAATTTATGAAACTTGACACCTTGATCGTAAAAGGCATTGAAGCTAAAAATAATCCAAATAAAGCTGTCATTCCGCCTGTTTTTTTAGCAAGTACATTTGTGCAAGATGATCTTGAAAATTTTCAAGAATTTGCATATTCGCGTAGTAGCAACCCAACCAAAAAAGCATTTGATGAAATCTTTGCAAAAGTTGAAGGCAGTAAATACGCATTTAGCTTTGGTTCGGGCATGGCAGCAACAGCAGCTGCACTTAGCCTTATAAAAACTGGGCAAAAGGTCCTACTAAATAGCAACGTCTATGGCGGCACTTATAGGTATGTTACAACTGTTTTTGAAAGCCACGGCATAAAGAGCGAATTTATAGATGATCTAAATTTTTTAAGCGAAGATGATATAAGTGACGATGTGGCGGCGATCTTCATCGAAACTCCGTCAAATCCCCTCTTAAGAGTGACAGATATCGCTAGAATTTCAAAGATCGCTCACAAAAAGGGCGCTCTAGTCATCGTGGATAACACATTTTTAACGCCTTATTATCAAAGAGTACTTGATCATGGAGCTGATATCGTGGTTTATAGCGCTACAAAGTATATCGGTGGACACGCTGATGTGATCGCTGGTATCGTCACGCTAAATGATGATGCTTTGGCCGAAAAGATAAAATTTGCTAAAAACACGCTTGGTGGCATCATAAGCCCGATGGACGCATACTACCTAATACGTGGGCTTAAAACGCTTAGCGTTAGGTTTGATAGACAAACACAAAATACACATAAAATAATCAAATTTTTAGAGGATAATGACGCAGTTAGCGCGGTGCATTTTGCCGGCTCATATAGCGAGCAAGAGGCAAAGATACAAGCAGCTCAAGCAAGCGACATCGGTGCTCTCATCTCATTTGAGCTCGATGAAAAATATGATGTAAATAAATTTGTAAAATCGCTAGAAATTTTTGATCTAGCAGTGAGCCTTGGTGGCGTAGAAAGTCTCATTTGCAGGCCTGCTACGATGACGCACGAGGCGTATCCAAAAGAGTTGCTAGATAAGATTGGTATAAAGCAAAACTTGCTTCGTTTAGCAATCGGTATCGAAAACGCTGATGATCTAATAGCAGATCTTGATCAAGCATTCAAAAAAGCAAAAAAATAATAAAGGAGATAAATATGGCAACTACAAAATTTAAAGGTAGTGAGGTAAATTTAAGTGGAAATGAGGTCTTCGTAGGCTCTTATGCGCTTGAAGCAAAAGTCGTAGCGCAAGATCTTAGCGAGTTTAGTGTAGGCGGAAATAATGGCGTAGAAGTCCTTGTTTGCTTGCCATCACTTGATACTGGCGTTTGCGCAGCAGAGGCTCGTAAATTTAACGAAAAAGTAGCTGGCAAACATGGCGTAAAACTAAGCATCATCTCAAATGATTTGCCATTTGCGATGGGGAGATTTTGCACGACTGAAGGCATAGCAAATTTGCGTGTCGGAAGTGACTTTAGATACGGAGAATTTGCTAAAAACTATGGCGTTTTAATGAGCGATGGCCCACTAAAAGGACTACTTGCAAGAGCGGTATTTGTTATCAATGATGGCGTAATAATACACAAACAAATCGTCCCTGAAGTGACAGAAGAGCCAAGCTACGATGCTGTATTTGATGCTATTAAAAGTAGTGGTAGTTGTGGTTGTGGCTGCCATTAAAAAAGGCTTTATCTAGGCATCTATTTGATGCTTAGATAATTAATCTTAGTCAAATAGAGATTTTTCAAAAGACTTTACTACAAAGCTTTTTCTATGAAGGCTTGAATAGCCAAACTTGGCAATGGCATCTAGATGAGCCTTTGTGCCGTATCCTTTGTGCCCAGCAAAGCCATACTTTGAGTAAATTTTATCCCAGCCTTTCATTAAACTATCGCGGCTAACTTTTGCTAATATGCTAGCAGCGCTTACCCCAGCGACCTTGCTATCAGCTTTTATCATCGTTGTGATACCAACGCCGTAGTCTAAATTTCCATCATAAATGATCTCAAAACCCTCAAAATGCGCCTTAAGAAGTTTGAGTGCTCGTCTTAAGCACTCGCTTAGCCCAAGTTCGTCTATTTGCGCATTTGAGAAGTAGATGATGAGAAAATTTGAGCTTTTTATAATCTCTTTAAAAAGCTCCTCGCGCTTTTTTGCGGTTAGTTTTTTGGAGTCGTTTAAGCCTGAAATTTCTTTATTTAGCACGCAGGCCGCTACGCTTAAAGGCCCAGCTAAAGCCCCACGTCCAGCCTCATCTATGCCACAAATTTTTGCCATTAAAGTCCGATTTCATCGCTAAAGTAAGGTTTTAGCTCATCAAGTGGCACGCTAATTTGCTCCTCATTTAAAAAGGTAAGCCCAAGCGGCGAAAGTACAAAATTTTCGCTAACGCCTGCTGTTGCGAGGATTGCTTTTAGATGAGGGTCGTTCATATCTTTAAAAATCTGCTTTAACTTTAGTTTTTTGTTGGTTTTAAGCAAGACGACATCGCAGCTAGTTTTATTGTTTTTATAGGTGCAGATGCTTTTTATTTTGTCATTTATATAGTAGATGTTATCTAGGCTTTCAAATTGGTTATTTGGCCATTTTTTACGCTCGCTTTTTAGGTCATAAAGTGTCGAGAGTAATTTATTTTTATTTTTTTTAGCCGATTCTTTGGCAAATATATCGTTAATTATAGCTTCGTATCTTGTGCCATTTGCTTCGGTCATTTGGATGCCAATATTTAGCATTTCATACTCTTTTTCTTTTTTGATAGTCGCATTATAGGCTTTGTTTTTAACGATTATTTTGCCCTTTAGCTCACCATTTTCATTTTTAACGTCTAAATTTATCTTATCAGATACAGCATTTAGCGATGAAATTTCACTGCTATTTTGCTCAAGATTACCTTTTTCGTAGTCGTATTTTGTACCATCAAAAAAGATATGTCCGCTTATCTTGGCTGGCACTTTAAAGCTCTTGCTCTGCTTAAAATTTTCAAATTCATCTTTAAAATAGTTCATATACACTTCAAATTTTATACCATTTGCCTCACCAATAAATTTATAAAATTTTGCCCAGTTTTCGTGATTTATCTCATAGCCAAATAGGCTTACTATAAGTATAAAAATCCCAATAAATGCTCTCACGTCCGTCCTTCATAGTTTTTTTGATTATAGCTTCTTTACTTTAAGCTTTTAAAACAATAATCAAATAAAGGTTTAAATTTATAAACCTAGACTCCACCTAGAAAATGGCAAAATTTCGCATTTTATGCCCTCAAGGCTAAGCTCAGCTTGGTTTGCGACGCTGATTATCTGAAGCTTACTTACACCCAGCTCTTTTAAGCTTGCGTGGAGTTTTTTAAATTTTAAAAAGATGATCTCTGGCGCAGAAAACGGCACACAAATGATCGCTATCTTCCTTTTGTTAAGGAAGAAATCAATCTCTTTTGTGTAGTAAATTTCATCTTTAAATTTAAGCAATTCGCAAAAAACCGTGTTGTTAAAATTTTTAGCGAAGTCTTTTTTTAGGCTTAGTGCGCTTTTAAACGCAAAGTCGTTAAAATAAAGCCTCTTTGCGGCGTTTGGTTCGT
>CAUSCE010000021.1:0-32770 GCA_963530215.1 uncultured Campylobacter sp.
CTGTGCTCGCCAAGAGTTAGATCAAACTTTTTTTCGCTTGCATTTTCTATCTTAGAAAAGTTCAAATCATCTATTTTTAGGTAAATTTCATCGCCTAAAAACGCGTAGCATTTTACCATAACTTGTGTAATATTTTCATCTGTCACTATCTCTTCACCGTCATACGGATAGGCAAAAGCTGGCTTTTTATCTTTAAAAATTTCAGCACAAGGACTTTTTTGTATCTCATCTTTATCCAAAAGCTCATTTTTAACCAAAAAATCAAGCTCTTCGCCTCTTAAACTTTCGCATTTATCTTTTAAATCTACACCCTTTATCCTATCATCAAGCGCCATTTTTTTGCACTTTTCATAGTTAAAGGCATCAAGGCAGGTTGACAGCTTTTCTATGCCATCTGGCTCACTCATAAATCTTAACTTCTCTTTTTGAGCGATTATCTTAAACATATCAAAAAGGCTCTTTGATACGTCATTTAGTCCTGTTAATTTATCAGTTTTACTGGCATTAAAATTTCCAATCCAAATAGCAATCGTGTAATTTTCATCAACGCCTATGGCATAAAGATCACGTGAGTTTGCGCTTGTACCAGTTTTAAAGGCTATTTTGGGCGTATTTTTGGCGTACTGCCAAGCATTTTTTAGATATGATCTTGAGGCTTCGCTTAGCATTTTAGCAGTTAAATAGGCACTTTGAGGCGAGATTAGAGTTACATTTTTCTCTTCATTTTTGTAGTTTTTTCCTGCAAACTCAAGTGGCCTATAAATGCCGTCATTTGCATAAATAGTATAAAGATGAGCAAGATCAAGCAAGCTCATTTCAGCACTTCCAAGCGTTATAGAAGCTCCATAATACTCTTTATCTTCATCTACTAAATTTACATTTTCAAGTAGTTCGTAAAGCGAATTGTCTTTTAGTTTTAAGTTTAAATTTATAACCGGAATATTTAGGCTGAAATTTAGAGCATCTTTCGCGCTTACGATACCTAAAAAATCATTACTAAAATTCTTTGGGGCATACTCTTTTATATAAATTTGCGTGTCTATTAACTGCGAATTTGGCGTTATAAGCCCGCTATCAAGCGCAAGTGAGTAGATAAAAGGCTTTAATGTGCTGCCGGTGTTTCGCTTCATATTTAGAGCTGAGTTTTTGCCATCACGCGCGCGCTCATCGTGCGAACCAATGAAGGCTACGACACTCATTTTTTTATTATCAATGACCACAGCTGCTGCGTTATTTGCATTTTTAGCCTTTAGTAAAAACATCGCATCTTTTAAAATTTTAAGCATATCTTTTTGCAAATTTAGATCCAAACTCGCTTTTGAAATTTGGTTTTTAAAGGCAACATTTGCATAATCTTCCGCGGTTACGATAGCTTTTGCTCTTACATTTTTAAATGGCTCTGTCTGCGCTCTTTTAAAGGCGCTAAGATCGATCAAATTTGCCTTATAAAGCATTTTTATGACTCTGTTTTTTAGAGCATTTATGTTTGAGACGCGGTCTAGTCTATTTTTGTTTGGATTTTTAGGGATTGTGCTTAAAAGTGCCGCCTGAGCGTAGCTAAGCTCGTTTAGCTCTTTGCCGAAATAAAAAAAACTAGCCGCCTTTGCACCCTCGATATTGCCGCCATATGGGGCTAAATTTAGATAAAAATTTAAAATTTCATCCTTGCTAAAATGAAGCTCAAGCTGAAATGCTCTAAAAATTTCTCTTATCTTATTTTTATAGCTCCTATCACTTGGCTCAAGCATCCTGGCTACTTGCATCGTGATAGTGCTCGCGCCTATGCGGTTGTCGCTTCTTAGGTTGTGAAAAAATGCTCTAAAAATGGAGGCAAAATTTACTCCAAAATGGTAGTAAAAATACCTATCCTCAAAGAGTACGACGCATTGTTTTAGCGAGCTTGGGAAGCTTTGCTCGTAAAATCTCCAAATCCCGTCGCTACTAAGCTTCATATTTATGATCTCGCCATTTTTATCAAGCAAAATTTTGGCTTCGTCTTTTTTGAGTGCATCTAAATTTAGTGGATAAATTTGATCAAATATCAAAAAAATAGCAACTAATAGAGCCAAAAATAGGGCAAGGAATTTTAGAAATTTAAACTTTTTCATCGGCGTGATTATAGCTGTTAAAGTTTAAGTAGCTATAATTAGACCTTTTAAAAAAAGAGGAAACAATGCCCTTATCTAGGTTAAACAAAGAACAATACACCGCCGCAACTGCGCCATTTGGACACAATCTCATCATCGCTTCAGCTGGCACTGGCAAGACTAGCACGATTGTCGCTCGCATCGCTCATCTTTTAAATTTAGGCGTAAAGCCAGAGAAAATTTTGCTTCTTACATTTACCAACAAAGCAGCGAGCGAAATGATAGAGCGCTTAAATAGGTATTTTGACAAACAAATCACCTCTAAAATCACCGCAGGCACCTTCCACTCGGTCTCATTTTCGCTTTTAAAAAGCCTTGATAAAGGCGTCACGCTAAAGCAGCCAAGCGAGCTAAAGACGCTTTTAAAAAGTCTTGTTGAGAGGCGTAAATTTTACCATTTAAGCGACGTCAAACCTTACGGCGGAGCCTATCTATACGATCTTTACTCGCTCTTTCAAAACAGCGAACAAGGCACTACTTTTGGCAAATGGATAAGCGATAAGAGCGAAGAGCAGGGCGTTTATGCTGAAATTTATGAAGATGTCTTAGAGGAGTTTGAAGCTGAGAAGGCTAAATTTGCCTACGCTGATTTTAACGATCTTCTCATAAAAATGCGCGACGAGCTAAAAAATGGAGCAAATTTAGCTTATGATGAAATTTTGATCGACGAGTATCAAGACACAAACACGCTTCAAGGCAGCCTAATAGACGCATTTAAGACAAAGAGCCTATTTTGCGTGGGCGATTTTGACCAGAGCATCTACGCATTTAACGGCGCAAATATCGAGATCATTGGCTCATTTAAAGATCGCTTTCCAAATGCAAATATCTATGCCTTAAACGTAAATTACCGCTCAAGCTCGAGCATACTTGCCCTTGCAAATAAGGTCATAAACAATAACCCAAGGCTTTATGAAAAGCACCTAACCGTGAGCCGCGAGGGAAATTTTAAGCCTCCAAGGCTGCTTGTCTATAACGAGCTTTTTGATCAGTATCAAAATATCGCTGACATCATCTCGCTCTCGCCATTTAATAGAGAAAATATCGCCATAATTTTTAGAAATAACTCATCAGCTGATGGCATCGAGGTCGCGCTAAAAGAGCGAGGTATTGGCTCAAAGCGAAAGGGCGGGGTGAGCTTCTTTGAGAGCCGTGAGATCAAGGCGCTCATCGACATCATGGGAATTTATGTCAATCCAAAAGATATAATGGCATTTATCCACATCTGCGAATACGCAAAAGGCGTTGGAAGCGCAGTTAGCAAAGAAATTTTTGACGCGCTGCTTAAGCTTGGGCATGGAAATTTGATAAAAGGGATAGTTGAGCCAGATGAGAGCGTAAATATCTCATCAAACAAAAGGCGAAACTACCAGCTTGGCCTTTTTGACGATCTTGACGAATTTGCCGAAGTTTCAAGGTTTTCTAAGCTTGGCTTTAGTGATAAATTCCTAGGCCATCCAGTGCTAAAACTACAAAAGCTAAGCGAGAGTGGGGCGCAGTTTTTATATGAAATTTACAACTTTTTAAGAGGCATGAGAAATATCTCAAAGCCAGCCACGATGATAAACGAGATAAAAACTAGCAAAATTTACTCTCTCATCGTTGAAAATCTCAGCACAAAAAGGGCAACTCTAAAAAACGGTAACGTCGATCTGGCACTTAAAGAAGAGGTTAAAGAGCGCATAATGGCAAAGAGTGTGGTGCTAAGCGAGCTAGCTAAAAAATATCAAGATATCAGTAAATTTTACAACTTCTTAGCCCTTGGCAGCAACGAGATGAGCGAAGGACAGGGCGTTAGCTTGCTTAGCGTGCATGCGAGCAAAGGGCTTGAATTTGACCAAGTTTTTATCGTCGATCTTGCACAAAACCGTTTTCCAAATTTAAAGCTAATGAGCATGGGCGGCAGCCTAGAAGAAGAAAGGCGGCTCTTTTACGTAGCAGTAACTAGGGCAAAAGACGAGCTATATCTTAGCTACGCAAAATACGACAAGATAAAGAAGGTGACCTACCAGCCAAGTAGGTTTTTGATAGAGGCTGGCATGGCAAAAGAGGATGCTTAAAGAGTATTTACTCTTGTGAAGTAGAATTTACCAATTTTTTACAAAGAGAAGCAATGAAAAAATCTAAAATTTTAATAATCCTGCTTATTTTAGGCATCGGTGGATATTTTATCTATGATAATTTTTTTAAGATAAAAGATGAAAAGGTGGAGTTTATCACCAAAAAGGCAAAGAAAGGTTCATTTAGCAAAAAAGTCGATGCGACTGGAGAAATTTTCGCCACAGAGCTAGTTGATGTGGGTGCTCAGGTGAGCGGTCAGATAAAAAAGCTCTATGTTAAGCTTGGAGATCAGGTAAAAAAGGGCGATATGATCGCAAGTATCGATAGCTCGACCCAGCAAAATAGCATAGACAATAAAGAAGCACAGCTTGCTATCTACAAAGCCCAGCTTGAAAGCGCAAAAGTGGCTCTAAACATTGCAAAAACGCAGTTTGATAGAGAAAAAGCACTTTTTGCTAAAAATGCCACTTCAAAACAAGAATTTGAAAGTGCAAAAAATACTTTTAGCACAAATAGTGCCAAGATAAAGGAGCTCGAGGCTCAGATAAAGCAAACAAATATCGAGCTAAGCACAGCTAAGATAAATTTAGGCTACACAAAGATCACCGCTCCAAGAGATGGAATAATAGTAAGCGTGCAGGTCGAAGAGGGACAGACCTTAAATGCCAATCAAACTACGCCAACTATCGTAAAGATCGCAGATCTTAGCTATGTCAAGATGAAGATGCAAATAGCTGAGGGCGACATCACAAAGATAAAAGTCGGCACACCAGTTGAATACTCGATCCTCTCTGAGCCAACAAAAAAATTTCAAACGACAGTTAGCTCAATCGACCCTGGCTTAACGACATTAAGCGATGGTAGCTACGGCTCTAGCAGTAGTAGCAAATCCACAAGCTCAAGCACTTCAAGCAACTCAGCTGTTTATTATTACGCGCAAAGCATAGTTGAAAATAAAGATAAAATTTTAAGAATAGGCATGACCACGCAAAATGAGCTTTTAATAGCAAATGTAAAGGACGCTATCATCGTACCAAGTATCGGCATTAAAAGAGATGAAAACGGCACATTTGTCTATGTTTTAAAAGATGGCAAAGCGGTAAAAACAGCGGTCAAAACCGGCATAAAAGACAACCTCGATACGCAGATCATTAGCGGTGTGAACGAGGGCGACGAGATCATCACATCACAAGGCTCGGCAAGCGAGATAGCCAAGATGATCGAAAAAGAAAATAAGAAGTTTTAAGTGATAAGTCTAAAAAATATCACAAAAAGCTTTAAGCTTGGCGATAATGAGATAGAAATTCTTCATGGTATAAATTTAGAGATAAAAAAGGGCGAATTTATAGCCATTATCGGTCAGTCTGGCTCTGGCAAATCAACCCTGATGAACATCCTTGGCTGCCTTGATAGCCCAAGTGGCGGGCAGTACCTGCTAGATGGCAAAGATATATCAAAATTTGATAGCGACGCACTTGCTAAGCTTAGGCGAGATAAATTTGGCTTTATCTTTCAAAGATATAACCTTCTTAGCACGATGAACGCCCTTGAAAATGTCGCACTTCCTAGCATTTACGCAGGGGCAAATAAGAGCGACCGAGAAAAAAGAGGAATGGAGATCTTAGACTCTCTTGGCCTTAGCGAAAAGGCTAAAAATTTACCAAATAAACTCTCAGGCGGACAGCAGCAAAGGGTCTCCATAGCAAGGGCACTGATGAATGGCGGCGAGATCATCTTGGCTGACGAGCCAACAGGAGCGCTTGATAGCAAAAGTGGTCTTAGAGTGATGGAAATTTTAGTTGATCTTTATAAAAAAGGTCACACTATCATCATCGTTACGCACGATCCAAAGATCGCCGAGTACGCGAGTCGTGTGATCGAGATAAAAGATGGCAACATCGTAAGTGATAATGTAAAAAATAGTGAAATTTTTGAGGCCAAAAAGCAAACTCAGCCAGAAAAAAGCAAATTTACCTATTATAAAGATCAGCTAATTGAAAGCTTTAAAATGTCGGTAAATGCGATGCTAGCTCACAAACTAAGATCACTTTTAACTATGCTTGGTATTATAATTGGCATCACCGCAGTCATTAGCGTCGTAGCTCTTGGCAAAGGCTCACAGGAGCAAATTTTAGCTGGCATCAGAAAGATCGGCACAAATACGATCGACATAATGCCAGGAAAAGGCTTTGGCGACATGCTCTCGGGCAGGGTAAAAACGCTCTCTATAAGTGACGCAAATATGCTCTCAAAGCAGTCATTTCTTGACTCAGTCACTCCAAACACAAGTACTTCAGGCGTACTAACATATGAAAATATCTCCTTAACAGCGACATTAAAAGGCGGTGGAGTAGGGAGCTTTGATGTAAATGGACTAAAGCTAGAAAAGGGGAGAATTTACGATGAGGACGAGGTTTTAAACTCAGATTCTGTTACACTAATAGATCAAAATACCAAAAACAGTATATTTAAAAACGAAGACCCTATCGGCAAGATCATTCTTTTTAACAAAAAGCCACTTCGCATTATAGGCGTTTTGCAAAAAGATGAATTTAAAGTCGGCGATGCTAGCTCGCTTAAAATTTATGCTCCATATACGACTGTGATAAACAAGATAACGGGCGATAAATTTATTAGCTCAATAACCGTAAAAGTAAATGAAAGTGTAAATGCTCAAATTGCAGAAAAGAGCCTAACCGATCTTTTAACGATAAAACACGGCAAAAAAGACTTCTTTACAAGGAATTCTGATAGCATCAAGCAAACTATCGAAGAGACAATCTCAACCATGCGCCTTCTCATCTCAAGTATCGCCGTCGTCTCACTCGTAGTTGGTGGCATAGGCGTGATGAATATCATGCTAGTTTCAGTTACAGAGCGCACCAAAGAGATAGGCATCAAAATGGCAATCGGAGCTAGGCAGAGCAACATCTTGCAGCAGTTTTTGATAGAGGCGGTGCTACTATGCCTTATCGGCGGAGCTATCGGCATAGCCTTTTCCTATGCGATCGGCTACATATTTAATAACTTTTTAGATGGCTTTAGCATGATCTTTTCAAACGGCTCGATCGTGCTTGCACTTGTCACATCGATGGCTATTGGCATCATCTTTGGCTACATGCCTGCCAAAAACGCCTCAAAACTAAACCCAATAGATGCGCTTTCAAGGGAGTAATATGAAATTTTTAAGCTTAGCTTTAGTGTTTGTTTTAAGCGGATGCGCTGTTAAAAGCATAGATGAAAATTACAAGAAAATTTTACTTGAAGATAATGCCAGCAGGGAGCTAAATTTAAACACTTCTTGGTGGAAAGAGTATCATCAAAGCTACCTTGATGAGCTTGTAGAGCTTGCGCTTAAAAATAACACCGACCTTGCAAAAGCTGCTATAAATATAAATAAAGCGCTCGCCCAAGCTGGCGTTTTAGAAGCAAATCTCATCCCAAGCTTTAGCGCTGGCATCGAGGCCTCAAGCAGTAAAAACATAAAAGAGGGCGGCGCTTCTAGTAGAAGCTTTGGCTCAAGCATAGGGCTTAGCCACGAGCTTGATCTTTGGCAAAAGCTAGCAAATAGCAAAGATGCAGCGATGTTTGAGACAAAAGCAACTAAATTTGATCTGGAAGCTAGCAAACTAAGCGTGATAAACTCCGTGGCAGACGCTTATTTTCAAATTTTATATCTAAACGAGAGCATCAAAACTTATGAACAAATTTTAGAAATTTATAACAAGCTAAATGAGATAGTTGGGCTTAAATTTGAGCTTGGCAAAGAGGAAGCACTAAGCCCAAAACAGATAAACTCACAGCAACTAAGCGCTCAAAATAAGATAGAAAGTGCCAAAAAAGAGCTAGTGAGCGCTAAAAAAACACTTAGGATTTTGCTAAATGAGAGGCCAGAATTTGAGCTTAAATTTGAAGGACTCACGCTAAGCCCTGTAAAAAGTGTGGGCGTTGATCTAGATGTGCCAACAAGCGCCATAGCAAATCGCACGGACCTAAGAGCAGCTATTTATCGTATAGAAGAGGGTATCCTAAACTATAAAGCTAGTCAAAAAGATTTTTATCCAAGCATCACGCTAGGAGCTAGCATCAAAAGTAGTTCAAGCACAAAAGAGGGCGCATTTAGCCTTAAATTTCTAAATGGCAACATCGCTTTAAATTTACCATTTTTAAACTACCAAAAACTAAAGTCAAATTTAAAGGTTAGCGAGGCAAATTTCGAGCTTGCAAAGCTAAACTACATAAGCACTCTAAATAGCGCATTAAACGAGATAGATGCATTTTATAAAGGCTACCTAAACGACGAAGCGCTACTTGTTAACTACCAAGAACAGATAAAAAACTACGAGGAAATTTCAAAAATTTACGAGCTAAAATACTCCTACGGCAAAGTCGAGCTAAAGCAGTTTTTGGAGGCTAAAAACAGCGAGCTAGAGGCTAAAATAGGGCTATTAAAAGCAAAATACACGCTTTTACAAGACGAGCTAAATATCTACAAAGCCATGGCAGGCAAATTTAATAGGTAAATTTATGAGCTCGGCTTGGGACTATGAGGCAAATGCGTGTAGCAGTGATGGCAAATTTAGCGCCAAATTTGAAGGCTGTGAGGTAGCTATGGGCGCTCCAACCCTTGGCGAGCTACGACTTTTTATAAGCAAGTACTGTCTAAAATTAAAAAATGAGCCTTCAAACCACGAAAAAAGACTATCAAATTTTGATCAAAATTTAGTTAAAGATGACGATGCACTTCAAATTTTACTTAGTGAAAGGGCGACTGCTTGCTTTTTGTTTTCAGAGGACTCTAAATTTCTAGCTTTTTCTGAATGGACGGCAGATAAAATGCAGATCGTAAAGGTAGTGCACCTAGCCGATATGAGCATAAAAACTGATAATAGGCGCAAAAGAGTAGTGGAATTTCTCTCATTTGATGATGGCTTGCTTGAAATTTTAGACTCGCCGATCTTTATGCCTAAAAACTACACACTGGATATCCGCATACTTTTCTAATAGTTAAATTTAAAAAATAGGGTAGCTAAATTTTCTACCACAATTATTGTTGAAAATTGTAAAATTTTAACTGATTTTTTACAAATGTTTTTACATTAAATTTAATGGATAAATTAAAATTATACAAAAGATAAAATCCAAAATAAGCCTATAAATTAATATTTAAATTCATTTAAAAGAAAAAATAAGAAAATTAAAATAACAATTTGAAAATTATAGTTTTCAATACAAATATATAAAAAAGCTTGTATTTTACCTTTTAACATATTCATATTTGATTTTTTGAAAACTTACACAACATTTAGAAGTAAGTTTTCAAAATTAGAAGTTTTATAAGATTGTAGATTTTAAGCCAAAAGCTCTTTTGCAATCATACTTATGCGTTTTGCTTCAGCACTTGCTCCGATCTCATCTTTTGCTATTTTCATTACATCGCCTAAATTTTTACCAACTCTTTCAATAATCTTTTTTATTTTTTCTTTAAGCTCTTCATCGCTTAGTTGTGCTGGCAAATATGCCTTAATAAGCTCAATCTCGCCCTGCTCTTTTTTAGCCAAATCCTCTCTAGCACCTTTTATATAAAGCTCAACCGAGTCAGCCCTCTTTTTGATCTCCTTTTGAAGTAGTGGAAGTACCACTTCATCAGTCATTTCGATCCTTTGATCGACTTCGACCTGCTTAAGTGCTGCATTTAGCGTTCTTAAAGTATCTCTTTTAAACTCATCTTTTGCCTTCATAGCCTCTTTTATATCAGCTAAAATTTGCTCTCTTATACTCATTTCCTCTCCTTTAAATTTTTGAAATATTAACTAAAAATTTGTGATAATTTCTTGAAATTTTCCTTGCAGATAAGCCACCCCAACACCCTCTCTAAGCCCATCGTCAATAACTAAAAATTTTGCTTCTTGCCCGATTAAAAGCTCCTCTAAAAGCAGCGTTCCAGCGATGAGCGGATACTTTCTGTTTCTTCCAACCGCCACATTAGCGCTCTTATCGTCCATCTTTAAAAGCTCATCCACAAACCAAGCAAGATCATCATCTCTAAGCTCATATCCGCTTACTTTTTTTGGATCATAGTTCTCGTAGTTAAGTCCAAGTCGTAACGCTGCGATAGTAGTTGGTACACCAGAAGTCAGCACGATAAATTTATTTTTTAAGCTATTTAAAAATTCTCTTGCATCTTTTGTATAAATTTTTGCATTTGCTTGCATTAAATCAAGTGTTTTAAATTTCTCAAAAAATGTAATAATGCCAAATTTAAAACTCATAAAATTTCCATCTTCACCGATCTCTGAGCTTGCTCCACCGATGTCAATGACGCTAAAATTTTCATTTATTCCAAGCTTTTTAAAAGCATTTTGAACACCCAAAAATGTAAGTTTTGCTTCAGCTTTGCCACTGATGATATGAAAATTTATGCCAAATTTCTCTCTTATCTCGCTAAAAATTTCCTCGCTATTTGACGCTACCCTAAAAGCCTCAGTTGCGACTGCAATACACTTAAATTTAGAAAAATCAAATTTACTTTTAGCCTCCGTTATCGCTTCAAAGAGCCTATTTTTGGACTCATCTGCTATCTTGCCACTTTCATTTAGTCCTCTAGCAGCTCCTACTATCTTTTCATAAATTTGCTCATTACTAAAGCCATTTTGTTCTTTTTTGACAAGCGCTACGCGAAATGTGTTTGAGCCAAGATCGATCGCTATAACCAAAATTTATCCTTAAAAATTTTTACAGATTCTAGCATATGATAATTTAGTATCATTTAAAGTTGAAAAATTCTAAAAACTTTAATATTTTTCAAGATATAATCCCTATCAAAAACCTTATAAGGGGGCTTGATTGCTTCGAGATAACTTATTGGCATTTGTTATTTTTGCAATTTGTAGCGTTGGATTTTTCGTTTGGGGCTATCAATACATCCCGACAAATAACTACTTTTTATTCTTGATCGCTGGCATGTTTGGTCTTTTTATGGCCTTTAATATCGGTGGAAATGACGTTGCAAACAGCTTTGGCACAAGCGTTGGCGCTAAGACTCTTACGCTTAAGCAAGCTCTCATCATCGCAGCCATTTTTGAGCTTAGCGGTGCTATATTTGCAGGATCAGAGGTTACAAATACGATTAGAAACGAGATCGTGAAATTTCCAAGCGATCTAAACCCGATGAAATTTGTCATTATCATGATCTCAGCCCTTCTTAGCTCTGGGCTTTGGCTCTTTTATGCGTCTAAAAAAGGTCTACCAGTCTCGACCACTCACTCGATCGTTGGTGGCATCGTTGGTGCAGGACTTGCTATGGGTTTTATAATAAAAGATCCAGAACCATTTAGCATGGTTTCTTGGAGTGAGATCGGCAGGATCGCCGTTAGCTGGGTTATCTCACCACTGCTTGGCGGCGTGATGTCTTACATTATATTTGGCTACGTAAAAAGCAAGATTATTGAGCCAACACATGAACTTAAAATGAATCTAAAAGCGCTAAAGGCTGAGAGAAAAGCATATAAAGAAAGCTTCATAAAAGCACTAAAAACAAAGCCGGCTGAGGAGCAGATAGCTACTCTTTCAAAGATCGCAGTTATCGATGAGGACGAGATCGAAACCACTGAATACAGCGAGTATCGCTCAAAAATCCGCATTATGAAAGATAGTGAAAAAGAGATAGATACCTTTAAAGCGATGAAAAAGCATATCCCGATCATCGCTGGATTTGCCGCGATGGTCATCTCATCAATGATGCTTTTTAAAGGGCTTGAGCATATAAATTTAGCCTTTAGTATCATCCAAACCGTCTGGATCATCTTTGTGATTGGGGCTCTAGCGTATCTTGCAAGCCTTGCTATTATAAACGTCATGAGCAAAAACGATAGCGAAAAGAGCATCAATAGAATTTTCTCATGGTTTCAAATTTTTACCGCTTCATCTTTTGCGTTTTCACACGGAGCAAACGATATTGCAAATGCAGTTGGGCCATTTGCCGCTGTGCTTGATGTGCTAAAGACTGGCTCTATAAACGAAAGCTCGCCGATACCTAGCATCGCAATGGTAACATTTGGCATCTCACTTGTCGTCGGACTTTGGTTTTTAGGCAAAGAGGTGATCACCACCATCGGCTCAAAACTAGCTGAAATTTTACCGACAACTGGCTTTAGTGCCGAGCTTGCCTCAAGTATCGTCATACTTCTAGCCACAAAACTTGGCATACCAGTTAGCTCGACGCATATCCTAATAGGTGCAGTTTTAGGCATCGGCATCGTAAATAAAAATGCAAACTGGAAAATGGTAAGACCAATCATTCTTGCTTGGCTCATCACGCTTCCTGCTGCTGCTATCTCATCAGCTATATTTTATTTTGCTCTTGCTAAATTTTTAGGCGTTTAGTCGTATTTTTAAGTAGCTAAACCGCCCTATTTTTTAGATATTTTTTGTATAAATTTTATATGAGAGCTTGGCAAGTTGATTCAACCTGCCAAGTAAATTTGAAGTTATTTTTTCTTAATGATGATCTTCTCAGCATCGCTATCAATGGTGATCTCATCGCCACTTTCAAGCTCATCTTTTAAGATCATATCAGCGATCTTGTCTTCAACCAGCTCATAAAGCGCTCTTCTAAGAGGCCTTGCGCCATAAACTATGTCAAAGCCAGCTTTTGCGATAAATTTCTTAGCTTCTTCGCTTAAAATTGCCTTGATACCGCGGTTATGAAGGGTTTTTTCAAGCTCTTTAAACATGATCTCAACGATAGAGATTAGTCCTTGTTCATTTAGAGGATTAAAGATGATAGTATCATCAAGTCTATTTAAAAACTCAGGTTTAAAGTAGTTTTTAAGCTCGTTTTTAACAGCTACATCACGATCTTCGCCCTTTAGCTCCATGATGAAATTTGAAGCAATGTTTGAAGTTAAAATAATGATAGTGTTTTTAAAATCAACCGTTACACCTTTATTATCAGTCGCACGTCCGTCATCTAAAATTCCCAAAAGTATGTTAAATACATCTTTATGGGCCTTTTCAACCTCGTCAAAAAGGATGACTGAGTAAGGTCTTCTGCGAACTGCCTCTGTTAGCTGACCGCCCTCATCGTAGCCTACATATCCTGGAGGCGCACCAAGAAGCCTACTCACGCTATGTTTTTCCATATATTCGCTCATATCAAAGCGGATAAGTGCCTTCTCATCATCAAATAAAAATTTAGCCAAAGCCTTAGCTGACTGAGTTTTACCAACGCCTGTTGGACCAAGAAATAAAAACGAACCAATCGGTCTTTGACCTTCATTTAGCCCTGCTTTGTTTCTTTTTACAGCACGTGCAAGTGCGTGTAGTGCGTCATCTTGACCGACAACGCTCTCTCTTAGATGCTCTTCGATGCACAGATACTTCTCTTTTTCGCTTGTTAGCATCTTCTTGACTGAAATTCCAGTCCATTTGCTCAAAATTTCAGCTACAAGCTCTTCATCGACTTGATTTTTAAGAAGCACGCCCTCTTTTTTCATGCTCTCCCATTTTTCTTCAAGCTCGTGTTTGTGCTTTTTAGCATCTGCTATCTTGCCATATTCTATCTCGGCAGCCTTTTGAAGGTCACCATTTCTTTTAGCTATCTCAGCTTGTGATTTTAAGTTATCGATCTCTTTTGTAGCTTTTGAAATTCCGCCGAAAACTGCCTTTTCGTTTTCAAATTTTGTATCAAGCGCTAGCTTTTTCTCGTTTAGGTCAGCTATCTCTTTTTCGATCTCGCCAAGTCTTTCTTTATTTTTATCCGCATCCTCCATCTTTAGAGCTTCTTTTTCTACTTGAAGCGTTACGATCTCGCGTTTTATCTTTGAAAGCTCGTATGGCTCGCTCTCTATTTGCATCTTAAGCTCAGCTGCTGCCTCGTCTATAAGGTCGATCGCCTTATCTGGTAAGAAACGATTTGCTATGTAGCGGTCACTTAACCTTGCTGCGGCAACTAGCGCGCTATCTGTTATTGTGATGCCGTGATGAACTTCAAGACGCTCTTTTATACCACGTAAAATTTGAAGTGCCTCATTTACGCTTGGCTCTTTAACGTCTATTGGTTGAAAACGTCTTTGAAGTGCTGCATCTTTTTCAAAGTACTTTCTATACTCTTTTAATGTCGTCGCACCAACAGCGTGAAGCTCGCCACGTGCAAGAGCTGGTTTTAGGATATTTGCAGCGTCCATTCCGCCCTCGCTCGCACCAGCTCCTACTATCGTGTGAATCTCATCTATAAAAAGTATTATATTTCCAGCTTTTTTGACCTCGTCAATGACAGCTTTTAGCCTATCTTCAAACTCGCCTCTATACTTTGCACCAGCTACAACTGCGCTCATATCAAGCGCGATGACACGCTTGTTAGCAAGGCTTGTTGGCACATCGCGAGCAACTATCTTTTGAGCTAACCCCTCAACGATAGCAGTTTTACCAACACCTGGCTCACCAAGCAAGATAGGGTTGTTTTTGCTCTTTCTTATTAAAATTTGCATCATCCTAGTGATCTCTTCATCACGGCCGATGACTGGATCAAGCTCTTTATTTAGCGCTTTTTGCGTTAGATCGATACCAAATTTCTCTAAGCTATCAAGAGTATCATCGCCAGTTTGGCTATCTATCTTTTTACCACCTCTTATACTTTCAAGGTTCTTTTTGATCTCCAAAATGTCGCAAAATTTGCTTAAAATTTGCTTGATCTCACTAAGCTCAAGAGATGAGATGATCCATGTATCAACAGCTATATAACTATCGCCCATGCTCACCATTAAGGCTTTTGCATTTTCAAGAGAGTTTATAAGCTCTCTTGAAACTGAAACGTTATCTTTTGTAACGTTTGAGCTACTTGGAAGTGAAGAAATTTTACTTTTTACTTCAAGCTCGACAGCGTCTTTACTTACATTCATTTTATTAAACACTTGGTTTAAAATGGAATTGCTATCTGCAAGTAATGCCCAAAAAATATGAAGCGGAACAACTTGCGGATTTTTAGAAAATATCGCTAAACTAATACCTTTTTCAAGAGTTTCTTGCATCTGAGCTGTTAAATTTTCTGTTATATCAGCCATTAAATCTCCTTGGATTATTTTATATGGTCGCCATTATATAACTTTAGTCTTATATTGTCAAGTATTTTTATAATGCTTGTCACTCTTTTTATTTAATTGCTAAAATTTGCTGTTATAAATTTGTATCAAAAACTATCTAAAAGCAAAAATATAAGCTTAAATTTATACTTTTTTTAGCCAAAAGCTAATAGAATTGATTCAAAAATTATAGGAGAAATTTTGAATAAATTTAGTAGATTTTTTGCACTAAAAATTACAGGTGCTTTGCTTATCTCAAGCGTAGCAGTAAATGCACTTTTTGCAAAGAGTGAAGACGAAGCAAATGCGAAGCTTGAAGCACTTTCAAAGCTTACAAAAACAATTTCAACCGTTGAAAAATACTATGTTGATGACATTAAATTTAAAGAGATCATCGATAAAGCCATTGCTGGTTTAATGCAAAATTTAGATGCCCACTCAAGCTTTTTAAATGAAAAAGCCTACAAAGATATGCAGGTGCAAACAAGCGGAGAATTTGGTGGCCTTGGCATAACGGTTGGTATGAAAGATAGCGCACTAACCGTTATCTCACCGATAGAAGATACCCCAGCTGATAAAGCAGGTATAAAATCGGGTGACATCATCTTAAGAATAGATGGCAACTCAACTATCGGTACAACGATAGATGAAGCTGTAAATAAAATGCGCGGCAAGCCAAAAACTCCAATAACTATCACAATTTTGCGAAAAGGTGAGCAGAAACCATTTGATGTAAAGATTATAAGAGATCTAATAAAGGTTGAGTCTGTCTATGCAAAAATGATAGAAAATGACAACATTCTTTACGTGCGTGTTACAAATTTTGACAAAAATGTTGTTACAAAGGTAAAAGAAGCGATCAAAGAGTATCCAAAAGCAAGTGGCATCATACTTGATCTTAGAAACAATCCTGGCGGACTTTTAAATCAAGCTGTTGATCTAGTTGATCTTTTTGTAGATAACGGCGTCATCGTCTCTCAAAAAGGTCGCGACGCATCTGAGAATGTAGAGTATAAAGCAAGTGCTAGTAAAACTCTTTCAAAACTACCGCTTGTTGCACTGGTAAATGGCGGAAGTGCTAGTGCTAGTGAGATCGTAAGTGGCTCACTTCAAGATCATAAACGTGCTGTAATAATTGGCGAAAATACCTTTGGCAAAGGAAGCGTCCAAGTGATCCTTCCAATAGACGATACCGAAGCATTAAGGCTAACTATTGCAAGATACTACTTGCCAAGTGGCAGAACTATCCAAGCAGTTGGCGTAACACCTGATGTAGTCGTGCATCCTGGTAAAGTGCCACAAAGCGACGATAGTGCGTTTAGCATCAAAGAAAGTGAGCTAAAAGCGCACCTAAAAAGCGAGCTAAGCAAGATAAATCCTACAAGCGAGGGCAATAAAACTGAAGCAAAAGATGATAAAAAGATAATCACGCAAAAAAAAGTCGATGAAGACATTCAGTTAAAAACGGCAATTGATACGATCAAAATTTTAAAAATAAAACAATAAATTAGAAGGAGATCTCCATGCAAAAAAGAGAGCTTATTTACGAGGGAAAAGGTAAAAAAATGTATGCCACAGACGATGCAAATCTGCTTGTGGCTGAATTTAAAGACGATCTAACAGCATTTGATGCTCAAAAAAGAGGCAACGAAGCTGGAAAAGGCGCATTAAATAATAAAATTTCAACACAGCTTTTTAAGCTTTTGGAGAGTAAAGGCATCGTGACTGACTTAGTTGAGACTATCAGCGACACTGAGCAAGTAGTCAAAAAATGTGAGATCATACCTCTTGAAGTTGTTGTTAGAAATATCGCAACTGGTTCACTTAGCAAAAGACTTGGCATAAAAGAAGGCACAGTTTTACCTTTTACACTTGTTGAGTTTTACTACAAAAACGACGATTTGCACGATCCATTAGTAACAGATGAGCACTGTATCATTATGGGATTAGTAAAGAGCGAAAAAGATCTTCAAACTCTAAGACATACAGCAAGAGAGATTAACTCTATATTATTTAAATTTTTTGCCGAAAGAGATCTAAAACTAGTTGATTTTAAAATAGAATTTGGTATCGACAAAGACGGCAATATCATTCTAGCTGATGAGATAAGCCCTGATAGTTGTAGATTCTGGGATGCTAAAACTAATGAAAAACTTGATAAAGATAGATTTAGACAAGACCTTGGTAGCGTAAAAGTCGCTTACGAAGAAGTTTTAAGAAGAATTCTTTCTTAAGGACAAAGATGAAAGCTGTTGTAAATATAGCATTAAGAAGCGGGGTCCTTGACCCTGCTGGCAAAGCAGTGGAGCATGCTTTAAATTCGCTTGGATTTAGCGGTGTTTCAAATGTCAGGATAGGCAAACAAATCGTTTTAGACATCGATGAGAGCGATAAAAACAAAGCAAAAGAGCAGCTAAAAGTGATGTGTGAAGAGCTTCTAGCAAACACCGTCATCGAAGACTACGAGATCATGCTATGAAAGTAGTGATCATACTTTTTCCCGGCACAAACTGCGAAGAAGACACAGCTCACGCATTTAAATTACTTGGATGCCAAACACAGATCATTTGGCACAAAGAAGATAAGATTGATGCTGATCTAGTCGTACTTCCAGGCGGTTTTAGCTATGGAGATTATCTAAGAACAGCTGCGATAGCTAAATTTAGCCCAGCGATGCAGGCTGTAAAAGAGCATGCAAAAAAAGGCGGCTATATCTTAGGAATTTGCAATGGTTTTCAGATGCTGCTTGAGCTTGGGCTCTTAAAGGGTGCAATGAGAAGAAATGAAAATTTAAATTTCGTTTCAAAATATCACCACCTAAAGGTAATCTCAAATAACAATAAATTCTTAGTAAATTTAGCCAAAAACGAAGTAGTAAATATCCCTATCGCTCATGGCGAGGGCAACTATTATACTGATGAAAACACTCTAAAAAGCCTTTACGACAACGATCAAGTACTACTAAAATACTGTGATGCTAAAGGCAACGAAATAAATCCTAATGGCTCGGTCGACAATATAGCTGGAATCTGCGATGAAGGCAAAAGAATATTTGGCCTCATGCCTCATCCTGAGCGTGCTTGTGAGAAAATTTTAGGTACAGATGATGGTATGAAGATGCTAAAAGGTCTAGTTTGGTAAAACATTTTCTTTTTATCTCCCTACTCGTACTAAATTTATTTGCTGCAAATACCGATGAAGTAAGCGTTTTTGACATGATGGACGAAGCTAGGGAGGATAAATTTGTAAATAGCCCTACTTCAAATCCAAAAACTCAAAAACCGCCAAAAGAACAAGATTTTTCAAGAAAATTTGTATCACCACAGCCAGAGCGTATCACTCCAGAGCAGATGCGAAACATCGTGCCAACAAACGAGCCAGATATTAGCGTCCCAGACAATCAAGTATATGATAAGATCAAAGTAAAAGAGCTTCTTTTAAAAGCCACAAATGTACCAAAAAATGTTGTTATAGGAGAAATTTTTAGTGTTGAGATAGTGGCTGATACACAAAACGACTTTGAGTTTGAGTTTGAGACACAGCTTGATGAAACAAATATAAAATGGCTAAATAAGAAAAATTTTCAATGGGTAAAAAGTGAAGACAACAAATATGTAGGTACTTTTTATCTTGAGGCAACAAGCATTGATGCAAAGACTTTAAAAGTTAGCTTAACCCTAAAAAGAAATGGCGAAAACTATCAAAGCTCAAGTATAAATATCTTTTTACCAAAGCTAAAAGAGCTTAGAAGTGACGAAAACTACAACCATATCGTCGCTGACAACCTTGAGGTAAAGAAATTTAAGACAACAAAATTTGATGATATAAATAACATCATGGTCGTTGAAATTTACGGCAACAATGTCGATCTAAGCGCCTTTAATATTGAAAATAAAACGATATTAAAGCAAGGCGTAGATACGATAAATGGCGACTTTAACTCACAAAGTGCATATTATTTTGCAGTATTTAAGCCAAATAAAAAATCGCTTGACTTTAACTACTACAACCTAAAAAAGGCTAAATTTGAAAGTTTTTCTTTACCGGTGAGTGTTGAAGATGACGATGTCAGCACACAGATCGGACTAAACCCAAAACAAAGTGAATTTAGCACCTATAAAGATGTCATGATCTACTCTTGCGTGGTAATTTTTATATTATTAGCTATTTGGCGCAGAAGGCTTAGCTACTTTTTCGTAGCAACCATTTTTATAGCACTTGGAATTTATACCTACAACCCTTTTGGTAAGGCTGTTCTAAAACCAGATATTAGCGTTTCGATCTTGCCTACAAAAAACTCAACCATCTTTTACACATCCCGTAAAAATGAAAATGTAGAAATTTTAGATACAAAAGGTGACTACTCAAAAATTTTATTTGCTGATGGTAAGATTGGCTGGGTAAAAAAGGATAATCTTGTCAAAAATTAGAGCTTTATTTTTTGCTATTGAGTTTGTTATCAGCGTTGTTCTAGTCGTCTTTTTTATGTGGCTATTTAATGATAAAAATAGAGCCATAAGAAAATTTTGGGGAAGATCACAAAGGTTTTTTGGTGGATATAAACTTGAAGTGATAGGTAATTTTAGTGATGAGGCAAATATCTTACTCATAAACCATCAAAGTATGCTTGACATTATTGTACTTGAAGAGGTTCATCCAAAAAATCTTTGCTGGATAGCAAAGGCACAAATCGGCAAAATTCCTATAATTGGTAAAATTTTGAGCCTGCCAAAAATGATAGCAGTTGAGCGTGAGAATAAGCACTCTTTAATAAAACTTTTAAAAGAAGCTAAAGATAGAGTTGAAAACGGTCGTGTTTTGGCTATTTTTCCAGAAGGAACAAGATCGCAAACTAACAAGCTTTTACCATTTAAAGGTGGAGCTAAAATGCTTGTAGAAAAGCTAAATTTAAAGGTTCAACCTATCGTAATCGTAGGAAGCGATGCTATGAAAGTGAAAGAATTTAGCTTTAAAAAAGCGGATATCAAGCTCTTTTGCCTTGATTTAGTCGATACTTCAAAAGACAACTGGCTAGAGGCGACTAGAGAGAGTATGCAAAAAGTCCTAGACAAAAATAGAAAATAAATTTGGCTTTGCAAATTTACAAAGCCCCTCCTGCTCTATATCATTATCTATAAAAATTTGACTTTATACTAGAAATTTTTATCAATAAATTTAAAAAGGTCTAGCGGGAGCTAGACCTAAAAATATTAGCTTAAGAGGTAAGCTTTCAAGTCCTAAAGACACTAAGTTTTGAATTTAATGCATCTGTCATCTTGTTTAGATGTTCTGCTGCTGAAGCTATCTCTTCGACACTTCTAGCATTTTCAGATGAAATTTGGTTGATATTTGAGATGCCTTCCATGATCTCATTTACATTTTTGCCAGTTGAGATGTAGTCTTGCATAGTCTTATCAGACATTACTATGGCATTATTCATTGTCTCACTCATAACATTTATAGTTTTTTCAACGTCGCTTGCCACGTGAGTTAACTCTTGGATCTGTTTAGAATTGATACCCATTTGCTCACTGCTATCATTGATCGCTTGAACGATGACATTGATAGTTGCATTTATCTCAGTTAAACTCTTTTGAGTCCTCTCAGCTAGCTGTCTAACTTCATCAGCAACAACGGCAAAGCCTCGTCCATGCTCACCTGCTCTTGCAGCCTCAATAGCTGCGTTAAGTGCAAGTAAATTTGTTTGATCAGCTATATCATTGATAACAACAAGGACTGATTTTACCTGCTCGGCATCACGGCTAAGCTGATTGATCTTATCAGCCATTTGATTTTCAACATTAGCAGAGTCAATAATCTGTACCGATAGCGATCTTATGGCTTCAGTTGCCGTTTTTATATGCGTGCTTGCCTTTTGAAGGTCATCTTTACCAGCTTGAGCTACCGCTAAAGATTCTTTCATATTTTCTTGCATTACTTTACATCTTTGATTTGTCTCTTCTACTATTTCAGTTGATTTTTCTACACGTTTACCTGTCTGAAGAGATGTAGAACTAAGCTCATTTGCAACGGAGCTATTTTCACTTGAAAGGTGCTTTGTATCACTTATTAACACTCTTATTCTTTCAATAAAATCATTTATATCTTTACTTATTTTAGCTATCTCGTCTTTACCATAAATAGGAATTTTAATTGTAAAATCAGATGTTATCGCATTTAAATTTGTTCCTAGTCTATCAATAGGATTTGCAACCATCTTCTTAAGCAAGAACATCGAAACAGCTATCAAAAGCAAGGTAACTATGATACTTGCTATGATGAAATTTTTACTAACTACTTTTAATGGTGTTAAAAAATCATCAGTAACAGCTGAGCCTAAAACCATCCAGTCTAGTTTATCAAATGACTCAAAAGCAACTATGCAGTCAACCCCATCAATTATAATGGACTCAACACCTTTTCCTTTTTTAACAATATTATCCATAGTAGTTTTTAGCTCGCCACTTAGCTCTTGATTTGCCTTGGTTGGATGAAAGTCAAATTTACCAGTTTTAGTATTGTAAAGAGAAAAATATCCATGCTTACCAAGTTTCATCTCAGAAAAAGTCTTTTTCATATTGTTCAATCCCTCGGTAGGATCATAACCAACAAATAAAATTCCTATTACCTCGTTATTTTCAATAATAGGATCATAAATGCTCATATAGTTGCGTCCAAATAAATTTACAACACCTATATACCTCTCTTTATTCATGATATTTTTATAGGCTTGACCATTTTTATCAATTATCGTACCAACAGCTCTACTACCATCAGCTTGCGTTACTGATGTGCTAACTCTTAAAAAATTATCACCTGATTTTGCAAAAACAGTTGAAATTCCACCTTTTGTAGCGTTATTAAATTTATCCAGAATATCGTAGTTGTTGTTTAAAATACCATTTTGAGATATTAGTTCTATCGCTTCGTATTTACCAGTCTTACTCATCTGGTGATTGGTTGAAATTTTTCCGATCATCTCTTTAAAAACACTCATTATTAGCTCTGCACTACTTACATTATCTTTTTCAAATAATTTAACCGTATTCATAGCAAGCTGGACGTTTTGTTCTACTGTTGTAAGCACACCATCTTTTATCTCGCGCTCTAAAATATTTGATGTATATACAACAAAACATGTCATAGATACCGCCAAAACCGTAGCAATCGTTGCTGAAACTTTTACCAAAATGCTTCGTAAATTCATTTTGTCTCCTTTTTTCTAAAAATTTTCGCCTTGATTATAGCACTATTTTAAATAAACTTTATACAAGAATGCATAATTAATAACAATTAATAAATTATCATTATTATTTTATTCATAAACTATAACTTTTTTGAAATCATTTTAAAAAATTAATTTAAAAACCTTGATAGTAATGCTATCAAGGTTAAGTATATTTTTATCACTTTGTGTTATAATCTGCCAAAAATTTTAAAACAAGGAAAAGAAAAATGGCAGATAAATTTGAATTTCAAACCGAGGTCAATGACCTTTTAAATTTGATGATCCACTCTCTTTACTCAAACAAAGAGATATTTTTAAGAGAGCTCATCTCAAACTCAAACGACGCTCTTGACAAGCTAAACTACCTTTGCTTGACTGATGAAAAGTATAAAAGTCTAAGCTACACTCCAAGGATAGACATCAAAGTAGATGAGAAAGCTAAGACTTTAACCATCAGCGACAATGGTATTGGTATGGATAAGGACGAGCTCATCGCAAATTTAGGCACGATAGCAAGAAGTGGCACAAAAGGCTTTATAAAAAATTTAAGTGGCGATGCCAAAAAAGATAGCTCGCTGATCGGTCAGTTTGGTGTTGGCTTTTACTCAGCATTTATGGTGGCAAACAAGATCGAGGTCATAAGCAGACGAGCACTTAGCGACAAAGCCTATAAATGGATATCTGATGCAAAAAGCTATGAGATCGAAGATGCCCAAAAAGAGAGCTTTGGAACGAACATCATCTTACATTTAAATGACGATGAGTTTGCAAATTCTTGGCGTATAGAAGAGATAGTCAAGAAGTATTCAAATCACATTCCTTATCCTATATTTATGGATAAACAAAGCTATGTCGCTCCAAAAGAAGGCGAAAAAGAGGGCACTTATGAGACTAAAAACGAGCAAATAAACAAGGCAAATGCGCTTTGGAGACTAAATAAAGCCAGCCTAAAAGAGCAAGACTACAACGACTTTTATAAGCAAATTTCTCACGATAGCAGTGATCCTCTTCTTTATATCCACACAAAGGCCGAGGGCAAGATCGAGTATTCAACGCTATTTTATGTGCCAAGTACAGAGCCGTTTGATCTCTTTAGAGTTGATTATCAAAGTGGCGTAAAGCTTTATGTAAAAAGGGTTTTCATAACTGATGATGCAAAAGAGCTTTTGCCTCCATATTTAAGATTTATCAAAGGTGTGATCGATGTTGAGGACTTGCCACTAAACGTTAGCCGTGAAATTTTGCAAGAAAATGCGATCATGAGAAGCGTCAAAGAGCAAAGCGTGAAGAAAATTTTAAGCGAGCTTGCAAAGCTAAAAGATAACGACCGCGAAAAATACATAAAATTTTACAAACTATTTGGCAAGGTTCTAAAAGAAGGACTTTACGGATTTAACGCTGAAAAAGAGCAAATTTTAGATCTTTGTCTATTTAAAAGCTCAAAAAGAGATGGACTAATCAGCCTAAAAGAGTACAAAGAGGCAATGAAAGAGGATCAAAAATCGATCTATTATATCAGCGGTAATAATGAAAATATGCTAAGAAATTCGCCGCTTCTAGAAAGCTTTAAGAAAAACGACATCGAAGTGCTTATTATGGATGAAGAGATCGATACGATCGTAATGCCAATGGTCAATGAATTTGACAAAACACCTCTAAAATCAGTCTCACACGCTGATATAAATGACGAGATCAAAAGCGATGAGAAGGTTGATGAGAGCAAGGTTGCAAATACGCTTGTTAAAATGAAAGAAATTTTAAAAGACGAGGTAAAGGATGTAAGACTAAGCTCAAGACTATCAAGCTCGGCTGCGGTGCTAATTTATGACAAAAACGATCCTGATTACGCTATGCAAGAGATGCTAAAACAGATGGGTCAAGGCGCAAACGCTCCAAAAGTTAAACCGATCTTGGAGATCAACGCTGATCATGAAATTTTTGCAAAACTAGAAAAGAATGAGGTTATGATTTACGACATCGCACCTTTGCTTCTTGATATGGCAAGGCTAAATGAGGGCATGAGCCTAGAAAATCCTGCTAAATTTTCAGAGCTACTAACGAAAGTTATGCTAAAAGCTATCTAAATTTATAAAGCCCAAGAGAAATTTTGGGCTTTAATCTACTTCTATAAATTTAATTTCCTATATTTATTATCTTTATTACGGTAAAAAATTTAATTGTGTAAGCTAAATTTCCCACGCCAAAAGACGTGGGATAAATTTTACGCTATCTTGGTAGCGTCGATGATGTTTAGATCAAGTCCAAGATCTTCAACAGATAGTCCAAGTGCAAGACCTACAAGCTGAGATAGGTGGATGATAGGTTTTCTCACGTTTGAGTGGTTCTCATCTTGGTATCTCTCTTGGTAGATGTCAAGTTGCATTTGACAAAGTGGGCATGGTGTGACAACTACGTCAGCGCCGTTTTCATCGGCATTATTTACGATTTGGCTTGACATTTTTCTTACAGATGTGCCAGCTGGGTAGCTAGCGTGGAAGCCGCAGCAGTCAAGCCTCTTTTCAAATGGTACAATAGTAGCGCCAAGTGCGCTTACGACGGTTTCAAAGCTCTTTGGATTGACTGAACTTTCTCTATTGTGCAGATCTTTTTCAGGTCTTAGGCTGTGACAACCGTAAAATAGTGCCACTTTTAGTCCGCTAAGTGGCTTAACAACCTTTGCTCTTAGCGTTTCTACGTTTTGATAAAGCACCCAAAGAAGACTTGTGATCTCGGTTGAGCCATTATATTTCATATTACCTTCAGCTAAAAATGTATTGATACGATCTTTTGCGCCCTTATCAAGCGTGCTTTTTGCTCTTGTTAGAGTTAGCATACAAGTTGAACATGTCGTAAGCATCGGCATATTCATCTGCTCTGCAAGCGCTATGTTTCTAGCATTTGCTACAAGCGTAGCGATAGGATCTACGTCTTGTGCTTGTTGGGCACCACAGCAGCTCCAGCCCCTTATCTCGTGAAGCTTCCAGCCAAGTATCGGAGCGATAGCCTCAAGCGACATCTTAGCCTCTTTAGCTGCTTGAGAGAGTACGCATCCTGGAAAAAAAGCGAATTCGTTTTGCATAATTACTCCTTACTAGCAGCTTTTCGAGCCGCATTTATCATTTTTACTAGATCATCATGTCCTTCTATGTCCTCTTCGCCGAAAATATGAAGTGGATTCATCTTACCTGCGAGCATTAAATTTGCAGCGATATCCATTTTGCCCATATTTCTAAACACTCCCTCAGAGCGAAGTGCAAGCTTGATCTCATTTAGTCTACCTGAGCCATCAACTAGATCAGTTAAGAACGCCTCAGCGTGATCTGGTCCCATGCCATCATCAAAGCCTTTTTGTATAGCCATAATGCGAAGATCAGTTATATCCTTGCATGCGCTTATACCTTTTGGACAGCGATCAGCGCACTCTTGGCATTTTACACACATCCAAAGGCCATTATCGATAGCTGGTTTTAGATGTGGCATAGGATCTTTGCTACGTGAGTCAAATGCCGCCCTATAAGCATGAACAAATACAAATGGCTGCATATAATCACTCGCATCAGCTTCAAGTTTATTACACTCGCTAGCGCACGCACCGCAAAGTATGCAGTCCCATTCAAGTGCTACTTTTTCATACTCTTTTTGACTTTGCTTACAGCCTTTTTCTGCACTAAATTCTGACTTAGCAGTGATACTAGGCCTAATCTTGCGTAAATTTTCGATACTTGGCTCCCAATCAACCATAAGATCAGATATAACCCTGAAATTTCCAAGTGGAGAAATTTTTATACTCTCTGGGTTATCATACTCAGCCAAAAGCTCATTCATCTTTGTATCACAGGCTAGATATGAGTGACCATTTACTCTAACAGCACACGCTCCACATATCGCCGAGCGGCAAGATGCTGTGAAATTTAGCGTCGCATCCTTTTTTTGTTTGATATCAAGAAGCACTGTTAAAAGAGTTTTACCTTTGATCTCTTCATTTGTTAGTTCATAAACTGATTCATATTTTTTAGTTCCGTCAAAGCGGTCGATAATAATTTTCATCCTAGCTCCTTACTCTGGCTTTTTGCCGTCAAGTGAAAATATGCCTGTCACAACATCTTTGTAACCAAGCTCCAACTTGCCGTCATTTAATGTAACGATGCTGTGTTTTAAGAAATTCACATCATCTCTTTTTGGATAGTCTTCTCTTGTGTGAGCGCCGCGGCTCTCTAGGCGTTTTTGCGCTGCAAGACATGCTGCACGAGAAAGAAGTATAAGGTTGCCAAGCTCGACATAGTCTGTAAAGGCGGTATTCATAACTGGATTTTTATTTGGCACTTTTATAGTGTCGTATCTTGCTTGGATAGCTTCAAGGTTTTTAGAGAGTTGATCTAGCTTGTCGCCTGTTCTAAAAATTCCCATTAAATCCCAGTTGTTTTTACCAAGCTCCTCGCGAAGCGCATACATGTCGTTCACGCCACCCTCGCCTGTTGCTATGGCTTTAAATTTATCCTGCCACATTTTAGCTAGCTCTGAAGTCTTTTTGCCACTTGCAAATTTAGCATCTTTTGCGTATGCGCCAGCACCTTTACCAGCTAGATCGCCAGTGACCACTGCATCAGTTAGGCTGTTTCCACCAAGGCGGTTTGCACCGTGGATAGATACACATGAAGCCTCACCACCTACATAAATTCCAGGAATTTTTGTGCTCATATCATCAAATTTAGCTACCTCTATACCGCCCATTGAGTAGTGAGCTGTTGGACGGATAGGCACTGGTTGCTCGATTAGATCGATGTCTTGGAAAAGCATCGCCGTGTGGCGAATTTTTGGAAGCTTTTTCATAATAGTATCTTTACCAAGGTGGCGAACATCGCAAAGCACATAAGCGCTCATACCCTCGCCAAAGCCTCTACCCTCGCGAATTTCTGTCTCGATCGCACGAGCGACGACATCACGTGGAGCTAGCTCCATCTTTTCGTGATAGTTTTTCATAAAGCGCTCACCCTTGTTGTTTAACAAGTATCCACCCTCGCCGCGAGCAGCTTCAGTGATTAGTGTGCCACCATTTTGCACGCCAGTTGGGTGAAACTGCAACATCTCAGGATCTTCAAAACCAAGACCTGCTTTAAGCGCAGCAGCGATGCCATCACCAGTTGCTATAAATGGAACTGATGTGCGGTTATAGAAAATTCTAGTGTATCCACCAGTTGCGATGACAAGAGATTTGCAAAGAACTGGGTAAATTTGACCATCTTGGATGTTGCGAAGAACGACGCCTTCAACCTTGCCATCCTCAAGACCGATCTCAAGCAGCTCATGATCCATTAAAAATTTAACGCCAGCTGTGATAGCGTCGTCAAGACAGGCGTGCATCAAAACGTGACCAGTTTTATCAGCTGCGTAGTTACAGCGTTTTTTGCTAGCGCCACCCATGAAGCGAAACGCAACATCGCCATTATCTTTACGGGATACGTCGCCATTATCTATACGAGAAAAGAGCATGCCGTTGTGGTCTAACTCGTGGATGACTGCGCCTGCTGCCTCGCAAAATTTCACAACTGCATCTTGATCAGCAAGATAAGCCGCACCTTTAACTGTGTCATAAGCGTGAAGCTTGAAGCTATCGCCATTACTAAAGTCAGTAACGCCGTTTATGCCACCCTCCGCCATACAGGTTGCATTGCGAGATGGCATCATCTTTGTAGCAACAACGACGGTTGAGTTTGGATATTGCTTGCGAACGGCTGTTGCTGCACGAAGTCCGGCACCACCAGAACCGATTATTAGCACATCAACAGATGGTAAGCCACTTTCATTGCCCTTTGGCAACTCACCAGCAAAAACGTTGGTCGCACCAGCCGTTGTAGCTAGCGCACCTACGCTGATACAGGCACTTTGTAGAAATTCTCTTCTGGTAAATTTTTCACTCATTGATAACTTCCTATCTTAGTAAATTTTTAGCGTTTAAAACGCACCGCCAGTTTATTTCTTAATATTTTTTAAAACAACTATATTAATTAAATAATTAATAATGAAACATTACATTAAATTTACTTAAAAGAAACATAAAGATTTATTTTAGATTAAGAAATGAGAGCTAATATTAAAATCAAAAAGGATAAAATGGGCTTTTGAGGCGATTTATATAAATTTAACGGTAGAAAATTTATAAGATATATAAAAATTTCTACCGATTTGAAGTTTATTTTTATTTTTAAGTTTTTAAGCTTTAAAAGCTCTTTTTTAAGATATTATAAAGATAAATTTACTTTTATACTTAAATAAATATATTAAATATATTAAATAATATTATTTTTGTCCTATTATCAAAATTCACCCTTTGGATGCAAAATTTCTTTTAGCTCGCCATCACTTAGCTTGTAGTTATAAAATCTCTCGTAAAACTCTTTTGTTTTTTGCTCTAAATTTAGATCGCTAAATTGCTCTGGGTAAAATGTCTTAGCCAGCCAAAGCGGATAAAGCGCACCCTCGGCACTTCTTACGCTCCAAAGATAAACACCACTTGGCACTACAAAAATTTCTCCATTTTGCACAGCTTTTAGCTTGGCAAATGATGCGTTTTTAGCGATAGCATCGGCACTTTTTTGTGAATTTGTAATGATGATGTCTGGGTTAAAGATGATGACTTGCTCTTCATTTATCGCTTTTGAAATTTTAAAATCCCCATCACTTAGCTCTGAGCTTAAATTTTTGCCACCAGCCACGCTAATATACTCTGCGCCGATATCTTTTGAGCTAATGGTGCTAAAGTTTCCTGAGTTGTAGTTAAGCACCAAAACTCTCTTTTTTGGCGTTAAATTTGCTGTTTTTTGGCTTACAAATTTTATGTTGTCGTTAAAATAGTCATTAAACTCACGCGCCCTTTTTACGCTCTTTTCGCCCCAAATTTCAGCGATCTTGCTAAAGCTATCTTGTATCTCTTTGATACTTTGAAATTTATCTATCTTCACAACTGCGATGCCAGCGCTCTCAAGCTGAGCTTTGCTGTTTTCATCAAACATCATACCAACTGGCCCAAAAACAACTTGCGTTTTTGATGCGATGATCGTTTCAACGCTGCTACTTAGCATGCCACTTTTGTTGTTGCTCTTTATCTTTGGAAAAATTTTTGACATTAGTGGAGGCAGTTTTGGCGCACCGCTAATTATATGATCTTCGTTGCCAAGCATCGCAGAGACCTGCACAAATGCACCTATCAAAGGCGTAGCACACTCGATAACATCAGGTACTTCTACCTTTTTATTATCACTATCAAGCACCACTCTTGCTTGCAAACTAACAAGCAAAAAAGCCAAAAGTAAAATTTTCTTAAACATACATTCTCCTTTCAATCCACCATCACGCAAGAGTAATGCTCGCGCTCATCGATGATATTTTTCACCACTCGTATATCTACGCCGTAAATTTTCTTTAAATTTTCGCTACTCATAGCCTCGCTAGCCTCGCCGTAGATGTAGTTTTTATCTCGTCCAAGCATCGCAACCTTTGCGTTTAGATAAAAGACCTGCTCTGGCTGATGTGAGGTTAGGATGATGATGTAGCCCTGCTTTGCGAGCTTTTTTATCTCTTTTAAAACTCGCATTTGGTTGCCAAAGTCTAAATTTGCCGTTGGCTCGTCAAGCAGCATCACCTTTGAGCGCTGCGCCAAAGCCCTAGCTATCAGCACCATTTGCCGCTCACCGCCGCTTAGATCGGTGTAAATTTTATCTTTAAAACTCTCTAAATTTAGTGTCTTTAACGCATCTAGCGCTATCTTCTCATCCTCTTTGCTAGGGCGCTCAAATATACCAAGTCTTGCATTTGCGCTCATCATCACCACGTCAAAAACGCTAAAAGCAAATGGCGGTGTGTGAGCCTGCGGGACATAGCTTATAAAGCTTGCTCGCTCTTTTTCGCTCATTTTTAGTGCATCTTTGCTGTCTATTAAAATTTCGCCCCCAAGTGGCTTTAAAAAGCCAAGTATCGTCTTAAACGTCGTCGTTTTGCCAACGCCGTTGCTACCAAGCAGGCAAAAGATGTCGCCATCTTGTAAATTTGCATTGAAATTTTCTATAACGACCTTTTTGTCGTAGCCACAGCTTAAATTTTTTATCTCAAATTTCACGCAAAACCCTTTTTGCTCTTATAGAGCAGATAGACAAAAAGAGGCGCGCCAACTAGTGAAGTTATGACGCCAAGTGGGATCTCACTTGCCATTAGGCTGCGTGAAGCGGTATCGACTATAAGCAAAAATAGCCCTCCGCCAAGCAGCGAAGCTGGAAATAGCGTGATGAAATTTGCTCCCACAACAAAGCGCATGATGTGAGGGATGACAAGCCCCACCCAGCCCACGATACCGCAAAATGAGACGCAAGTAGCGGTTAGAAGTGTCGAGGCGATGATGATTATGATGTTATAAAATTTCACATTTAGCCCCATCGCCCTAGCCTCTTCTTCGCCAAAACTAAGCGCATTTAGCTTGTAGCGAAGCATGAAAAGTGGCACAAGACAGATCATAACTACGCAAAAAAGCAGGGCTAAATTTTTATATCCGCCGCTTCTTGCTAGGCTTCCCATCAACCAAAAAGTAATTTCTGGCAGCTTGTCTTCGCTGTCAGCTAGAAATTTTATAAGCGAGCTAAGCGCTCCAAAAAGAGATGAGATGACGATGCCAGTTAGCACCATCACGAGTAAATTTAGCCTACCCTTTGCGATGACGCTACTTATAAAAACGACGGCAAAAACAGCAAAAAGACCGCATCCAAAGGCACTAAGCTGCACGCCTATGTAGTTGAAATTCAAGATGATAGCCACACTAGCTCCCACAGCTGCGCCACTTGAGACACCAAGGATGTCAGGCGAGACTAGAGGGTTTTTAAAAAGACCTTGATATACAGCTCCAGAGCTAGCAAGCGCTGCACCAACTAAGATGGCAAAAAGCACCATTGGCAAGCGAATGAGCGTAAAGACCGTGTAGCCTTGCTCGTCGCCTGGTTGCTCGTTTAAAATGGCTGATCTTATAAACTCAAAAATTTGAGCGTAACTTATCTCGTAGCGTCCGATACCTAATGAAAAAAAGAGCACCAGCAAAAGAAGTGCAAATAATGCGAAAATGATCTTTTGGCTACTCAAATTTCATCTCCCGCACATCCCACCAGATAAGATAGCTCTTTGTCTCTCTTTTAAATTTAAAGCCGCTTTTGGTCTTTGTGAGGTAGCTTTTTACATTTTCTTTGTAAATTTCTTCTTTTTCAGGCGCGATCTCTCCGACAAATCTAAAATAAGAAAACGCCTCTTCAAGGCTAGCAAAATTCCTCTCAAAAATGGTGTCGATTATCTTTAAATTTGGATTTGCCCCCAAATCGTAGGCGATATTAAAGATAAAGTTGTAGCCAAATCTCCTATCGCTAAGACCTGTCTCATTTTCATCTTTTATCCCTTTTAAGAAGTCTTGCCAGAACGTCTTTAAACTTGGATAATCCATTAAAAAAGAGGTCATCACGACATATTTATTAGCAAATTTGCAAAGCTTTTTTATATCAAAAAGCCCAACCGAGCGTGATGCTAGCACGATGTCATGCTTTGGCAAGTCCTTTATGCTCGCCTCATCGCTCCAGTCTTTTTGGATGAAATTTATATTTTTTACCACAGCCTCTTTTGCGTTTTTCTTGGCGTATTCAAGCATTTTTGCAAACGGATCTAGCGCACTTACGCTCTTTGCTAGCTTTGCAAGTGGCACGCTAAGCCTTGCTGGGCCACATCCCACGTCAAGCACGCTATCATCTTTTGTGATAGGCAAATTTGAAAGTAAATTTAGCGTAGAAGCCGCCTCCATGCGTGTCATCTCGTTATACATGTTTGCGATATCATCCCAGTTTACGCCACCATCTTTGCCCTTTACTTTTTGCAAAGCAGGCAAAAACACTCGCTCCAAAATCGCTTGATAATCAACCAGCCCTTGCATCTCTCTCCCTTTGGTTATTTAAATTTACCCTACGAAAAGGGCAAATTTAAAGAGCCTAAAGCCAAAATAAATTTGGCTTTGGTTTTAGAATTTAACTTGAGCTGAAAGCATGAAGGTTCTGCCATAGCCTCTAAACATGCTTGCACCAGAATAACTGCTTGGAACAGATCCATCAAGATTACCAGAGAATATGCTGACCCAGTATTTTTTATCAAATACGTTATTTACATTAAATCTAATAGATGTCTCTTTACCTATCCAAGCTTTTGTAGTGTATCTAGCACCAAGATCGGTTGTAAAG
>CAUSCE010000022.1:0-31092 GCA_963530215.1 uncultured Campylobacter sp.
AAGCAGCGTTTGCACTCGTTAAATGCGTTTTCAAACTGGTTAAAAAGCATATCAACATTTGCCACTTCAAAGTTATATTTACTCCACTCATATTCGCCTTGTTTATGTACATCGGCGTAGGTTACGATGCTTCCATCCCTGTCATCCCAAACGATGTCGTAGACACTATTTACGTCTTGGAGATACATAGCCAAGCGCTCAAGGCCGTATGTTATCTCACCAGAGATTAGCTCGCATGCGATGCCACCCACTTGTTGAAAATACGTAAACTGCGTCACCTCCATGCCATCTAGCCAGACCTCCCAGCCTAGCCCCCAAGCGCCCAGAGTCGGGCTCTCCCAGTTGTCTTCGACAAAGCGGATGTCATGATTTTTCAAATTTAAGCCGAGCTTTTCAAGGCTTTTTAGATAAAGCTCTTGGATATTTTCTGGGCTTGGTTTTATAAGCACCTGAAACTGATAATAAGCGCCTAGGCGGTTTGGATTTTCGCCGTATCTGCCGTCGGTCGGACGGCGGCTTGGAGCTACATATGCAGTCGCCCAAGGCTTTGGTCCGAGGCTTCTTAAAAATGTCGCTTGGTGATATGTGCCCGCACCAGCTGGCATGTCGTATGGTTGAAGTATCACGCAGCCTTGCTCTTGCCAATAGTTTTGAAGGGTTAATATTATTTGTGAAAATGTCATTGCTTTCCTTTTAAAATTTTACTTTACATAGTGTATAACTGCGCCAGGTCCTAGTGGTAGATCAAAAATGTACCAAAATGACATTAGCGCTGTCCAAGAAATTAAAAATGCAACCGTATAAGGAAGCATAATGGAAACTACTGATCCGATTTTTAACTCTTTATTGTATTTTTGCATAAAAGCTACTATCAAAACAAAAAACGGCATCAAAGGCGTTATGATATTTGTAGTAGAGTCGCCTATTCTAAAAGCAGCCTGTGTAAGCTCTGGCGAGAGTCCAAGATTCATAAACATTGGTACAAAAATCGGAGCCATCATCGCCCACTTTGCAGAATCAACAGCTATAAATAAATTTATAAAAGCGATCAAGAAAATAAAAACTATAATAAGACTAAGTCCAGTCAATCCAATCTCTTTTAGAAAAATAGAACCTTTGATAGAAAGCACTAGCCCAATATTTGAGGTATTAAAAAGGTATGTAAACTGGGCTGCAAAAAATATCAAAACCAAAAATCCTGATAGCTCAGAAATAGATTGTTCCATAAATTTTATGGCGTCATTACTGCTTTTTATGGTCCTAGCACCTACACCGTAAGCTACACCTACCACTATAAAAAGTAACATCATAAAAACGACAATAGAATGCATAAAAGTAGATTTCATAAAGCTTTCATTACCTTTTGCTCCAAATAAAGAGCCAGAAGGCAAAATAGCCACAAGCAATAAAATCACAAAAACGATCAACGCTATTAGTGAAAATTTTAAGCCACGTTTTTGCTCTGCACTTATCTCGCTATGCTCTTTTAGGCTAAAATCACCTAAAAAATCAAATTTGCCAAGCCTAGGCTCTACGATTTTATCCGTTACAAACCAGCCAACAAATACGATCAAAAATGTCGAAGCGATCATAAAGTACCAATTTGCAGTTGCTAGTACCACATAATCTGGATTTAGCACGCTAGCTGCTTGCATAGAAAATGCCGCAAACATAGGGTCATTTGTACCGATTAATAAATTTGCTGACCAGCCACCGCTAACACCAGCAAAAGCAGCAGCTAATCCAGCAATTGGATGGCGACCAAATCCAGCAAATAAAATAGCTCCAAGCGGGATTAGCACAACATAGCCAACCGAGGAAGCAACATTTGACATTACGCCAAGGAAAATAACGATTGGAGTTACCCATATTTTGGAAGATTTTAAGGCAATCTTTGTCATAAGTGCTGACAAAAGTCCGGACTTGTCTGCGATACCAATACCTAGAATAATCGCAAAGACTACTCCCAAAGGATAAAAATTAGTAAAATTTTTAAGCACAGACGAAACAAAAGATCTAAGACTATCAGCAGAAAGCAAATTTATAACATTTGCATTAAGCTGTGATATTTGTCCGTCTTTAATAGCCTGATAGCTTACGCCAACGCCCATCTTTTCTAATACAAACGATATTATTATCGTAATAATCGAAAGATATATAAAAAGCATAGTTGGATTCGGTAATTTGTTACCAAAATTTTCGATAAAACTTAAGATTGAACTATTGTTTTTTTTATTCATTTTTCCTAACCTAAAATAGATATAAAAATTTTTATCTCGTCGCTGCTGTAAAGCTCAAAATCTGTTTCATAGGCTCTTTTTAGCTCGCTACTTTCAAAATATCTCCAAATTTCACCCCAAAATTTTGCAACATTTTGCGGCTCTCTTGCAAAAGTAAAAACGGCATATTTGCCACTTTTTATTCCTAGAATTTCATCACTTTTGTGGCTTGATCTTGTGCCGATGAAGTTATCGTAATATCCATTCAGATCGCTTTCATAGTTGCAGTAAATGCTATAAATTTCACTCTTGCCATCGTAGTGCTCACTCATAAATTTAGACCATAAAGCTGGAATTTTACCCTTGCCACCTATCTCATCTTCATTTTTAGTGCGAGTTTTTACTCCGTAAATTTCAAAGCTATCCTCTAAATTTATAATCTTCATAAACTACTTTTGTCCGTTAAAATTTTCAACCGCTTGGTTCCACATGAGCTTGTATTTTCGTTTTAGAAATTCAACTTCATCTTGTGAAATTTTAAGCTGTTTTGTGAGCGTCTCGACCGTTTTTCTATCCTCGTCATAGAGCTCTTGCATCGAAATGAGCGCCTCTTTTAAAAATTTATTCTCATTTCTTAGGGTTTCAAGCGTCTCATCCTTTGCGTCAAGCACTTTTTCGTGTAAATTTAATATCGTTCCAATCGTCTTTTCAACAAAGCTGATACCATCTTGGCTTTGCGGCTGCAAGGATAAATTTTGCGAAACACTAGGCACCACACTCATTGTTCCTTCGCTCGCTTCTATCAAAATTTCTCCATTTTCCTCTTTGGTTTTCAAAACGCCACGATTTATCATATCTTCGATAACTTCACGCTCCAAGTGTACAAGTTTGCAAAATTCATCAACTCCAAGATATGTCTGCACCGCTTCTCCTTTTTACAGTATCACTTCAACCTTTGAAGAGTCTTCCTCTAAAGCCTTTATCTTCGCCTCTCTGTCAGCTTTTAGAGCACTTGCTAACCCCTCATCTTCAAGGGCTAAAATTTGCACCGCCAAATAGGCTGCATTTATAGCGCCGGCCTTGCCGATAGCCAATGTCGCCACTGGCATACCACTTGGCATTTGCACAGTTGAGTAAAGTGCATCAACGCCACTTAGAGCTGAGCCAGCCATTGGTATGCCTATTACTGGTTTTGTTGTATTTGCAGCGATTGCACCAGCCAAGTGAGCCGCCATACCAGCAGCTGCGATAAATACTTTTGCGCCCTTTTTCTCAGCATTTGCGACGTACTCACTAGTTCTTTTTGGGCTTCTGTGGGCTGAGCTGATTATCAGTTCATATTTTACGCCAAATTTCTCCAGAGTCTTTGCCGCCTCGCTAACGATCTCATAGTCACTTTTACTTCCCATTATAATAGAAACAAATTTCATATTTTCTCCCTTAAAAAACTAAATTTTGGCAGCTTAACGCCGAGGTTTATCTCATTTTCATTGCCACTGTGAATTTCGCTCATGACCTTGCCTTTTTTGGTGATGAGCTGCTTAAATTTGATAAATTTCTTGCCATCTTGTGAATAGACCTTTGAAATTTCATTTTCACTATCTTCTATAACCGATCCAGTAGGAGCAACGATCTCGTAGCTATTGCCTGGAAAAATTTTATATTTACACTTAAAAAACTCGCCATCTTCGCTTATAGCATTTACCTGATGCGTGCCCTCTTCTAGGCTACTAACGTGATTTTGTGTATCTATTCTCTCATAAGGCCTATGTACCAAATATCCATCCGTAAAGCCGCGATTTTTCAGCGTATTTATCTCATTTTCATAAATTTGTGCGTCAAATTTATCGTCCATGGCATCATCTATCGCCATTTTATAGGCTCTTGCTGTGCAAGCTGCGTAGTACTCGCTCTTTGTGCGACCTTCTATTTTTAGGCTATCTATTACGCCACTATCAACGATCTCTTTGATGTGCGAGATGAGGCAAAGATCTTTTGAGTTCATAATATGAGTGCCATTTTCATCCTCTTCTAAGCGGAAAAGCACGCCACTCTCTTCGTTTTTAGCGTATAGTTCATACTTAAACCTGCAGTCGTTAGCACAGCTGCCGCGATTTGACATGCGTCCGCTTTGCACTGAGCTTACTAAGCACCTACCAGAATAAGCAAAGCACATTGAGCCATGTACAAAAATTTCAATATCAAGAGTTGGAATTTCTTCTTTTATCTTTATAACATCTTTTAAGTTCATCTCACGTGCTACGACGATACGTTTTGCGCCCATGTCATGATAAATTTTTGCATCAAGCACATTCATAACGTTTGCCTGAGTTGAGAGGTGTATCTCGATATCAGGGGCAATAGCCTTTGCCAGACTCATGACTCCTGGAGTTGCGATAATAAAGGCATCTGGCTTCATAGCCGAGATAGTCTCTAAGTGGCGTTTTAGTGGCTCGATCTGCGAGTTAAAAGGAAAAGCATTTATGGTCGCATAAAATTTCTTTCCCTTTGCATGTGTGTAGTCTATCGCCTCTTTAAACGTTTCAAGGTTAAATTCCCTCGCCGATCTAGTCCTTAGCGAAAAACTAGCCACCGAGCCATAAACAGCGTCAGCCCCGTACTCAAGGGCGATTTTGAGTTTTGTTAAATTTCCAGCTGGGGATAAAAGCTCAGGCCTTTTTAGCACTATTTTTTACCCAAGCTTTCTATCAAGGCTTCGATGTCATCGTTGCTCACTAAGTTTTCGGTCGTTGTATCGCCTGCGATGTGAACAGCAGATCCTACACGCTTTTCATCGTCGATTTTACCTTCAAACAAGGTATTCATATATTTACTTAGCGCTCTCATAACATTGATAACACGCTCGATCTTTTGTCTATGAATGTCTTGATACTGCATCATATCCATAGCCATCATGATCTCATCTTGTCCCATTTGTAAATTTCCGATGATGTTATCAATCGTACCAAGAAGTGCGTTGTTTTTCTCTAAAGCTTCGCTAAATGCGGCAATATTTGGAAATTTCTGACTTAGTGTCGTAAATAGTTCTATGTTTGAGTTTATCGCATCTTTCAGACTATTTGAGTCACTCTCAGCGTCCATAAAAAAGTTATTTATCGTCTCAAGCTTATCAAACATCTGAGTAGCTTTTTCTTCGCTATCCCTAGTCACATCATCAAGCTGATGAACCATTTTGTGGTCTTCTGTTGGTGGTGGTGGTGGCCAAACGCCATCTGCACTCACTCTATAATTTTCCGCATTCTTTGAATTACTTTCTGATTTTGACTGTGGCTCATCTTTAGTATCGATTGCTTCTGCAACTTCTGTTACCTCGTCCATATCCTCTTTGACGTCCGCAACCTCTTGGCCAGCATCTTCTTTAGTATCATCTAACTCATCATCTAGCCCACCTGCCATAAGTGCGTCAAGTTCCTCTTGGGTCATAAAAGCTCCTAATAAAATTTGGCTTGATTATATAGGATTTAAATAAAAAGTAAGTTTAAAGGCAATGCTTTTATCTTTAAATTTATAAATTTTTAGATAGCATTTTTAAAAATAAACGACCTTAAAAGGCAAAAAATGACCGTTGATCTCCACAATCACACACCGCTTTGCAAACATGCAGTCGGCAAACCAAGAGAGTATGTGCAAAGCGCGATAAAAGCAGGTACAAAATACTTTGGCTTTAGCGACCACGCACCTATGAAATATGATGAAGCTTACAGAATGAGCTTTGATGAAATGCAAGGCTATGAAGATGAAATTTTACATTTAAGAGATGAATTTAGCGGTGAGATAGAAATTTTACTTGGCTATGAGATGGACTTTTTAGATGGATTTATGGATGAGCGAGTTTTTGCTAGAAAGGTTGATTATCTAATAGGCTCTGTGCATTTTTTTAACGGCTGGGCATTTGACAATCCAGAATTTATCGGTGGTTACGAAGGCAAAGACTTGGATCAAATTTGGCAAGAGTATTTTGATCACGTAGAAAGATCGGCCAAGCTTGGCAAATTTGACATTATGGGACACATTGATCTTTTAAAACTTTTTAAATTTTTACCAAAAAAGGATGTTAGGATTTTGGCTAAAAATGCAGTAAATGCGATAAAAGAAGCAGATTTAGTTGTTGAGATAAATGCCGCTGGCTTTAGAAAACCTATCGGCGAGCAATATCCAAGCGTAAATTTACTAGAGCTTATAGCCGAAAAAGATATAACCATCACCTTTGGCTCAGATGCTCACGCAAAAGAAGATATCGGTAAAAATGGTGAAATTTGCGAGCAAATAGCTAGAGATTTAGGTTATTCAAAATGTGCTATTTTTAAAAATAGAGATAGAGAATTAGTAAAATTTTAGATTGGGTTCAAATAAAATATAAATTTAATCTTAAATATTAGGTTTTATGATAGAATACGAAAAATTTAAAAATTAAAAGGAGAAAAAAGTGGGAAAATTCGTCCAAAATATAGATCATTTTTTTGATTTTTGTAAAGAAAATGAAGTCAAATTTGTAGATTTTAGATTTACTGATTTAGGTGGTGCTTGGCATAGCATTAGCTACAACATAAAGGCTGTTACGAAAGAAAATTTCACAAATGGCATCCCGATGGACGCTAGCTCTATGCATGGCTGGCAACCAATCGATAAGAGCGACATGATAATGAAGCCAGAAGCTACAACTGCATTTTTAGACCCATTTACTTCTGATATTACAGTTGTTGTTTTTTGCGATATTTACGACATTTACAAGGGTCAAATTTATGAAAAATGCCCTCGCTCAATAGCAAAAAGGGCAATGCAATATGTAAAAGATAGTGGTCTTGGCGATGAGGCATACTTTGGCCCTGAGAATGAATTTTTTGTCTTTGACAACGTCAAAATCATCGATAGCCCAAACTGCGCGATGTATCAAGTAGATAGCGAAGAAGGCGAGTGGAACGATGCTACTGACTTTAAAGATAGCTACAACACAGGTCATCGCCCACGCAGAAAAGGCGGCTACTTAATGACTCAGCCAATCGACAGCATGGTAGATCTAAGAGCCGAGATGATGCAAGTTTTAGAGCAAGTTGGCCTTGAAGTCTTTTTGGGTCATCACGAAGTCGCTCAAGGACAAGGTGAGATCGGCGTAAAATTTGGTAACTTAGTAGAAGCCGCCGATAATGTTCAAATCTACAAATACGTCGTTCGCATGGTCGCTCACCTAAATGGCAAGACAGTTACATTCATGCCAAAACCACTCTACGGCGACAACGGAAGCGGCATGCATGTGCATCAATCAGTCTGGAAAGATGGTAAAAATTTATTCTATAAAGAGGGCAACTACGCAAATTTAAGTGATTTCGCAAGATACTACATTGGTGGCGTTTTAAAGCACGCAAGAAGCGTTGCCGCCTTTACTAATCCAAGCACAAACAGCTACAAACGCCTAATCCCAGGCTTTGAAGCGCCATCTATCCTAACATACTCTAGCCAAAACCGCTCAGCAAGTATCCGCATACCTTATGGCTCAGGTGAAAAGTCAGTTAGAGCAGAGATGAGATTCCCAGATAGCACAGCAAACCCTTATCTAGCCTTCTCAGCGATGCTAATGGCAGGACTTGACGGCGTTAAGCACAAATATGAGCCAGTTGGTCCTATGGATGAAAATTTATTTAAACTTCATCTTGATGAGATTAGAGAGCGTGGCATAGAACAGCTTCCACACACACTTCGTGGTAGCCTTGAAGCGCTAATTCGCGATAATGAATACTTAAAACCAATAATGACCGATCTTTTCATAGATACATATCAACACTTCAAATTTGAAACTCAAGTTTGGCCTTACGAAGCGCGCCCAACCGCTTATGAGTTTAAAACTTGCTTCTCTTGCTAATCTAAAATTTTGCCTTGGCGCACATGCCAAGGCTTTTTATACCAAACACAATTCATACAATAATACAAAACATTTAACACAAAAATTTTATGTATTTTTATTATAAATTTTAAATCTATACAGCTATGGATCATTATAAAAAGGGATAATTTTTTTATATTTTTGCAAATGTACTAGAAATTTTATGCAAATCTATAAAAATTTATCCGCCCTTATTAAACTAAAATAAAAAATTTTAAAGCCAATTAAATATATAAATAATCATAAATTTATGCCTTTTTTTATAAAATCCTTGAACTTTATAAAAAGGATACCGCATTGCAAGCACTAGCTTTAAAATATCGCCCTAAAAATTTTGATGAACTTATCGGTCAAGAAGCAGTTAGTAAAAGTCTTATACACGCACTTGATGAGGGTCGCATAAGCCACGCATATCTGTTTTCTGGGCTTAGAGGCAGTGGTAAAACTTCAAGTGCTAGGATATTTTCAAAAGCTTTAGTATGCGAAAAAGGACCTACTTCAAAACCATGTGAAGTATGTCCACAATGCATAATGGCAAATGAGTCAAGACATATGGACATCATCGAGATGGACGCTGCTAGCCATAGAAAGATAGATGATATAAGAGAGCTAATAGAGCAAACAAAATATGCTCCAGCAATGGCAAGATATAAAATTTTTATAATCGACGAAGTACATATGCTAACCAAAGAGGCATTTAACGCCCTTTTAAAAACGCTTGAAGAGCCACCAAGCTATGTAAAATTTATCCTAGCGACGACTGATCCATTAAAACTCCCAACAACGGTGCTTTCAAGAACGCAGCATTTCAGATTTAAACAGATAAGCAGATACAGCATCATTAAACATCTTGAGTTTATTTTAAGCAAAGAAGGCATTAGCTACGAAAAAGAGGCACTCGAAATTTTAGCAAGAAGTGGCGGAGGATCACTAAGAGATACTTTGACGCTTCTTGATCAAGCTATCATTTACGGGGCAAATAATGTCACGGCAAATGGCGTAGCATTGATGTTAGGGCTTCTTGATCCAGAAAAGATCGAAGAGATAATAACTCATGTTTTAAATCACGATAAAAATGCTATCAGAGTGCTTGTAAGCGAACTTGAAAGCTACGATCCAGAAATGATAATAGATGAAATTTTGGCAAATTTAAAGCAAAAATTTATAGAAAACGACTCAAAAATTTCTCTACTTGTTTATGAAAGATTTTTTAGGATTTTGGCACAAGCTAAAGGTATGCTAAATGTAAGTAGCGATAATGGCTTTGTGCTAATGCTAATGCTTTTTATGATGATAGAAGCTCTAAATTTACAAGATATTGATGATGCTATAAATGAAGTGATCTCAAAAAATAACGAAAATTCCACTCAAATCACAGAAGTCATCACTCAAAAAAGTCAAGTAGCTCCTGCTAAAATGCAAGGTCCATACGAACTCTTCTTAACAAAAATTTATGATAGAAATTATGATCTTGGCGAGTTTTTTAAAGAATTTGTAGAATTTAGCTTCTTTAATAACAATGAGCTTGGACTGATAGTAAATGCAAAAGATGAAAATCTTGAATATTTTAAGAAAAATTGGAAAATCTTAAACGAGATATTGCGTACGCTTTTTGGACAAAATGCGAAGATAGTAAATGCAAAGAGCGATGAACAAAAAGCACAAGCTAAGACGCCTAAAGCCTCTTTAGAAAATAATGAAAAAAGCGAACTAGACGAGCTTGATGAGGAAATTTTAAGACTAAATGCAAATAACGTTGAAACTAAAAATGAGCCAAAAACCGAGATAAAAAGCGAGCTGCAAAACGAGAAAAATAACTTTACTTTGATGCTAAATAAAGAGCCAAAAACGCCAGAAGAGCTTCAAAGACAAAGAGAACAAGGTGCGCTAAAAGAGGCCAATAGACTTTTTGGCGAGCCAACGATTGAGAGCTAAATTTTATCTTTATTGGATTTTGCTCTTTTTTTTAGAGCTTCTTTTTTGCGAAGCTCTAGCTCATAAGCTTCATTTAGCGCCTCTTCATCGTCTAAATTTGCTCCGTCCAAAAATTTTCGGTAGTCCTCAAATTGCTTATTTTTTATCCCCCAAAGCACGCCAAAAAGCAAAAATGCTCCCATCAAAACCGAGATAAAAACTAGCATCGCAAGTGTCGCGCTATCCATTATTTTTCCTTAAATTTTTTAACAATATAAAGCGAGTTTAAGATAACACTTAGCGAGCTAAGCGACATAAAAAGTGCAGCAAATAGCGGAATGACATAGCCACACACAGCAAATGGCAGAGCAAGAACATTATAAAGAAGGCAAAAGAGCAAATTTTGCTTTATCGTTTTGTAAGTAAATTTTGAGATTTTTATGGCCTTTGCTAGACTTTTTAAACTATCATCAAGTAGCACTACATCGCTTCTTTCTAAGCTTATTGCCGCCCCGCTTCCCATGCAAATGGCAACATGAGCAAGGCTAAGCGCTACTGCGTCATTTATGCCATCTCCTACCATTAGCACCTTTTTGCCTTGCTCTTTTAGTTTGCTTATAAATTTAGCTTTCATTCCAGGCAACATCTCTGCTCTAAACTCACTCACGCCAAGCTCATCTGCCACGTTTTTTACCACTTTTTGTACGTCGCCACTTAAGATACACACTTTCATGCCAGTATTCTTTAGCTCGTCTATCAAGGTCTTTGCCTCGGGCTTTACACTATCTTTTAGGTAAAATTTCGCCACTAACTCACCATTAAGCCCCACAAAAAAGCTCACATTTTCTTCAGCTTCATCAAAGCTAATACCATTTTCAACTAAAAATCGCTTGCTTCCTGCATAAAATTTCTTACCCGAAATTTCAGCCTCAACACCCTTTGCCACGCTTAAATTTGTATTTTTAAGCTCTAATTTTCTTGCGCCTTTTTGCTTTAGAAATTTAGCCACTGCCACGCTTATTTGATGATTTGATATAAGAGCTAGCGAATAAATTTCATCTAAGCTTATGCTCTCTTTTATGAAAAAATCACTAACCTCAAATTCTGCCTTTGTGAGCGTGCCAGTCTTATCAAATACCGCTACATCGCACTTTGCAAGGCTTTCAAAAAATTTAGCCTCTTTAAAAAGCACTCTATTTTTAAAAGCCACACCAAGAGCGCAAACACTGCTAACTGGCGTGGCAAGCGCAAGCGCACAAGGGCAAGCGATCACGATGACGCTAACAGCTGTGACAATGGCTTCTGAAAAGCCAAATTTAAAGTACCAAAACCAAAATGTAAAAAATGCTAAAGTCAGCACACTAAGAGAAAATTTAGAAGCGATTTTATTGACTACTAGCTCGATATTTGGCTTTTTTAGCTCTGCAGTTTGGAGCAAATTTATGAGCTGATTTAGGTAGGAATTTTTAAAAATTTCCTTTGCTTCGTAGATGATTTGTCCATTTTGGCAAATGACGCCACTTTTCACCTCTTGCCCCTCTCCCAAGGTCACAGGCAGGCTCTCTCCCGTTAGACTTGAGCTATCCACGCTTACCTCGCCACTAAGCACTACTCCATCAAGCAACGCCCTCTCGCCTGATCTTAGCACGATCTTTTCGCCCAAATTTACATCTCTTGGCTCTTTTAAAACATCCTTATCATCTTCTAAAACGCACACCTTTGCAAGCAGCATATCATTTAAGAAATTTGAAGTCTCAAGCGCCTTTTTCTTGCCCAAAATTTCTAAAAATTTACCGATAAAAACAAAGGTGATGATCATCGCAACTGAGTCAAAATAGCTCTCACCACTCCTCGTAAACATCGCAAAAATGGAGTAGATATAGGTTATACTAGCTCCGGTAATAACGAGCAAATCCATATTTGGCGAAGCATTTTTAATGGCTATCTTTGCCCCTTTGAAAAACTCGCTACCAGTATAAAAAAGTACAGGCGTTGCTAATACAAACTGCGCAAAGCTTAAGATATCTTTTATGTCGCCTCTTATGCCACTAAAATACCCGCTATACTGAGCAATGGCTAGCCACATAATGTTCATCGTAGCAAAGATACCAACTAGCGCTTTTGTGTAAAATTTTCTTCTTTTCTTAGCTAGCTCATCCTCTTTTTGACTCGTAGCATATGGCTTTGGGACGTAACCAATGGCATAAATTTTTTCAATTATCTGCTCTACCAAAAGCTCTTGCTCATCAAAAACAATGACCACTTTTTGATTAAGCGAGTTGATATTTACCTCCAAGACGCCAGGTAAGCTAAAAAGTGCCTTTTCAAGTAGCCAGATGCAAGCTGAGCAAGTGATACCCTCAATTAAAAATGAAATTTGACTAAAGTCGTCCTCTTTTGTCACAAGCTCACTAAAATTTGCCGCTAAATTTTTGATATTTGCTCCGCTACTCGCAGGATTTAGCGTATTTTTACCAAGACGTTCATAAAACTCGCTAAGCCCATTTTCATTTAAAATTTCATAAACACCTTTGCAACCAACACAGCAAAATTTAAGTCCGCTTTCATTTGAGATCATCACGCTTTCATCAAATTTTAATCTACAATGAGCACATCTACTTTGTGGCATTTTTACTTTCTTTTATCTAAAATTTTTACCAATATTATTGCATCACATGCCTATTATAAATTTATGGTAGGCAAACTGCAAAAATAGGCACAAATTTCTTCTTTTATTATCGTTATAAAATGGCGAGATTATAGCAAATCAACCATTTTTGAGCAAAAATTTTATTTTATGCCATTTCTTGACAACAAAGTTTTATTTTTATAAAATGCCAAAACTTTCAAAAACTTCTTTTTGAAACTTAGAAATTCTGCAAAATTATCCCCGCATTTAAAGAGGAAATATGGAAAATAACCAAACCGAGCAAAGTGCTGCTCAAAACACAAAAACTACAAAAAAACATCAAGCATCAAGAACACACATACCAGTAGATGGACACAAGATCGAAGAGCTAAGAACGCTTAGTTTAGATGAGCTAGTGCAGATCGCAAATAGCGTTGGTGTCGAAAATCCACGCGAATTTCGTAGGCAGGATTTGATATTTGAGATACTAAAAACCCAGACAAAACAAGGCGGCTTTATACTATTTACTGGAATTTTGGAGATCACAAATGAAGGTTATGGCTTTTTAAGAGCTGTTGATGCGAATTTAAGTGACAGCTCAAATGACGCTTACGTTTCAAACTCACAGATCCGTAAATTTGCACTTCGTGTGGGCGACATCATCACTGGCCAAGTAAGAGAGCCAAAAGATCAGGAAAAATACTACGCTCTTTTAAAGATAGAAGCGGTAAATTACATGCCTCTAGCAGACGCAAAAGAGAGGCCACTCTTTGACAACCTAACCCCATTATTTCCAACTGAAAAGCTAAATTTAGAGTATGATCCGATGAAGCTAACGGGCCGTGTGCTTGATCTTTTCACGCCTATCGGTAAAGGTCAGCGTGGTCTAATCGTCGCACCTCCAAGAAGCGGTAAAACTGAGCTTATGAAAGAGTTAGCTCACGGCATCGCTAAAAATCACCCAGAAGCCCAGCTAATGGTACTTCTAGTAGATGAAAGACCAGAAGAAGTTACTGATATGCAGCGCTGCGTAAAAGGCGAGGTATTTAGCTCGACATTTGACCTGCCAGCGCTTAATCACGTCCGCGTAGCAGAGCTTGTCATCGAAAAGGCAAAACGTCTAGTTGAGATGGGCAAAGATGTCATCATCTTGCTTGATAGTATAACCCGTCTAGCACGCGCCTACAACACAGTGACCCCGCCAAGTGGCAAGGTACTAACTGGTGGCGTGGATGCAAACGCACTTCACAAGCCAAAACGCTTCTTTGGCGCAGCTAGAAACATTGAGCACGGCGGCTCACTAACCATCATTGCAACCGCACTAATAGACACTGGCTCACGCATGGATGAAGTGATATTTGAAGAGTTTAAAGGCACTGGAAACAGCGAAATCGTGCTTGACCGCAATATCTCAGACCGCAGAATTTACCCAGCTATCAACGTACTAAAATCAGGCACAAGAAAAGAAGAGCTACTTCAAAAACCTGACGAACTTCAAAAAATTTGGGCTATCCGCTCTGCGATTGCAACTATGGACGACGTCGAAGCACTTAAATTCTTATACGCAAAAATGCTAAAAACAAAAGACAACAAAGAGCTTCTCTCTATCCTAAACGAATAAATTTAACTGAGCTTGAAGTGCTTGCTTTGAGCTTACTTTTTTATTATCAAAAAAATAAGCTCACGATCATAAGACCAATGCTTGCAATGTTCGCCTAACTACTCTAAATATTTTAAAAATTTTCTTTTACTTTCATCTCTTAGATATACACGCTCTGTTTTATTCATAAACCTGTAATACTGCTCTGTCTTATCTTCTGAACATAACGCAGCAGCTTTAGCTCTAGCTATTACATCAGCATATCTTGTTGGAGTAATTGTCATTAATTTTTCAGTTATATTTAACATTCTTGTTAACGCCCTTGTGGCTTGATCATTACTAGAAGGGTATATATCTACAATAGATTTCATTGCTAAATAGAGTTCCCATGCAGCCCTTTTAATAAGATAATTTTCTTCTATCTCATTTTTGCCATCATATACAGCGTTTGGAGGACTTGGGTAGTCAGTAGCATTCATTTTTTCAATCATATCTAGCCCAATATCAATACTGTAACAATATCGTGGATCTCCAGGTTTTGCATGATGAATAACTTGCCCACCGCAACCACTTAATAGTAAAGTGCCTAGCCCTAAAGATAAAATTGTTGTTTTTTTCATTTTGTTTTTCCTTTTTTATTATTTATCTAATGATTTTTTTAAACTTTCTTTGAGTATATAATAAGGTTCAACAATGCCTAACATTATATAATCTCTACTTATATTTCTCATCAATCTCTGTTTTATAACTAGATATAAAAATGTAAAGACAAAGAGATAGACTACAAAAATAATATGGCTAACTATCGTTAAAAATCCATACAAAAAATATCAAGTAAGATTCCTATTTTTCCATGATTAAACCTTTATCTCTATTTCAGAGAATTTTTTTGACGATATTAAACTCTCTACTTACTGTTATGTCCATTTTTCTATGGGCAACTAGGATTATATCAAAATCCACTAGGGTTTTGATATATTCAAAGACTGCATCAACACCCATATCATCAAGTTCGCCATCTAAAAGCTCATCCATAATAAGGACGTTAGTATCTAAATTATTTTTTATAGACCAAAAACTCTCTGACTGCGAATAAAAAGGCTAAATCAAGATGCTTTTCTCTTCACCTGAGAATGTTTGATAAGCTACTTCAACATTGCCTTTAACTAGGTCATTAGTAAATTTTATTCTAATGTTGCCATCAAAGAATATTCGTAAGATATCATTTATAGCTCTCTCTAATGGAGGGAAAGTATGCTTAATCTGAAAATTCTTTATATTATCCTTCTTTAAAAAGTCATAGAGCGATCTTAAATTAATCTCTTTTTTTAGTAAGAAGCTCAATATTGGCAAGCAAAGTCTCAAAATCTTTCTTAATTACCTCTAACTGGCTCTTAGGAAGTTCAGGTCTTTTCATAGTGCTAAAATTTCTCATCTCAGCTCTCTTTTGCGGCAAGAGAGTTTAAACAATCTTAATCGCCTCTAACTCATCTTTTAACTTTTCACAAAGAGCTGAACCTTTCTCTATCCTGCCCTTTAGTATCTCTTCAGGGTCTTCTTCTTGGCTCTCCCCTGCTAGCTTATTCATCTCATTTATATTCTTTTCGATCTCTTTGGCAGTATTAGAGATAGCACTCTTTAAAACCTCAATATTTTGAAGCTTTTTACTGTTGTCTTTTATCTCTTTTTCTATATCCTTAGCATCTCTTAACTTCTCTACATTAATACTATCAAAATAAGATGTTACTGGGCAATTATCGTGGTGATTTTGCTTAGCTATCTCATTAATGTCATTTTTAAGAGTAGCCATAGTAGATTGCTTAGCATTAGAAATAAGCTCATTTTGAAGTTTTAATATCGCTCTTAGTTAAGAGCATATTCAGTAATACGATTGCAGTAAAAACTAAAATATTACTCCATAGCAAAATATGATAATGCAAAAATAAAAGAGACAAATGTAGGTCTTTATTTGGGATATACATAATAAATTTTAATCACTCACAAGCTCAAATTTCAAAGCAAATTTGAGCTTTTAGCCAACTACCATACTTTTAAAATAAGCTATAAATTTACCAGCTTTTCTAAATTTTCGCCGTCCAAGCGATAGTTTCTCCACTCAAGTGATTGGTTTTTAGCGCCCAAGCTTTCATAAAATTTAATACTTGGCTCATTCCAGTTTAGGCAGCACCACTCAAGCCTTTTTAAATTTTCATCCTTGCAAATTTGAGCTAAAAATTTAAAAAATGCCTTGCCGATACCTTGATTTCTAAATTCTTTTTTGACGTAAATGTCCTCAAGATAGATCCCACCAAGCCCCAAAAATGTAGAAAATGTATAAAAATAGATAGCATAGCCAATCACCTTACCCTCACTCTCGCAGACAAGGGCTTTTGCGTGATTTTTATTAAAGATAGAGTCTGCAAAAATTTCATTTGTAAAAGTGACTTGATCGCTCATCTTTTCATAGCTAGCAAGCTCTCTTACAAGCTCGCAGATCACGTCTATATCGTCAATAGTCGCTTTTCTTATTTGAAATTTCATTAGTTATCACCAAAGAGTGCTTTTAGATCTTTAACCATTTCGCCATTTTCGCCACTGCTGCTAGTTTTTGAGCCAAGTTCATTTAGCTCGATCTCATAGCCAGTTAGCATGCTTGCAAGGCGAATATTTATGCCGTTTTTACCGATCGCCTTACTCTTTTGTTCGCTTGCAAGCGTTACGATCGCCTTATTTTCTTCGATCTTTACAGATGTGATGATCGCAGGTGCCATAGCGCGAGCCACCAAAATCGCTGGCTCAGTGGTGTATTCGATCGCGTCGATGCTCTCACCGTGAAGCTCTTTACTTACAGCATTTATCCTAACGCCCTTTGTGCCGACCGTTGCGCCGACTGGATCGATGTTTGGAGTAGTTGAGATGAGCGCTACTTTAGCTCTTTCACCAGGGATCCTTGCACTTCCTTGAATGATAATGCCGCCATCTTTTATCTCAGGCACCTCTGAAGTTAGCAGCGCTTCAAGAAATTTAGGTGAAGTCCTTGAAAGCTCAACCTTTATGCCTAAATTTTTATCTGTAAAAACTTTTCTAATGACCGCCTTTACAACGTCGCCCACTTTAAATTTCTCGCCTTTTATGCGATTTTTACGTGGCAATATAGCACGAAGCTCGTCTATCTCGATAAAAGTGTTTTCGTCATTATCGACTCTAACAACTGGTCCAAAGACCATGTGACCGCTCATTTCATTATATTTTTGTAAAATTTTCTCTTCAACTAGGCGCTGGATGTGATACTCAAGCTCCTTGTGAAGTGTTTGGGCTGCGGTTCTACCAAGGTTATCAAGACTTAGCTCGTAAGTAAGCTCATCACCGATCTCTACGCCACTATCTATCTTTTTAGCCTCTTTTAAGCTTAAAAAGTGCTCATTATCCTCTTCAAGCCTCTCATCGTCGTTTGCTACGATTGAAATTTTTTGATAAAGCTTTAAATTTTTATTCGCATCTATGCTCACGTCATACTCATAATTTTCGCCATAAACTCTTTTTGCAGTGTTTATCAAAGCTCTTATAACGCGCTCTTTTACATCTTCTATCTCTAAATTTTTCTCATTTGCAATTGACTCGATGATATCTGAAATTCTTTCCATTTTTTCTCCATTGTAACGATAAATTTCGGGGATTTTTCGTGAAGTTTTGAAATTATACATAAGCCATACTTTTAATAACTTTAAGCTTATTATTAACTTTTATTTAATCCTTTTTTTATGATGTTTTGGATATATTGACCGATTAAAATTTAAGATTTTGAAAGGATTAAAAATGGAGCTAAAACTTGCAAGAGCTGAATTAGACGCAAAACCAAAAACGATTTCACTAGAAAAAATAGAGGCAGCTGTCGAAAAAGAGGGTCAGAAAATTTTCTATTTTGATAAAGAAAATACACACAAACAACTAATCGCCTTAGTAGAGCATTTTGAAGAAAAAGGGCTAAGCGTTTATCACAGAACCGTAAAATACGGACTTGATGATAGCGACTACATGTATGAAGTGCATATACTTTAATGAGTAAAAAACTCTTTATCCAAACTTTAGGCTGTGCTATGAATGTTCGTGACAGCGAGCATATCATAGCTGAGCTCTCACAAAAAGAAGACTACTCCTTAACACAAAACATAGAAGAAGCTGATTTAATCCTTATAAATACCTGCTCAGTTCGTGAAAAGCCAGTTCATAAGCTCTTTAGCGAGGTCGGAGCCTTTGAAAAAGCTAAAAAAAGAGGGGCTAAAATAGGTGTTTGTGGCTGCACTGCAAGCCATTTGGGTAGCGAAATTTTTAAGCGCGCACCTTATGTTGACTTTGTCCTTGGTGCAAGAAATGTTAGTAAGATCACAAAGGCGGTAAATACGCCTAAATTTATCTCAACCGACATCAACCACGACGAGAGCGAATACGCATTTGGTGAATTTAGAGGCTCGCCATATAAAAGCCACATCAACATCTCGATCGGCTGCGATAAAAAATGCACCTACTGCATCGTCCCACACACCAGAGGCGATGAAATTTCTATCCCTTCAAGCCTCATCTTAAAAGAGGTAGAAAAGGCTGCAAAAAGCGGCGCAAAAGAGATATTTTTACTAGGACAAAATGTCAATAACTACGGTAAAAGATTTTCAGGCGTGCAAGAGAATATCGATTTTAGCGATCTTTTAGTAAAGATAAGCGAGATAGAGGGCGTTGAGAGGATAAGATTTACAAGTCCGCACCCACTTCACATGGATGATAAATTTCTTGAAATTTTTACTAACAACCCAAAAATTTGTAAATCAATGCATATGCCACTTCAAAGCGGAAACACAAAAGTTTTACGCGAGATGAAGCGCGGATACACAAAAGAGTGGTTTTTAGACCGTGCGTTAAGGCTTAGAAAGATGTGTCCGGATGTGAGCATATCAACTGATATCATTGTTGCATTTCCAGGCGAGAGTGATAGCGAGTTTGAAGATACAATGGATGTGCTTGAGCAAGTTAGATTCGAGCAAATTTTTAGCTTTAAGTATTCACCTCGTCCGCTTACAAAGGCAGCTACTTTCACAAATCAAATAGATGATAAAACCGCTTCAGCAAGACTAACTCGCCTGCAAAATCGCCACAGTGAAATTTTAGACGAGATCGTGGCAGCACAAAAAGATAAAATTTTTGATGTATATTTTGAAGAGCTAAGGGCAAATGGCGGTGTTGCTGGGCGAAGTTTTAATAACTTTTTAGTTCAAGTTGATGGCAGCGAAGAGCTTCTTGGCACTACACAAAAAATCAAGATCACAAACCCAAAACGAATGGTTTTGTATGGTGAGCTGCAAATTTAAAAACACCCTTGAAAAGGTCGCCCTAAGCGTTGGCGTCTTTTTCATCTACATTTTGATGTGGCTCATTTTTCTAACCTGCAAAAAGAGCTACACTCCAAATTTCTTACCGCAAAATGGCTGCGTCGTCGTCTTTTGGCACGGCAGACTTAGCTTTATGAGCTTTGCTTATAGGCGCTGGTGGAGCAGTCAAAATAGAAAACAAGGCAAGGTTATAATCAGCGACCACAAAGATGGCGAGCTAATCACCAAAATAATCAAATTTTTTGACATCGGCACCATTAGAGGCAGCAGCTCAAAAGGCGGCGCAAGGGCGCTTATAGAAGCCTTAAGAGAAATAAAGCAAGGTCACGACGTCATCATCACGCCAGATGGTCCACGCGGACCAAGACACAGCGTGGCAGACGGAGCAGTAGTGATCGCACAAAAGTCATCTTGCGAAATTTATGCTCTAAATTTCGAAGCAAACTCGTTTTGGGAGTTTAAAAGTTGGGATAAGATGATACTTCCAAAGCCATTTTCGACTATAAATTTTAGCCTCTCAGCCCCTTTTAGTGTGGCAAATTTAGAGCAAAAAGAGGCAAAAGAGAAGATACAAAACGAACTTTGGCAGGCCTCACAAAATGACGGTGGTAAGAGTGTGAAGCAAAACCAAGAGGATTTTAGATCAAATTTAAAAATTTGGTGGAAAAAGTACGCGCATAAAAATCCGCAAATAAGCGACGAGATAAGAGAAATTTTGGACGAAATTTATGAAAAATAAACTATCTATTTTTATAGCTATCTTTCTAATTATTTTATTTGGGCTATTTTTTTACAGCGATAACTCCTATAAGCTCGCCCTTGAAGCAAAATTTTTATACGAAAACAAAGAATACGAAAAGGCCTTAAATTTAAGCCAAAAAGCACTTGATATAGATATTTATAACAAAATGGCAAATACTGTACTAAACCAAAGCAAGGCTGCTATCAAATTTAGCTCATACATAAAAAATGGCAAAGAGTATCTTGAGCGTATCAAAAAAATGAGCCAAAGTAGCGTCAGCAAGGCTGATAGTGAGCGCATTAAGATGATGTGTGATGTGATGATAGAGGATTTTGACGACCTTAAAAACTCGGCCCTACTTGATAATGAGCTAAAAAATGAAGCTTTAAATACAAAAGAGATTTTCGTTAAGCTTAAAAACGAGCTGTTTTAAACTTATTTAATCCCTTTTTAGCTACCATAACGAAAATTATGCACTAAATTTAGGAGATTTATGTCTTTTAGCGTCAAAAAGCTTTTTTCTAACCTTTTTTTAAGCATCGTGTTGGAGGGCAATGAGTGCATATTCTTCGGTCAGGTTTTTAGAAATGGCAAACTTTTAAAAACTATAAACGCTAAATTTACAGATATAAATATCGATAATATCGATGAAAAAATCATAAAATACATAGAAGAGCAAGAAAAAACATATTTTGGCGTATATGTTTCAGTTTTTTTTAACGACGACTCACAAGGTGCGCTTCCTAGTGTTAGCTTTGATGAATACAAAAAATTTAATATAAATACTAAAAATCTTACAAGCCTTATCATGCAGGATAGCTGGAGTATTTATGCAAATTTAAATGCTATAAAAAAATATAAAAATTTATTTGGACAAGATAGTGTGGATCTCATCTACTCACCTATTGCCCTACTCTTTCACGAGCTTTTAAAACGCGGAATTTCTCCAAAAACTACACTTTATCTTTATATCCATGCACATTCGTTTACGCTTGCGATATTTAAAGATAAACAAATGAAATTATCCACTTTTTTAAATATGTCTGGCATTGAAGAAACCAACCAGGAAGCTGAAAGCCTAAAAGAAGAAGATATAACAGATATTGATAACTTAATCATTAAAGAAGAAAATGACGCAACATCTCTTGATGATTTTAAAAGTTTAGATGATTTTTTAAGTGATGATAAGCCAAAAGAATTTGAAGATCTAAACTATGAACTAAATATGCCAGTTTCTACAAATGTAGAAAAATCGGTTGCTATTTTTGGGTATGACATGAAGATGTTTGATTACATTGTAAAAGCCGTAAAAGAATTTTATGAAAATCCTCTCTACAGCGGTGATTTTATTGAACAAATCATTGTTTTTGAAAACACAAAAACAAGTGCAACCTTTTTACAATATCTGCAATCTGAGCTTTTAGTGGAGACTTCGGTGTATCCAGTGAATACAAATCATATTATGAATGAAATCATGCAAGAAGAGATAATATTATGAGATTTAGCTTTATTGCTCCGGAACCAAGACCACTTATATCTATCTTTAGCAAAATTTGGCTAAGCCTTATAAGCTTTGTTTTTGTAGCTCTTTTGGCAACAAATTTCTTTATACTCTATAAAAATTATTCAATTGAAAAAAATATAAATTTTTTATCAAATGAGCAAAAAGAGCTTAGTCAGAAAATAGTCACAACAGATGAAATTTCAGCTAAGCTCACCGTACAAATAGAATCTGCAAATGATATTTTCACATCAAATTCTATTCTCAAGCAAAGCTTGCACAATCTTTTTGATCTAGTGCCTGACAGTATAACGCTCGAAGAGGTTTTTATGGATAAAAACTCACTCATCATTCGTGGTATAACGCCGACAAAAGATGTATTTAACCAGCTTCTAGCTTCACCTTTAAGATCTATTTTTACAACTTCAAATACTAGCTTTTATCAAAGCAAAAACGGCTGGTATGGCTTTATAAGCACAAATAAAATTGATAATTCTGAGGGATATAATGAGTAAAAAAGATACGAGCTTAGAAAAAATAGATCCTGTCAAGCTTTTACTTTTTATATTTGCTTTTATTGTAGTTTGTTTCATTATGATATTTGGTTTTATCGTGCCAAATATAAAAGAATTTAAAAGCCTAACTAGGCAAAATTATTCACAAACCTCATCTTATACAAAAGTAAAAAATGAATTTGAAGCTAAATTTAAAGCCCTTGAAGCGACCAAACAAAAAGATGGAGCCATCATCTCAGCTTTTGAGAATAAATTTGATAAAGATAAATTTATAGAATTTGCCTCCAAATTTTTCAGTGAAGTGAGCCTTAGCAAAATAGAAGAAAGTGATAATAACGCTAGTGAGAAATTTTTTAGATTTCGCCTAAATGTAACTAGCTCTCTAAGGACACCGCAAAAATTTTATGATTTTTTAGATGCACTTAGCAGCTATGACAGTATCGTAAAGACCGAATTTCCTATCGTCATGAAAGGCGAAAAGGATAAAATCCATACTACTTTTAATATAAAAGTTTTTGGGTTGAAGTAAATATTAAAAATAAAACTCATCCACACAAGCTATAAATTTACATACTTTTTATTTTTATCTTAATATAAAATTTAATAATAAATTACTTTTTAGAAATTATTTTTATTTAATATTCTCTTTAAAATTTATTTTAGGAGGATTAGATGAAAAGTATAAAGCTACTTTCTTTAGCAGCTGTGTTGGCAATTAGTGTAAATGCCCAAACCATCACATTAAATGGTGAAAACATAACACCAAGAGATATCGTGCTCATCTCAAATGGTGCTATGGTAGATATCAGTAAAGATGCTTTAAATAAAGTAAATAAAGCACATGATGTGTTACTAAATGCCGCTAAAGATGGTCAAAAAATTTATGGTCTAACAGTTGGTGTTGGATTAAACAAAGATAAGAAATTTGTCGATGCTAAAGGAAATTTAGACGCAGAAGTGATCAAGGCTTCAACTGAGTTTAACATTGGACTTATTCACGCTCACTGTGGCGGTGTCGGCAAAGATATGGATCTAAAAACAGCTAGAGCTGTCCTTGCTACTAGACTAAACAACCTCTTACACGCGGGCGCTGGCGTACAAAGCGAAGTTGTAAAACTATATAAAGAGTTTCTAAACCAAGATATCATCCCAGCCATGCCAAGCTCTGGCTCAATGGGCGAGGCTGATATCACAATACTTGGCCACGTCGGTCTTGCGATGCTTGGCGAGGGATACGTATACTATAAAGGCCAAAAAATGAGCGCTAGCGAGGTGCTAAATAGAGCTGGACTTAAAAAGCTCTCTCCTTTTGGCAAAGATAGTCTTAGTATTTTAAGCTCAAATGCATACTCAGCAGCACTTGCTAGCATGACGATAGAAGATGCTAAAAATGCTCTAGAAATTTCAAAGCTCGTCTTTGCACTAAGCCTTGAAGCACTAAATGGAAACATCGCTCCATTTAGCAAAGAAGCTGCTAATTTACGTCCATTTCCTGACTTTGTCGAAGTGGCAAAAGATCTAAGAGAGACTTTAAAAGATAGCTATCTATTTGATGAAAATAGCGAAAGAGCCTTACAAGATCCGCTAAGTTATAGAGATGCGAGCTACTTTTTTGCAACCTTTAAGAATACACTTGACACGCTTAGTGGTCTTATGAAAATTCAACTAAACACATCAGATGATAATCCTGGAATTTCACTAGAAAAATCACCAGAAACAGATAAATTTCAAGAGACAAAGCTATTTACAAAAGGTGGAGCTGTCGTGCCTACGTCAAATTTTGAGCCTCTGATCTGGGTGGCTGAGTTTGAGAAAGCATCTATCGTGCTAGCTCATAACTCAAAAGCAAGCGCATTAAGAACGATAAAACTTTCAAATGACAGCTTTACACATCTAACAAGATTTTTAGGGACAGACAAAACCGTACATGCATTTGGCGCTATGCAAAAGCCGTTTGTCTCACTTGCAGGCGAAAACGAATTTCTGGCAAATCCGGCCTCACTTGACTACACACCAGTTGCAGGCGAGATAGAAGACGTAGCTACAAACGCACCTTATGTTGTACAAAAATTTCAAAAACAACTAGACAACTACTATCAAATTTTAGGTATGGAACTTATGCATGCAGCTCAAGCTATTGATCTTCGCTTGCAAAAAGATAAAAATTTAAAACTATCTAAAAAGACAAAACGTCTTTATGAAAAGTATAGAGAGATTGTTAAATTTGTAGATGTCGATAGACCTTACACAGATGACTTTAGAAACTCAGCTAAATTCCTAAAAAATTATAAAGGTGAATAATATGAAAAAGAGTCTTATTCTAGCCATGTTTTTGGCTAGCTCTGCTTTTAGTCAGAGTGAAAGTTTGATAGAAGCTTTAAAAAACGGTAAAGCAAGTGGTGATGTTACTATGTTTTTTGAAAGCAGACATGTAAATGAAGGCGCAAAAAGCACATATTACAACAATACCTCTTGGATGGTTGGCTCGGTTGGCCTAAACTATGAGAGTGATTTTTATAAAAACTTTAAAGCAGTAGTTGGTTTTAGAGGGGCAGCTCCAGTTTATGAGGGTGACAGAGAATTTGACACTGGACACGGCAGGGGCGACTCAACAGAGAGAATTTATGAAAAAGATAGGTTTTTGCTATCAAATTTATATCTCCAATATCAAGCCTATGATACAAACGTAAAGATAGGTCGTCAAGAGATGATAACTGACTGGGTTGGCAAAATAAATGACGGCGTAAGAATTACAAACAACTCTATCTCAAATTTGGAGTTAGATGCACTTTATACAAGGTCGAAAGGGCGAGCTTACTATAAAGAGATGTGGGCCTTTAAAAAACTAAACGAAAAAAAAGGTCTTTATAGGGTTGGGGCTACATATAAATTTAATGATAACCTTAGTGCAAGAATTTATGGACTTTATGCTCCAAGCTTGTTTAAAGCAGTTGGTGCAAAGCTAAACTATAATGGGCAGATAAACGAGAGCTTTGGCGCTGGTGGTATGATCCACTATGCACAAAGTAAAGAAGAAAGAGCAAATTTAGATGATGGCAAAGCTTTTGAAGTTTTAGGATACGTAAGCTACAAGGATAATAAGCTAACCCTTGCTCATACAAGATCTGGCAAGAAAAATGGCTGGGGAAGTATGAATCTTGGCGGTGATCAGATTGTGCCTTTTGAAGAAGGTGATGCGATGTATAACCGCGATGCAAGGACATACTACGCTATGTTTTCGACAATGATAGAAAAGCTAAGTCTAACTACACTTTATGGAACTACAACATATAAAATGCAAAATGACAATAAAGACTACAAACAAAATGAATTTAGTGCATGGTTAAGCTACCCTATAACACCAAATCTAAAAGCTTTTGTGGTCTATGATCAAACGTTTAAAGCACAGCCTTATCTCCCAACTATTACACAAATTGGAGTTGGACTAAGTTATAGTTTTTAAGGAATAAGATATGAAAATAAGAGATTTTTTAAACACTCTTGCCTTACTTGGTTCGGCCAGCCTTGTGCCATTAGATGCATTTGGCGATGAGATAAAGTGGGATGAAGAGTGGGATGTTTTGGTAGTTGGCTCTGGCTTTGCTGGATGTGCAGCTACCTGTCAAGCTATAGAAGAAGGCGCAAAAACGCTTATGATAGATAAGATGCCAGTCCTTGGTGGTAACTCAGCTATAAATGGTGGTGCTTTTGCGGTTGTAAATTCAAGCTTTCAAAAGGCACGCGGAGTAAAAGACTCATACGAGCTTTATGTAAAAGATATATTAAAAGCTGGTTTAAATTTAAACAGACTTGACCTTGTAGAAGTGATTGCTAAAAATGGCAACGACGCTTACGAATGGACACTTCAAAAGGGTGTTTATTATAGAGATGCGCTTGGTCAGTTTGGCGGCCACTCTGTACCAAGGACTATCTGGCCAGAGATAAACTCAGGCGGCAAGATCACTATACCACTTCAAGAGTATGCAATGAAGCATGGGGCTGTTATTAGAACTAGAGTTTTTTAGATGACTTTATAAAAGATGATAGCGGTAAGATAATAGGTGCAAAAGTAAGAGAAAACTACGACTTTGACTTTGACAAGAGCAAGGACGAAGCAGACAACAAAGGTGGCGATGTCAAATTTTATAAGATAAATGGCGGCATCGTCATGGCAACTGGTGGCTTTGCTTATGATATTAAATTTAGACAAGAGGTCGATAAAACTATCACACCTGATCTTGGCTGTACAAACCACTACGGTGCTACTGCACAGGCTTTAAAGGTGATGATGAAAAATGGTGCGCAAACAGTTGATCTAAAATGGATACAGCTTGGACCATGGGGAAGTCCTGACGAAGAGGGCTTTGGCATAGCTCCGGTTTTTGCGATACCTGCATTTAGCTACGGCGTAATGGTTGATGCAAGAACTGGAAAGCGTTTTGTAAATGAGTTAGCTGATAGAAAGATAAGATCAGACGCTATCCTTAAAATTCACAAAAACCCAGATGGTAGTCTAACTCATCCAGTAGTTATCTGTGATAGCATAGGTGCCATGGGCACTACAAAAGCAAATGTGCAAAGAGGTGTAGATAAAGGCGTTATAAAAGTATTTGACAATATTAACAACCTTGCTAAATTTTACGGCATCCCTTATGAAGGTCTAAAAAAGACCATAGATGACTACATAAAGTATGCCCATAACGGTAAAGATGAAGAATTTGAAAAACCATTTTTCAAATTTAAAGATATAGTGCCTGATCTTACTAAGCCACCATTTTATGCATGGCGTGCCATACCAAAGGTTCACCACACAATGGGTGGCGTAAAGATTGATGTAGAGGCAAGAGTTTATAACACAGATGACAAACCTATTGCTGGACTATTTGCAACAGGTGAAGCTGTGGGTGGTCCTCACGGTGCTAGCAGACTTGGTAGCTGTGCGATACCTGATTGTATAGTATTTGGAAGGATAGCTGGCAAAAATGCAGCAAATTTAGCTAAAAAGGAGAAAGAATGTTAAAAATTTATACCTTCTTTTTAACACTTTTATTTGCCTTAAGCCTTAGTGCTGCAAATTTAGAAGTAGAAAAATATAGCAAAGCAAACTATCCTTTTAAGGCGCATGAGAGTTTGCATTTTGAGTGCAAAAACTGTCATAAAGAGAGCGATCCAAAGGACTATAAAAAACTAACTACCTCTGAGTGTCTAAGCTGTCACAATAGCTACGAGAAGTTGGCTATTCAAACTGGACATCTAGGCTATGACGATAATGTGCACAAAAGCCCACACTATCCAAACATGGACTGCGACCTTTGTCACTCGACACATAAACAATCAAAAAATTTCTGTGTGATGTGCCATTCGCAAGATAGCATGAAAAAACTTTTGGTGCCATAAGGAGATGATATGAAAAATTTAAGCATAAAAATAATTTTCCTTGCAGTTTTTGCCTTTATCATCTTTTTTGGCGGTTCTGCACTAGTAAATTCAACAGGAGATGATAAATTCTGCACTCTCTGCCACAAGTGGATGGATCCGATGGTGACAGCCTATCACAACGACGTTCATGGTGGTGCTAGTAAATATGGCTTTAAAGCAAAATGTGTAGACTGTCACTTGCCGCATGATAGTTATATAGGCTACGTGTTTAAAAAAGCTAGCAACGGCATAAGTGAAGTAACTCATATGATGACTCATGACGCCAAAGACCAGCCATGGATAGAAAATAGAAAAAATAGAGCTAAATTTGTCTATGATAGTGGTTGCTTAAGCTGCCATAAAACTATTTTAGATAAAAATTCATCGAATACCAACATCACTGATATGCACGCTCTTTATAGCAAATTTAAAGATGATGTGAAAAATAAACTTGACTGCGTTAGCTGTCATAAAAATGTCGGTCACAACAATCTTGGCAAAACTCTATACGAGATAAAACATCCACCAGTTGGTAACTGGTAAAAAAGGTAAAGCATGATGGGAAATTTTAATAACAACAAGCTGTTTATTATATTTTCCATCATCTTCTTATCTTTAATGGTAGTCAGCCACATGTTAAATCGCTCTTTTGTCAGAGAAATTTTGATAAACGAGCAGCTAAATATCCTAAAGAGTTCGAGCCACAGGATAGAAAAGTGGATCGAAAATAAAAAGCTCAGCCTAAAATCAGTAAATTCACTCATCTCAAATTTAGACCATAATAAAGATGAGATAATCATAAAAGATATACTAAACAAAAGCACACAAATAGCAAATTTCTCAAGCGTTTATGCTGGCTACAAAGATAAGCAAACACTCTCAAGCGGTGACTTTAAAGCACCACCAAACTACGATCCAACGCTTCGCCCTTGGTATCAAAACACTATAAAAACAGATGAAATTTACATCACAAAACCGTATAAAGATGTTGGACTAAAGACCTCAGTCATCTCAATCTGTCAAAGCATAAAACAAGGCGGAGAGATACAAGGCGTGCTATGTGGGATACTATCATTTAATGATATAAAAAATGAGATTTTAGATCTAAGTCTTGATGATGGAGGTTATCTATTTTTGATAGATAGCAATCAAAATATCTTACTTCATCCAAATGAGAGTTTAGAGCTTAAAAAAGCTAAATTTGATATAGAAAATTTAGATCTAATTAAAACACAAAACTATGAAACAAAAAACGAAATATTTACTATAAATCCTTTACAAAACTCCAAACTTATCTTGATAGCAAAGACTCCAAAAGATGGGATATATAAAAAGATAAATTTGCAATTCATAAGAAATTTAGCCATCTATATAGTTAGTGCCCTACTCTTTTTATGCCTTGGTTACTTTTATAATAAAAAGATAAAAGGCCAAACCGAACTTCTAGAAAAAACAAAAAGAGAGTATGAGGTTTTACTCTTTTCACAGGCTAAAATGATAGAGCTTGGACAGATGATATCATCTATCTCACACCAATGGATACAGCCACTAAATGCCCTTGGCATATTTTTAGGAAATTTAGTCCAGTTTAAAAGGCTTGGTAGGCTGAGTGATGAAATATTCTACGATAACATCGACCGCTCACTAAAAAATATAGACTATATGACAAACACAATGATAATGTTTAAAAATTTCTACAAAATAGAGGAAGAGGCGCAGGAATTTAATATAAAAGAGGCGATAGACGAGACTATTTTTATACTATTTTCACAGCACTCAAAGGTGCAGATAAAGGTACTTTGCAAAAATAGCGAAAACTTAAAATGCAAAAATCATCTAAATAAATTTAAACAAATCATCACCTGTCTAATACAAAACTCAAAGCAAGCTCTAAATGAGCGCAAAGAGTTAAAATATCCAAAGATAGTCATACCAATAAAAGAGAGTGGAAATTTCTATGAGATTAGAGTGATAGACAATGCAAATGGTATAGATGAAAACTTAAGAGAAGAAATTTTTAAGCCATTTAAAAGTACCAAAAATAGCAGTGGCCTTGGGCTATATATCTCACGGCTAATCGCTGTTAAAAAGTGTGGTGGAGAGCTAAATTTAAGCAGAATAAGAAAGCCAACCATTTTTACTCTAAAGATAGCAAAGGAGATAAGTTGCTAGACATAAATATACTACAAAAACTAAAAGATGTCTCGGTTTTGCTGGTGGAGGATGACGAGAGTACAAGCCTCGCTATAAAGCAGTCTTTGGAATTTTACTGCAAAAATATAGTTTGTGCTAAGGATGGGCTTGAAGGCTTTGAGAGATATTTTGAAGATGAGTTTGATATCGTTGTCACTGATATAAATTTGCCAAATTTAAATGGCCTTGAGATGCTTGATGAGATAAGAAAACGAGCACCGCACGTAAGATCTATCATCATCACCTCCTTTGATACGAGTGAGCATATGTTAGCTTCCATAGAACTTGGAGCTTATAACTATCTTAGAAAGCCATTTAAGATTGAGGAACTTCAAACTACGATCATAATGGCGACAAAAGATCTTTTTGAAAGTAGGATCAAATTTAAAAAAATTTACGAATACGATATGAAGAGCAAACAGCTTTTCAAAAATGGCGAAGAGGTGCAAATGCCAAAAAATGAGGCGAAGCTCTTCTTTTTACTTGTAAGCAATATAGAAAAAGTAGTAAGCTACGAAGTGATCGAAAACTACGTCTGGGGTGAAAAATCGATGAGTAACGAAGCACTTAGAATGACTATCAAAAAGATAAGAACAAAAACTGATGCCGACCTCATCAAAAACATTTCAGGCGTTGGATATAGACTTAGCGGATCAAACTAAATTTGGCCTTGTGTGGCTAAGTTTATATTACTTTCTATCCACACATTTGCCAAGTTGGCAGGCTCTTTTGTAAAGTGCGTCTGCCTTTGCTTCATTGCCGCTTAGCTTTGCAAGCAAAAAGCATGACTGAGCGTACTCAAGCTCGCAGCTCTTAGCCAAAAGCCTTAGCACTCTAGCCTCAGCCTTAGTTCTATCTATCTTATGAGTCTTTAAATTTTCGCTTTCGATGTAGGATTTTAGTCCCATTGCCTCGTTGTAGCAGCCAACTCCGTCGCCGCTATCACAAGCAAGTTTATAAAGCTTTAGAGCCTTTTGGATATCTTTTTGCTCATCAACAAGCCCTTGCTCATAAATTTGGCCTAAATTTGAACAAGCCGTCGCAAGCCCAGCATTGCAAGCTTTTTCGTAGTAGCCTTTTG
>CAUSCE010000023.1:0-28749 GCA_963530215.1 uncultured Campylobacter sp.
GAGATGAGCGAGAGCATCAGAGAGCAAAGCGAAGGCATAAATATGATAAATCAAAGCGTAAGTCAGATCGACAGTATTACAAAACAAAATATTGATATTGTCGGTACAACAAACGAAATTACTGATCAAATCGATGAAATGGCCAAGACAATAGTAGCCGATGTTAGAAAGAATAAATTTTAACCTTGCGGCTTGATATTTAAAATTTCATTAATATTTCATCCTCAAAATTTGAGGATGAAAATAACTCTATTTTATCTCTAGTCTTAAAATTATTTTTTGTTTTATAAATATAATAAAATTTTTAAAAATTATCTAATTTTTATAGCTTTATAGTGATATTGCTAGTTAAATTTTTATAGATTATGTTTGCTGTCAAGTAGTGAAATCTATTAGAATTTATCCTTGCAATTATTGATATTTCAGTAAGGAGATAAAAATTTCTAATAATACTTTATGTTACTTTTTTACTCAAATATTTAAAAACAATTTTACTTTGTTTTATTTAACTTTTTTGATAACAGCTCTAAAATTTTTAAATTTTATAAAATAGTATTTTCTTTTAAAATCGTGCTTTGTGAGAAAATTAATATTTTTATGTAGAAAAATATTTACATTTTTGGCTTAAGTTTTTTGAAATTTTTGTAAATGTAAATCAGTTGTAAATAAGTTTTACAAGGTTAATATCAATTAAATTTGTTTTAAATCTTTAAAGGAGAAAGAATGAATCGACGAGAATTCATAAAAAGTGCTGCGGCTAGTGCTGCTTGTGCTAGTGCTGGTATAGCCGTACCAAGCTCGCTAAGTGCAGCAAGCGAAGCCGAAAAAGGCTGGCGCTGGGATAAGGCCGCTTGTAGGTTTTGTGGAACAGGCTGTGGCATCATGGTCGCTACAAAAGAGGGCAAGATAGTAGCTGTAAAAGGAGATCCAGAAGCACCAGTAAATCGTGGTCTAAACTGTATTAAAGGCTATTTTAATGCTAAGATCATGTACGGCGAGGATAGGATCACTCATCCGCTTTTACGTGTAAATGAAAAAGGCGAATTTGATAAAAAAGGTAAATTTAAGCAAGTAAGCTGGAAGCAAGCATTTGATGTTATGGAGGCTCAGTTTAGAAAAGCATATGATGAACTAGGCCCTCACGGCATCGGAGTTCTAGGCTCTGGTCAATATACTATTCCAGAAGGTTACGCTGCTGTTAAGCTTATAAAAGGTGGCTTTAGAAGCAATAGCATCGATCCAAACGCAAGACACTGCATGGCAAGCGCGGTTGTTGGCTTTATGCAAGTTTTTGGTATAGACGAGCCATCAGGCTGTTTTGATGATATCGAACTAACTGATACTATCGTAGCTTGGGGTGCAAATATGGCTGAGATGCACCCGATCCTTTGGGCACGCGTAAGCGATAGAAAGCTTAGCGATCCTGATAGAGTAAAGGTTGTAAATTTAAGCACCTACTCAACTAGAACATCAAATTTAGCTGATATAGAGATCATCTTTGCTCCGTCATCTGACCTTGCTATCTGGAACTACATCGCTCGCGAGATAGTTTATAACCACCCAGAGATGATCGATGAAGAATTTGTTAAAAAACACTGTGTATTTACAACTGGTCCAGCCGATATCGGATATGGTCTTCGTCCAGACATTAATCATAAAAAATATGCTCCAAGCGAGCTAGACACTGCTGCTACTGAGAAGTCAAAGGTGCTAAGCGAGGCTGAGGGTGTTACGCTTGCATATCTTGGACTAAAAGCTGGCGATACGCTAGAAAATAAAAATGCTGCAAAATCTGGCGCACATTGGCAAATAACATTTGAAGAGTTTAAAAAAGCCCTTGCACCTTACACACTTGACTTTACAGCAAAGGTGGCAAAGGGCGATCCAAACGAAGATATAGAAGAATTTAAGAAAAAACTAAAGGCACTTGCTGATCTTTACATCGAGAAAAACCGCAAAGTTGTAAGTTTTTGGACTATGGGCTTTAATCAACACCAACGTGGTACATGGGTAAATGAGCAAGCTTATATGGTGCATTTCTTACTTGGTAAGCAAGCACTTCCAGGCTCAGGAGCATTTTCTTTAACTGGTCAACCAAGTGCGTGTGGAACTGCAAGAGAGGTTGGAACATTTGTTCACCGCTTGCCAGCTGACATGGTTATTGAGAATCCAAAACATAGAGAGATAACTGAAAAAATTTGGAAACTTCCTGCTGGAACACTAAGTGGCGTGCTCGCTTCTCACTACGTAAAAATGATGCGTGATCTTGAAGATGGTAAGGTTAAATTTATATGGGTTCAAGTGAATAATCCATGGCAAAATACTGCAAATGCAAACCACTGGATAAAAGCGGCTCGTGAGATGGACAATTTCATCGTTGTAAGCGATCCTTATCCAGGAATTTCTGCAAAAGTGGCCGACCTTATTCTTCCAACTGCGATGATCTATGAAAAATGGGGCGCATATGGTAACGCTGAGAGAAGAACACAACACTGGAGACAGCAAGTACTTCCTGTTGGTGAAGCGATGCCTGATATTTGGCAAATGATGGAGTTTAGTAAGCGCTTTAAGCTAAAAGATGTTTGGGGTGAGAAAAAAGTAAATGATAAAGTGACACTTCCAAATGTGCTTGAAGAGGCAAAAGCTATGGGGTATAGCGAAGAAGATACGCTATTTGATGTACTTTTTGCTAACGAAGAGGCTAAGAAATTTAGTGCAAACGATCCAATCATAGAAAACTACGACAATACAGAAGTATTTGGCGATAGCAGAAAGGTGATCGGCTCAGATGGTAAAGAATTTAAAGGATATGGATTTTTCGTCCATAAATATCTTTGGGAAGAGTATAGAAAATTTGGCGTTGGACACGGTCACGACCTAGCTGACTTTGACACCTACCACAGAGTAAGAGGTCTTAGATGGCCAGTTGTTGATGGTAAAGAGACTCAGTGGAGATTTAATACTAAATTTGACCCATACGCTAAAAAAGCTGCTCCAAATGAGAAATTTGCATTCTACGGCAACAAAAATGCAGCACTTCCAACAGGTGATCTAAAAGGCGTACAAAATAAAGAGAAAACATCTCTTGCGAACAAAGCAAAAATTTTCTTCCGCCCTTACATGGATCCATGCGAGATGCCAAGCAAAGATTATCCATTCTGGCTATGTACTGGTCGTGTGCTAGAGCACTGGCATACAGGTACGATGACTATGCGTGTTCCTGAGCTTTATAGAGCTGTTCCAGAGGCGCTTTGCTATATGCACGAAGATGACGCTAAAAAACTTGGCGTGCTTCAAAATGAGGTCGTTTGGGTCGAATCACGCCGTGGCAAGGTAAAAGCAAGAGTCGATCTAAAAGGTAGAAATAAGCCGCCACTAGGACTTGTTTATGTGCCTTTCTTTGATGAAAACGTTTATATAAATAAAGTATGTCTTGACGCTACTTGCCCAATCTCAAAAGAGACTGATTATAAAAAGTGTGCGGTTAAAATTTACAAAGCATAGGTGAGCGATATGGGATTTTCAAGTAGGCGAGAGGCTTTAAAATTTGGAGCAAAAGTGGCACTTTTGGCTCTTGGTGGAGGCTTTGTTTGGTCGCTTAGTGCCAAGGCTTCGCCACTTATGCTTCTTAGGCCTCCTGGTGCAAAAGAAGAGAAGCAATTTTTACAAAGCTGCATTAGATGCGGGCTTTGCGTAGAGGCTTGTCCATTTGATACGCTAAAGCTTTCATCGCTAGAAGATGGCATAAGCATTGGAACGCCTTATTTTGAGCCTAGAAAAATTCCTTGCTATATGTGTGAAAATATCCCTTGTGTGCCAGCCTGTCCGACCGGAGCTTTGGACGTAAATTTAGTAAGCACAAAAGGCAAGCTTGACATAAATAAGGCCAAAATGGGTGTTGCGGTGGTTGATATGAAAAACTGCGTGGCATACTGGGGCATACAGTGCGATGCTTGCTATAGATCCTGTCCGCTCATAGATAAGGCCTTGTATCTTGAGTATCGCCGCAACGAAAGGACGCAAAAGCATGCCTTTTTGCTTCCAGTGGTCGATAGCGACATCTGCACCGGATGTGGCCTATGCGAGCGAGCCTGTATCACTAAAAAAGCAGCCATTACCGTGCTAAACCGCGATGCGGTGCTTGGCAAAGTAGGCGATAACTACGTCAAAGGCTGGATAAAAGAAGATGAAAGACGCATAGATGATGCGGACAGCAAAATAAAGCTTGACATTAAAAAAGCGACTGATTATCTAAATGGTGGTGAGCTATGAAATTTTTAATCTTAAGACGAATAACTCAAATTTCTATCCTAGCACTATTTATCCTAGGAAATTTTTATGGAGTTAAGATACTTAGCGGAAATTTAAGCTCATCTTTGCTTTTTGGAAAAATTCCACTAAGCGATCCATTTGCTTTGGTTCAAATTTTACTTGCAAGCTTTAGTGCCGGCATAAATGCAATTATTGGAGCTGGCATTATCTTTGCATTTTACGCACTAGTTGCTCCAAGAGTGTTTTGTTCGTGGATATGCCCGATAAATTTGCTAACTGATATCGCTTTTAAACTAAGAGAAAAATTTGGCTTTAAGGGCGAAAAGGTCTTAAATGTGAGTAAAAATTTACGTTATTACTTGCTGGCTCTTGCTCTTATATTAAGCCTTGCTTTGTCTTATCCAGTATTTGAGAGCGTTAGCTATATTGGCATTATTCAGCGTGGCATTATTTACGGCTCGGCTAGTGCTTTAGGCATAGCGGTTGCGATCATTGCTTTTGATATGTTTGTATTAAAGCGTGGCATTTGCTCGCATGTTTGTCCACTTGGTGCCTTTTATGCCATCATCTCAAAATTTGCCCTAATTAAAGTAAAACATGATGCCCAGGCTTGCACAAAATGTATGAAATGCAAGCTTATTTGCCCAGAGATGCAAGTGCTTGATATGATCGGTAAAGAGAGCCGCTCAGTAAGCTCAAGCGAGTGCATAAGCTGTGGCAGGTGCATTGATGTTTGTGGAGACGGGGCTTTGAAATTTAGTATTAGAAATTTAAGGAGAGAAAAATGAAAATAAAAATAATGATGCTTGGAGGATTGTGCGCTGCGTTTTTTGCGGCATGTGCTTTTAATAATCCAAGCATTAGTGATTCGCAAATCGGCTTTAGAAATATTGATTTGCTTGACGATAAAGACGTTGTATTAAAAGATGTGAACTACACAAAAGAGCCAGCTGGTATGTCAAAGAAATTTGATAGGTCTTTTGAAAATGCACCACCATTTATCCCACACGATACTGAGGGTTTAGTGCCTATCACAAAAGATATGAATATGTGCGTAACCTGCCATATGCCTGAGTTTGCAAAAGATAGTGGAGCAACACCGATACCATCATCCCACCTTTATGACATCAGAAATAAAAAAGATCTTGCAGGCAAGCTTGATGATGAAAGATATAACTGCACAACATGCCACGTTGAGCAACAAACTGGCTTAACTCAGCTAGTCGGTAATAAATTTAAGCCTGACTTTAGAGATAAAAACGGCACTCATAAGTCAAACTTGCTAGATGTTTTAAACGATGGTGTTAAATAATGCAAAGCAGGCGAGAGCTTTTTAGTAAAATTTTGGGGGCAAAACCTGCTCCCAAATTTATAACTCCGCCATTTTTTAGCGGTGAGTTTGACTGCGATGGATGCGATGCTAGCTGCGTAAATGCTTGTGAAAAAGAGCTTCTTAGCTTTGAAAATGAAAGGGTAGTTTTTAAAGTTAAAAAGCTGGGCTGTGACTTTTGCGAAGAGTGCGCAAAGGCTTGCGAGAGTCTTGGTAAGAAGACATTAAGCTTAAACTCACCAAAGAGTATAAATGCAAAAGTTAGCATCGATGTTTCTAGCTGTCTAGCATGGAACGATACGATCTGCTACAACTGCCTTGATGCTTGCAAATTTAAAGCAGTCGAATTTCTTGGCGTTTTTCGTCCTATTGTTAATCAAAACTGCGTAAGTTGCGGCGAGTGCTTTGATGTTTGCTTTAAAAATTCACTTCAAATGGAGGCCTTATGAGAGCTTTGTTTTTTATTTTTTGTCTATTAAATTTTATCTTTGCAAGCGAGATCACCACTCCGTACAAGCAAATAGAAGCTAGTGCAAATGTGCTAAGCACAACGCTAATAAATGGCAAACTCTTTATCGCGACTGATGGAGGGACGGTTGAAATTTATGATCCTAAAGAGTCTAAATTTGAAGAGATTATCAAAATGGATGATATAAAAACTTACGTTAGTGATCATGAAAGACCAAAAATTTTAAACGTTGATGAGTTAAATGGCAAGATACTCATCCTAAGTGAGGGTGACTATGCTACAAAGGTGCTTTATATAAGAGAAAATGGGCAGATGAAAAGCATAAAAATACCAAATCAAGCGACAAAAAAGGCATTATTTTTAGATGATGAGCATATTGTACTTGCTTCAATCAGCAATGAAATTTACTTTTTAAACTTAAAAAGTGGTGAAATTTATGATAGCTTTAAAATTTCAATCGCGATGCTCTCAGATATGGAGATAAATGAAGATAGAAGCACGCTAGCTATCGCTTGCGAGAGTGGGAAGGTCTACTTTTATAATATAAAAGCTAAAAAAATGGATCAAATTTTAGATATTCATACAGACAATATCTACGACATCTCCTATAAAAATGGTGTCATGATCAGCGGAGGTACCGATAGGATTGTGGGGATATTTTCAGCTGGAAGCCTAAAAAAGATAAATACCGGCTTTTTGGTCTATGGTGTCGGCCTTAGCGATGATGGTAGAGTAGCAGCTTATATGAGCGATGAGATGAGCGATGTAAATTTAGTTGATAGCAAAAGCTTAGAAAATATTGCAATGCTAAAAACTGGGCAAAGTACGATAAATAGTATAGTTTTTATAAGCGATAACGAAGTCGTAACTTCAGCCTATGAGAATAAAATTTTGTTTTGGAGAATTAAATGAATATTTCAAGTTTAATAGTTTATACGGACAATAAAAATGAAAGTGTAAAAAATGAGATAAAAAAGCTAAAAGAGTGTGAAATAATAACCGACGCAGACGATAGAATCGTAGTGGTAGTTAGCTCAGATAGTATTGAAGATGAGATAAAAAATTTTAAAAAGATAGAAGCTATCAGCGGAGTAGTGAGCGTTGCGATGGTTTATAGCTATCAAGAAGATGCCGAAGAAAATAGGAAAAAGCTAGAAGAAAATGGCAAGATAAGTGAAATTTTAACAAGTGATGAGGTAAAGGCTGAGGATATTACTTATGGTGGCAGCGTGCATCATAGAGTAAAATAGCAAAACTAAATTTCTATCTTTTGCATTATGATTAAAATTTATAGTGCAAAAGCCTACTTTTCGTACAGATCTTCTTAATAAATTCATTGCTAGTACTGTTTTCACTTAATCAACTTTATTTGGTTTGTAGATTAAATTTATGTTCAAGGGTTAATAGATTTCGGGTGGAAAATTACTCAGCAAGCATTAAAATCAAAAACATAACAAGTGAATTAAATTTTAGCTTAGAATATCTTGAGATGATGCTTGCATAAAGAATTTTAGCAGGCCAGTTTTGGCTTACTAAATTTTCTAGCCTAAGGTCTATCTTTGATCAAATTTAATAAATTTTCTCCAATGTTTTCGTTTGTTAGATTTGAAATTTCTTTATAAAAATTTCCTTTTTTGTCTATTAAATATATTGAAGAGCTGTGAGCAATAGAGTAGCCCATGGCTGAGTTTTCAAGACGGACTTTTTGAAATTTTACACCATAGGTTTTTGCCACTTCTTTTAAGGCATTTAGTTTTAATCCATCAGCATCTTTGTAGAAATTTTTTGCCATTAGAGTTAAATTTTCAGGAGTGTCACGTTCAGGATCAAGTGTAATAAAAAGTAGCTCAAAGTCATCTCTTTTTAGTTTATTTAGCTCATCGCCAATCAAAGAGAGCGCAGTAGGGCAGACATCGGGGCAAAAAAGATAACCAAAATATATAACTTTGTACTTTCCGTCGTAATTTTTAAGACTTACTTCACCATTTTGTGAAAGTGCCTTAAAATCATACTTGTTTGGCTTTGTTAGCAAAAGTGCAACACCTATACAAATTAAGATTATTATTAAGCCCCAAAATGCCTTTTTCATCGTTACCCTCTATAATTTTAGATCAAGATCTACAAAAAAACCAGTTTCTTTTTCGTCATCAAGCACTTTAAATCTATATCTCATAAGCTCGACAACGCAAGCACTTAGCACTACTTGAGCAGTTAAGTTATCGCCTCTTGGCTCAAGTCTTGCTTTGATCGATCCCATATTCATATTTATGCCATCTATCTCAAGACTAGGATTTTTTAGCCCTAAATTTTTACCGTTAATGATTTTAAAGCTAAAAGGTCTCATAGCATAAATAGGTCTTGGTGAGATGTCTATTTTTAGCTTTACGCCTTTAAATTCCATCTCACAAGATTTATTGTTTAGATCACATTTTAAAGGATCTAGCGATGTGTTTACATCGGCAAATTCAGGTGGATCTTCCTTGCTTGTTGTCATAAGCTTATAGCCTATCGAAAAAGCACCTAAAACAATAAAGATAAATGAAAAAATAATTATGATTTTTTTCATTATTTAAAGTTTTTAGTTACTCCAATATTATCAAGCTTTATGCTCTCACCATTGCTAAATTTTAGCTCTAAATCAACTTTATCACCATCTTTTAATGGTTTGTTTAGATCCATAAGCATAATGTGTAAACCGCCAGGAGCTAGTTTTGTTTCGCCATTTTTTGGGATCACTGCATCTTCGATTTGAACCATGGCCATCATGCCATCATTCATTTTGTGTGTATGAATTTCTGTGCTTTTGCAAACGCTTGAATGAGCACCGATGAGCTTTACATCAGAATTTGAAGTATTTTTTATATCCATAAAAATTGCACTATTGTTTGTGCCAGGTTTTGTATCTCTAGCTCTAACATTTTCTAGGCTGATATCAGCCGCCATAAGAGCAGAAGCTGCAAGCATCGCACTAAAAACGATTTTTTTCATATTTTTCCTTTGTGATAAAATTAATAATGGTTTTCACATTATACATTTAGAACTACTTAATTTACCTTTAAAATCTAAAAATATAAATTTTTTAGGATATAATTACGGACTAAATTTTACTTTTTGGGATATTTCACTTGAAAAAAATTATATTTTTCTTCATCGCGTTATCGCCTTGTCTTTTTGCCCAAAATTACGAAGAAATTTACTTAAAAAATGGCTCAGCTGCTGTTATTGATGCCATCGAAAAAAATATTTTAAGTAAGGATTACTGGCTAAAAAAGCTTGAGGGCAAGGATGTAAGATATGGATATTATGACAACGAGATACTTCTAAGTGTAGTTGATAAAACTAAAAAGAAGCTTGAAGTGATCTCTTATAATGGCGGCATTACAAAAAAGCTTTTTAGCTCAAGCGTTATAGTTGGCAAAAATGGTGATAAGCTTCTTGAAGGCGATCTAAAAACACCGGTTGGAGTGTATCAGCTTACACGTAGATTTACCCCAAATGATAGATATCTTGGCCCACTTGCATTTTCGCTTTCATATCCAAATTTGCTTGATAAGCTTGCAAAGCGAAATGGCGGTGGTATTTGGATACATGGCTATCCGCTTGATGGTCAAAGGACAGATGAGCTAAAAACAAAAGGCTGCGTGGCTATGCAAAATGATACTTTGATGAAATTTGATGATGTAGTGGATCACAAAAAAACACTTGCATTTATTTATGAAGATAAGCGTCCAGAAGCTAGCGCAAAAGATATTGCAGTGATCATTTCTGGACTTTTAGGTTGGAAAAAGACCTGGAGCGAGAGCGACATTGAAAACTATCTTAAATTTTATGATAAAAACTTTGAGCGATACGATGGTATGAGCTTGGAAAAATTTAAAAGTATGAAGCGGGCTATTTTTTCTAAAAAAGAAAAAAAACGCATTAGTTTTTCAAATTTTCTCATCACGCCTTATCCAAATCTTAAAAATGATAGGCTTTTTCGTGTGAGTTTTTATGAAGATTATGTTTCAGATACACATAAATTTGCTGGTCAAAAAACGCTTTATGTGAAGCTTTATAACGATGATATGAAAATTTTTATAGAGGAGTAAAAGTGGAAAAATCTCAAGAAGTAAAAGAAAAAATCGAGAAAATTTTAGAGGCAAGAGCTGCTTTTTTTGCTGAGCTTGACCGCCAAGTTCCAAAGAAAGATGGTACTGATGTTTTTGATTTTAGCAAAGTAAAAGAGGCTGATCTGAAAGAAATTTACGCTAAATTTTATGCATTTGATTACAACGTAAGAAAACTTTTACCGGATGTTTATACTGCTTTTAATGTGAATTTTAATGTCTGAAATACGCCTAAATAAAGCTTCATATATCCATAACCTCACTCAAATTTGTGCTAAAGCTGGTGGCAAAGAGAAAGTAATAGTTGTATTAAAAGACAATGCTTATGGCCATGGCGCAAGGCTTATTGCAAATGAAGCTAAAAAATTTGGCATAGAAATTTGTGCTGTAAAAAGTGAGTTTGAAGCAGATGAAATTTCTGACATATTTGAAAATATTCTCATTCTCTCACATATCCCAACCGGAAATGAAAGCAGTAAATTTATCTATGCGATAAACGATATAGAGGCACTTTTAAAGATAAAAGATGGCTCAAAAATCAACCTTGCAATTGACACTGGTATGCATAGAAATGGGCTTGATATAAGCGAGCTTAATTATGCGTTTGAAATTTTAACAAGAAGGAATTTAGAGCTTCTTGGAGCTTATACTCATTTTCGCGCAAGTGATGAGCTAAATGCTGATTATTTTGTGCAAAGGGAAAATTTTAGGGCAGCAAAAGAGAAAATTTTAGCTCTTTGCGATGAGTTTGGTATGAAAAAACCGATCTTTCACTCTCACAACTCAGCTGCGCTTGAAAGAGCAAGTGAAATCGATGATGATATGGTGCGTGTTGGCATCGCTCAGTATGGATACACTCAGTTTGGTGATAGTTTGAACTTAAAGCCGGTACTTTCGCTATGGGCAAGAAGAGTTAGCAGGCGTATTTTAAAAAGTGGTCAAGGTGTTGGATATGGTGCTAAATTTAGTGCAAAAGAAGATATAAATATAGCCACTTATGATCTTGGATATGGCGATGGATTGCTAAGATACAATGGCTGTGGTGAGCTAAGACTTGCCAATAACGAGCCAATACTAGGCAAAATTTCTATGGATAGCTTTAGCTGTAAAGATAGTGGTGAGTGGATCTGTGTCTTTGAGGATGCAAATGTTTGGGCGAAATTTTTTGATACGATAAGTTATGACATTTTAGTAAAGCTCTCGCCAAATATCACTAGAAAATTTATATAAAGGCAATATGTGAAAAAGATCGTTTTATTAGCTCTTGCTAGCCTTGCTTTTGGTGTGCAAGAGAGTGAGTTTAAGATTTATGAGCAGATACTAAATCAGCTTGATACTAAGCAGATCCCAGCCTTTGTCGTCCAAACTGCAAAGCCAAATTTACCAAGCAGAGTCGATGAGATGATCACGCTAAAAGATGTAAGTAGCAGTGGGCTAAACATACATGGTGAGTTTGTTTTAAACGAGACCAAGACAAAGAGGATAAAAGGCTACAACAAAGCTCAAATTTTAGCTTTAAAAGATGAGTTTTATAAAAATGGAAAAGATGCGCTTTGTAACTCAGGTATGGCTAGAGCTGTGCTAAATCGTGGCATCACGCTAAGTGGTAGTTACGGCTTTGAGGGTAGGCATTTTTTTGATATAAATTTGGATAAAAGTAGTTGCGAGTAGTCATTTTTTTACTATTTTTTTGCTCGCTTGCTTTGGCTATTACGCCAGATATGGCAGCAAAAAATCACGCAACTTACTACAAAAAAAAGCTTCCATTTATCTGCACACCAACACTTACGCTTAACGATATCCTAAATGTCGGCGATACGCTCATTTATAGATATGCCATCAAACACGCAAGAAAGCAAGAGATCAAAAGGCTTGAAGAAAAAGAGCTTTTGGAATTTATCGAGGCTATAAAAAAAGAGAATTTAAGAACCGCTTGCAAAGATAAAGAGATCTTAAATATGCTAAGTATCGGTGTCACCTTGGACGAGCTTTTCTATTCAGAAAATGGTGAGCTGATCTTTGAGTACACTATAGAAGATCGCGACTGCAAGAAATTGCAGTGAAATTTGGGGCTAAATTTTGGTTTTTTGGTTGTAAATTTGATCCTTTACAATTTTAAAATTCTATTTACTTACAAGAATCGACTACTGATTTTAGGCCTCGAAAAGTTTGCCACTAAAATCAGAGCCGAAATTACTCGCTCATGAAATTTAAAATTTTTGTAAATTTATAAATTTAAAGCCAAAAAAGATAGTAGAAAGAAGAAATTTAGCCCAAATTTTACTAAGGGCTAAATTTCTTACATACCTCTTTTTATCTCTTGTTCAAGTTTTTCAAGCTCAGCGATCCTATCGCTAGTGCTTGGATGCGTTCTAAAAAGTACGCCAAGCTTGTTGGTTAACGAGCCAAATGGATTTACGATAAACATATGAGCACTTTGCTCGCTTGCGTTTTGCATAATGTAAGAATTTGAGTAGCTCTCAAGCTTTCTTAAAGCACTTGCAAGCCACTCTGGGTGTCCTGTTAGATAGGCTGCACCCTTGTCCGCCTTGTACTCGCGCTCCCTTGAGATCGCCATTTGGATGATTGTGGCAGCTATTGGCATGAGTATAGCAAGTGCTAGCATAACGATGGCATTACCGCCGCCTCTTCTTGAACCGCCACTCTGCCCAGCAATACCGCCAACTTTAGCAAAATTTGCAAGCATTGCGATAGCACCAGCTAGTATGGCAGCGATTGAACCAGTTAGGATGTCGTAGTGTCTTACGTGACTTAGCTCGTGAGCTAGCACGCCTTCGATCTCATTTTCATTTAAAATTTTTAAAAGTCCCTCTGTTACCGCGACAGCTGCGTGGCTTGGGTTACGGCCTGTGGCAAAGGCGTTTGGCACCTCTTCTGGTATGATGTAAATTTTTGGCATAGGCAAATTCGTCTTTTGTGTGAGGCGAGATACGATATCATAAAGCCCGTGAGCGTTACTCTCATCGACTAGGATAGCGTTATATCTTTTAAGCACTATAGTATCACTAAAAAAATATGAAAAGATATTTGTGCCAGCCGCTATCAAAAAGGCGATCATCATGCCATGCTCACCTCCAATATATCCGCCAACAGCGATAAAAATCAGCATTAAAGCAACCATTAAAAAAGTAGTTTTAAAAATTTCCATTTTTTGTCCTTATTTTTTTATAGCGTTTGGCAAGATCGCAGCGTCTATGTTAAATTTTGCAAGCTGTGCTAGCTCGCTTTCATCTTTTATCAAAACAGCTATAAGTGCGTCAAATAAATAACTCTCAGCAATCTTTGCTGAATCTTTTGCAATGTCAATATCTGCGATAATAAATTTTGCTCCAGCCGCGTTTGCGATAATGGCTTCATTTGCATTCGTCACAAAAACGCTAAAGCTTGCTCCAACTTCTAGTGCCTTTTTTATCAAATTCCTATCAAATTTAAAGAGATTTTGCCTGCCGTTTGAAATTTCATCTTCGCTTTTGCAAAGATATAATGGCTCAAATTTGATCAGCTCATCACCCAAAATTTTCATCTCTTATCCTTTATGCATTCTTTGCAGATGTATTTTCCGTCTCTTAGCACCATTTGATCGATGTCGCTAAAGACGCCGCATTTGCTACACTCTTCGAAGTTACTGGTGCTTATCTTGTCGCTATTTTTTCTATTTTTAAAAAATATGATGTAAATCGCAACCAAAATCGCTACAAAAAGCAAGTATTTCAAAGTTTTTCTCCATGTTTTTTGAGATTAAAATATATGTAGTTTCTATTTTTTTCATTATAAATTTGCGCGTCTATGCCTGAAATTTCATCCATGACACTAGAGCCTTTATAGATGAGAAATTTAGTATTTTCATCGTAAAACCCCTCGCAAATTTTTATAAGCTCTTTTGTCTTGCTAAGCGCCCTTGAGGTGATGAGATCAGCCGTAAATTTATCTGCAAGCTCGATCTTTTGGCTATGAACTTCTAAATTTTGCAAGCCAAGCTCGATCTTAGCATAGCTTAGAAATGATGACTTTTTGGCTATCGGCTCAAAAAGGTGCCACTTAGTGCGCGGCATCGCAAGGGCTAAAAATATCGCCGGAAAGCCAGCCCCACTGCCCACATCGATCGCCGTTTTGGCACTTAGCTCAAAAATTTCAAGCGGTCTAATGCTATCAAGCACTTGCTCGCTTATGTCTTTATAATTGCTTAAGCTATGAACCTTGTTAAATTTAGCAAAAATTTGAGCGTAAGCCTTTACTTTTTCGTCAAATTCTGCCGGCAAGCAAAGCTCATTTTTCATCACAAGATGTGCCCCATTTGCTCTTTTTTTACTTTCAAATAGCCTTCGTTAAATTTATTTGGTTTTATGACGATAGGCACGCGTTTTACGATCTTTACAGAGCTTAGTCCGTGAAGTTTTAATGGGTTATTTGTGAGTAAATTTATCTCTTTTATGCCGTAGTGATTTAGGATAAAATCAACCACCTCATACGTCCTCTCATCAGCCTTAAAACCTAGCTGGTGATTGGCCTCAATGGTGTCAAAGCCCTTATCTTGCAGGCTATAAGCATTTATTTTATTTAAAAGCCCGATATTTCTGCCCTCTTGACGCAGGTAGATGACCATGCCGCCATTTTCTTCGATATATTTTAGGCTCGCTTCTAGCTGGTCGCGACAGTCGCACTTTAGGCTCCCGATCGCATCGCCAGTTAGGCATTCGGAGTGAATTCTAAGATTTACTACTTCGCTCAAAGGCTCTTTGTAGATCACGAGGTGCTCTTTTGCCCCTTCTTTGAAGGCTTGAACCTTATAAGTGCCAAATCTTGAGGGTAGATTTGCGGCGTTTGAAATTTCTATTTTCATTTTAAATTTACTCCAACTGTGCTAAACTAGCTAAAAATCACGCATTTTAACAAAGAAAAGGCAAAAATATGTTTAAACGTTTTAGAAGATTAAGAATAAATCCAGCTTTAAGAGACATGGTAAGAGAGACTAGCCTTAGCGTAAATGACTTCATCTATCCGCTCTTTGTGGTCGAGGGCAAAGGCGTTAAAAACGAGATCGCTTCGATGCCAGGCGTCTATCAAATGAGTATCGATGAAATTTTAAAAGAGTGCGAAGAGATAGTAAATTTAGGCATAAAATCGATCATTTTATTTGGCATACCAAGCCTAAAAGATAGCGTTGGCAGCGACGCACTAAGCAACGACGGCATCATCGCAACTGCGCTTAGAGCCATAAAAGATAAATTTCCAAATTTAGTAGTCGTCACCGATCTTTGCTTTTGCGAATACACAGACCACGGCCACTGCGGCATAATCGACCATGTGCATAACACCATCGACAACGATGCCACACTTGAAATTTCAGCCAAGCAAGCCTTGATACACGCTCAAAATGGCGCCGACATGATCGCACCAAGCGGCATGATGGATGGCATCATCGCAACGCTAAGAGAGACACTTGATAGCAATGGCTTTGAGAATTTGCCAGTGATGGCTTACTCAACTAAATTTGCCTCAGCTTACTACGGACCATTTCGTGACGTGGCGCAAAGCGCTCCAAGCTTTGGCGATAGAAAGAGCTACCAAATGGACAGCGCAAACCGCTTGGAGGCGATCAACGAGAGTTTGCAGGACGAGGCGCAAGGCGCTGATATCTTGATGGTAAAGCCAGCGCTTGCCTATCTTGACATCGTTAGAGAGCTTAGAAATTTGACACTTCTACCACTTTGCGTCTATAACGTAAGTGGCGAGTACGCACTGCTAAAAGCTGGCGCAAAAGCTGGTATCATCGACTATGATCGCGTCATGATGGAGACATTAATCGGCTTTAAAAGAGCAGGGGCAAATTTGATCATCACCTATCACGCAAAAGAAGCGGCTAAAATTTTAAGGGGCTAAGATGAGGCACTTTTTGACGCTAAATGACTTTAGCAAAGATGAAATCGAGCAGATGATAAATTTAGCCCGCAAGATCAAAAAAGAGGCGAAGGCTAGAGAATTTAAGCCATATCTTAAGGACCAAAAGCTTGCTATGATATTTGAAAAAAGCTCGACTAGAACGAGAGTAAGCTTTGATGTGGGCATGCATGAGCTTGGCGGATATGCGCTATTTTTAAGTAAAAATGATATACAAATAGGCCGCGGCGAGCCTATACGTGACACCGCTAGAGTGATAAGCAGGATGTGCGACATGGTTATGCTAAGGGTCGATAAACACGAGACGCTAGAAGAATTTGCTAAATTTTCAAGTGTGCCAGTGATAAACGGCTTAAGCGATAAATTTCACCCAGTGCAGCTAATGGCGGATTATCTTACGATGCTTGAATTTAGCGCAGGCGAGAAGGTCGCGTACGTAGGAGACGGCAACAACATGACTCACTCGTGGCTCATGTTAGCTAGCAAGCTTGGGCTTGAGCTAAGAGTCGCCACGCCAAAAGGCTACGAAGTGGATGCAGAAATTTTAAAGATAGCTAATGAAAACGCAAAAATTTCAGGGGCTAAAATTTTTATCACAAATGATATAAAAGAAGCGGTAAATGGTGCCGATGTAGTGACTACGGACACTTGGGTATCGATGGGGCAAGAGGCTGAGAAAGAAAAGAGGCTAAAAGACTTTGCTGGATACTGCGTGGATGAAAATTTGATGAGCCTAGCTAAAAAAGATACGATATTTTTGCACTGCTTGCCAGCCTATAGAGGCTACGAGGTGAGCGAGGCAGTTTTTGAGAAGCACGCAGATGAAATTTTTAGCGAGGCTGAAAACAGACTTCATGCCCAAAAAGGCGTAATGGTCTGGCTGGATGAGAGAAGAAGATGAGCAAAGAGAAAAATATATATGATGAGATAGATGAGATCGGCAATAACCTTGGGCTGAGTAGCCCTGAAAAGACGATCTTTGAGATAGTTTCAACAAAAAATCCAAATGAGCATATTTTAAATTTAAAAAGTGGCTCTTGGGACTCAAAAGAGCCATGGTTTGGCATTGATGAAAATCAAAATTTACACACGGTAATCTCTGTAAAATCGCTTTCGGCTTTGATCGAGGCCTTAAAAGAGTCGCAAAAAGAAAATTTTGATCTAAGGCTTGAAAAGACGATCTGGCAAAATATTCCAGTTGATTTTAGCGATGTTTGGGTGGTTGCTATGGATGAGATAAAAAAGATCGCAAGCGATAAAAAAAGTAGACAATTTAATATTGATCTTGACAAATTGGTAAAAAATATCAAAAAAGAGCATCCAAATTTATTTGTAGACATAAAAGAGGTGATTCAAATGGCAAGGAGTAGGGCAGATGATTGATTTTAGTGCTTATGTGAAGTATTCAAGGCCAGGGCCAAGATACACGAGCTATCCGACAGCACCAGAGTTTAGTGATAAATTTAGCTATGAAGCTTATATAAAAGAGCTTGAAAATCGTGATCTGAATCGACCGCTTTCGCTTTATTTACACTTGCCATTTTGCAGAAGTGCTTGTTATTTTTGTGGCTGTAATGTCATCTATACTAGTAAAGAGGATCGCAAAGAGAGATATATAAGATATATAGAAAAAGAGCTTGAAATTTTAGCTCGCCACCTAGACACTAGCGCCGAGGTCTTGCAGATGCACTTTGGCGGGGGCACTCCGACATTTTATAATGCCGCGCAGCTTGATGAGATCATAAAACTAATCAAATCTAAATTTAAAAATTTCTCAAAAGAGGCTGAGATAAGCTGCGAGATAGATCCGAGATTTTTGACAAATGAGCAGCTTGACGTGCTCATATCTCATGGCTTTAACCGCATAAGCTACGGCGTGCAAGATTTTGATGAAAAGGTGCAAAAAGAAATTCATAGAATTCAGCCTTATGAGATCACTCAAAATGCCGTAAAAATGGCTAGGCAAAAGGGTATAAAATCAATCAATATGGACCTAATCTATGGCCTGCCGTATCAAAGCTTAGGGAGCTTTAAAAAGACGCTTGAACTAGCCCTCACACTTGATCCTGATAGACTTGCGGTATTTAACTACGCTCATGTGCCATGGATAAAAAAATCAATGCGTAAATTTGATGAAACCACATTGCCAAATCCAGAAGTGAAGCTTGAAATTTTAAAATTTACAGCTGAGTTTTTAACCAAAAATGGCTATAAAATGATCGGAATGGATCACTTTGCAAAGCCAAATGATGAGCTTTTTGGTGCTCTGGCAAATGGTACTTTGCATAGAAATTTTCAGGGCTATACGACAAAGGGTGGCGCTGATCTTATTGGTATAGGCGTGACAAGTATCGGTGAGTGCAAAAGGCACTACGCACAAAATCATAAAGATATGGACGAGTATGAAAAGGCGATCGATAGTGGAAAGTTGCCATATGCAAAGGGAATTTATCTAAGTGATGAAGATTTGCTTAGAAAGAGTGTGATTATGAACTTAATGAGTAATTTTGGGCTTGATATCAAAGCCATCGAGAATGAATTCCATATAAATTTCTTTGAACACTTTAAGGATGAGCTTACGGAGCTTAAAAATTTAAGTGAATTTGTCAATGTTACAGCAGATAAAATTAGCGTAAATGAAACTGGGACACTGATAATACGAAATATTGCAATGTGTTTTGATGAATATTTAAAGAAAATTCCCGAGAATTTAAGGCGTTTTTCTAAAACTATATAAAAATTATTTTTTTGTCATAAGATATTTAAAATGCATTTAATATTTCTTGGTGTATAATTCGTATCAAAATTTAAGTATAGACTTAATAATAAAAAAGGTAAAAGGATCTTAGTTATGAAAAAGATGTTAGCAATTAGTGCTTTGGTAGCAACTGTGCTGTCAGCTCAAGATGTTCCTTATAGGATTTTTCTAGCTTCATTTGCACAAGATGATAATCAGGCTAGAATTGATAGTGCTGTTAATAAAGTCAATAGCAAGATCTCTGACAGCAGACTAACTACAGGTATCTATGAGGTTGGTGGACGAAAATTTTTATATGTTGACACAACTCCAGTCTCTGAGGATGAAGCTAATAGTCTGTTAGTTAAAGTTCAAAACGAATCAGGCTATAAGGATGCTTTAATGAGAGCAAAAGCACCTGTAGCTGATACTCAAATAACAAAAAAATCTAATATAGAACAAGCTATATCAACTGAAGTAAAACCAGTAGCACAAGTTGATGATGGAGTTTTGACTTTAGATCAAGTTATAAAGACTATTTTAAATGAAAACCCAAGTTTAAAAGCTACAGAATTTAACTATCTACAAGTTGGTAAAGATCTAAAAATAGCAAAAAATGCTTACTATCCAACACTTGATGCAGCTGCTAGAGTAGGATATGAAAAAAAACGCCTTGATGATGGAGTTTCTACAAGAAGGGGAGATGGAAGAATTTCTGGCACATCTCTAACCTTGGTTGAGAATTTATACAATGGTGGTGCTGATAAAAATAGAATAAATTCTCAAAGTGCAAGGCTTGATTCAGCTGCTTATTCAGTAGCACAAGCTGCAGATAGACTTACATTAAATGCTACAAATGCTTACTTGCAAGTTCTTCAAACTAAAAGAATTTTAGACATTGAAGAAGAAAACGTAAAGAGTCATGAGGAAATTTATAGCCAAATTAAAGATAGAGCAAGATCAGGTTATGGTGTAGCTTCTGAAGAGAGACAAGCTGGATCACGCTATACTTTAGCTCAATCAAACTATACAGCTGCTAAAAATAACTATGAAGATGCACTTTCTACATTTGAGAAATTATATGGAAAAAAAGTTGCAGCTAAAAATTTAGTAATGCCTGAGTTTAGCCTTCCTTTGCCTAGTACAAAAGAGGCTGTTTATAACAAAGCAATTCTTTGCAACCCATCACTTTTAGTTCAAAAATCAAATATTGCTATGGCAGAGTCAGTTGTAAAAGAGAAAAATGCGCCATTCTTACCAAAACTAGATCTTGTTGTATCTGGTGCGTATGATCATTCAAATGTCTTATATGACAATTATGAAGAACAAACATTCGATGCACTTTTGAGACTAAACTATAACCTTTACAATAAAGGCAATGATAAACTAGATAAAGAAAAAAGCCAACTTGCTGTTCAACAAGAGCAACAAACTTTGGATAATCTTGTAAGAGAGCTTAAAGAATCTTTGGAATTTTCATGGCAAAATTATGTTCTTAACCAAGAAAAAATGGGATACTTAAATCAACACGTTGAGTATGCTAAAGCTACACTTGATGCTTATCAGGATGAATTTAGAATCGGTCGTCGCGATCTTATAAACTTGCTTGATGCTGAAAATGAATATAACTCTGCGTTAAAAGAGATTGCTACAACTGAGACAGCACTATCTTATGCAAAATATAGACTATTAGATAATATGGGAATGATCTCAGATAGTTTTGAACCAGGTTTTGCGAAGAGGTACATTCAAGGTGCTTGCAGCATTCAAAACGACTTAAGATAGAAATGTAAAAAGTAATGACCATGAGGGTCAAGACAAATTTTTGGACGCTTATTGTAAGCGTCCTTTTTTTATTATTAGCAAGTGCTATTGGAGATTTTATAAAATCAACAACTATAGCAAATGTAGCTAAAATTTATGGAGAAGATGCAAGAAGAAGGGCCTCTGCTCTAAATTCTTTAATGACTTCATTGCAAGATGCAACTGAACAAGAGAAATTAATAAAAGTAAATGACTTTTTTAACTCTTTTAGATGGGTTGATGATATGCAGCTTTGGCATAAAAAGGATTATTGGGCTACTAGAATGGAATTTATAGGAAAAGGTGCTGGTGACTGCGAAGACTACGTTATCGCAAAATATTTTACACTAAAGCAGCTAGGAATTCCAACTCAAAAATTATACTTTACATATGTTAAAGCCTTAAGATACAATCAAGCTCATATGGTTTTAGCATACTATGATACACCAAAATCTATTCCATTAATTTTAGATAACATAAACGGTAAAATAAAAATCGCAACTCAAAGAACAGACCTTGTTCCAGTTTATAGTTTTAACGGTGATTCGCTATACTTGGCAAAACAAGAAGGTCTTGGTCAAGCAATACCAGGTGGAAATAAAAAACAAAATCCTAAGTGGATGGAACTAATAGATAGGATAGGAAAAGAGGATTTATGACGCTATTTAAACAAATTATGATCGCCGTGATAACTTTTGGTATCATGATTTTTATGGCTGTTGGCTACTTAAATTTTAAGAGCCTAAATGGATATATTAATGACCAGCTTGGTGAAAACGCAAGACATACAGCAAATTCGCTTGGACTTGCTTTAAAGCCTATTATCGATCCAGATGACATGTCCTTGGCTCAAACAATGATAAATTCTATGTTTGACAGCGGTAGATACAAGCTTATCAGGCTTGAAGATGTTGATGGCAAGGTTCTTATTGAAAATTCTCAACAAACTGTTGTTAAAGATATTCCTGAATGGTTTTACAAAATAGCCAAGTTCGAAGCGCCAATAGCAGATAGCGAGATTATGACTGGCTGGGCAAAATTTGGTACGCTTTATGTTCAAGGTAGCACAGCGCTAGCCTATAATGAGCTTTATACCAACTCAAAAAATATTTTTAATTTTCTTCTTCTAATGATAATTGTCACTCTTGTGGTGGCATATTTCGCTCTAAAAGCTATTTTTAGACCGCTTATGAAGGTCCAAGATCAGGCTGAAGCCATACTTGATAATAAATTTATCATTCAAAAAAGAATTCCATTTACAGCCGATCTTAAAAAAATGGTTCTAGCTATGAACTCTATGGTTAGCAAGGTAAAAGACATTTTTGAGAGAGAGGCGGCCACACTTAGTAAGTATCAAGAACTTTTATATAAAGATACAATGAGTGGTGCTAATAACAGAAGATTTTTTCAAACTAAATTTAGTGAGTATCTAGCAAGTGAAGAATATTCAAGTGGTGTTGCTTTACTTGTTAGTTTTAAAGATCTAATAAATTTAAAAAGTACGCTTGGCTTTGAAAAATGGCAAAGCGTTGTAATGAAAATAGCTCAAATTTTACAAGAAAAATCAATTCATAATGATAAAAATACAATTGTTGCAAGGCTTAACGATAATGATTTCATCGTACTTTCGTATGGTAGAAATTCGTCAAATTTCTTGGCTCTATGTGATGAAATTATGAACGAGTTTAAAAAGCTTTATGCAAATTTTGCACTAAATGATAGCGAGTATCCAGTAAATGCTGCGATAGTAGAGTATTCACCAAATACTGATATCAAGACACTTCTTACTTCAGCTGACGTTACATTGGCTAGCTCAAGACTTGCTGGAAGCTTTACATATAAGGTATTTAATGAAAATCAAAATACTTTAGTGATTGGTAAAGAGAAGTATAAAGAGCTTATTTTTGACTCAATAAAAGAGGATGAATTTAAATTCGCAGCTCAAAAAGTGATTGATCTTAATTCAAATTTTGAGCAGTATGAGCTTTATTTGAGGCTTGTTGATAAAGATGGTGTATGGCGTATGGCCTCATATTTTATGCCGATGGTAAATGAGCTAAATTTAGGTGCGATGCTTGATCTTCATATCTTAAATAGGGTAGCCAGAATTTTACCGGAGAATATCTTACCAAGTGGCAACTTGGCCATAAATTTGGGAAAAGAGATATTAAACTCAGATGAAAATTTTTCAAAACTTGAAGCTACACTTAAAAGGATAAGTCAAATTTCAAAATATAAAAACTATATAGAAATTCCAAATAAAGACGATATTAGCATAGAAAGTATAGTTAAGCTTACTAAAAAATTAAAAGAACTTGGCTTTGGATTTGGTTTTGACCACTTCGAGCTTAACGCAAAAGGTATCGAGAAACTAAAAGAATTTAACCCTGATTATGTAAAAATTCAGTCAAATGTCTTGATTGACTTCTTAAGTGATAAGTCAGGAGTAAACACAAAACAATCACTTGATGTTGTTTTAAGCTCAAAAGACATTATTTTGATAGCAATCGGCGTTGAAGGCGAAGAGCAGAAGAAAAAGCTAATCGATCTTGGCATTAAAAATATGCAAGGAATTTATATAGATGAAATTAAGAACATTGGATGATAGATGCATAGTGATAAGATAAAAGATGAGCTGCTTCAATGTTTGGTTATTTTTACCAAGCTTCATAATAATCCATACAGTGCCGATGCTTTAACTATTGGCTTGCCAGTAAAAGATGGCGATGAGATTGAGCTTTTTTCACTTAAAAGCTCAAGGTCTTTATTTTCTCGTGCTGCTTCTCGTGCTGGCTTTGCTTCTACCCTTGTAAGAAAAGATCTTGAGCAAATCTCTCCTTTAGTTTTACCTTGCATTTTAATGCTTAGAGGCAAAAAAGCTTGCATCTTGCAATCTTTTAGTAAAGATAAAAAGACAGCAAATATCATAACACCAGAACTTTCAACTGGTACTAGCACGATAGAAATAAGTAAATTAAAAGAAGAATATTTAGGCTATGCATACTATCTAAAGCGCGAGTTTGTTCCAGAGGATACTAGCTCAACAAAGCTAATTGATGCGGGCAACGACCACTGGTTTTGGGGAACTCTAAAACGTTCTAAAAAGATTTATTTTGATGTTGTTCTTGCAAGTTTTATTATAAATTTATTTGTTCTTGCTAGTCCGCTTTTTACGATGAATGTATACGACCGTGTTGTGCCAAATAATGCGGTTGAGACACTTTGGGTCTTGGCACTTGGCGTAAGTGTAGTTTATGGTATAGATCTTTTTTTAAAATTTGTAAGATCATATTTCCTTGAGATTGCTGGCAAAAAGAGTGACATCATAATGAGCTCTATTTTATTTGAGCGCGTTATGGATATGAAATTTAGCAATAAACCAAAGTCTGTTGGCTCATTCGCTAGTAATCTAAAAGAGTTTGATACGGTTAGAAATTTCTTCTCGTCAGCCTCATTGGCAGCCATTGTCGATCTTCCATTTGCGATCATTTTCTTGATAGTTACTTATTTTATAGGAAGCTATATCGTACTAGTGCCAATTATTATCATGATAGCTATTTTATGTTATACATTTTTTATAAAAGATCCACTTCAAAATGCTATTAAAAGTACATTTGAGGCTTCGGCTATAAAAAATGGAATTTTAATAGAGAGCCTTAGTAGTCTTGAGACTATCAAAACTCTTGGTGCTAGTGGCCATATACAATGGAACTGGGAAGAGGCAACTGGTGAGATAGCAAATAGAAGCATTAAATCAAAAATTATTACAACTTCGATAACCACTGTTACATCTTTTTTAGTGCAATTAAATACTATTGCTATCATCGTTCTTGGTGTCTATATGATACAAGATACACATCTTACAATGGGTGGTCTTATCGCTGCGGTTATGCTTAGCTCTCGTGCTATCGCTCCTATGGGACAGGTAGCTTCACTAGCTGCAAATTTTGAGCAGACAAAAACAGCCTATCAAAGTCTTAGTAAGATTATGCAAATGCCTGTTGAAAGGCCAGAAGGTAAAAAATTTGTTAGAAGAAATTCTTTTGATGGAAAGATCGAGTTTAAAAATGTAAGCTTTACATATCCAGATACCACAAAAGGTTCGCTTGATAGGATAAATTTTGTTATTCAGCCAGGTGAAAAAGTTGGCATTATAGGCAAAAATGGCTCTGGAAAGACTACTTTGCAAAAGCTCATTTTGGGACTTTACTCACCAACTGAAGGCTCAGTGCTAATTGATGGTATTGATATTAATCAAATCGATCCAGCCGATCTTAGGCGAAACATCGGCTATGTTCCGCAAGATGTTGTGCTCTTTAAAGGAACGGTTAGAGAAAATATTGTTCAAAAAGCACCGTATGTTGATGATATTCAGATTATAAAAGCAGCTAAAGTAAGCGGAGTTGATGAGTATGTAAATGCTCATCCGCTTGGATTTGACATGCCAGTTTTTGAAAGAGGTGACGGCATAAGTGGCGGACAGCGTCAAAGTATAGCTGTGGCTAGGGCATTTTTGCTAGATAGTCCTATTATTTTGCTTGATGAGCCAACAAATTCTCTTGATAATACAGTTGAAAATAAGTTAAAAATAAATTTAAAGACAAATACAGCAAATAAAACGATGCTGCTTGTTACACATAGGACGTCGATGCTAGATCTTGTTGATAGACTTATAGTTATGGATAATGGCAAAATTTTATTGGACGGACCAAGAGATGAAGTTTTAGCAAGACTTAGTGGGAAGTGACCATGCAAGAAGATATCAAGAATAAACAAAATGAAAATCCAAAAACTGAAAAAAGATTAATTTCTGAAAATAACATAAAAGAACAAGAGGAAGCTAGTAATAAAATTTTAAATAGTGTAGATGATATAAAATCTAATCTTCAAACAAAAAATTATGATGCTTATGATTTGAAATTTATGTCAAGTCTTTCTGAGGCTGTTTTGGCTAAAGCCCCATCTACATCTAAAAAGATACTCTATACGGTTGCTATAACTATGTTTTGGCTTCTTGTTTGGGCCTCTTGGGCACAAATAGATGAGATCACAAGAGGTAGTGGTAAAATCATCCCATCTGGAAAAAACCAAGCGATACAAAATCTCGAAGGTGGTATAGTCGATCAAATTTTTGTAAAAGAGGGTGATGAAGTCAAGAAAGATCAAATTTTAATAAGGCTAGATAATAAAAATTTTACAAGTAGTTATGGTGAGTCAAAACTAAGACTTGACGAACTTCAAGCAAAATTTATGAGACTTGATGCTGAGGCGAATGATAAGGAATTCGACTACGATGAAGCTAGAGATGCGAACAATAGCAAAGCCATAAGATATGAGCTAAGTTTGCATAATTCAAATATCGATCACTTAAATGAACAGATAGGAATTTTAACAGAGCAAATTCATCAACGCCAGAGTGAGTTGGTCGAACTAAAAAATAAAATTTCTCAAACCCAAAATAGCTACAACCTTGTTCTAAAAGAAAAGGCCATTATGGAGCCAATCTTTAAAAAAGGTCTTGTTAGTGAGGTTGAATACATCCAGCTTCAAAGACGAGTAAATGATCTAAGAGGAGAGCTCGATGCTGCCGTTCTTGCTGTGCCAAGAGTTGAATCAACTATAAAAGAAGCGAAAAATAAGATCGAAGAAGCAAAACTTGCTTTTAAAAACAATGCAAAAAAAGAGCTAAATGAAGTTTCAGCAGAGATCGCAAGGATAAATGAATCACAAATCAGTCTAAGCGATAGAGTAGAAAGAACATATGTAAGATCTCCAGTAAATGGTATTGTCAGCAAAATGATGGTTCATACCGTATCAGGAGTTATCAAGCCTGGTGAAAATATTGCCGAGATCGTTCCTCTTGAGGATAAATTGGTTGCTGAAGTAAAAGTAAAGCCAGCTGATGTTGCATTTTTGAGGCCTGGGCTTGATACGATGGTTAAATTTACGGCCTATGATTTTAGTATTTACGGTGGTTTAAAAGGCAAAGTAACGCAGATTAGTGCCGATACAGAGACTAATGAAAAAACTGGCGAGAGCTATTATTTGGTCAGGATAGAAACTGAGAAAAATTATCTTGGTAGCGAAGAAAAACCGCTTAGAATAAAAGTTGGTATGATAGTCTCAGCTGATATCATTACCGGTAAAAAGACAATACTTGATTATTTATTAAAGCCTATTTTAAAGGCAAAACAAAATGCCTTAACGGAGAGGTAATGGGCAAGATCGCTTTTTATGATAAGAAATTTGGTGAATATGAGATCGAAAAATTTCAGAATTTACAAAATTTCTATCTCATAAAAGATGATCATTACTGCGATATAGTTAATGATGAAATTGAACGATTTAAATTTAGTGATTGTGAAATAGAATTTTTACAATTAGTAGATGTTGCTAGTAGACATAAAAAACTATTTGAAAATATAAAAATTCAAGATGATCTAGTAAGAAGCATTAAAATTTTAATAAAAGGCTATGACCAGAGTTTGGATAAATTTGACTTTGATCCTGGAATTTTAAATTTAAATACCCCTTATAAATATGCTATATCACAAGATTTTTTTGAAATGACTATTTTTTTAGAAGAAAAATCCTCAGTGGTTACTAAATTTTTCTCATCAATAGATTACAAGATATACAAAAATGGCGAAAGTCGTCATATAGAATTTTTTATAAATAATAAAAAAATTTATGAAAGAATCATATAAATAATCCAAGGAAAGGTAATGCAAGTTATTTTATTTACACAAAATAGTGCATTAAACAATATTTGGAGAAGCTATTTTACTGGCAATAGCGATGTAAAATTTATACATAATAGGAAAGAGTTTTTTTCTCATATAAATGATGATGTTGATATTATAGGCATTGATATTGATATTTTTAAAGATAATATTGATGATGTTATAAAAAATATAATTGAAAATTCCCCAAATATAAAAATACTCATACTCTCAAATAGGCCAACGATAAACGAAGGCAAGCACCTGCTTACGCTTGGAATCAAGGGCTATGCAAATTCTCACATGAGAAAGACACACTTTGAAGATGCTTTTGAAACCATTTTTAATGGAAATATATGGCTTTACCAAGAATTTGTTCAGGCAATGATTAGTGAGCTAACCGGCTCATATATTAATAGCGAAAGTGAAAAGGTAGACAAAAAGACCGACCTCTCTGAGCTTAGTTCAAGGGAAAGAGAAATTGCAGATTTAATCTATCAGGGTCTAACAAATAATGAAATTTCAGAAAAAACAGGTATTACACTAAGGACGGTCAAAGCACATACAAGCTCGATTTATAGTAAGTTAAATGTAAAGGATAGAATAGGGCTTGTGCTTTTAATGAAGCAGCTTGACGCATAAAATCTTGACTTATTTTTTGAAAAATTAAGATTCTTCTTCAAAAACTATAAATTTTTTATATATACGCCCACAAGAAATACGTACACAACTTTTACTAGCTGAAGAATACAATAAATATAAAATTTTCAAATAAAAAATGATTTGCTAAAATCTTAAATAAAAAATTCTAGCAAATTTATTAATAGCCGAGATAAGAAATTAGAAACTTTAGTCTTCCAAATCGATATCTACTTTTTCAACATTTGTTATGATGTCTTTTGTATTTTTTTCGATATCGTGTTTATTTTTTTCAATAAGTGATCTATTTTGTCCAATCAAATCCCTATTTTCCTTAATACCATCACTATTTTGTTCAATTAATTTGCTAAGAGTTGATATTCTTTTCTCATAACGTATCATTAGAAAATAAATTACATAAATTAGTAATAAAATTATCGCCCAAGGTAAAAATTGCATATTAAGTCCTTATATATTTTTTGTAATTATAGAAATTTTAGCTTTTAAAAAAAATAAAACTATAAAAATTATACATATTTTATAAATACTTAATGATGCATTACGGATTTAAATGTAATAAAAATTTGTATTCTTAAATGGCTATATTTTATGATTTTAATTTTTACGAATAATTTTTTAAATTTCCCTTGACTTTTACCTTGTTTTGATATATAATTGCCACTTCACAAAACAGGTGCTGGTGTAGCTCAGTTGGTAGAGCTACTGCCTTGTAAGCAGTGGGTCGGCGG
>CAUSCE010000024.1:0-25256 GCA_963530215.1 uncultured Campylobacter sp.
AATTGCTGCAAATACACAATATTACATGGTCTTCCTTAGGTTATTGATTAAATTAGAGCAAAGCTAAAAAGAGACAATGGACTTGACTATAAAGCAAATCAAATCGTCACAAACATCGGCGCAAAACACTCACTTTTTAATGTATTTCAAGCGCTTATCAACCCAGGCGATGAAGTCATCATCCCCTCTCCATACTGGGTGAGCTACCCTGAGATCGTTAAATTTTGTGGTGGCGTGCCTGTCTTTATCGAGGCAGACGAGAGCACAAATTTCAAAGTCACAGCTGAGCAGCTAAAAAAAGCGATCACGCCAAAAACCAAAGTCTTTTCGCTAAATCACCCGACAAATCCAACTGGAGCTGTATATACAAAAGAGGAGATCGCGGCATTTGGCGAGGTTTTAAAGGGCACTGACATCATCATCACAAGCGATGAAATTTATGAAAAAGTGATCTACGGCAAAGAATTTCACGCCGTAGCCTCTGTAAGCGAGGATCTTTTTAAAAGAACGGTCACGATAAACGGACTAAGCAAGTGTGGCGCGATGCCTGGCTGGAGATTTGGCTATATAGCAAGCTCGATGGACTGGCTAATTGCCGGCATCAAAAAGCTTCAAAGCCAAAGCACAAGCAACATCAGTTCGATCGTGCAAATAGGCGCTATCCCGTCACTTCTTGGAGAAACTGACGAAGACATCGAAAACATGAGAAAAGAGTATGAAAGAAGACGCGACGTGGCAGTTGAGATGATAAATGCTATCCCTGGGCTAAGCGTAGTTAAGCCTGATGGCGCGTTTTATCTATTTGTAAAATGCAAAGATGTAGATGGCGACTCGCTTAGATTTTGCAAAAAGATGCTTGAAGAGGCGAACGTAGCAACCGTGCCAGGTGTGGGCTTTGGCATGGAGGGATATTTTAGAATTTCTTTTGCGACAGACATCGAGAGCATAAAAAAAGCGATCGAGAGGATCGCAAATTTTATAAAAAGCTACAAAATTTAATGATCAAATTTAGAGTAAATGGCAAAATTTTCGAGCTTGAAAATGATATAAATGTTTATGATTTTCTAGCTCAAAATGGTTATGAGCTTAAATTTATAGCCCTTGAGCGAGACGGAGAAATTTTGCCAAAAAAGCTTTGGAGTGAGCGCTTTATGAGCGATGGCAAAGCTTATGAGATCGTCACTTTAGTTGGCGGTGGATGAGGAGAAAATGATAGAGATTGTATTAAACGGCGCAAAATTTAAGGTGCCAGTAAAAAGCCTTAGCGAGCTAAAAGAGCTTGCACTTGGTGATAAAGAGAGTGAAATTTATAAATTTTTAGAGAAATTTAACGCGACAAAGCCAGACATTTTTATCGTTGATGGCTTTGCTATAAAAGAAGATAGCGAGCTAAAAGATGGCTCAAACGTCGTATTTATAAGGCGTGGCGTGATACCTGAGCGTGAAGTTTTACGCGCGATGATCGCCTCACGAAACAGCCCTGAGCTAAATTTAGCCCTAAGTAAAGCGGTGATCGGCGTGGCTGGACTTGGCGGTCTTGGTTCAAATATCGCGCTAAGCCTAGCTAGAGTTGGCGTAAAAAAGCTAGTGCTTGCCGACTTTGACGTCGTTGAGCCAAGCAATCTAAACCGCCAGCAGTATTTCGTCCGCCACATCGGCTTAAAAAAGACACAGGCGCTTAAAGAGCTGATAAATGACGTCAATCCCTTTGTCGAAGTCGAGACTCACGATATATTTTTAGATGAAAAAAACGTGGCTAGCGTCTTTGGCGAGTGTGAAATTTTATGCGAGGCCTTTGACAACGTCGCTGGTAAGGCGATGATACTAAATGAAGCTGGTGCCAGCCTAAAAGATAAAAAGATCATCGGTGCCTCTGGTATGGCTGGACACTTTAGCTCAAATCTCATAAAAACCATAAAATTTGCCAAAAATGTCTATCTTTGTGGCGACCTCACAAACGAGGCGAAGATCGGTCAAGGGCTCATGGCACCGCGCGTTGCGATCTGCGCAAACCACGAGGCAAATTTGGCCATTAGACTACTTATGGGCTTGGAGGCGTAAGTTGCAAAATGATAGTTTGATCCTTGGCGGCAAGGAGTTTCAAAGCCGCTTTATCCTTGGCTCTGGCAAGTACTCGCACGAGCTCATCGACTCAGCCATAAACGAGGCTGGCGCGCAGATCCTAACCCTTGCTCTTAGGCGCATAAATGAGAGCAAAGAGCGAAATATACTTGACTTTATCCCAAAAGGCGTGACGCTTTTGCCAAACACAAGTGGCGCTAGAAACGCCAAAGAGGCCGTTCGTATCGCCCAGCTTGCACGTGAGCTTGGGTGTGGTGAGCTTGTTAAAATAGAGATCATCACTGACTCTAAATTTCTCTTTCCAGACAACGCTGAAACCATAAAAGCGTGCGAAGCCTTGGCAAATGACGGTTTTGTGCCAATGCCTTACATGTTCCCTGATCTAAACGCTGCAAGGGCGATGCTAAGTGCGGGAGCAAGCTGCATAATGCCTCTAGCTGCGCCCATTGGCTCAAACCAAGGGCTAGTTTTTAAAGATATCATTGAGATTTTGATAAACGAGCTTGATACGCAAATCATCGTTGATGCAGGCATCGGTAGGCCCTCACAAGCGTGCGAAGCGATGGAGATGGGAGCGGCTGCGATCATGGCAAACACAGCTATCGCCTCATCTAAAAATATCCCGCTCATGGCAAGAGCCTTCAAAGAGGCTATCATCGCTGGCCGCAACGCCTATCTGGCAGGCCTTGGTGCAAAGAGCAAAAGCGCAAATGCCTCATCTCCGCTCACTAGATTTTTAGACTGATGAAATTTACAAGAACCGACCACATGCAGCTGCTGCCTCACATGCAGGATGTTGGCAGCGACATTATGGATGAAATTTTAAAAGAGCGCGCGAATTACAAGCCTGAAATTTACAGCGAAGCAGACGTAAAAGCAGCTCTTAATGCAAAGCACTGCTCGCTTGAAAACCTAAAAGCCCTACTCTCGCCTGCTGCGGTACCATTTTTAGAGCCAATAGCCCAGCTTGCTCAGGCAAAAACAAGGGCAAATTTTGGCTCAAACATCACGCTTTTTACACCGCTTTACATAGCAAACTACTGCGATAATCTCTGTGTTTATTGCGGTTTTAACGCTAAAAATAACATAAAAAGGGCAAAGCTAAGCGACGAGGAGATCACAAGGGAGCTAAGTGAAATTTCAAAGAGCGGCTTAGAAGAAATTTTAATCCTTACTGGCGAGAGCGAGACCAACTCAAGTGTCGCTTACATCGCAAACGCCTGCGCTTTGGCAAAGAAATTTTTTAAAGTCGTTGGGGTTGAAATTTACCCGCTAAATTCAGACGGCTACGCTCTACTTCACAAAAGCGGCGCAGACTACGTGACCGTCTTTCAAGAGACCTACAATCCCACAAAATACGAGAAAATCCACCTTGGCGGTAATAAAAGGATCTTCCCATACCGCTTAAATGCGCAAGAGCGAGCGCTTCTTGGAGGCATGAGAGGGGTCGGTTTTGCCGCACTTCTTGGCATAGATGACTTTAGGCTTGATGCCTTTGCTACAGCGCTTCACGCAAGCTTAGTTCAAAAAAAGTATCCGCACGCTGAGATCGCATTTTCATGCCCAAGGCTTCGCCCTATCATTAACAACGACCGCATCAACCCGCGTGACGTGGGCGAGCGCGAGCTTTTACAAGTGATCTGCGCTTATAGAATTTTCATGCCAACAGCCAGCATAACGATCTCAACCAGAGAAAAGGCGAAATTTCGCGATAACGCCGTAAAGATCGCTGCAAATAAGATAAGCGCTGGCGTAAAAGTGAGTATCGGCGCTCACGGCGAAGAGAAAAAGGGCGATGAACAATTTGAGATAAGCGATAGCAGAAGTGTGGATGAGATAAAAGCAATGATAAAAGCAAACGGCCTAGAGCCATTAATGAGCGAGTATGTCTATGTTTAAAATTCTCTGCGTGGCCGACTTTGACAGCTATAAGAGCGATGACTTTTTAAAGAGAATTCAACTACTTTGCAAGGCTGGTGTGGATGAAATTTTGCTTCGTGCAAAGGGGCTAAACGAGGCTAATTTTTACGACCTTGCTAGGGTTGTGGCTCAAATTTGTGAAAACTACCGCAAGAAATTTATTATTAATCATTTTTTTGACGTAGCTTGCAAGCTAAAGAGCGACTTTTGGCTCACTTCAGCGCAGCTTGATTTTTTTAAAAATCACGGCGTTTTTTTAGAAGAATTTAGAAAAACAGCCAAAATTTACGCCCCAGCTCACGACTTAGAGCAGGCTAAAATTTCAGCCACTATCGCTGACGTGCTCGTTGCTTCTCATATATTTGCCACCTCTTGCAAGGCGGGTTTAGAGCCAAAAGGGCTAAATTTTATAAGCGAGCTAAAAAGTTTAGACAAAGAAATTTACGCACTTGGCGGACTAGATGGCAAAAACTATAAAGAGGCCATAAAAGCTGGTGCAAACGGCATTTGCTTCATGAGCCTAGCAATGAACGGCGATATGGAGCTTATAAAAAAGATAGTAGAGAGCAAAAACGGCTAAATTTAGTATAAATTACATAAAATAATACGTAAAATTTTACTCATTTTTGCTAGCGATATATGTTTTTATATCAAATATAAGTAGCGTCACAAGCGATGGCAGCATATAGGAGTTTAGCACTAAAAGCAGCGACTTTGTCAAATTTGACTTTATTAAAGTCTCTATGTCAAAGCTGCTGTTGTAGTTAAAAAAATATAGCAAGGCAAACTCGCCAACAAGAACTATAAGAGAGATCTTTAGCAAGATGTCATTTCCCAGTCTTGCGAATTTATCATCGACCACAAGCGACAAAGTGATCCAGCCAAGCAGCCAAATTGAGCAGGCTAAAGCATAAACAGTAATGCTTTCATCAAATTTTTCAAGTAGTAAAAATACCAAAGGTTGCAAAAATACAAGGCTAGCGATAAACCAAAGAAGTGAGCTAAAGGCTAGCAGGCAAACACAGCCAAAGATAGAAATGGCAGAGATAAAGCCAAAAATCTCTAACCCAAGATAGTAGGCCAGCGCATAGGATAAAAAAGAAAAAACAAGCCAAATTTTAATAACAAATCGCCACCTATTTGCAAAGGCAGTGGCTTTTAAATTTAGGCTATCTGTCAAACTCATTTACGAGATTTTCTTTTGTTTTGGACGGAAAACTTTCATCACATTTTCATCAGTCTCGATAAATGCACCCTCTATAAGATCGATGCAGTATGGCACCGCTGGAAATACCGGCTCCAAGCACTCTTTTATCGCCTTTGGCTGTCCTGGTAAATTTATGATGAGCGCGTGGCCTCTTATGCCTGCTGTTTGGCGTGACAGGATCGCTGTTGGGACGTATTTTAAGCTTGCTGCTCTCATCAGCTCGCCAAAGCCTGGCATCATCTTCTCACAAACTGCCTCTGTTGCCTCTGGTGTCACATCTCTAAGAGCTGGCCCAGTACCACCGGTAGTTAGCACAAGGTCGCAGCCAAGCACGTCTACCATGTGCACAAGCCTCTCTTTTATCAGCTCAAACTCATCTGGTATAACCTCGTAAAAGTATTCACGCTCGCTCACTATCCAGCTATCAAGCACATCTTTGATCGCTGGACCTGATTTGTCCTCGTATGTGCCTTCGCTTGCGCGGTCAGAAAGGGTTAATATGCCTATTTTTGCTTTCACTTTTTCTCCTTTAATAGTTTTCGTTTAAAATTTTTGCCAGCGTTTCTTTATCTACGCTCTCATATGCTAGCAGATATGAGCTTATCTTTGCGATCTGCTCATTTGTGCCTTTTAAAAAGGATGTGATCTCCTCTTTTGCTTGCTTTAAAATTTCTTCTACATCGTTTGGATTTGGCACAAAAGAGCTTCCCATGCCATATTCATAAACCATCTTTGAAGCGATCTCTTTGGCTAAATTTAGATCACTACTTGAGTTTGAAAAGATGTCATTTTCATCTATCTCAAGCTTGCACATGCCAGCGATGAGCACCTTGATACGAGATATCATCTGCGACTTTGACTCGATCTCTTGCTCTGTTGCCATAAATCTATCTTCTATAAGAGAAATTTTTTCAAATTTTACATCAAACCAGTAAGCACTTAGCGCCTTTGCTCCTTGATAGATAGCTTGAATTTTCTTTTCGTTTTCGCTATAGCTTAGTACCTTTTTCTTGCCGAGCAAGACCTTGTTTAAAACAGCCTCAAAGTCCCTCATTTTAAGCACACTTTCGCCGTTTCTTAGGGCATTTATCGCAGCTTCATTTACAAGCGTACTAAGTGCTGCACCTGAAAAGCCAACACTCATTTTAGCGATATCCTCAGCCGCCACTTCGCAGTTTTTATCTTTTAAATATGTGTTTAAGATCGCTACCCTATCGTTAAAATCAGGCATAGAAAGAAAAATTCTCCTATCAAAACGCCCTGATCTAAGTAGCGCCTCATCGATCATTTCGATCCTATTTGTAGCAGCTATTACGATGACGCCCGAGTTATCTTCAAAGCCATCCATCTCGGTTAGTAGCTGATTTAGCGTGGCTTCTCGCTCGTCGTTTCTAGTCCCGCCCCTACTCTTACCAACGGCGTCTATCTCGTCGATAAAGATGATTGAGGGCGCATAGGACTTGGCTCTACTAAAAAGCTCTCGCACTCTTTTTGCACCCATACCAACATAAATTTGAACAAAGCTTGCACCATTTTGATAAAAAAATGGCACATTTGCCTCACCAGCAACTGCCTTTGCCACAAGCGTCTTACCAACGCCTGGAGGGCCGATCATCAGCACACCTTTTGGCATTTTGATACCAAAATTTCTATATTTTTGTGGATTTTTTAGAAAATCAACTATCTCGCTAAGCTCGCTTTTGACCTCACTAATACCAGCTACATCGCTAAATCTCACATTTGAGATGACTGGCATCGTGTTTTGATTTAGCACGCTTTCTATCTCAAATGCGCCCTCTTTTTTGCTAAGCAAGCTCTCCTCTTTTTTCCTAATACTTCTAAAGATATAAGCGTACCAAAACACGAAGCAGACAAAGATGATAAATCCCCAGATCATGCCAGGAGTGATGTATTGCTTAGTCTTTTCAACAGGTACTTTTTTAATAAGTTCTTTTAGATCGATACCCTCTTTTATGATTGAAAAACGATTGTTTTGTGCATAAAGCACGACTTCATCGTCATCGATTACAGCGCGGTCTATAAAATTTCCATCCATTAGCTGCATATATTGCGAATATGTGATATTTCGTGGTTCTTTACTAACGGCAAATAGCAGTACGCTGATTAATGCGACAGCTGCGATTATTAGGATATTTTTCTTATTAAATTTAAATTTTTGCATAATTGGCATCTGGCTTAACTTCATATTCGCTTACCTCCACCCACTCTTTTGTTATATCTTTTTGGCTTAAAATTTTAGCTTTGTTGTAAAACTGATCAAAGCCTTCGTAAAACTCACCATTTTTTTGCTCAACTAAAATTTTCAAAGCTCCGTTATGCTTTTTTCTAAAATTTTCATTATTTTGCAAAGCTATGCCTTGTAAAATTTTTAGCCTACTTTTTGCCACATCGCCGCTAACATCGCTTTTCAGCGTAGCTGAGTGTGTATCACGCCTTGGCGAATAGACAAAAGCGTGCAGATGCGTGATAGGAAATTTCTTGAAATTTTCCACCGCTTCTGCCCAAATTTCTTCACTCTCACCTGGATGACCCACGATGTAGTCCGTGCCAAGGGCAAAGCCAAGTGAGCTTAGCTCATTAAAAAGCTCTAGGTCGCCAAATGCGTTGTTTCGCCTGCGCATGATCTTTAGCATCGCCTCGCTCGTGTGCTGAAGTGCGATGTGAAGATGGCGCTCCAGCCACTCCTCTTTTAAAATTTCTCTAAAGCTCTCATCTATCTGGCTTGGCTCGATACTGCCAAGTCTTATGCGCCTGATGCCTGAAATTTTGCCTAAATTTGCTAGCAATTTGCCAAGAGAGCTATTTGTATCTTTGCCGTAACTGCCTATATTTGTGCCAGTTAAAACGAGCTCATTATAGCCATTTTGAGCTAAAATTCTAGCTTCTTTTAGTATCATCGCCTCGTCCATGCTCCTAGCTCTGCCACGCACTGAGGGGATGATGCAGTAGCTACAGTTAAAGTTGCAGCCTTCTTGAATTTTTATAAAAGCCTTTGTGTGATTTTCATAGTTTGTGACGATGTTTTTATCGACTGAGTTTAAATTTCCAAGCTCAAAAAATGGTTTTTCTTGCTTTAAAAGCTCATTTAGATCGCTCTTTTTACTAGCTCCAAGCACACCAAATATACCACTATTAAATAGCTCTTTGCCCTTGCTAACCGCTCCACATCCAGTCAGCACCACCTTTGCCCCACGCCTTTTTACGCCGTTTATATAGTTTCTGACACCGCTATCAGCAGAATTTGTAACCGTGCATGAGTTTATGACCACAATATCAGCGCTCTCTTCATCATTTGTGATCTCGTAGTCCTTGATGTAGCTTTTTAAAAGCTCGGTATCATAGATATTTGTGCGACATCCAAATGTTTTAAAAAATATCTTTTGCATTAAGAATTTTCACTCTCTTGCTCGCTGTGAGCGGTGTGATCGCTTGGATTTTCTTTTTTGCCTATAAACATGGTTTGTGTTGGATAAGCGATCTTTATATCATCTTGAGCTAAAAACGCTTCTATTATCTCTGCGCTAATAGTGCTTCTAAGAGCCAAAGTCGCATAAGAATTTGCCATATACCAGCATGAGACATTTATACCATAAGGCTCAAAAAATGTATAAATTCTTGGCTCGACGTTTGGATTTTTGATGCTATATTGGCTTCTTAATTTATTCATTTGACGTTTTGCGATATCGGTATAGCCTTTTGAATATTTTTTTACTATATTTTTTGCTAGATAGGCGGCCTTTTTGTGGTTACTATCAAAGCTTATCACGACATCTATACCGTCCCAAACGGTCTTCATGCCGTAGTGCGAATAGTTTGCGATGAGGTCTGTAAAGATATAGTTATTTGGTACAAAGATGATCCTACCTGCACGGCGGTTTGTTTTATAGGTTGAGTAGCTAACATCCTCAAAAACAGTCAGCCTAAGTAAAGAGATATCGATCACATCACCCACAAATTCACTGCCATCATGAAGCACTCTGATCCTGTCACCCACATGTATAGAGCCGCCAAACATGATCACCATCCAGCCAAGCATACTCATAAACATATCTTTCATCGCAATGGCGATACCAGCTGAAGCAAAACCTAGCACAGTTACTAGATATGTGACGTTTTCGATATACGAAAAAAGTAAGATTATGATGATAACGGTGATATTTAAAACGTTTAAAAATTTATTAACCGTGTAAAATCTCTCATTATCAGTAATTGTTCTTTTAACGATAAATTTAGCAATAAATGTTAGTCCGATCGTCAAAAGGATGATGATAGCTGTATAGCCCATACTTAAAAACTGAGCTTTTATGTCAGAGGTGGTTAAATTTATAGCCTCATCAGCTCTTTTTTCATAGACATTATAAGTTGTATCAGCGATCTGTTTTGCCGCTTTAAAGTCGCCTATTTCTTGTTTTACCAAGTTTAGGCTTTCTCTATTTTGCTCATTTTCTTCTATCAAATTTAGTCTATTTAGTAAATTCTCTTTTGTTTCAAGCTTTTCTAAAAGCGTATCAAGCTCTTTTATATGCCTTTGATACTCAATCTTATCACTCTTTATCTTTTTGATATACGAAAAGCCAGATATAAGTGCAACAGGACTTGTTATCCTTGGTGGAGTATCCATTTCAGGAGCTGCTAACATATTTGAAAATGGCGTTTTTTCATACTCTTTTAGTAAATTTATCTGCTCTTTTAGAGTTTGGATTCTCTTTATGATATCACTGCCTCTTCTTGAGCTTTTATCTAGCTTTTTTAGTTCATTTTCATTTTTTTCAAGCTCATCAATAAGCCTTTGATAAGTGTTATAGTTAGCATATCTTGTGATCCAGATATTGTTTTTTAGGGAGTTATCTAGATTTGAAATATCTTTTATAAGCTCGTTATTTTGTAAATTTTGCGAGCCATTTTGCTCAAGCGTAACGTTTTCTTCGGCATAAAGGGTAAAGCAAAAAAGTATTAAAACTATGATCTTTTTCATTTAAATTCTCTTAAAATTTTTAAAACATCTTCTTTTTTGACGTCATTTTTGATGATCGCACTGCCGATTTTATCTGCAATGATGAAATTTATCTTATCATCTTTTGTCTTTTTATCCATAAAAAATGCCTCGTAAAATGCATATTCATTTTCTATTTTGTAGCTTACTGGAAGGCCAAATTTCATTAAAACCTGTTTGATATTCTCTGCTTCTGCCTCGCTAATGAGCCCTAGTTTTACACTTAAGCGATTTGCCATATTCATACCTATTGCCACCGCCTCGCCATGTAAAAATTCTTTATAATTTGTCTCATTTTCTATAACGTGAGCAAAGGTATGGCCGTAGTTTAGGATGGCTCTTAGCCCTTTTTCTTTCTCATCTTGTTCAACCACTTTTGCTTTTAAAATTACCGACTTTTCAACCAGCTTAGCTAAGTTTTCATCATCTAAATTTACGCTTTTTAGCCAATCAAACATCTCTTTATCAAAGGTTATCGCCATCTTTAAAGCCTCAGCCACGCCAGCTGCAAATTCTCTCTTTGACAGTGTTTTTAAGAAATTTATCTCGCAAAAAACTGCCTTTGGCTGATAAAATGAGCCTATTAAATTTTTACCAAATTTGTTATTTACTCCTGTTTTTCCGCCCACACTCGCATCAACTTGCGCTAGAAGCGTAGTTGGAATATTTATGAAGCTTATTCCTCTTTCATAGATGCTCGCCGCAAAGCCAGTCATATCGCTTATGACGCCACCACCAAAGGCGATTAGCGTAGATGAGCGATCAAATTTACTAACAAAAAGCTGCTCTAAAATTTGCTCTATCGTTTCAAGGTTTTTATACTCCTCGCCGTCAGGCACACTTATAATAAATTTCTCATCGCATTTTAAAACACTAAGTAGTTTTTCAAGATGAAGCCCCGCTACTTTAGCGTTTGTAACGATGCCAACCTTGCCTTTTAGCTCTAGTCTCTCAAGCTCGTTTATATAAATTTTATAGCTTGATGCTTTTTCTTTAAGATTTAAATTTATCTGCATTTTTACTCACTTACTGGCACAAAAAGCTGTGCGTTTTGGCTCAGTTTTTTATAAAGCCTATTTAAATTTGTCGATAAAAAGGCAAATGCCCCACCATTTGCCACGCTTTTGCTAAACATCACAAAATGAAGCAAATCTTTTGTATTTTTTAGTTTTACAAGCGGATTTTTAAGATTGTGATTTTCTATCTTTATGCGTTTAGAAAATAGCGCGCTAATGCTCTCAAAATGCTCTCTTAATGCTTCATCATCACTATGCTTATTGTCAAAATAGTAAAATTTCATCTCTAAATCAAGCTGTGCACAGCAGTCTGTAATGACGGCTGATTGATTCTCCACTTCTTGACTTTGATCGCCTAGTATAACGCCCTCTTTTATATTTGAGAGCAAAATTTTGCCTGTTTTTAGCACTGGAACTTTTAGCTCATAAAATAGCTTTTTAAATTTAAAAAAGTATTTATCATCGCTTAAGATTAGGCCGATGTCGTGCTTTAAAACATCATATTTTATAGATTTGTTATCACTATTAAAATAATCCATCAAAACAATAATATTTTTCTCTTTTATTGCTTTTAAAGTATCTAAATTTTCACCTAAAGTTGGATTTATCACTCTAAAAAAAAGGCGTTTATTATTTAGCTTTGAATGCAAATACAAGCTATCCTTTATGAGCTTGCTAACACGTTCTTTATCCATTGAGATCATGTCGATCAGCACATAGATATTGCTACCAAATGGACTTGGAAACTGTCCACTTTCACGCTTGATCGAGCGGTAAACATTTTGAAGCACATTTGGATCACCCACGATTAGTAATATATCGCTTGGCTGTATCATTACATTTGGCTTTGGCAAGATGATCTCGCTGCCTCGATATATGAGAGCTATTCGCCATTTTTTTTGAGCTACTGAGCTAATGTGACGATACATATAAGAGCTACCTATTGGCACCTTAACTTCCATGATCTCACCCTCACTAAGCCCGATATTATCGGCTAAAACCGGCAGATCTGGTAAATAGTCCATAAGCCTTGATGCTGCAATATCTCTGATATCAACCACGCTTAAGTGTTTATCGCTTGCAAATATTTCTTTGCATTTTTCATCAAGCTCCCACGAGCTCATAAAAACAGTCTCGGTCTTTGTGCTGATCTGTCTTAAATTTTCATAAACAGCAACCGCCTCATTTTTATCATCGCAAACTATACAAAACTGACTAAAATAGCCATCGCTCACGCTTTTTAGCTTTGAGAGGCTAGTTGGATCAAACTGGTGAAATGTAAAATTTTCATAATTTGATTTTTGGCTGTAATCCTCACTTGAAACAACGATATAGTGATGTAAATTTGATTTTGTTTCAAGCAGTCTGTTTAAAAAATTTCTTGCGAAAGTTCCATCTGCGATTATTAAAATTTTCTTCATCAATTCTCCGTATTTTAAAGCTCACATTATAACAAAAGGTCTTTAAAATAAGCTATTCTGGCTATAAATTTAAAAATTTACAGCCAAGAAAATTTAAGAGATTATTTCAGAGATTAGCGTATCTATTGCTAAATTTGTAGCCTTATTTATCGTATCAAAAATAGTACTTGAGCTTGGATCTGGACAAAAAATTTCTTTTGTAATCATGCCTGATTTTAGCGAGGCGTTTGCGTTAAATAGCTCGTAAGCTAGCGAAACTTCGGCTTTGTCGCCTCTTATTTGAAGTGAGATGATACTAACTTTTAGCCTAAGATCCTTTGCATTTGGTGAAAATATAGGCTTTGCAGCGCAGTTTGAGTAAAGCCCTTTTACGAGCGATTTATAGATCATCTCGCTTGGCTCTGATACAAATTTAGCGTCACTTAGGTATCTTATCTTGTTGTTTTCAGCGACGATTAGGATCTTTCTGGTATCAACCATATCAAGGGCACTTACGTTTTCTATAAAGACATTTTTTAGCTCTTTTTGCTTGTTTTCAGCCGAGCACTCCTTGTTTGAGTAGTGTATCTCATACATCGTAGCTTGTGGCACGTCGGTCTTTAGCGAGCAGCCAAAAAATAAAAATGCAGCCGCTAGAAAGATTAAATTTCTCATTTTTTATCTCCTTTGTCATTTGGCACTGGATTTGTGAAGAAAAACTCGTAAGGATTGTCCTCAAGTCTTTGAAGCGCGCCTCTAAACTCACGTAGCGTCTTGTCAAATCCATTTAAAAACTCGCTAGCCTCTCTAAGAAGCGGAGAGACCGTGTTTCTAAGGTCATACTCGCCGTTTTTTACCTTTTGAGTGATGATATCTTGAAGTGAGCTATATCCAGTGACAGCCGAATTTGCTGATTTGAAAACTGAATTTGCACTTGCGATTAGCGTGTTTAAATTTTTAGCAAGCTCTTTTGTATCTGTTTTGTTTAGGCTGTCGGTGAAATTTTTTACATTTTTAACGATGCTATCAACCTCGCTTAAGCCATTTTCATCGGTTAAAACCTGAGTAAATTTATCGATATTTCTTAGGATTGACTCGATGTGAGAGATATTTTCAGCCGAGAAAAAGCCATCAACTTTATCAAGGGTTTGATTTATCTTAAAAGTGATGTTCTCAGCGTTGTTTCCAAGCTTTGAAAGAAGGCTCTCTTCAAGCTTTAAGATAGGCTTATCGCCTGGTTTAAAATCCTTCGTGCCTCGGCTTATATTGATACTAGCCACACCGCTAATAGCCTGAACTTCTATACTTGCCACGCTATCAGCCTTGATAGGCAGATCCTCTCTTATCTTCATCGTGATGTTTATAAGAGCGTTTTTGTCATCGACAAAATTTATATCGCTAACGCTTCCAGCTGGCACGCCAATAAATTTAACCGTAGAATCAACCTTTAGCCCGCTTGGCAGCTCGCTTGTGTGGATGTAATACTCTTTAAAATCAACCTTTGTGTTATTTTTGCTAGTCATCCACCAGATAAATATGGCAAACGCTGTAAGGCAGGCTATGAAAAACATGCCGACAATGGTATAAGAATTTCTATTTTCCATCTACTTTTTCCTCATTTTAAATAGCTCTTCAAGCGGGTTGTTTTCAAGATGCTCAAGCTCTTTTATATCTCCCTCAAAGGCTATCTTTTTATTATCTATTATCAAAAATCTATCCAAAATATCAAAAATACTATCCGCATCATGCGTCACCATGACGACGGTCACACCGATGCTATCACGAAGCTCTTTTATGAGCGCGTCCATCTGGCGCGAGCTAACAGGATCAAGACCGCTGTTTGGCTCGTCCAAAAATAGCACCCTAGGGCTTAGCACCAAGGCTCTTGCAAGCGCGGCACGCTTTTTCATACCGCCACTTAGCTCGCTTGGATAAAGCATTGAAACTTCTTTTTTAAGCCCCACCTTTTGTATCCAAAACATCGCTATCTCATCGATCTGGCGCTTGTTAAATTTAGAGTACTCATGGAGCAAAACACCCACGTTATCAAGGATCGTCATCGAGCTATAAAGCGCTCCAAACTGAAACATCGTCCCACTTTTTAGCTTTATCTCTTGCTGCTCCTTTTGGCTACTTTTCCACATATTGACGCCGTCAAAAAATATATCGCCCTCGCTTGGCTTTTTTAGATATATCATCGTCTTCATAAGCGTCGTTTTACCAGCGCCACTGCCGCCTAAAAAGCCATAAATTTCAGCCTCTTTGACGCTCCAGCTCACATTATCGTGCATTATCTTATCGCCATAACTTGTCGTTATGTTTTTCCCAACTATTATCTCTTTCATATCTTTAGCCACATAAAAATTATCGCAAAAAAGGCGTCAAGCGCGATGACCCAAAATATCGCATTTACAACGCTAACAGTTGTCATCGCTCCAAGGCTTTGGGCGTTTTGACTAACGCCAAATCCCCTCATGCAGCCGATGATCGCTATCACCGCACCAAAAAACGGAGCCTTTATCATGCCAACAGCAAAGTGCCTAAGCTCTACCATCTCGCGAAATCTATTGAGATAGTCGCTAAAGCTGATATCAAGAATAGTTTGACAAATGATCATCTGCCCTAAAATGCTTATGCCATCAGCTATAAAGATGATGACAGGCACGCAAAGCACCATGGCGATGATGCGCGGCAGCACCAAGAAGTTAAAAGGCTCAAAGCCCATCGTCTTCATCGCATCTATCTCCTCAGTTAGCTTCATAGCGCCAATTTGCGCGGTAAAGCTAGAGGCTGATCTACCCGCCACAACGATAGCAGCGATGAGCGGAGCGACCTCTCTAAGCGTTAGCATGCCCATGATCTCAACTATAAATATACTTGCCCCAAAGCTTGCAAGCATCGCACTGCCAAGATAAGCAAGCACGACGCCTATCAAAAAAGCGGTGAGCGATACGATGAAAACGGCATTTACACCGCCATCTTTCATGTAGTTGCTAAATTCTCTAAACCTTAAATTTGTAGGATTAAATAAAATCCTAACGCTTTTTATCAAAAACTCGCCCAAAAACGAGCCAAACTCAAGCAAATTTACAAATCCCTCGCAAATTTTCTCACCTAAGCGTGAGAAAAAATTTAGGCTATTGTGCGGTGGCATGTAGTTAAAATCAATCTTTTCATCATTTAAAAGATCGCTCATCGCCTTTATCTTCTCGTCACTTGTAACGATCTCAAATTTCTTGCCATTTAGCGTGTTTTTTAAAAGGATCAAAACAGCATAATCAATGCTCTTTAGCTCGCTAAAGTCAAATTTAACATTGCCGTTAAGCTTTTGGATTTTTTTAAAAATGCTTTGTAAATTTTTTGCGTCTTTATAGCTAAACTCACCTGCAAATTTTATGGTCGCAGTGCCGTTTGCTTCGGTAAAAACGATATCATTTCTCTTTTGCAAAAAGTTCCTTTGCCTTAAAATTTCTGTATTATATTATAAATTTTGTTAAAATAAAAAATCAAAAATTTTAAGGACTTAGATGAAATTTGAAGTTATAAAAAAAGATGGCAACGCAAGGCGAGGCGTCTTAACAACCGCTCACAGCGTGATACAAACGCCAGTTTTCATGCCAGTTGGCACTGTTGGCGCAGTTAAAAGCTTAGATGCCTTTGATATGAGTGAAATTTTAGACGCAAAGATAATCTTAGCAAACACCTATCACATGTATCTGCGCCCTGGCAGCAAGGTCGTGCGCGAGTTTGGCGGACTTCATGGATTTTCTAAATTTGATCGCTCGTTTTTAACTGATAGCGGCGGATTTCAGGCGTTTTCGCTTAGGTCAAACACCAAAAACGACGATGGCGGAATAAAATTTAAAAGCCACATCGACGGCAGCACGCACTACTTCACGCCAAGATCCGTCCTTGACACGCAGTATGAGCTTGGTAGCGACATCATGATGATACTTGATGATTTGGTTGCATTGCCAGCTGAGCCAAAAAGGATAGATCTAAGCATAAAGCGAACGATAAAATGGGCAAAAGAGGCGATTGATTACCACAAATTTATGCAAAGCAAGGGCGTTGGCTTGCAGCAAAATATCTTTGGTATCGTCCAAGGCGGCACCGACTATGAGGCACGTAAATTTTGTGCCGAGACGCTAAACGAGATACCATTTGACGGCCTTGCTATAGGAGGGCTAAGCGTTGGCGAGAGCAATGAGGCGATGTATGACACGGTTGAGGCGGTTATGCCATTTATGGATGAGCTTAGACCTCGCTATCTAATGGGTGTTGGCACGCCTGAAGATCTTGTAGAAAACGTGGAGCGAGGCGTTGATATGTTTGACTGCGTCATGCCAACTAGAAACGCAAGAAACGGCACGCTATTTACTAGCTTTGGCAAGATAAATATAAAATCAGCCAAATTTATAAACGATCACGCGCCGATAGACCCAGCTTGCCAGTGCTACACCTGCAAGCGTTACTCCAGAGGCTATCTAAACCACCTTTTTAAGGCTAGAGAGCTAACATTTTTTAGGCTAGCAAGCCTTCACAACCTGCACTACTATCTAAATTTGATGAAAGAGATAAGAGAGGCGATCGAGGTCGGTGAATTTGCTAAATTTAAGAAAAATTTTTATGCTAAAAGGGCAAAAAATGAGCTATAAAAGTTCAGTTTGTGGATATTTCTATGGCGATGAATACGACTATATTTTGCTTGTTTCTTTCACACAAAAGCAAAGCTATAAATTTTTATTTAAAAATGGCAAAATTTATAAAGAAGATTTTGATCACGAATGCGATAAAAACGAGTTTGAAGCGGCTCTTAAAAAACTATGTAATGAATATGCAAACAAAATTTTAGAACATCAAGATGAGCTAAACGAGTATGAAAAAATTTATGCTAGTCGAAAAAACTTTAATCAATTTATCAAAAGACACCACTTTCTAAAATATGAGATTAGAAAATTTCAAAACAAGATATCTCACTTTTATGAGACACTTTCGATTTGTCAAAGCGAGCAACAAAATTTAAAAAAAGAGCTTAAAAATAGTACTCATGAGGCAAATGTTTTTAGAACAATGGCTAATGAATATGCCTGTAGAATCGATGATATTTATACATTTATACAAAGTATAAAAAACGACAAAATCAATCAAAACATTTACATTTTAACAATGATATCGGCTGTAATGCTACCACTAAATCTGATAACTGGTTTTTTTGGTATGAATACACAAGGCTTGCCATTTAATGAAACTAAAAATGCTACCATGATAGTTGTATCAATAATGCTTGGAGTAATTCTTTGTTGTGTTATTTTTTTATTTTGGTATACAAATAAGAAGAAGTAGAAAATAAATAAATTTAGTATATATTTTAAATTTTTATAGACTAGCGGTAAAAACAATAAAAATAAATAGATATTTTAATATTAAAAAACAAAAAAAATTAAAAAAATTAAATTTAAAAAGAAGATTAAAAGTCCTGAATAGACTTCAGGACAGATAGTAGAATTATTTTCTAAGTTCGCGGATTTTAGCAGCTTTACCACGAAGGTCACGTAGATAGAATAATTTAGCTCTTCTAACACGACCTTTTCTAAGAACCTTTATCTCTTCAATTGAGTCACTAAAGATTGGAAAAATTCTCTCAACACCGACACTATTAGCACCAATTTTTCTGATAATAAATGTTTCGCCAGTACCGCTACCGCGTCTAGCTATACAAATACCTTCAAAATTTTGAATTCTTGTTTTGTCGCCCTCATGAATACGAGTAGCCACACGCAATGTATCACCTGCACGGAAGTCAGGGATATTCTTACTAGCAATTTGTGCATTTTCAAACGCTTCAATGTATTTATTTCTCATGTTTTTCCTTATTTATGTGGCTTTAGCTTTTGATATAAATCAGGGCGAAAGAACCTTGTTTTGCAGTGAGCCATCTTATTTTTTAAAGTGTGGATTTTAGCATGGTTACCCTTTAAAAACTCTGAAACCACAAAGATTGATCTAAAATTATCAGGCTTTGTAAAAGATGGGGCTTCAAGTAAATTATCCTCAAAACTCTCAACTTCAAGGCTCATATCGTTTCCTAAAACTCCAGGTATATTTCTTGATATTGCATCGCTCATACAAAGCGCAGGAAGCTCTCCGCCAGTTAAAACAAAATCGCCTATGCAAAAAACTTCATCTGCCCAAAGCTCAATAACTCGTTCATCAAGGCCTTCGTATCTACTGCAAACAAAACAAATGTGATCTTTTTTAGAAAGCCTCTTTGCATCATTTTGATTAAATTTTTTACCAGCTGGTGTCAAAAATATCACGTGAGTATTTTTATCTTTTTCTTTTAGAAATTTGATCGACTCGTCCAAAGGCTGTGGAAACATCAAAAGCCCTGCTCCACCTCCGATCATATAATCATCAACTTTATTATGCTTATCTTTAGTAAAATTTCTTGGATTTATAAAATCAATTTCAATAAATTTATTACCAATTGCACGTTTTAAAATAGAATCAAAAAAATAAGGTTTGACTAAATTTTCAAAAAGTGTAATAAATGTAAATTTCATGAATTTTCTAAAATATCTCTAGCGCCTTTTACCAAAATCTCTCCACTATCCAAATTTACGCTTTCGATAAAATGCTCCAAATATGGAACGTAAAAATTCTTTGGTTTACCACCCAAGGTAAGCTCTTCATCAGTTTTTATGTATAAAAGTGAATTTGCAAAATTATCTTGGATATCTTCTACAATACCCAAAATTTCACCACTTTCTATAACTTTTAATCCAATAATATCAAACTGAAAAAATTCATCTTTTTTTAGTTTACATTTTTTTCTAGTAAGCTCTTTTGTGGTATATATAGTTCTATTTACAAGCGTTTTAGCAAGATCTAAGTTATCAAAATTTTCAAACAAAACCAGCTCTTTTTGTCTATTATAGTCTTTTATGACGAGCTGATCATTGTTTTTGTCAAAAAAGGTTGCACCTTTTTTAAACTGTTCTGGGAAGTCGCTCTTATTGTGAAGCTTTAAGTAGCCCTTTAAACCAACACATCTTCCGATGGTAGCGACTTCAACAATATCACTATTCAATAGCTTTTACCGTTACCCTATAACTTGTATTATCTTTGGCTTTACAACCAATAATAACGGTCTTTATAGCGTTTATCATTTTGCCATCTTTACCGATAAGTTTTCCTGTATCAACCTTGTCGGCACTTATGATTATCTCAGCAAAATTTTCACCAAGTTCCTGACGATCAACACTTACTTTATTAGGAAAATCAGCAATCAACTTGGCATATTCGTATAAAAAATTTTTAACCATTATTTTGTAATTTGTGCAACTCTATCGCTAAGTTTAGCACCAACGCTTTTCCAGTAATCTAATCTCTCTTTGTTAAAATTTATAACATTTGGCTCAATCATAGGATTGTAATAGCCAATACTTTCTATCCAGCCGCTATCACGTCTTTTCCTGCTATCTGTAACAACTATACGATAAAAAGGTCTTTTCTTACGTCCCATTCTTGTTAGTCTTACTACTGTTGCCATATTATATTTCTCCTCTTGTTTTTAAATAAAGCTTAAATTTAGATAACAAATATCCAAATTTAAACCCTTTTATCAAACAGGTCTTTTTAAATTTGCTTGAGAAAGCATATTTGCAAGTCCTTTTGCTCCACCTTTTCCTGAAAATTTCTTAGCAAGTTTTGAGGCATTTTCAAACTGCTTTAAAAATCGATTTACCTCTATCTGAGAAAGTCCAGAACCAGCTGCTAAACGTCTTTTTCTACTATTATTCAAAAGTTCAGGATTTTCACGCTCTTTTTGCGTCATAGAGTTTATCATAGCCTTAATATGTAAAATTTCTTTTGAATTATCAAGATCTATATCTTTTATCTGATTTGCAATATTTGAAAGACCAGGTATCATCCCCATTAGAGACTTCATGCTACCAAGCTTTTTAACGCTTTCCATTTGATCCAAAAAGTCATTAAAATTAAACTGACCTTTTTTTATCTTTTGATTTAGACGTTTTGCCTCTTTTTCATCGATAATAGTCGATGTTTTCTCTACCAAAGTGGCCAAGTCACCCTCGCCCATTATACGACTTACAATGCGATCTGGTATAAAACTCTCGATATCAGCTACTTTCTCGCCAGTACCGACAAATCTAAGTGGAATATTTAGCTGTTTTGCAATACTAATAGCTACGCCACCTTTTGAGTCAGAGTCAAATTTGGAAAGGATAACTCCAGAAATTCCTAAAATTTCATTAAAACTTGTAGCTGTTTTTACTGCGTCTTGACCACTCATAGCGTCAGCCACGTAGAAAATTTCATGTGGATTTATCGCATTTTTTACATCTTTTATCTCTTGCATCAACTTCTCATCAATTGCAAGACGACCAGCAGTATCCACTAAAAGCACATCATAAAGACCACTTTTTGCTTTTTCTAGTGCTTCTTTTGCTACTTTTATAGGATTATTTTCATTTTCTATAAAGAAAAGATCAATCTCATTTGCAACGCAGAGCTGTCTTAGCTGCTCAACTGCCGCTAATCTTTGCAAGTCACAAGCCGCAACTAAAACTTTTTTCTTTCTTAGTTTTAGATAGTTTGCAAGCTTGATAGTTGTCGTTGTTTTACCACTACCTTGCAAACCAGCCATCAAAACAATGGTCGGTGCAACTGACGCATATACAAAGCCTTGATTGCCAGGAGCTGTTAAAATAGTCGTCAAATTTGACTTGATCGCATCTAAGAAATTCTTTTGACCAACACCAGTTTGCTTTAGTTCGCTTTCGATAGATGTGAGCAGATCTTTGGTGACTTTATGGTGAACATCAGCTTTTAAAAGAGCTTTTTTGAGCACGTCAAGTGCGTTTTTTAGAGCTTTTTCGTCATCTACAAAACGTATCTTGCTAACAGCTAATCTAAAAGACTCGCTAATTTGTTCGAACACTAATCACCTTTCTAAGTTGTTATTAAAGGGCGTATATTACTAAATAATTTCTTTATTGCTCTTTAAATTTCAAATTTATTAGATAGCTCAAATCCAAGAGAGCTAAATTCTCTTGGGATCGGCGCTTTAAATTTATAATTTAAAAGAGCGATAGAATAGGCATGCAAGAACATTCTATTTGCCCTATTTTTACCGTATTTCTCATCGCCAACGATAGGTAAATTTAAGCTAGCCAAATGCACTCTTATCTGGTGTGTCCTGCCTGTTTTTATGGCAACTTTTACAAGCGTTTTTTTACCTGCAACCATGAGTGGTGAAATTTCGCTGATCGCCTCTTTGCCCTCTTTTGATATCTTTGAAAAAGCGCCATTTTTATTTTTTATCGTCAAGATCGGCTCATTTACGACCACTTCCTCGCTCATGATACCCCTAACTGCGGCCACATAAATTTTCTCAACCTTCATCTTTTTAAACTCATTTATAGCAAGGCTTGCAAATTCGTCATTTTTTACAAGAAGCAACACGCCGCTTGTGTCTTTATCAAGTCTATGAAGAAGTGGAAATTTATAAATTTGACTGATTTTTTCGCTAGTTATGGTAGCAGGCTTGTTTATGGCTATTAAATTTTCATCTTCAAAGATAATACTTGGCTTTGGCATCTCTTCAACGCTAAATTTGGTGTTTTCACTCATTAGTGCGCGAGCGATCATCACCTTTTGCCCCTTGGCATAGACAAGGCCGCTATCTATTAGCTCCTTTGCCTCGTTATTTGAGATTTTTTTTTGTTTAGCTAAAATTTTATACGCTTTTTCTTCACTCATAAAGTGCTCCTTATATCTTCTATGATCGCATCAGAGCTTGCTTGCACAGCGATCTTGCTCTTTTTGGCACCACTATCTATTATACCGCCAATCTCGCTAGCTTTTGCGATGTAGATGTTTTCAACTAGGCTAAATAACGCATTTTGGTTAAATATAAACTCTCCACTAATTATCACCGGGTTAAATTGCGCGCACTCGATTGGATTGTGCCCGCCAATATTTGGAACAAAACTGCCTCCAAGCACTACTATATCGCTAATAGCATAAACATTTACAAGTTCGCCTAAAGTATCAAGCAAATTTACTTTAGCTTCAAATTTATACGTTTGACTAAATTTCGCAAAGCTAAAATCATGCTTTTTGGCATACTCGCTTGCTATCTTTTCAACATCTGCAAATCTCTCAGGATGGCGTGGTGCGATGATTAAGAGATCATTTTCTTTTAAATTTAAATTACCTAAAATCATATCTTCTTCGCCAGCGTGAGTACTTGCCAGCACGATCACTCTAGCTTTTGGCTTTTCATAAATTTTACTCACGCTTGGCAAAAACGCAGCTTTCATGTTGCCAACGACCTCTATTTTGCCTGCTCCAAGCGACTTTAGCCTCTCTTTATCAAGCTCACTTTGGGCATAAATTTTGTCTATAAATTTAAAAAGATATCTATAAAAAAAGCCAAATCTTAAGTAGCTTTTGTAGCTTCTATCTGAAATTCTCGCATTTATTAATATCACTCGGCTACCCTTTAGCTTTGCCATGAAAACTAGCATAAGCCAAAGTTCAGCCTCAAAAATAACTAAAATTTTGCTCTTTTTTAGCCAAAACGGCAAAAAAATTTCAAATGGCAAAAATCTCGCGTTAGAGCAAATTTTACTTGCCGCTTCAAAGCCCGTATTTGTCACCACACTTATAGCTTTACTATCAAATTTTTGCATCAAAGGTTTAAGCGCTTGTATCTCGCCAAACGAGCAAGCGTGAAAATGCACATCTGCATCTTGAAATTTAGGATTATTAAATAGAAAAAAACGTGCTGGAATCGACTTATGATACTTTTTTTTAAAACTTAAAAAAAATAAAAAGATAGCCCCAAAGAGATAGAGTATTGAGGCTAGAAAGTAATATATTATTATCACGAAATGTGTTATTGCTCTTGTTTATACAAAATTCTGCCACAATGCGGACATGTAACGATATCTTCACCCTTGATAACAGCAGAGAAAGTTTTGTCATTTATCTGCATAAAGCAACCATAACAAGCTTGTTTTTTTACAGGAACAACAGCTGTGTTATGAGCCCATTTTCTAATTTTTTCATAAAATGCGAGAATTTTTTGATTCATAGTGGCGATAAGCTTGTCTTTTTTAGCATAAACTTCTTTACGTTCTTTTTCGATATTTTCAAGCTCAGATGAAGTTTTGCTCTTTATATTTTTTAAATTCTCTTCAAGTTCAGCTTTTTTTGCACCAAGCTCGTCTTTTTGACTATTTTTACCATCTATTAGCTTCTCAAGTCTAGCAATCTCCTCATTTGCAGCCTCAAGTTGCTCTTTTGCAATATCTTCTTCAAGACTTAGAGCTTTTATCTCCTTTTCACTTTTTGCACTTGAACTTTTTTTCGCTACATCTTTTATCTTTGCACTAAACTCGGCAATATGAGCATTTGTGCCTGATTTTTGAGACTTTAAGTCATTTACCTCTTCATCTAGTCTTTCTATATTAACCGTTATAGTTTCGCACTCTTCTTCTATATTTTTATAAGCCTTTTCTATATCCTGAATGCGTGGTATAAAGCCATCTATTTGTTTATCAAGGTCAGATAATTCAACTAATTGTTGTAAGTATTTATTCATAATGTTTCCTTTTTTTGTTAGCAATATGTAAATGGATTTTTGGAATTGCGTATTATAACTTCAATTTTCAGATTTTGCAAATATTTTGCTAAAAAATCACCAAAACAACGTTCACTTTCATAGTGATTTATATCGATTAAATTTAGCCCATTTTCCTTTGCATAAAGGGCTTGGTGATATTTTAGATCACCCGTTAAAAAGACGTCTGCTTTTACATCTTGGATGAGATCTGCGCCACTTCCAGTGCAGATACAAATTTTAGAAATTTCATCTTTTGCATGAACCACTCTTAAATTTTCTAATCCAAGTTTTTCTTTTACAAATTTACAAAGCTCGCTAAATTTCATCTTCACATCAGCGTAGATCAAAAAGCCCTCTTTGCTTGAAATTTCAAACCCCAAAATCTGCATCACAAATTTTTCATTTAAAAATGCAAAGTCAGCATTTGTGTGAAGCGAGATGAGCGAGATATTTTTTATCATCATCTCCCTTATGAGTGAGCTTGGATAAAGGCTGTAGTCTAGGCTTTTTAGCCCCTTAAAAATGAGCGGATGGTGAGTGATAATGAGCGAATTTGGCAAGACATTTTGCAAAAGTTTGCTATCCAAATCAAGACTTAGATAAATTCGCTCAAATTCGCTATCAAATGAGCCAACTTGAAGGCCACTATTATCCCAAGGCTCTTGGCTAGCAAATGGGCAAATTTCATCTAAAATTTTATAAATTTCAGCTATTTTCATCAAATTTTACTTTTGCTCTAAACTCTCTTTATATGTTAGCGCGCACTCTTTGGCCAGCTCGCGGATTTTTAAGATGTAGTCTTGCCTTTGCGTCACACTAATCGCTCCGCGCGCGTCAAGGACGTTAAATGTATGAGCTGCAAGCATGCAGTAGTCGTAAGCTGGCAGTGAAATTTTAGCCTCCAAGCAGCGTTTGCACTCGTTAAATGCGTTTTCAAACTGGTTAAAAAGCATATCAA
>CAUSCE010000025.1:0-23701 GCA_963530215.1 uncultured Campylobacter sp.
TTTTTACAAAGGACTTACAATGGTAATGACACACTACATGGAGCTTTTATCGCTCAATCAACCTTACAATCTAATCCTCTTCATGGTGATACCTGTGGGGTTTACGGAGCTTTTAGTGGCGATGGAGTTTCTCACTATGTATCACATGGATAGCGGCAAAAATGCTGGCTTTAAGGCTGTTGGCAAATTTGCTGGCATAGTGCTTGGGGTCTATTTTACAGCTCTTGTGATCTATTTTATGGCAAAAATTTATCCAAGTATAAAATGGCGTGGATATGCCGATGTCATCGCTGTCTACTCATATCTCATCAGCGTCATACCACTTCTTGGCATCGCGCTTTTAGAGCTAAATTTGATCTACAAAAATGCAAGCGAAAAGGCAAAGCTAAAGCTTCACTTTTGCCTACTCATATTTGCCTTGATCGTCGCACACGTCGCTATGATATTTGGCATGGTTGATCCTACCATAACGGGCTACAAGGCTGAAAATGGCGCGATGGATATGCATATGAATATGCCGATGAACATGCCAGCAGATATGCCAATGCACGATCACCACAAGATGATGATGCAAAATATGAGTGAAGATAACTCAACTAATATGCACATGCATCACTAAATTTTATAGCTTTTTGACAGCTGATAAGAAGCTGTCAAAATTTAATTCTTTTTTCTGCTTTTAACAATCTATCTTCTTTAAAAAATTTTCGGAGTGATTTTTGCTCTTTTGGGCCTATTTTGTAGCTTATAAATTTAAGATACCACTTAATATCTTGCTCACTTATATCGCGGCTTTTAGCGTACTGGGCTAAGATATAGTTTGGGATCTTTATATTTTTTTGCAAAAATTTTGCAACCAACCTTTTATAAAACGAGCCGTTTTTTACGTAAGAAAATCTACCAAAAACAAATGGCAAATTTGTCTTTTCGTGCCAAATTTTACCAAGGTCGTAAAAGCACTCTTTACCCTCGTTTAAGTATGCCTTTAGCGCCCTGTCGCCTATGATTACCTCGCCTTTTAGTTTAAGCACCATGGCTAGGGCGTTTGAGCTAGCTGAGGCAGGATCTAGCTTTGGGGCTGAGTTCTTGCGCACAAGCACGCTTTTTACATCTTTTTTGGCGACTATTCCAAAATTTAGCTTCTTTAAATTTGCCTTTTTGCTAGCTATGCTTGAGATCACCGCAGCATCGATCTTTCTGGCATTTAGTGCCCTATTTAGCTTGCTTGGCACGCCCTTTTTAAACTCGATCGCCTTTTTTATCTGAGAGTTTAGTGGTGCTGATTTTAAAAATACGTGAAATGGAAGTAAATTTAGATAATCAATCTTTCCAAATATCATTTTTCATCTTTTACAAGCTCAAATTTAACTAGCTCGTTTTCGTTGCAAACGTCGCGAAATAGCTGGATTAAGCTCTCTTTTGTGGCACTATCCAAAGCATTTTCGTTTTTTAGCTTTATAAGCGTTTGCTCATTTATCTCGCAAAGGCAGTCAAAGAGCGCGTCTAAATTTTTGCCGTAGTACTCTGGCAGGTCAAATTTCTTAGCAAAATACTCATGCATCTTATCTTTTTCGAGCATCTTTTTGGCATCTAAGATCACGCTTTTCATTGCATCCTCTTCTCATAAAGCAGGTAAAAATGCTCGTAGTGATCGGGCGTGTAATAGATAAGCCCGTCGTTTGAATATAAAATTCTCTCAGCGCCGCGCCTGCCACCATTATAATTAACATCGCACTCAAACCACTTTCTACCATCAGCCTCAGGCAGCCTCTTTTCTCGGTTTGAAAATCTATCCCCGCCGATACTTTTGCCGCCGCTTATCTGCCATAAATTTCCGTTTTTTGCGTCCCAGCCAAGTTCAAGTGCCTCTTTTTTGGTTATGAAATTCTTTGGAAGCTTGTTAAATTTATAGATATAAAGAGCGACCTCATCTTTTGAGGTATATGAGCCGTTTTCTGCAAGGCTCTGGCTCTTTTGCCCCTCTTTGTTTAGCTGTTCAAGTAAAATTTGAGCGTTTTTATTTGCCTCACTACCATTATTTGAGAAAAAGAAAGTGCCAACAATTACGGCTATTACAAAGGCGACTAAGGCTGGCAAAAGTCTTTTATTCAAATTTTGCCCTTAAAGAGTGTTAAAAACTCTATCACCAGCATCACCAAGGCCTGGAACGATATAGTTTTTCTCATTTAGCTTCTCATCGATCGATGCCGTATAGACCTCCACGTCTGGGTAAATTTCACTAAATCTCTTTAGCCCCTCAGGAGCAGCGATGATAGAGATAAATTTGATCTCTTTAACGCCCTTTTCACGCAAGAATTTGACCGCATCTATCGCCGTGCCACCAGTTGCAAACATAGGGTCGATGATGATCGCCATGCGCTCTTTTGCATCTTTTGGAAGCTTTGCGTAGAAAAACTCAGCCTGTGCTGTCTCTTCATTTCTCTGAAATCCTAAAAATCCAACACTTGCATCCGGAATGATGGTAAAAACACTATCAAGCATACCAAGAGCAGCCCTTAAAATAGGGCATATCATCACTTTTGTAGTAAGCCTTTTTGCATCTGCTACTGCAACTGGAGTTTGGACTTTGACATCTTTTACCTTTAAATTTCTAGTCGCCTCAAAGATCATAAGATAACTGATCTCATCAACTAGCATACGAAACTGAAAAGGTTGGGTGTTTTTATCACGTAGAATGGTTAATTTATGCTCGATCAGTGGGTGCGAGATGAGTTTAACGTTTTGCATTTTTTATCCTTAAATTTACTGTTTTTACAGGGTTTATCTTTACAAAATGCCAAAAGAGTTTAGCCCAAAAATTGGGCTAAAATTTAAAATCCTTTTGCAAGCTTGGCTTTATAAGCCTCAACATCAAAATCTTTTACTCTCGCTACGCCATCTTCAACTGCAGCTTTCGCAACTGCTGGAGCGACTGCTGTTAATACGCGCTTGTCAAATGGTTTTGGGATGATGTACTCTTTGCCAAATTTTAGCTCACTAACGCCACTTGCTTTTAAAACTTCAGCTGGCACTGGCTCTTTTGCAAGCTGCGCAAGCGCTCTAGCTGCAGCCATTTTCATATTTTCAGTGATCTTTTTAGCTCTAACGTCAAGCGCACCTCTAAAGATAAATGGGAAACCTAAAACGTTATTTACTTGGTTAGGATAGTCGCTTCTGCCTGTACCCATCATAACGTCACTTCTTACAGCCTCAACATCCTCTGGATAAATTTCAGGCACTGGGTTTGCCAAAGCAAAGATGATAGGCTCTTTATTCATTGACACAACCATCTCTTTTGTAAGAACACCAGGCTTAGAAAGACCTAAAAACATATCAGCACCCCTCATCGCATCAGCTAGAGTTCTATCCTCAGTTTCAAGTGCGAACTCTACCTTTTCAGGTGTTAGGTCTGTTCTTTTTGAATGAATTACGCCTTTGCTATCTATCATAACGATGTGTTTTGCACCAAGCGCTTTATACATCTTCGCGCATGCAATGCCAGCTGCGCCTGCGCCGCTAACTACGATTTTTATCTTAGATATATCTTTGCCAGAAATTTCCATCGCATTTATCATGCCAGCACTTGTTATCATCGCCGTGCCGTGCTGATCGTCGTGCATTACAGGGATATCAACTGCTTCTTGAAGCTTTCTCTCGATCTCAAAGCACTTTGGAGCACGGATGTCTTCTAAATTTATACCACCAAATGTCGGAGCAAGGGCCTTGCAAATCTCAACGATCTTATCTGGATCATGCTCGTCTAGCTCGATGTCAAAGGCATCAACATTTGCAAATTTTTTAAATAAAACTGACTTTCCTTCCATAACTGGCTTACCAGCGATAGCGCCGATGTCGCCAAGCCCAAGAACAGCTGTGCCATCTGTGATAACGGCTACTAAATTTGCTTTATTTGTATATTTATAAGCTAGCTCATTGTCGGCTTCTATCTCTTTGCAAGGCTCTGCAACGCCAGGTGTATAGGCCATTGAAAGGTCTCTTGATGTCTCGCAAGGCGTCTTTACCTTTATCTCGATCTTACCGCCTATGTGGTAGTTTAGTGCTTCTTCTTTAGTTACATGTGTCATTTTTCTTCCTTTAATAAATTTTGTATTCTATTTTTCGTCTCGCTACTGCCCACTACTTCAAGCACTTCAAAGATGCTTGGGCTCACGCTTGAGCCAGTTAGTGCTATTCTTAGAGCCTGAGCTAGGTCTTTTAGCTTTAAGCCATTTTGCTCTAAAAATTTATTTGTTAGCTCCTCGTAGCCCTTTGCGTCAAGGTCACGGTCTAAAATTTGAGCAAATTTCGCCAAAATTTCTTTGCTATTTTCATTTATAAATTTAGCCCAAGCTTTCTCATCGTAGCTTTTTGGAGCGTTGATTATCGCGTTTGCACTATTTGCCATTTCGATTAATGTCTTTGATCTCTCACGGAGCGAATTTAGCAGTAGCTCACCCTTTACCAAAGCCTTAAAATCAACACCAAACTCAAGCATATCATGCGCTAGCCTCTCGTAAGGCAGGGTCTTAATGTAGTGAGAATTTAGCCAGTCAAGCTTTTGAGCGTTGTAGGTACTTGAGCTTTTGTTGATGTCGTTTGGATTAAAGTATTTAAGCATATCCTCAATAGTAAAAATCTCATCATCGCCGTGGCTCCAGCCAAGACGAACGAGAAAATTTAAGAGTGCTTCAGGCAAATAGCCCATCTTTTTATACTCCATAACATCAGTCGCACCATGCCTTTTGCTAAGCTTTTTGCCATCCTCGCCGTTTATCATGGCGACGTGATAAAATTTTGGCACCTTAAAGCCAAGTGCCTCGTAAAGAACGATCTGTTTTGGGGTATTTGAGAGGTGATCATCACCACGGATGACGTCTGTTACGCCCATTAATGCGTCATCTATCACAACTGTGAAGTTATAAGTTGGCGTGCCGTCACTTCTTGCGATGATAAAGTCATCTAAGATATCTTCAACCTTAAATTTAACCTCGCCTTTTATGCCATCATGTATGACGATTTCGCCGCTTAATGGGGCTTTTATACGGATGACTGGCTCGATACCAGCTGGAGGCGTGCCAGTAAAATCTCTATATCTATTATCATATTTTGGGCGCTCTTTTCTTGCCTCTTGGCTGGCTCTAAGCTCCTCAAGCTCCTCTTTGCTCATGTAGCATTTGTAGGCTTTGCCTTCTTCAAGTAGTTTTTTAACATACTCTTTGTAAAGATCAAATCTCTTTGACTGATATGTTACTTCGCCATCGTGATCAAGCTTACACCAAGCAAACGCTTCTTTTATGGCTTGCGTGGCCTCTTCTGAGTTTCGTTTTAAATCAGTATCTTCGATGCGAAGTAAAAATTTTCCATTATTAGCTCTTGCGTATAAATAATTATAAAGGGCTGTCCTAAGTCCGCCTATATGTAGGTATCCAGTAGGCGAAGGAGCAAATCTAGTAACTATCATTTTGTGCCTTATTTTTATGTTATAATTGCCCAAAATTATATTTACTAAATACTTAAATAAAGGTTTTATTATGAAAAAATTGCTCTTTTTGGCTGCTGGCATGCTAAGTGCTTTAAATTTATATTCGGCTCAGATGATAAACGGTATCGCAGCTATTGTAGAGAACGAACCAATCACGCTTTATGAAGTTTATAGCTTGAAAGAGCAGCTAAGAGCTAGCGAACAAGATGCTTTAAATTTACTCATAAGAGATAGACTCGAAGATGCTCAAATAAAAAATTTAAACATTAGCGTAACGCCATTTGAGCTAAACGATAGAATCGAATCGATCGCAAAGCAAAATGGCATGACAAATTCGCAGTTTAGAAGCTCTATCCAAGCTCAAGGCATGGACTTTTTGGAGTTTAAAAACAACATAGAAAAAAAGATGCTTCAAGAAAAGCTTTATAAAAGCATCTTGGCTGAAGCTGGCAAAAATGTAAATGAGCAAAAAGCAAAGATGTATTTTGACGCTAATCCTGATAAATTTAAGGTCTTTAGCACTGCTAAAGTAGTCCTTTATAGGGCAAAAAATCCTGAAGAACTAGAAGCTCAAAAAACAAGTCCATCACTACTTAGCAGCGTACAAACGCAAGAGCTAAGTTTAGACTATCAAAGCATAGATCCAAGGCTAGCAGCTATAATATCTGGCACAAATAATGGCGAATTTACCCAAATACTACAAGGCGCTGATAGTTTTGATATGTTTTATATAAAGGAAAAAATAGGCTCATACACTCCAAGCTTTGCAGATGTTAAAGATAATGTTATAAACGAGCTTTATCAAGGCGAGCAAGAAAAACTTATGGCTGATTATTTTGATAAACTCCGCGCAAAAGCAAAGATTCAAATTTTAAGATAGCTTCTCTTAGCCGTCATTTGGCGGCTAAAATATTTTAAAATTATTATTTAAATCTCTTCAAATTTATAAAGAAATTGTAAATTATAAGTCAAAATTTTATCATTTCTTAATCTCTGATTTATATAATTCAAAAACAATAATGATTATTAAAATAGGAGTATATTATGAGATATAAGCTATCCATTGCACTTGCGGTAGCTCTTAGTGTAAATACACTGTGTGCAGCAAATAGCACCGATCTAAACAAAACAAACGATGCAGCCACTATCCAAAATAGCACTAGTCCAAACGACCAAAATTTAGTAAATGACGCTAGTCTTTCAGAGGTGCAAGTAGTGGGTGATCTTTCAAAGACTGAAGGTACTGGCTCATATACAGCCGACAGGATGAATACTGCAACTGGGCTAGGTTTAAGCATAAAAGAGACACCACAATCAGTTTCTGTCATTTCAAATCAACTTATAAAAGATCTAAATTTAAAAGATGTAAATTCAGCCTTGCAATATGCTCCTGGAATTGCTGTTAGAAACGATAGTGGGCGCCTTAGGATAAATTCGCGTGGCTTTGATGTAGATAACATCCAAGAAGATGGTATCGCCTCGTCTGTATCCTCATCAGTCCAAGGACCACTTGGCTATTCTAAAGAATTTACAGATCTTGAGTTTTACGATAGAGTTGAGGTTTTAAGAGGCGCAGCAGGACTTACACAAAGTAATGGTGAGCCAGGCGGTACTGTAAATTTAGTCCGCAAACGTCCAACAAGCGAATTTGCCTTTAACACAAGCCTAAATTTAGGTAGCTGGGATAATTACCGAGGCACATTTGATATTAGCAACTCATTAAATGAATCTGGTTCAGTATGTGGAAGACTCATTGGTGTTTTAAGCAAAAATGGCACATATAAGCACTACCGCAACGGCTGGCGTGGAGCGCTGGGCGGGATATTTGAGTTTGATTTAACTGATAAAACACTGCTTACTGCTGGGCTTATATGGCAAAAGACAAGCGAAGTTTATGACATATACGGCGTACCAGCGCTTGATAAAGATGGCAATAATTTAAATTTAGATAGAAAGAGTTACTTTGGGGCGAATTGGAACAATAGCATCTATGAAAAATATAATGCTTTTACAGAAATTTCTCATCAGTTTAATGATGACTACAAAGCCTATGCAAAGCTAAACTATACAAAAAGCGATGGCATAATAAAATTTGGCTCAATGGGTGGAACGAATCCATATGATCCAGCAGCACCTTCTCATGATATACGCTTACAAAAATACGACAATGGCTCAAAAGAGGTCAATCTAAAGCTTGGAGTAGATGGAAAGTATGAGCTTTTTGGACAAAAACATGATATCTTTGTAAATGGCTCACTTAGTAAGGAGAAATTTGTAGAGCATGATATCAGAATGCCAAGTATATCCTTAGCATCACTTGGGCTTGGCATATATAACTGGAGCTCTTCAGCCATAGCCGAACCAAACTGGGGTGGAACAAATGCAACTTTAAATAAAACTTTTACAAAAACAATTTACCAGCAAGCTCTAACAGCTGGCACTAGATATAACTTTAGCGATGAGTGACATATGATACTTGGTGGAAGATTTGCTAGGGTAAAATATGACAGTTTTAATGAAAATCATAAAACTGGTGCAAGATCTGCTAACACCTATATCACAAAGTCAAAATTTTCACCTTATGCAGGCCTAACATGGGACTTTTTAAAAGATCATAGCTGGTACGTAAGCTATGCTGAAATTTTTAAGCCTCAAAGCGCAACTGATGCAAATAAAAATGTCCTTGAGCCAGTCGTAGGATATAACATTGAGACAGGTGTGAAGTCTGAGTTTTTAGGTGGTGCGTTAAATACGGCTGTGGCGCTCTTTCAAATAATCCAAGAAAATAGAGCCATAACAGATCCAAACAACTCAAACTACTCTATCGCTGAGGGAAAAGTGAGAAGTAGAGGTATAGACGCTGAAATTTCAGGCTCAATAACTGAGAGATGGAGCGTGATGGCTGGGTATACTTTTAACAAAAGCATCTATCTAAAAAGTGAAAGAAAAACATCATCAAATGTTGATTACAACAAAGGGGCTGACGCTAAAAAATATATCCCAAGACATATGTTTAAGCTCTATACAAGCTATGAAATACCACTTGTTGGCACTCAAAAACTAAGCATTGGCACAGGTGTTAGATACCAAAGTAAAACAAGTGGTATCTATATGAAAGACAATATGAGCTCAGGCTCAGCCATAAGCTACTACGTACCAGAGCAAAAAGGTTATGCCCTTTGGGATGCAAATATCAACTACTTGATAAATGATAACTTTAGTGTAGGTCTGATCGTTAAAAACATAACCGACAAGAAGTATTTTTACAATACACACAATAGAACCGCTGGCATGAACAATTTCTACGGTGAGCCAAGAAGCTTTATGTTAAGCTTTAACTACAAATACTAAATTTAATCCCAAGGCCTTTTTGGCTCTTGGCCTTTAAATTTAAAGGAAAAATTTGAGAATTTTAAGGCAGTTTTTTGAAATTTCAGCTTGGTTTTGGCTAGATAAAAAGGCTTTTAAAGCATGGGTGGTTCTAGCTTTAATGATATTTGCAAGTCTTGGCGTGACGAAAATAGCAGTCTTGATAAATGAGTGGGAGAAGCGTTTTTACGACGCACTAAGCACATTTAGCAAGGATGTGATCTCGTCTCTTGTGGGAGAATTTTTACTCTACACGTTATTTATTGTTATTTTCATAGTTTGTGGCAGTTATTTAAAGAAATTTCTCATCATTTCCTGGCGAGAGAGTCTAAGCTCAAAACTAGAAGATCTGTGGCTTGAAAACTCTAGTTTTTATAAAGCAAGCTTTACAAGTACAAATTTTGATAACCCTGATCAAAGGATCGCTGAAGATAGTTTTTTATTTGTTGAGCGAAGTATAAATTTAGTAAAGTCTTTTGTCTATAATGTCGCAAATTTAATAGCATTCGTCTTTATTCTTTGGCAAGCTTCTAAAATTTTAAAGATTGAACTTGCTGGAATAAATTTAGAGATAAGTGGCTTTTTAGTCTACATAGCTATCATCTATACACTCATTTGTTCACTCATTACTCACCTTATTGGCAAAAAGCTAAAACCACTAAATTTTGATAAACAACACCTTGAAGCCAACTATAGAGCAGACCTACTAATCCTTAGAGAAAATGCAGAAGCGGCCGCATTCTTAAACGGAGAAAAGAGAGAAAAAACGAGGTTTAGAGATGATTTCTTAAAAATAGTCAAAAATTATAAGCATATTATCAACACCGAATTTAGGCTTGAGTGCTTTAGTGCAAGCTACCTAAAAATAACAAATCTCATCCCAATCTTTGCCTCGTTGCCACTTTATTTAGCTGGCACTATGAGCTTTGGTGATATGATGCAGGCAAGAACAGCATTTTATAAAGTTCAAGATGGTCTTGCGTGGTTTATGGACTACTACAAGCAGATAATGGAATTTGCCGCTAGCGTAGAGCGTATATATGCCTTTATAAGTATGCTTAACGAAATAAAAAAGGCTCACGAATTTAGTCAAAATGACGAAGCTGTGATTTGTAAAAATTTAACGCTAAAGACGCCAAATGATGAAATTTTATTTAAGAACTTGAGCTTTAGTTTAACACCAAAAAAATGGTTGGTATTAAGTGCAAAGAGTGGAGCTGGTAAAAGTACGACTTTTAGATACCTAGCAAATCTCTGGCAGCATGGCAAAGCAGAAGTATCGATGCCAAAAAATAGAGTGATGTTTATACCCCAAAAGCCTTATTTGGTCAGATCTAGCCTAAGAGAACTCATCTCCTATCCAAACAAAAATGAGCAAAATGATAGTGAAATTTATAAAATTTTAGCCAGAGTTGGCCTTAGCAAATTTAAAAATTTAGATGAAATTTTAGACTATCCTAAGATCATGAGTGGAGGCGAGGCTCAGAGGCTAAATTTTGCCAGAGTCTATCTTGCAAAGCCTAAATTTTTATTCTTAGACGAGGCAACCTCAGCACTTGATAATACTTCAGCAGCTGAAATTTTGAAAAATTTAAAGAGCGATTTTAAGGAACTTGGCGTGATGATGATCACACACCAACGTGAGCTTTTTGGACTTTTTGATGAGGTGATAGATATAAAAAGTGAGTAAATTTGACTGCAAAGGCAGCCAAATTTATATTATGCTTTTTTAGTAAAAACTCCAACATAAATAGCATAGATAAAGCCGATCGCTACGGCATATGGAGCATAAGGAGTGATGCCAGCTGGTGAGCTTGCAAGTATGAAGTTATGGCTTATCGCAGCACCTGCTCCCATACCTAAAACAAATACTGCCGAGCTTAAATTTCCAGCTCCCATTTGCACTAAATGTTTTCCTGGGCAGCCATAACTTAGGCTAAAGCAAAGACCGGCGAGCGTCATACTAAGAAAATTCCAAAGAATGTCATTGTGAGCGATAGGCTGACCTTCAAAGCCAAATTTGTATTGATTTAACACTAAATTTGTAATGCTTGCAAAAACAATAACCGAGACGATGCCATAAAACATCGAAAAATCACGCTCAAAAACTTTGCTGATCGCACCAACCGAACAAAATTTGCTTCTTTGCATAAAAATGCCAATAACAATGGCGCAAATAAGTGAGATAAAGATATTTGCATGCTGTGAGCCTGGACCTTTTTCTGAGCTAAATAATGCACCATTATCGCCAAGCTTTAAACCAAAAACAAGGGCTGCTAAAAGTAAAACAGCAATGATTAATGGCAAAAACGCAACTGGTTTTGTAGTGGCATCATTTTCAGGTATAACGTAACCATTTTTCTTGAAAAATCGTCCAACAAAAACGCCAGCAAATAGACCGACAAGACCAGCAATAGCAGTCATGTCCCCGCCGCCAAGGCGCAAAAACGCTCTCCATGGGCAGCCCAAAAAGATAAGGCAACCAATCATAGCAAACACACCTAGGAAAAATCTAGAAAATGCTGCACTGCCAGATACTGGAGTAAAATTTCTACTCCAAAACAGGCTAGCTAAAAAGCCTCCGATGATAAGCCCTAAAATTTCAGGCCTTAGATACTGTACCACTTTGGCTTGATGAAAGCCAAAAGCACCTACGCTATCTCTTAAAAAGCAAGCCGCGCAAACGCCCATATTTGCTGGGTTGCCAAAATAAACAAGCACTGGGCCAAGAATGCCTAAGCTTGCACCTGCAATGATGTAAAGCACTGTTTTATTCATGAATATTCCTGTGTATAGGGTAAAATCAAACTGATTTCTTAAACGACATTTTAATAATCATTAAATAAAACAAAGATTAATTTTTTAAGAGCGAAATGGATAGAATATGCAAAAATTTCATAAAAAGGATAAAAATGAAAGATTTTATGAGTTACGCAGATAGCCTAAAAATTCTAAAAGATACAATAAATGCGTGGGATAAGGTCGAAAAAGTAGCCATCACGGACGCACTTGATAGAAATATCGCTTACGACGTGACAGCCGCTGAAAATTACCCAGCAAAGCCAGTTTCAGCGATGGATGGATACGCTTTTGCCTTTAAAGATGGTCTAAGTGAGCTTGAGCTCATCACAGATCTGCCTGCTGGAAGTGACAAAGGACTAGTCATAGCGGGTAGTAAATGCGTCAAAACCTTCACTGGCTCACTAATGAGCGAAGGCACTGATACTCTTGTGCCGGTAGAAAATGTCGAGGTTAGCGGCTCGAAAATAATCATCAAAAAGAGTGTGCCAAAGGGCTTTGCTGTGCGCGAAGTGGGGGAAAGTTACAAAAAAGGTGAAATTTTAATAAAAAAAGGCGCTCGTCTAAGCTACGCTGAGATAGCACTTCTTGCTGAGCTTGGTGTCTTTCACGTAAGCGTTTTCATACGCCCAAGAGTGGCGATACTAGCGACTGGTAGTGAGATAAAAGACCTTGGCGAGCCGTTAGAAAATCCAGCACAAATTCACAGCTCAAACCACGTAGGGATCGCTATGCAGATACGCAAAATGGGTGCGGAGCCGATCCTTTGCGAGATCGTAAGAGATAAAGCAGAGCTTGTCGAAAAAGCGATCATAAACGCACTAAAATCAGCTGATATATTAGTGACGACTGGTGGCATAAGCATGGGTGATTACGACTTTGTAAAAGGCGCTTTAAATGAAAATTTTAGTCTTATCATCGAAGGTGCTGCCATAAAACCGGGCCGTCACATCAGAGTGGCAAAGTCAGGCGATAAATATATCTTTGCACTGCCAGGATTTCCGTACTCGGCAATGGTTATGTGCGTGCTTTATGTTAGAGTTTTGATAAATTTATGGCTAGGCAATGATGAGCCAAAGATCACGGCTATAATGGACGAAGACTATAAAAAGCGTTCGCCATTTTTAGAATTTACGGCTGTAAATTTAGAAAATCGTGAAGGAAAAAATTTTGTAAATCTAAATGGCAAAAAGCTTGGCAGTTCAGCGATAGTAAATAATTTAACAAACAAGGCTGCACTTTTAATGATCCCAATGGATAAAGAAATTCTTAAAAAAGGCGAGATAGTAGAAGTCTTGATGATGCCTTGCTAAAATTTTAAGGATAAAAGTTGAACGCGTTAGAAATTCAAACAATTATAGTTTTTCTTATAATGGTATCAATCGCCCTTGGAGTAGATCTTTTTGCTCATAAACATGATGAGAAAATTTCACTAAAACAAGCTGGTATTTGGTCTATTTTTTGGATAGGAGTTTCGGTACTTTTTGGTATATATTTATATTTTGAACGAGGCAGTGAAATAGCAAGTCTTTATTTTGCAGGATATGCGCTAGAAAAGTCGCTCTCGGTAGATAATCTTTTTGTGATGATGGCGATTTTTTCATGGTTTAAGATACCTGAAATTTACCGCCACAGAGTGCTTTATTTTGGCGTTATAGGAGCTATGATATTTAGGCTCATCTTTGTAGCCGTAGGTACAATGCTTTTTGCCATCTCGCCTTGGATGGAGCTAATATTTGCGGCAATAGTCGCATATAGTGCTGTAATGATGATAAAAAAAGATAAGTGTGATGAGGATATAAAAGATTATTCAAACCACATAGCTTATAGGGCAGTTTATCGCTTCTTTCCGGTTTTACCACAGCTTTTTGGACATAGTTTTTTTGTTAAATTTAGCGAAATTTCTAAGCAAATTTCAGATAGTCAAAAAACTACTCTTAGCAATCAAATTTTAAGGCTAAAAGCCACTTGGATAGCAACACCATTATTCTTGTGCCTTTGCGTGATTGAGCTAAGCGATGTGATATTTGCTTTTGATAGCGTTCCAGCTGTCATTGCTGTGAGCAAAGATCCTGTGATTGTTTATTCAGCGATGATATTTGCGATACTTGGGCTAAGAACGCTTTATTTTGTGCTTGAAGCACTCAAAAATTTTTTAAAGTATCTAGAAATTTCTGTGATAGTGCTTTTATTTTTTATCGCAGCAAAGCTAGCTGTAAATGCGACTGCTCATATATTTCATCATACTTTTGAAATTTCTGCACAAATTAGCCTTTTTATCATTCTAGCCATCCTTGGAGTTGGAGTCGTAGCAAGTTTGGTTAAAAAATAGCTACCACAAAAGTATACAAGCTAAAGTTAGGTGAGCTTAAAATTAAAAAATTATAAGCATAGTGCTTTATGTTTGGTATCTAAATTCTTTAAAATTTTACTTGTTTGTGTAAAAGATTGATTACTGTATATTTATGCTACCGGCTGGAGTTGGCATATCGCCTTTTTCATCAGCAAATGGTGGTCCTTTTTGAAGCAAAGTGGTGATCTCAGATGCTACTTTTGGATCCATTTTTGCCATGATAGTAGATATCTTTTTAGCATCAAGAGCATAAAGTATGGTGGCTGCGTTTGATCTAGGCATTTTAGAAAGTACCTCAGCCGCCGCGCCATCTTTCATCTTAGAATACGACTCATTGACTTTATCACTAGTCATTGTGCGAAGCTCTTTTAAAATTTTCTCATTTTTGGCGACCACTTCATCGATCTCTTTGCGTTTTTGCTCGATCACTTTCATTGTCGCATTTAGATCAGCTTCTTTTTTGGCAAGCTTTTTATTATTTTCTTCATAGGCTGCTGCCGAGCTTGCGCGAAATACCTCTAAAGCTTGGCGCTGTTCATCTATGATCTCAAGTTCCTTTGAAATTTCTTCTTTTCTAGCTTCAAAAATTTGCGTACAATCAACTGGTACCTCAAAACAAAATGCAAAATTTAAAATAGTTAAGAGTAATAAAACCGCTCTCATTACAACTCACCCTTAGTTGTAAATTTCATCACTGCGAACTCATCAAGTGCAAGTGCTTCGGCTTTTTGTATGCGTTTTATCTCTTTTTTAAACTCTTCTTTTTCTAGATATTTCATCTTTTCGTACTCTAAATTTGCATTTTTATATTTATGTTCGTAATGCGAAACCTCTTTTTTAGCTATCTCAAGGCTCTCTTTGCAGGCATTTAACTCTTGCCTTGCTATCTTTATAAACTCTAAATTTTCCTTTAACTCGCCTATATTGCCACTTTTTGGCAAGCAAAACTCCTCAAGCCTTGCTCTTAAATGTACTAAATTTTCTTCAAAATTTCTTACATTAAGCCTAGCAACGACAAGCTTTGCCTCTACCTTATCCATCTCTTGTTTTTTTACGCGGACGATAGAGGTAAATTTGCTTTTCATCTAATGATCGTATCGCTTCTTTCAGGGCTTGTTGAGATGTAGCCGATCTTTACGCCAGTTAGCTCTTCTATTCGCTCGATATAAGCTCTTGCATTTGCTGGCAGATCTTCATATTTGCTTATGCCTTTTACGCTATCCCAGCCTGCAAGTTCCTCGTAAATAGGAGTTGCATTTTCAAGATCTGTTGGCATATAATCGATAGTTTCACCATTATATTGATAAGCTTTGCAAATTTTTACCACCTCAAATCCATCAAGCACATCAAGCTTCATAAGTGCATAAGTATCGACACCATCGAGTCTTGAAGCATATTTTACACTCACAGCATCAAACCAGCCACAACGTCTGCGGCGGCCTGTTGTTGTGCCAAATTCCTTACCGATATCGCACATCTTATCGCCACTTGTGCCTTTGTCTTCTGTTGGGAAAGGACCAAAGCCAACACGAGTCGTATAGGCCTTTATGACGCCTATTACTTCACCGATTTCTTTTGGATTTAGTCCAAGACCTGTGCAAGCACCTGCACTTATGGTATTTGAGCTAGTTACGTATGGATATGTGCCATGGTCGATATCTAAAAGCGTGCCCTGAGCACCTTCAAGTAATACCTTTTTATTTTCATCAAGTGCCTTCCACACTAGGTTTGTAGTATTTGCGATAAATGGAGCCAAAACCTCTTTATATCTTTTTAGCTCTTCAAGTAATTCATTCTCATTGGGAATTTTTACACCAAGTGCATCAAATACGCATTTATTTGTCTCAAAATCATGCATCAAAGCATCACATAAACGCTCTGGCTCAAGTAGCTCACCTACTCTGTGACCGCTTCTACTTATTTTATCAGCATAAGTTGGTCCTATGCCTTTTCCAGTCGTACCGATTGCTTTTTCGCCTTTTAGTCTCTCTTTTGCTTGATCGATTTGACTATGGTAGCTTAGATTTAAATGTGCTTTATCACTAATATAAAGCCTTCCCTCCAAATTTTCAAACTGAGCCATTTCGGTGATTAACACTTCTGGACAAACAACAACGCCATTGCCAATGATGTTTATGATATTTTTATGCAAAATTCCACTTGGAACAAGGTGAAGCGCGTATCTAACGCCATCAACCCAGATCGTATGACCGGCATTATGGCCGCCTTGTGAGCGACAGATCATGTCATAGTTTAGTCCTAGCATATCAACTATCTTGCCTTTACCCTCATCACCCCATTGAACTCCAACTACTAAATCAGCCTTTCTCATTCTTACTTCCTTAAATTAATTTTTTCTTCTATCAATGCATCTGTATAAACAGCAAAACCACTATTTATTTTTCCGTCTATTTCGTAGCTGCCGCCACTTGCTATTATGCTGTTATTTCTTAAAAATCTAAAAAATAAACTATCGTAATATCTCATTTTCGAGTAATATAGCGGAACTATTCTTAAATTTTTATATTCTAAAGCACTGGCTAAATTTCTCAAATTTTCAAGCGGTTCTTTTAGTTTGCTTGGAGAAATTTTAATCACTTCATCCAACTCATCAACTGACTTTAAAAGAGCAAGAGCACTTAGCCATGGAACATTTTGAGATAGAATTTTCTCCATTTGTCCATTTTCAAAAATTTCAATAGGCACGCTTAAAATTTCACAAATCACTCTTGGAATTTGTATATTGCTCACTTGTAAAAATGTATCCATTTTTAGCTCATTAAGAAGCTTTGCTACGATATTTATACTCTTTAAAACATCATTTTCACCGATTAGCTCGGCTCCGATTTGATAAATTTCTTGGCTTGGATAACGAAAGACTGGCTGGATATAAAACCATCTTTTTGATTCATTTGCCTTTAGCCTTCTAAGTACGATCCTTACAGTATCTACCGTACTATCAGCTCTTAGACTTATTTCGTGATTTAGGCTATCGCTAAAACGCAAAAGATTTGTCGCATCTACACTTAAATGCTGATGATATGAGAAAAATGGCGTTACGATCTCGCTAAAGCCTTCATTTTCTAAAATTTCACTAGCTTTTTGCTCGATCTGCCTCTTTAGCTTTGCGCTACTGGCAAAGTATAGCTTGCTTCCATTTGGGATTTCGTGCTCATAAACATTTAAAGCATTTTCATTCATTATTTATTCGCTCCACTCAAATTTAGATCATTATCGCATAACAAAATTGCCTCATTAGCTAAATTTATTACGTTCTCTTTGTCTATTTTTACAAGGATCGTATCTAAAATTTCAGCTAATTTTTCATCTATTGTCCTAATATCATCTACTTGATTTGCTATTTCGCCTTTTAATTTTTCGCTTATTTTTTCATCGCATTTAAGTAAATTTATCAAACGAATCATAAGCTCTTTTGCACCTACTATTTTGCAAAGCATATTGTAGTTCTCATCATCTTGAAAATTTCTTACATTTAGCGGAGATGATAGAGTAAATTTAAATTTGAGCACATCATCCAGACTAAGCTCTGGCGCAAAAAGCCGTCCTTGAAATCTACTAAAGCCAAATCCAACAAAAATTTCAAGCATGCTTTTATCTTCTAAATTTTTTATCATGACATCAAAATTAAATGTATCTGATACATACTTTATCATGCGTATGGTCTTTAGTGCTTCTACTGAATCAAAAATCTGTTTGCAAAATCTTTTATCTATATTAAATCTATTTGTTTTTAACATGCCTAAAGCTTCTACTGAGCCCGAATAAGACGCAAAATCATCAAGCGAAAAGCTAACGCCTAGTTCCTTATAAGCATCGATATATCTAACAACATCATCTAAATTTACGCCACTTGCGGAGTCAACGATGTCTATGATTAGCCCATTGGCGTCTAGCTGCTCATCTTTTAAAAGCTTTTTAAATTTCTCAAAAAACTCAGATGTCATTAGCTTTTTAATGCATAAATTTACTCTAACTTTTGCATTTATTCCCTCTTTTAGCCATACAGCCCTAGCTTTTAAAGCATCTTTTAGTGTAAATAATGCGATAGCAACAACTGCTTTTGAGCCTTTTGCAAGCGGTAAGAAGTCTGATGGCCTTAATATCTTATCGCCATTTTTCCATCTAATAAATGCCTCAAAGCTGCTAACTTCCCCGCTTTTTATATCAATCTCAGGCTGATAAAGCAAGAACATCTCGCCAGCATCGATAGCTTCAATGATCTTTGAGTCGTCTCTATATTCATTTTTAAAGTATGTATCTTTTTTCGAATTAAATACATAATATTTATTTTTTCCATTAAGCTTTGCTTGATACATAGCCCAATCAGCTCTTTCAATTAGATCATCAACACTAAGTGCATCGCTACTTAAACTAATACCAATACTTACGCTAAGTTTTTTCTCGTCATCATCAATAGAAATTTTACTCTGACCCACTCTTAAGATGTTCTCAGCAGTTTCGTAAATTTCTCCCAAATTTTCATAAGGCATAGCGCCTATAAACTCGTCTCCGCCTATTCTCGCAAATATTCCTTGTTTTGGAAAAATTTCATCTATTTTTTTTGAAATTTCTATTAGGATTTTATCGCCTACTTGATGTCCGTATCCGTCATTTATCGATTTAAAATTATCAAAATCGACATAAAAAGCTGCTATTTTTAAGCTTTTTTTCGCTTGTTTTAGCAGATTTTCTAGCTTATTAAAAAGCAAAAATCTATTTGGCAATCCAGTTAGCGTATCGTGATACGCGATAAATTCGAGGTACTCTTTATTGTAGCAGTCATCATTTGCGCTTGAAGCTAGCAATATATATCCCTCTTGATCGCCAAATGCGTTTAAAAGCTTGCTTATACTTATGACTTCGAGTCTATTTTTGCTTCGAACATCATGAATAAGACCTTGCCAAAAGCCAGTTATTTTAAGTGAATTTAAAATTTCATCTTTAATATCTTTTAGTCCGTTTTTAAAATTTATTATATCTTTTGAGTAAATTTTCTCTATAAAATTTTTATCTCTAGAAATATTAAGCGTATCGAAAAAAGCGTCATTAGCATCTATGATCCTAAACTCATCATCAAGCATAATAATTTGCTCTTTTGCGTATGAGAAAATTTTTGCTAAAAGGTCTTGATAAGAAAAAAAGCTATTTTGCACACTAAGATCTTGCATTGTGCCCTTTATAACGCTTGCTTCACCATCATAAAAAGCTATTGCTTTTGCTCTAATCCTTACATAAATAATCTCTTTATCAGCCCTATAAAAACGCACTTCGCCATCATATACTTCACCTTTTTTTATAAGGTCAAAAAAGTCCTTAAAGCTTACAAATTCATCTACAAATATAGTTTTTGCACGTTCAAAATTTATACTCATATCCCCATTTAATGCATATCCGAGCGACTTAGCAATAGCATTTGGGATATAAAGGGTGTCGCTTTTTTTATCCCATGAAAAGACAAGCGCTTGGCTTGCCCAAAGTATGCTTTGAAAATATTTTAATTCAGCATCATATTTTTCTTGCAACTTCGCTATATCACTTAAGTCATTAAAAAAGTATATGATCTTTCGCTCTTTATCAGCACCATTATCTATAAATTTTACTTTTATCTTAAATGGCGTTTTATTGTTTTCATTTGTTTGCATATTGGCTACGAGATTTATCTCGCTATTTTTGCTACCTTTTTCAAAGAATTTTTTAGATTCATTAGAAATATTTACAGCAAACTCATCTAAACTTTCAGGGCTTATTAGATTTTTTAAATTTATGAGCTTCTTATCTTGCGGGACTTTAAAGACGCTATCGATATTTTGAGTACTTCTTACGATAGAAAATGGATCGCTGCTTAATGCTTCTGCTATTACATTTGGCGATAAAAACGAATAATCATTTATTGCTTCGTTATCCTTTTTCGTAAATTTTTCATCGTCAAGCTCGTGTATAAGCATAAAATTTAGCCTAGAATCCCTTAGCTCGATCTGCGACTCTTGTAAAAATCCATCTTTAGTGCCGCCATCTTTTGTTTTTAGCTTGATTTTAAAACTCATATCGCTATTTTGAGCGTCTTGTTTCATTTGCATAAACAATGCAAAATCACCATCTATTAAATCATTTAAATTTAGCTCTATAATCTCATCTTTTGTGTAGCCAATGGAAGACAAAAATGCATTACTAGCATCAATAATATCGCCGCTATAAGCATCATAAACTACTATTTTCAAAAAGCTTTGCTCAAAAATATAGCCAAATCTACTTTTGTATTCTTCTAGCCCATCAGTTGCTTTTTTGGTTTCTATCTTTAGCTTGTTTATTCCATTTTTTATATCTTCAAATTCTGTTACATTAAGGCTTCGTCTTATCTCATATTCATTGCCATCTAAAGTATCTCTTACCTCTTTTAAAGCTGGCATTATTCTATTTTTTATAAATTTCACATCTCTAACCCATAAAATCAAAGAAGATATAAAACAAAAGATCGATAGCCAAAATAACACAAACTGCATAAAGATATGAAAATGCTTCGTTGAAGCGGTAATAACAAAAATTTTATACTCTGGCATATAGCTTATGAGATAAAAGCCCATATGGCTTAAAGAAAATATTATTTTATCCTCTTTAAACTCGTCGCCAAGACTCACATAAGGCAAAAATATCGATTCATCAAATTTTTTATAAAACTCATCTCTTGATAAATTTCCATATTTATCTACCAGATAAGCATAAGTTTTGCTTTTATCATCGTAATCTACATTAGTGTAGTTTTGTAAAAATTTTATATCAATTTGAACTAAAATGCTGCCTCCATTTTTTAGTCCATAAGATGCATAAATGCCTCTAAAACGACTGTTTTTATAAACTCGATCCGATACTGTAAATTTTCCAGCATCTGTCTCGTTTAAACTAAGCCAAGATAGATCCTTTTCGGCTATGTCATCAGCACCTAAAAATCTCTTTGAATAGAGCAAATTTCTATTTTTATCAAAAACATAAAAAGCTATATAAAGATCGTTTTTTGTTAAATTTTTATCAAATAGCATATCACTAAGACCTGCTTCAACCATTTTTGATTTTAAAAATAGATCGTTTTTTATTATAAAAAAGCTATTTGAGATTGATGATTTTATATTTGAATTAGTTGAGCTAAGATCATACTTTATATCGTTCGTACCAGCACAAACTACAAATAATGCTAAAAATATAAATGAGAGTAGAAGTAAAATAGACTTTGTATAAAACATTTTTACTATTTGAAGGCTGGTTTTTTGTTTCTCAAGCACGATAGACACCTCGTTAGTTTAGGTTTTGGCTCTGATTTTATCCCATTTTTACTTGATTTGGGTTTATAAAGGTAAGTATTTATTTAGAATTTATTGATTTATTTAAAATTGAGCCAAAAATTTATTTAAAATTTGGCTCAAATATCTTAATAGATCCAAGTAACGATATCAGAAATTTCTCTACGAAGTTTTTTTGGTTGTGGATTTAGGCGGTAGCCAAATGGCACCATAATAGCCACTCTTTGAAAGCTCTCATCAAGCCCCAAAAGTTCATTTAAAGCGTGTCTATCAAAGCCTTCTATTGGGCAACTATCAATGCCCAAACTTGCAGCTACATTCATCATATTTGTGGCAATTATCATGCATTGTTCATGTGACCACTGAAATGTTAGCTCATCATCATTTTTAAAATTTGCTAGCAAAAAGTCGTGATAAAATTTTTGCCTTGCAGCAATGGCTTCAGGATCTTTATTGGTATTTCTAGCGATCATTTTATTAACGTATGCACTTCCAAATTTCACCTCTTTGATCTTAGCTAAAACGACAACTAAGTGCGAACAAGATGTGATTTGCGCTTGATTCCATGAAAGAGCTTTTATTTTTTCTCTAAGCTCTTTATTTTGAACGACTAAGATATCCCACTGCTCAAGGCCAGTTGAGCTAGGGCTTAACCTACCAGCTTCTAGTATAAAATCAAACTCTCCAGCGCCGATTTTTTTGCTTTCGTCAAAAACCTTGCAAGCATGACGAAATTTTAAAATTTCAAGATAGTTCATCATCTCTCCTTTGTAGTTTTGAAATTATAGAATGGTTAAGTAAATTAAAAGGAATTTAGCAGCCGGCGCAAAGACGCCGACTTGCAGTTAAAATTTATCTATAAGTCATCTCAAATTCGCCCGCTTTACGCGGACGGATTTGCGCTGGTTTGGGCTAAATTTACTCACCCAGAGGATTGTTTAGCTCTACGACGTTTACTTTGCCGTCCTCATGCGCTAGAGCGTAGATGCTGCCGCCCTTTACCGCTAGTCCGGAGATATCGCCGATTTGCGGCATAGCGTAAGCATCGACTACCTTTGCATCCGCAAGGTCGATCACGAGCAAGGTATTATAGTTTTTAGAGTAGGCTAAAAATTTACTGCCCGCAATGTCGCCAGCCGTAATGTAGTAGTCTTTTAGGTCGCGTTTATCTTTTAGAGCGAGGGCTGATGTCACGATAGTTTCGCCACTCAGCATCTTGTCTTTACTATCGACTTTGATGAGAATCAAGTTCTTAGCGCGCTCGTTTGGCACCGTGATCATATACATATAGGTGCTTTGCGGATCTTTTGCGAGCGTTAGGACGTATTGTTTTTTCGCCCTTATAGTTAAAAGTGCCGGGCGGTCGAATTTCCACGCAGACTCGAGTCCGCCGGTGCTCTCTCTAAAATATCTCCACTCGTGATACGCGTCTACTTTTTGGACAGGCTTAACGGCAAATGTCGTTTTGTTAAAGCCTGTAGTTACCAGCATGTCGCCGACAAAGGTCGATGCGACAGCCTTTTTGATATTGCGGCCGTTTGGTTTGTCGATAACAGCGTGAGCGATCTCTTTAAAATTCGCGTCCGTAAAATAAACGCCGCCTTCGGTGTTTGAGATGCCGAAAGTATCGTTTTTAGCGTTATACGCTAGGCCGCTCGTTACGCCTTTGCCGAAAATTCCCTTTGCCTCAAAAGGAAGCGGGAAGCTGTTTTTTACGCTAAGCGCAGGCTTTACGTCCGTAAAAGCGCCAGCGCTTGGATCGGAGTTAAATTTGACGCTTATATCTTTTGGCTCGCCCGCTATAAACGGATCCTCAACGACGTTTGCGCCGGTGAATGAAAACGGCTTTTCAAATCTTTTCCAAACGCCCGCCGTCCAAGTGTTGTTTAGGCTGATGCGCTCTGGATCGCCCTTGCCGCTATACGGCGGGATACCTGCCGAGATGAGCGCCTGAACGGCATTTGATAGGATGACAAATAGGCTCAAAGCTATCACGAATTTTGAATACGCGTTAAGAGACTTGATTCTGGTATCAGCACGTGCGATATCGCTCGAGACGACCTTATCTTTGGCAAAAAGCATCATCAGCCCCATCGCCACGACCACGACCCAGTACACCAAAATGCCCCACGTATACGTGTGCGCACCGAATATATCGCCGCCAAAGCCCATACCTACGTCTCTATATAAACTAAAGCTCGCATGCCTAAGCGTCATGAAAATACCATACGCAGCGCCAAAAAGCACGGCGGCTATGTAGCGAGCCTTTAGTCCGTAGCGCAGTATCAAGATACCAGCAACGCCGACCACGACCATATCTATGCGCTCCCACCAGCAAAGCGTGCAAGGGCCCTCGCCGATGACGTAGCCAAGATAAATGTTTGC
>CAUSCE010000026.1:0-23024 GCA_963530215.1 uncultured Campylobacter sp.
TGAAAATATCTGCTTTCAAGCTGAAGTATCAAGCTCAAATTTTTCATTAAATTTAGGTAGTGATGTGAAGATATTTGATTTTTCGACTCGCATACAAAATATCACTTATCTAATCGAAGCAAATTTTTATAGTGGCGGTGGCTCGAAATTAAACGAAGTAGCAAGAGCCTACATCGAAATAGCCAAAAAGATCTCATATTTGCCAGAGTATAAATTTATCTGGATCACTGATGGCTGGGGTTGGCACGATGCTAGAAATAAGCTACAAGAAGCCTATAAGAGTGTAAGGATTTATAACCTTGCAAATTTGCACCTTTTTATAAATGAGCTTAAAAATGCATAACGATTTCAGGCTCATAAATGGCGACTGCTTTAGCGAACTAGCTAAATTTAAGGGAGAGTTTGATCTTATCTTTGCGGATCCACCATATTTTCTTTCAAATGGCGGACTTAGCATCCAAAACGGGCAGATAGTTAGCGTAAATAAAGGTAAGTGGGATAAGGGCACAAATATCGATGAAATTGATGAGTTTAACCTAGAATGGCTCAAACTCGCTAAAAACGCACTTAGTAATAACGGTAGCGTGATGATAAGTGGGACATATCACAACATCTTTTCTATAGGTAGAGCGCTTCAAAAGCTTGATTATAAAATTTTAAACATCATTACATGGCAAAAGACTAATCCTCCGCCAAATTTTAGCTGTAGGTATCTAACGCATAGTACTGAACAGATCATTTGGGCTAGAAAAGATGAGAGACATAAACACATCTTTAACTATGAGCTTATGAAGCGGATAAATGGAGATAAACAGATGAAAGATGTGTGGAGTTTTGCTGCGATTTCTCCTTGGGAGAAAGCATGCGGTAAGCATCCTACGCAAAAGCCACTTTCTCTTTTAGTAAGGCTTATCTTGATGGCAAGTAACGAAAATAGCATCATTTGTGATCCTTTTGCAGGCTCAGCAACAACTGGCATAGCTGCAAATTTGTTAGGTAGAGATTTTGTTGGTATCGAAAAAGAGCAGGAATTTATGGATATAGCACTTAAGCGAAAGGCTGAGCTAGAAGCAAATTTTATAAAATTTAGAGATAAATTTAGTGATATAAAAATGCTTGAGAGCTTAAAATTTGGTTAGATTCAAGATACCTTACTTTACAACGATCCGCGCAGCACTCGCAGCTGCTAAGTCGCTAAGTGCAGTTCAAACTGGCAAAGCACTTGAAGTAAAAAGCTTGCAAGAGTATTTATCTAAAAAATAATAAATTTAAGGCAGTTTAGCTTATAGCTAAACTGTTTTTAAAGTATTGCTGGAAGCAGTAGATGTCTATGTATGGCATTTTGCTTTGAATTTTAGTCTAGCTTTCATCAATCTAGTAATATTAAAGCTTATGTTTAATATAATCTCACTCAAAAGGAGAGATTATGAAAATTTTAAATGCTTTTTTTACGGGTATTATATTTGTCCTTGCTCCTATTTTTACGTTATTTGTTGGAATTTACAACAACTACTTTTCTTACTATGGCGTAAGCGAGTATTTTAATGTTATTTTTGTTGATAACGTGCCTTTCTTATGGCTTTTGCCCGTATTTTTTATATTTGGGTATTGCTTTTTTTACGCGCCTTTTAGAAAAATTTTTAGAGCTTTTTATTTAGTTTTGCTGATAGTTTGTGCTTTTAGTTGGTATCCTGACTTTGGACGCACCTTAGGAGAGAATTATTTTATGAGCAAATCGCTATCTTTAGATATCTCATCAAATTTAGAAAATGAGCAAAAGATTGATGGAAAGATACTTTATGAAGGACGAAGAGAAATTTATTTTTTAAGAAGCGATAATAATAAAGCCGTTAAAATTTCAAAGTAAAGTTTTACCTTTATTTAGTTAAAATGGCATAAAAATTTAAAGGTTTAAAATGCGTTTAAAACTCCCACACGTTCCGTATATTTCACATAAAATAGCAATAGATCTTCTAAATTGTGGTTTCGTAAGACTAAATAAAGGCATTGAGCCAATCGTAGCAAAAATAAGTGAAATTTTAACAGTCGATATTCAAAAAGAAAGAGCTTTAGATGAGCGAGTAAATGAGCTTTTGGAGAAAAATGAAGACGAGATGCAAACTATGCAAATTGACCGCAAAAATATGTTTTGGCTCGTTAAAAAGAAGCTTGCAGGCGAATTTGATGTAATTTTAACCCACGAAGATAGATTTAGTAATATCGCTCACAAAGTGCTTGAAACTATTTGGAAGAGTGGTCTTGTTGATTATAATGTATCTGAAAATCGCGTAAAAAATGTGATTTATAACTCAATAGACGAGTACTTAAAAAGCTATGAGAAGATAGAAGATGATGTCTATGAAATGATACAAAATTATAAACATAAGCTAATCCCAGGAACTGATGAATATGATCTTGTCTTTGAGCGTTTGTATCAAGATGAGCTTAAAAAAAGAGGCATGCTTTAATGAAAGCTTACATTTATATTGAAAATGGTGTTTTTTTAGAAGCAAAAGCTTTTGGTGCTCACGGCGAGTGTGCAGGTGAGCTCGTCTTTAATACCTCAATGACTGGCTACGAAGAGATCATGAGCGATCCAAGCTATGCTGGTCAGTTTATCGTTTTTACTATGCCAGAAATAGGCATAGTAGGTATAAATGAAGATGATATGGAGAGTCTTAGAATTCATGCAAGTGGCGTTATAATGAGAAGCTACAATGAAATTCCATCAAACTGCCGCTCGCAAAAATCTTTGGGAAAATTTTTTGAAGAGCAAGGTAAATTTGGCGTTTATGACGTTGATACTAGATACCTCACAAAGATGCTACGCGATGAAGGTGCCTTGATGGCTTATATCTCAACGCAGATAAGTGATAAAGATGAGCTAAAACGCAGGCTTGAAAGTAGCGGGCGTATCGAAAATATAAACTACGTAAAAACAGTTAGCGCGATGGATGAATACGAGCACAAAAAAGGCGCATGGGATAGAAATTTAAAGTCATATAAGCCGTTAAAAAGTATTGGTAAAAAGATAGCTGTTTTTGACTTTGGTGTAAAGAGAAATATCCTAAACGAGCTATGTGAAACTGGTCTTGAAGTCATCGTAGTGCCACACGACACTAAGGCTGAAATTTTAATAGAAAAATTTAAAAATGGCGAGATAAATGGGGTATTTTTATCAAATGGTCCTGGTGAGCCAAAAAATTTAAAGGCCGAAATAGGCGAGATCAAAAAAATGATTGAGGCTAGAATACCTATATTTGGTATCTGCCTTGGACATCAGTTACTCTCAAACGCCTTTGGATACGAGACATATAAGCTTAAATTTGGTCAGCACGGAGCAAATCACCCAGTGCTAAATTTAGATACAAAAGCGATCGAGATAACAACACAAAATCACAACTACAACGTACCTGAGAGTATCGCAGAAGTGGCAGTTGTGACTCATAGAAATTTATTTGACAACACGATCGAGGGCGTGAGATACAAAGACTATCCGATCTTTTCAGTTCAGCACCACCCAGAAGCAAGTGGTGGCCCAAGTGAGAGCAAATATATATTTAAGCAGTTTTTAGAAATTTTATAAGATGCAAGATATAAACCTTTACATGATTATCTCAGTTGCATTTTTAAGTAGCTTTAGTCATTGTGTAGGTATGTGCAGCGGATTTTTGGGCTTGCAGACTCTATTTTTTAAAGGTAAGAATAAAATAGAAATTTTAATGCTAAGTATGCTTTATAGTCTAGCTAGAATTTTTGCTTATGTAGTTTTAGGAGCTTTATTTGGCTCCTTTGGAGCTGTTATTAGCTTTAGCATGCAAGCAAGAGGTCTTATATTTTTTATAGTTGGCTTAATGATCGCGTTTATCGGCATTGCCTTGCTTTTTAGGGGCGAGCTTTTAAAATTTGTGGAGAATCAAAAGGCACTTAATTTTGTAGTAAGAATTGCAAAAACGAGGATTCAAAAGAAAAATTTAACAAATTTTTTATTACTTGGTTTTTTAAATGGCTTTTTGCCTTGTGGTGTGGTTTATTATTTTTTGGCACTTGGGATTTTAAGTGCAAATTTTATTGATTCGGCTTTTATAATGCTTGTATTTGGTCTTTGTACATTGCCAGCTATGCTTTTGGCTAGCTTTGTATTTGGGATTTTAAATGAGAAATTTAAAGACATAATGTTTAAGATCTCAGCTAGCATAATGATAATAAATGGAATTTATCTATTATTTTTAGGATATAGAGCAAATGCCTAAGATAGTAAAGTAAGAGAGATAATTGTTAATTGCGTCAAAATTTATGATGTTTGATAAATATAACCAAAAAGGAAGAATAAATGAGCAAGATTCTTAATAATCTAACCGTTCTTATCGTTGAAAATGAGGGAGATGGTAAAAAAATAGTACAAGAAGTTATGCGAGATAAATTCGAAAAAGTTATCACTGCTCAAAATGGCGATGAAGGACTTAAGAAATTTAAAAAATATAATCCAAATATGGTTATAACAGACGTTTTTATGCCTATAATGAATGGTCTTGATATGGCTAAAAGCATTAAAGAAATTTCAAAAGATACACCTATTATAGTTTTTAGCACAAATAGTGAAAAAGAAACACTTCTAAAAGCAATAGATGTTGGTATTGATAAATACGTTTTAAAGCCGATTGATCTTGATGATTTTTTGGTTACATTAGAAAATGTTGCTAAAAATAAGATAGAAACAGCAAATATTATTCAGGTTACAAATGGATATAGTTTTAATAAAATAAAACGTGTGCTTATCAGAGATGGTGTTGAAATTTCTCTTACAAAAAAAGAGCTTGCATTTATATCTCTACTCATAAAAAGACTTGGTACGCTTGTGCTTCATGATGAAATAAAAAATGTTGTTTGGGTCGGTGAGAGCGTAACAGAGGCTGCTATTAGGACCTTTGTTAAACGTGTCAGGGATAAAGTCGGCAGTAATTTTATAAAAAATGTTCCTGGGCTTGGTTACAAAATAGATAGAAGACTCTCCTAGTAAAAGAGAATTTATATTAATTAAGTCTTTTTATAGTTTTTCTACTCTAAAATAACCGAAAATTAATATAAATTTAACTAGGAGGAAAATTTATGCGACCATCCCAGTTGCTACATTATGATTATAGTGTGGCAAAACTCTTTATGTTCTCCACGATATTTTTTGGTATTGTTGGCATGGCTATTGGTGTTTTGGTGGCTTTTCAGCTTGCCTGTCCTGATCTAAATTATATAGCTGGTGAGTATTCGGCATTTGGTAGATTGCGTCCTCTTCATACTAACGGTATCATTTTTGGTTTTATGCTCTCTGGTATATTTGCCACTTGGTATTATATAGGACAGCGTGTTCTAAAAGTATCAATGAGCGAATCTCCGTTTTTAATGTTCATTGGTAAGCTTCATTTCTGGCTTTATATACTTGTTATGATTCTAGCTGTTGTGACACTTTTTATGGGCGAGAGTACATCTAAGGAGTATGCCGAGCTTGAGTGGCCATTAGATATCGCAGTAGTAGTAGTCTGGGTGCTTTGGGGCGTAAGTATATTTGGACTTATTGGTATACGTCGCGAGAAGACACTTTACATCTCAGTTTGGTATTACATTGCTACATTCCTTGGCGTTGCTATGCTTTATCTATTTAATAACATGGAAATTCCAACAAGGCTAGTTAGTGGATATGGCTCATGGCTACACTCAGTTTCGATGTATGCTGGCTCAAATGATGCATTGGTTCAGTGGTGGTACGGTCACAACGCAGTTGCGTTTGTATTTACAGTAGCGATCATCGCCCAAATTTATTACTTCTTACCAAAAGAGAGCGGACAGCCAATATTTTCTTATAAGCTTTCGTTATTTTCATTCTGGGGCCTTATGTTTATCTATCTTTGGGCTGGCGGTCACCACCTAATATATACTGCTGTGCCTGATTGGATGCAGACTATGGGTTCGGTTTTTTCTATTGTTTTGATTTTGCCTTCTTGGGGTTCAGCTATTAATATGCTTCTTACAATGAAAGGCGAATGGACACAACTTCGCGAGAGCCCGCTTATTAAATTTATGATTCTAGCTTCAACTTTTTATATGTTTTCAACTCTTGAAGGCCCTATCTTGGCTATCAAATCTGTAAATGCACTAGCTCACTATACTGACTGGGTGCCAGGACATGTGCACGACGGCGCACTTGGCTGGGTTGGTTTTATGACTATGGCGGCACTTTATCATATGACGCCACGTGTCTTTAAACGTGAAATTTATTCAAAATCCTTAATGGAAGCTCAATTTTGGATACAAACAACAGGTATTGTTTTATACTTTGCTTCGATGTGGATTGCTGGTATTACACAAGGTATGATGTGGAGAGCGACCGATAGCTATGGAAATTTACTCTACTCATTTATTGATACTGTTGTAGTACTTATACCTTATTATTACATTAGAGCTATTGGTGGACTTTTGTATTTGATTGGCTTTTTGATGTTTGCTTATAATATCTACAAATCAACTTCTGCTAAAGCTATTTTGGCAGAACCAAAAAGTGCAACGCCTATGGGTAGCGCTAAAGCCAACGCGGAGGTGATGTGATGTTTGCTTGGTTAGAAAAAAATCCATTCTTTTTTGCAGTTTGCGTCTTTATCGTCATAGCTTATGCTGGCGTGGTAGAAATTTTACCTGACTTTGCAAATAGAGCTAGGCCACTTGAGGGCACAAAGCCTTATACGGTTTTAGAGCTTGCTGGAAAAAATATATATATACAAAATGGTTGCAACACTTGTCACTCACAGATGATACGTCCGTTTAAAGCAGAGACTGATAGATACGGCATGTATTCGCTAAGTGGCGAATTTGCTTATGATCGTCCTCATCTTTGGGGTTCAAAAAGAACAGGTCCAGATCTTATGCGTGTGGGTAATTATAGAACGACAGATTGGCATGAAAATCATATGTTAAATCCAGCCTCTGTTGTGCCAGGTTCGATCATGCCAGCATATCCATTTTTATTTAAGAAAAATGCTGACATAGAGACTGCTTACGCTGAAGCACTAACTGTTAAAAAGGTTTTTAACACACCTTATGATGAGAAAGATATGCCAGCTCTTGGTACTTTTGAGCAAGCAAATGCTAACGTGAAAGAACAGGCTGCAAGTATCGTTGAAAGTATGAAAGACGAGCAAGTAAAAAGTGCTTTTACAAAGGGTGAAATTCGCCAGATCGTGGCACTTATCGCCTATCTAAATAGCCTAAAATAGGAGTTAATAATGGATATGAGAGAACTTCAAGCTTATGGCTATTTTATTTTGACAGCATTTTTAGCTATCACTTTGTACGCTTATTTTTTTCACCTTTACAAAAGTGAAAAGCAAGGTAGAAGAAATTATGAGAAGTATTCGAAATTAGCCCTAGATGATGAGATCGGTAGTAAAATTTTAGAGCAAAAGGCTACAAAGGAGAGCATATGCAATGGCTAAATTTAGAAGATAATATAAATTTACTTGCGTTAATAGGTGCCATCTTAATTATCGTACTAACTGTCGTTGTAGCTGGCAAGTATGTTGGTCAAATGAAAGTTAAAAAAGATGAAAGCGTAGAGCTTAGCGAGCACAACTGGGATGGGATAGGCGAGTATAAAAATCCAGTTCCATTTGGTTGGGCGGTAGTTTTTTTATTAACACTTGTTTGGGCGATCTGGTATTATTTACTTGGTTATCCACTAAATTCTTACTCACAAATCGGTGAATATAATAAAGAAGTAAAAGAGGCAAACGCTAAATTTGAAAAAGAGTATGCAAACCCAAGCAAAGAAACGCTTCACGCTATGGGAGAGAGCGTATTTTTGGTGCAATGCTCAGCATGTCATGGCATCACAGGCGATGGTATTGGTGGCAAAGCTGCAAATTTACAAATTTGGGGTAGCGAACAAGGAATAGTTGATACGATACTAAATGGCTCAAAAGGGCTTGATTATCCTATGGGCGAGATGCCAGCAGGGCTAGCTGATGCTGATGGAGCAAAGGCTATCGCAGCTTATGTTGCAAAAGAGATAAGTGCTATAAAAAGTACAAAAAATGAAAATTTAGTAGCTATGGGAAAAGAGCTTTACGTAGCTTGTGCAGCTTGTCACGGAGATGATGGCAAAGGCATGGATGGCATGTCGGCTGATCTTAGTAAATATGGTTCAAGTGAGTTCATCGTAGATGTACTAAATCGTGGTAAAAACGGCAACATCGGTGTTATGCCTAAATTTAATGATGGCAGATTAAACGAGATACAACAAAAAGCAGTTGGCGAATATGTCATATCGCTATCAAAGGGCGAATAATGGAAAATAAAAATAGAAATATCTTTGCTTTAAATGGTATTAGCGGTTATTTGGTGGCAGTTTTGCTTTTGCTATCTATCCTTGGCGTACTTACTTATATTGGTATTGGCTTGCAAAAAGATGTAGCAACCAAGCCTTACTCATTAAAAGATGCAAGTAGCATTGAGATGAAGAGCGTTGATAACGCTAAACACGTCATTATAAAGGAGTAGTGATGCTAGGCATAATAGAAAAAGCCATAATCTTGCTTATAGTTGTTGCAGGAGCTATTTGTGCGTGGTCAGTGCTTACATCAAACCACCTTTTTGTAGGCTAGGTGTGAGAAAATTTATACTCATTTTTATATTTTTGCTCTCACAAAGTTTGGCTTTGGGAGCAAATTTTGTGATAAATAATGATGAAATTCTAAGCCAAAAAGTAAGTGTAAAGCTAAATGAGATCGGCAGTGAGCTTTACGCAAAAAGCGGTATAAATTTAGTAGTTGGCGTATATAAAGATGGTGAGCTAGAAGCTCTTTTTAAAGAGCAAAACCTTAGCTCGCCTTATGCTTTTTTACTGCTTATAAAAGGCAAAAAGAAAGTAGAAATTTTTGCCGATGCTAATACTTCAAAGCTTTTTAATAAAGAACAAATTTTAAGTGTAAATCCAGAATCAGGAACGATAATTCCTATTTTGGTTTCTAAAAATGGCAAAGATGTCTATAATGCTGCTATATTAAATGGCTACGCTGATATTGCCGAGCAAATCGCATCTAGCTTAAATTTACAGCTTGAAAGTAGTGTTGGAAATTCAAATAAAACTACGTTAAATTTTTTAAGATTTTTCATATATGGCTTGGTTGCATTTTTTATAATTGTTATCTTTTATAAAAAGGTAAAAAATGGATAAAAAAACCTTTTGGCCTTATGCTATCGTGCTTAGTTTCATTGCTATCATTATCGCTTGCGCAGTAACGATCATCATAGCGCTGAAACATCCAGTCGAAATGGATAGCTCTTATATGCAAAGCTACCAAAATGTCGATGAAAATATAACCTTTATCAAAGAGAGTGAAAAACGCTTTGATGAGAAATTTGATCTAAAATTTGAGCCAAATTTTAATGCCCTAAATGCTAAGTTTAAATTTCATCTAACTCCAAAAAAAGGAGAAATTTCAGCTTTAAAATATGAAATTTTACTCACTCGCCCACAGACAAATAAAGAAAATAAAATTTTAAGAGCTTCATGGCAAGAAAATGATCTAGTAAGCGAAGAAACAAGTCTAAGAGAAGGCAGGTGGCAGCTACTTTTAAGGCTAAGTGACACTAATGATACAAGGTATTATAAATTTGACCTTAATGTCACAAAATGATCTTAAAATCGCAGCTTTGGCATCTGGAAAATATTTCAAAGCTGGATTTAAATTTTAACAAACTAATCTTTTTGGCTAAAACTAAAATACTAAGTTTTTATTAAATAAAGCTATAAATCAAATCTCTTTAAATCCAAAATTTAATCCCAAACGCTCGCAAGTGCCGACATATTCTTTAAATTTATAGATTAGTGGATGCCATTTTTGCGTGTCTATCTTTTCATCTTTTAGTAAATTTTCATCTACAAAAATGCCTGTAATCTTGCAAGTAACTATGCTAAACCACTCTTTTAACTCTATCTTTTCTATAACCGTTTCTATCTGTATCTTGCACTCTTTTATCCTGACGGTTTTTGCATTTATGCCAGGTTCTTTGCTGAGATTTGCTACCTTAAATTTATCGTGCTCGTAGGTGTAGCCAAGATTCTTTTTTTCTTCTGGTACGTTACTATCGCCAGTTAGTTTTTCCATTTTTTGCACAGCTTCTAGTAGACTTTCATCACATAAATTTAGCGTGATATCTGAACCATTTTTGATATTTTTAAAGCCTTGATTTTCAATACCTATGCCAAGTACTACTGTATTTCCTAATGTCCAAGAAGATGAAAGCACCGTGATATCATCGTTTGCATTTTTATCTTTTGTGGTGGCTAGCAAAACCGGAAAGCCGTAGTAAAAACCTTGTCTGTTTAACTCTTTATGCATTTTTGCTCCTTTTTTGTGATTGTAGCTTTTGGCTCTTTAAGGCTTAAAATTTTAATGTATTTAGATGAAAATTTAAAGCTTTGGCTAAGCGTAAAAAGCGCTCTTTTATCAGCATTTAGCTATCATTGCTTAAAAATTTAAGAGAGAAAAATGCATAACCTAAACCAACTTTTTGTCTTTACGAACTCGCGTAAGATTCGTGAATTTAATGCAAGTTTTAATGATGAGCTAATTCCAAAAAGTCTAAGTATCGCTGAGTTTTATAAAAAGATAGTTTATGTAGATGGTAGATTTGAGATTGATAGCACCTATGCTTTAGTGCTTATGAATAGAGCCTGTGCCAGTGTCAAAAAGGCAAACTCGGTTCTTAAAATTCCAACTGAGTTTTTTGAATTTTTGAAAAATAATGACTATCTTTTTTCATTTTTTAAAGAGCTAGCTATTAGTAAAAAGAGTATCTCTGAGATCAAATTTAACGATATTTACGCTGACTTTGAGGAGCATTTAAACATACTTGAAGAGGTTTTAAAAGAGTATGAGAGCTTGCTTGGTCAAGAAAATCTCTATGATGATATAACCTTGCCAAAAATTTACTCCATTAATGAAGGCTATATCAGAAGCTTTAGTGAAATTTCACTGCATATAGATGGAATTTTAAGTGAATTTGAGTGGGAAATTTTAGAGAAAATCTCAAAGCTAACTACGCTAAAAATTATCTTTCAAACTAGTGTTTTCAACACAAAGCTAATCAATAAAATAAGGCAAATTTCAGCTACTAGCGAGATTGAAAATTACAAAAAATATGAGCTAAATTTAAAGACAAATGAGCTAATTTGCTTAGAAAATATCAAAAAATTTGAGCCAGTTTTAGAAAAGCGATTTGCCACTAGAAGCCTGCAATGTGCCTACGTTATGGCAAAGGCGAGTGAGTTTGTGCGTGATGGAATAAAGCCTGAAAACATCGCTGTTATATTACCAGATGAGAGTTTTAGTGAAATTTTAAGGCTTCATGATAGCAATAAAATTTTTAACTATGCTATGGGCGAGAGCTTTAAAAATACAAAATTTTATGAGACGCTTTTTTACATTACAAGAGCGATCAATGAAGAGGTAAGGCCGGTTTTTGATCAAAGCAAGTGTGAGAGCTACGAGGAGCTTGGTTTTATCTTGAGCACGCTTGGCGTAAGTGAAGAGCTTTTTAATAAATTTAAATCAAGCTACTTTGAACTTTGTGACTTTGCTAAATTTAAAGGGCTAATAGACGAGCTTTTAACGCTTGAAAATGAGCCAAGATGCGAAGAGAAGCTCGCGCTTGAGCTTTTTAGGATCGAGAATTTATGTAGGTATTTTAGCTTTAGCCTAAAGCAGCTAAGTGAAATTTTTTTGCTAAATATCTCGCGCCTTAGCATCGATGATGTGGGCGGTGGAAAGATCAGTGTCATGGGCATGCTTGAGAGCCGTGGAATGAAATTTGATGGTGTGATCATAGTTGATTTTAATGATAACTTCATCCCAGCAAGAATTACAAATGAGATGTTTTTAAACTCGAAAGTGAGGCAAAAAGCAGGGCTTATAAGCTACCTTGAGCGTGAAAATTTGCAGAGATTTTACTATGAAAGTCTTATAAACAATGCCAAAAAGGTCGCCATAAGCTGTGTTTTAAATGAAGAGAGTATTCCTTCAAGATTTTTAAAAAATTTCAAAACAATAAAAGATGAGAAATTTAGTGACGAGGCGTATTTAAAATTATTTTTAAAAGGAAGTACAAGCCTAAATTTAAGCGATGATGAGATCATTTTGGAGCATGATTTTTTTACTAAACCGCTATCATTTTCTACACTAAATTTATTTTTAACTTGCCCAAGAAAGTATTATTACGCAAAGATAGCTGGTATAAAAGGAGCAAAAGCAATAGCAACTGAGCCAGGATCTAAGCAAGGAAATAGCGTGCATAAGGCGCTTTATGAATACTACACGAGTGAATTTTATAGACAAAAAAATATATTTGATTTGGCTATTTTTAAAGAAATGCTTGCAAAGCAAGATTTTTCTTCGCTTGAGCTTGAGATTTGGTCACAGAAATTTAAAGAATACGCAGAGTTTGAAAATGAACGTTTAAGTGCTGGCTTTAGAGTGCTTGAGTGTGAAAAAGATATAGAGAGTGATTTTTGTGATGTAAAGATAAAAGGCATTATCGATAGGATCGATGCTAGCCCTGATGGCGAGCCTTTTATACTTGATTATAAAACTGGTGAGGCAAATGCGAACTCGCTTCAGCTTGCATTTTATGAAGCACTTTATGGTAGCGAGGTAAAAAGTGCTTACTTTGCTCTAAAGAATGAACCAGTACTTATTAACTCTAAAAAAAGTATGGATGATCTAAAGGCCGAGATAGAAAATCTAAAGAGCATAAATAATACCAAGATAAATTTTGAAAGAAAAAGCGGAGCTTGTAAATTTTGCGAGTATGCCATACTTTGTAGGAGAGAGTTATGAAAGATTTTTTAGCCCTAAAAGCAAGTGCTGGAAGCGGGAAAACATTCGCTTTAAGCGTTCGTTATATCGCTTTGGTGCTTAGAGGCGAAAATATAAACGAGATCATCGCTCTAACCTTTACCAAAAAAGCGGCCAATGAGATGAAAGAGCGCATAATCACAACTTTTTTAGACTTGCAAAACAAAAAAGATGAGCTTGATAAGCTTTGCAAAGAGCTTAGTTTGAGCCAAGATGAGGTCGTAAAAAGACGCGATGAGAAGCTTGATAGATTTTTGCAAAGTGAGCTAAAAATTTATACATTTGATGCATTTTTCTCTGGAATCCTAAAAAAATTTAGTCAAAATTTAGGACTTAGTCCTGATTACAGCGTGCAAGATAGTCTGCAAGATCTGGCGTGGAAAAAATTTGTAAAAGAGGCAAGCAAAGATCAAAAGATTCTTAGTGAGCTTGCACTCATGATGATAATCTCAAGCCAAAAAGAGGCGAGCTTTTCACAGACTTTGGCTAAATTTTATGAGAGTTTTGGCGGTGAGCTAAAAGATAGCGGCGCAAGCTATCCAGATGATAGCAAGGTAAGAGCAGCGCAAAAGGAGATAAATGAGCATATAGCCTTACAAAATGGTGCTAGCGATACGGCCAAAAAGACATTTAAAGAGCAAAATTTATTTGAGCTTTTTAAAAATAAGGTCTTTGAAAGAGAGAGCCTAGATTACCGCACTTTTAGTAAAATTTATACAAGTGAGCTTGATAGGCTCTTTAACGAGCTAAAAGAGGCGGCAAAAGAGTATATTTTGGAGGTTGAAAGATACAGACTTAGCGGTTTTAGTAAGCTCTTAAATGTTTATAAACACTCAAATTTAGAGCTAAATAAAGAGATAAATGCTCTAAGTTTTGCTGATATAAATAAGCTGGTCTTTAAGCTTTTGGTTGAAAATTTTGATAAAGATGTGCTTTACTTTAGGCTTGATGGCCGCATAAATCACCTTTTGATAGATGAGTTTCAAGATACAAACGTGATCCAATATGAGATCATCTTGCCAATTATCACTGAGATCGTTTCAGGATACGGACAAAACGGGCTTGGAAGCTTTTTTTACGTTGGAGATACGAAGCAAAGTATCTATAAATTTAGGGGCGGTAAAAAAGAGCTTTTCGATAAGCTTGGAGAGAAATTTGAGCAAATTTTGGTGGAAAATTTGCCTAGCAACTATCGCAGCTTAAAGGCTTTAGTGAAATTTAATAACGCTATTTTTGAAGAAATTTATCATAGATATGGACTTAGCTTTGAGCCACAAAAATCAGCTAAAAAAGATAAGGAGCTAAGCTACAAAGTAAGTGGCGAGTGTCCTTATTTTGAAGCCGAGGAAGATGACTACGGCTACTTACGTGTGCTAAGCGACGAAGATATCGCGGGTGCAGCAGTTTCGCAAGTAAAAGAGCTACTTGCTGCTGGCGTAAATGCAAGTGAGATAACTGTGCTTTGCTGGAAAAATAGTGACATCAGCCTCATCTCAGAGGTGCTTAGCAGTGAGGGGATAAAAAGCGTAAATGAAGGCACCTTGGAGCTAAAGCGAACACCGTTTGTTGCAGCGATCATCGAGTATGCGAAATTTTGTCTTTTTGGTGAAGAAATTTATGAAAAAAATGTAAAAGCACTCGTAAATACAAATCCTAAAAAACTAAAAATAAAAGCTGAAGATAGTGCGACAAAAAGCCTATTTTATCTAGCTAAAAATTTATACATAAATATGGCTGATGTTGATATTTTAAGGCTTTTTGAGCTAAGTAGTGGCTACAAAAATTTAAGCGATTTTATCTTTAATCTTGAAAATTTTAGTTCTAAAATCAGCCCTAAAAATGCTGATGGCGTAAAGATAATGACTGTTCATAAGTCAAAAGGGCTAGAGTTTTCTCACGTGATAGTTTGTGATATGATGAGTAAGGGCAGGGGCGATGACTCAAACTTTATAACAGAATATAGCGAAAAAGGCGAGTGGATAGTAAAAAGCCGAATTTCTGGTAGAGAAAATTTTGATCCTGAGTATGCTGGCGTGTTAGAGCAAATGAAAGAGCTTGAGAAGCAAGAAAATATCAATAAAATTTACGTCGCTTTCACTAGGGCTACAAAGTCGCTTATTATCATTAAACAAGTCGCTCCAAGTGGAAATAGTCCTAGCTTTTTTTCTTTTTATACTAGAAGTGATAAAAGCGAAGTAAACGACTATCTTGATCTAAAAGAGTTTAGCTTTGGCAAAATTTTGCCTAGCAAGAGCGAGCAACAAGAGGCTACAAAAGATGAAAAAATGCCTGAAATTTTAAAGATAGAAAGGCAAGATGTAGAGGCAAGAGAGCAAAAAACGAGTGGTAAAAATTTAGAGGCAATCTATTTTGGTTTAGCGTTTCACTATTTGCTTGAGATGAGTGAGAAATTTGATGAAAATTCGCTTTTAAAAGCTAAAAGTTTAATGCTAAATAAATTTTATAAATTTCTCTCACCTGATAGACTTGAAGATGCCTTTAAACGGGCAAAAATGCTAATAAATGAGCCAAAATTTCTAGAGTGCATAAAAGATAAAGAAATTTACAAAGAGCAGCCATTTAAAGTAAAAAATGAACTAAAACAGATGGACTTATTTTGTATCGGAGAGAGCGAAATTCGTGTGATTGACTATAAAACGACAGATAAAAATATTGAGGAAAATAAAAAACAAGTTGGAGAATACAAAGAGGCATTAAATAAATTTTATCCAAAGCATAGTATAATCGCCGTCATCTTCTACGCTCTTAATGGAAAAATTTCATATATTGAAGTTTAAATGCTACTTAATTTAAGCTTTATAAAAGCATTGTTTAAATACAATCACAACTCAAAAATTAACTTGGCAAAGGTAAGAAAATGACAAAAATAACAAAGCCAAACGAAGTTAAACGAGACTGGATCGTTGTTGATGCAGCTGGTAAACGTTTTGGTAGATTGCTAACTGAGGTAGCAACTATACTTCGTGGCAAAAACAAACCATGCTTCACGCCAAACGTAGATTGTGGCGACTATGTTATCATCATAAATGCTTCAAAAGTAGAATTTACTGGTAATAACAAAGCTGAAGATAAACTTTATCACAGACACTCAGGATACTTTGGTAGCGTAAAGAGTGAAAAATTTGGCGATTTGATATCAAATAAGCCAGAAAAACTATTTAAATTAGCTGTTCGTGGAATGCTTCCAAAAACTAAACTTGGAAGAGAGATGATAAAAAAACTAAAAGTTTATGCTGGCAGTGAGCATCCTCATACGGCACAAATAGCTAAAAAAGAAGGAAAATAATTATGGCAAAAGTTTATGCAACTGGTAAAAGAAAAACTGCCGTAGCAAAGGTTTGGATAAAAGCTGGAAGCGGTAAAATCGTAGTAAATGGTATGGATCTTAATACTTGGCTTGGTGGACATGAAGCTATAAAGCTTAAAGTAATTCAGCCACTTCTAGTTACTAAACAAGAGAGTTTAATAGATGTAGTAGCTACAACTTTAGGTGGTGGCTATTCAGCACAAGCAGAGGCTTTGAGACACGGTATTTCACGTGCTTTAGCTGACATGGATGCTGATTTTAGAGCAGCGCTTAAACCAAAAGGCTTGCTAACTAGAGATTCTCGTGTTGTTGAACGTAAGAAATTTGGTAGAAGAAAGGCTAGAAGAAGCCCACAATTCTCTAAACGTTAATGAATTTTTGCAATTGCTTTTGCATTTGCAAAATTTAAGTTGTGTAAATTTCAAATTTACATTGTTAATTAAATTATGATTTAGAGTCGGTTAAATTTTATTCAGTTAAAATGTAACCACTTTAAAATAAATCCTAAGAAAGGAATTCTAAATATGAAAAAGATTGCTTTAGCTATGGTTGCCGCAACAGCGGTTTTTGCGTCTAACGCAGCATACAATTATGAAGTTACTCCAACTATTGGTGGTGTTCACCCAGAGGGAAATTTACGTGTAAAAGACCATAACTTCGTTGGTGTTAGAGCTGCTAGAAATCTTGAAGATTTTTTCTTTGATCAAGTAGAGCTTGGTGTTGATTACACTCAAAAAGCAAAAGAAAAAACAGGTAGCTTAACAAGAGAAGGAAGAGTCCTTAGATATCATGCAAATCTTGTAAAAGATATAGTTGATTTTGGACCAGTTAGTCTATATGGTTTAGTTGGTGCTGGTTATGAAGATGTTCCAGCTATTTTTGTTAAAAATGAAGATGGCGGTTTTGGCCAATATGGTTTTGGTTTAAGATATCAAGTAACTGATAGATTTGCTCTTAAAGCAGAAGCAAGAGATGCTATCAAATTTGAACATGCTGATCATAACCTATTCTATTCACTAGGCTTTGGTATCGGTCTTGATTCAAAAGCAGCTCCAGTTGTGGCAGCAGCTCCAGTTGCAGCAGTAACTCCAGCAGCAACTCCAGTTCTTGATGATGATAATGATGGCGTGCCAAATGATATAGATCAATGCCCTAACACTCCAGCTGGCGTAGTCGTTGATGAAAGAGGATGTGAAAAAGTTATCGTTCTTAGAGATCTAGATGTTAACTTTGCATTTGATAGCTATAAAGTCGGACCAAAATATGCAGCTGAGATCAAAAAAGTAGCTGACTTTATGGGCGAACACCCAGATTATAAAGTTGTACTTGCTGGTCACACTGATAGCGTAGGTGCAGAAGCTTATAACCAAAAACTATCTGAAAAAAGAGCAAAAGCAGTAGCTGATGTTCTTGCTGGCTATGGCGTAAGTGAGGATAAAATTTCAACAGTTGGTTACGGTGAGCTTAAACCAATTGCTACAAATAAAACTAAAGAAGGCCGCGCTCAAAATAGACGCGTTGAAGCTACTTTCAATAAATAATCTTATTATTTAAAGTTACTTCTTTTAGGGGCTTAGCTTCGGCTAGGCCCTTTTTTATTTCTACGGAGAAAATGATGAAAAAAACTATACTTTTTGATCTGGACGGTACGCTTATTGATTCGACTTCTGCTATTTTAAAAGGATTTGATAGAGCTTTCTTATCCCATGGTAAAAAAGAGCCAGACCATAATGCATTAAAGTCTTTGGTTGGTCATCCGCTTGAAATAATGTTTGAAAGACTTGGTGCAAGCAAAAATTTAATTGATAGCTATATAAAAGAATATAAAGCTTGCTACGAAAAAATTTATCTTGATGAGACGGTACTCTTAGATTATGCAAGTGAAGCATTGAAGGAGGCAAGTAGCTTTGCTGATGTGGGTATAGTTACTACGAAAACTTCAAAATTTTCTATTATTTTGTTAGAGCATCTAGGCGTTATGAAATTTATAAAAACGGTTGTCGGACGAGATGATGTTGTAAATCCAAAACCAGATCCAGAGCCAATAAATTTGGCTTTAACTAGACTTAATAAAGATAAAAATAATGCATTTATGGTAGGTGATACTATTATGGATCTAATGGCTGCACAAGCTGCCTTTGTTACAGGCGTGGGTCTAACTTGCGGATATGGTCAAAAGAGAGATTTGGAGAAATTTAGTAAACATATTTTCTCAAACCCATTTGAAGCCGTTAGCTTTATAGAAGAGGTTTAATAATCTAGTATCCCCAAACTGCTTATACTTTAAAGTAAATTTAACCTAACGTTTAGCTTGCTTGGTTATAAAATTTACTTCAAAAATTTATTACCTTTGTTTGGCGCAAAATCTTTTTAAAAATATTTATTATGAATTTTTAACATCTAAATTACTTAAATTGATTTTCTTAAAAGCCTACTTTCATAGTAAATTTATCTTATTTAAAATATAAAAATTTATCTAAAATTATCCAACTTTTAGGAGATCATAGATTTAAGATCCTAGCCACCTTTAGAGCACTTGCAAATGCAAAATGTAAGTTATATCCACCAAGCATGCCAGTGACTTCTAAGACTTCACCAATAAAATAAAGTCCCTTAACATTATAAGCTTGTAAATTTTCATCTAAAAATTCACTCTTTATGCCGCCTTTTGTAACTTCCGCTCTTTCAAAGCCAAATATCCCAGCTGGGGCAAATTCATAAGCAAAAAGCCTTTTTATGATTTGTCTCTCTTCATCGCTAAATTCATAAAAGGCTCTATCTTTTAAGCTAAAATTTTTTAAGAACTCTAGCACAAATCTCTTTGGTAAGGGCAAAACCGAACTAAGTTGCTTTTTACCATTTATTAAATTTTTCTCACTAAATTTGGGCAAAAAATTTATGCAAATTCGCCCATTTTGCCAAAATAGCGAGGCGTTTAGTATTGCTGGTCCGCTTATGCCCCTATGTGTAAAAAGCAGATTACCACTAAATTTATGGCTCTCGTTTTTGCTATTTATCTTTACGTCTGCGTTTAGGCTGACGCCACTAAGTTCTTTAAACCAAAACTCATCTTTTTGTACGCTAAATCCAACAAGTGCAGGCGAAAGAGTTGATGTTTCAATGCCAAAATCATTTGCTATTTTATAGCCAATGTCACTTGCGCCAAGGGCTTTGTAACTTAGTCCACCACTTGCAACGACTAAATTTTTGGCTCTAAATTTCTCACTTTTGGTTGAAATTTCAAAAATTTCATCTACTTTTTTAGCGCCAAGAACCTCTTTATTGTAAAAAATATCTGCATTTTGCCTTTTTAAAAGTACGCTCAAGACGCTCTTTGCGCCACTATCGCAGAAAAATTGATTTTGCTTCTGCTCACTAAATTTAAGCTCGCTAAAAAATTTTAAAACTTGATTTGGGCTTAGCACTTTTAAAATTTGCTCTATAAATTTTTGCTCTCCAAGATAATTTTTAGCGCTTATGAAGCGGTTTGTGATGTTGCATCTACCTCCGCCACTTGCTAGGATCTTTTTACCAGCGCTGCTATTTTTCTCTAAGATGGCAACCTTTTTACCCTTTAAATTTGCCCCTAAAAAGAGCCCGCTAGCGCCAGCACCAACGATGATGACGTCATAGATCAAAACTTCAAGCTCTCTTTTAAAGCAGCCTCGCTTGTTAGGCGAGAGTCAAATTTGATCACTTGATTTTTCTCATTTTTGTAATAATCGACTACACCTTTTTGACTATTTAGTAACTCTAAATTTAAGCTTACTTCAGGGCTTAGATAGATATTTTTAAAAATTCTTGGATCGCTCAGGCTAAAGAGCAAAACAAGCCATATCACGCAAAGTACTACGCAGATGATGGTGAGCACTTTAAAACCAAAAGCATGCAAGATGTATCCACCAAATGCACCTCCAACAAAGCTTCCTAGATAGCCAAATGAATTAAATACACCAAGGGCTGAGCCTTTTTGTGAGGATTTTACAAATTTTGTTGCAGTTGATTGCATAATGGGCTCGTGAAGGTTAAATCCTATAAAAAATATAGCAACTCCCAAAACGAAGATAAAAAGTGTAAAGCTAATGGCAAAAATAGTGTAGGTTAGGGCAAAAAGCAGCGTACCAGCTATCAAGATGACCTTGCTAAGTCCCTTGCCATCGCCAAGGGCGCCAGCTAGCCCCATAGCCAAAAAGCCAAGTACGGCACCAAGTGTATAGACCTTGTAAAGCTCGCTGCTTTCGTAACCATACTCTTTTACTAAAACGATAGGGATCACCAAAAATGCGATGCTTGCTAGCATCTTTTGCATAAAAGAGGTGAAATTTATGATCATGTAGTCTTTTTGCAAAAACAGCTTACCAAATGGTACTTTTTCACTTTTGGCACTCACTTTTATCTCTTTTGGCACAACGGTGTAAAGAAGTACAATGCAAAGTAGGCTAAGAGCGGCGCTTAGATAAAAGAGACTTGAAAGTCCGTAGTCTTTGGCAAGAAGCGGCCCAAGTACCATAGAAAGCGTGAAACTAAGTCCTATAAAAGCACCCATTATCGCCATGGCTTTTGAGCGTTTTTCTTCTGTTATATAGTCACTTATCATCGCAGTTGCAACTGCTCCGATAGCACCTACGCCTTGTAAAAATCTACCAAATAGCATGGTAAAAATATCACTTGTAAGTGCACAAATTATTGAGCCGATGATAAAAACCAAAAGTCCGATCGTTAATGTTTTTTTACGTCCTATCCTATCCGAGAGCGCTCCAAAAGGCACTTGAAATATCATCTGTGAGATCGCATAGACGCCTACTATTAGCCCTACTAAAAACTCGTTTGCTCCGTGTAAATTCAAGGCATAAAGGCTAAGCACCGGCAAAACTATAAAAAGACCTAAAAATCTGCTTGCTATGATAAAAGATAGTGGTAAAACGCTTTTTAACATAAAATTTTCCTTATTTTTAAAAGGACTAAGTTTATCATTTTAACGCTAATTTAAATTTAAAAATTTAATCTACTTTTTTGTAAAATACGCCCAAAAATCAAGGAGCTCTTGCAATGAAGATCGTGCTTGCGACATCAAATTTAGACAAAGTAAAAGAGATAAAAGAGTTTTTAAAGGGCTATGAAATTTATGCCCTAAGCGAGGTTGTAAAGCCATTTGAGATCGTTGAAGATGGTAGCACTTTTCAGCAAAATGCACTCATAAAGTCAAGAGCCGTCTTTGCAAAGCTTAAAGAGCAAGGGCTTGAGGGCGAATTTATCGCTCTTAGCGATGATAGCGGCATTAGCGTAGATGCGCTTGGCGGTGAGCCAGGGATTTATTCAGCTCGCTATTTTGACCTTGATGAAAATGGCAAGGTATGCGGCAAAAACGCAAATGACGCAAACAATAGAGCAAAACTCATCAGTAAGCTAAAGGCGCTAAATTTAAAGAGCTCACCAGCTCATTACACCGCCTGTATCGCTATTAGCTCGAAATTTGGTGATTACACGACGCATGGCTTTATGTATGGCAAAGCGATAGATGAGGAGCGTGGCACAAACGGCTTTGGCTACGACGCGCTCTTTATCCCAGATGGCTTTACTAAAACGCTTGGCGAGCTAGATAATGAGACAAAGCTTGAAATTTCTCACCGCTCAAAGGGACTTGAGCTTGCAAATTTCGTATTAAAGAGCCTAAAGAAAAACTTTAGTTAAGCCCATTTAGCCCTTTGTTAGCTCTCTCTAAAAGATCCCGTGCGCGAGGATTTTGCTCTTTTCCATTTAAAATTTCAAGCACTTTTTTGTAGTTTTGGGTAGCTTCGTCCTTTTGATTAAGCTTTGCTAGGTCGTTAGCAAGCTCTACTAAAAGCTCTGATCGCACAAGCTCGTTGCCACTTAACTCCGGCGTGATATCAAGTAAATTTAGCGCTAAAAGGTGGTTTTCGTGGGCTTTGTCAAATTCGTTTTTTAGGTAGTAGGCGCTAGCGATGCCTTTTATACAGATGAGTTCGTCGTTCATTGGGGCATTTGGCGCGTTGTCATAAATTTTTAGAGCTTCTTGAAAATTAGCAAGTGCTTCATCGTATCTGCCTAGCGCCTTTTGTGCCGCACCTAGGCTATGATAAGAGCGAGCTAGTAGCAGCTTGTCGCTAACGTTTGCCGCGAGCTCTAGGGCTTTTTGCGAGAGCTCTAGCGTCTTTTGTGGCCCTTTATTTACCATGCACATGCTATCGCCATTTATGAGCGAAGTGATCGCCTGCTCGGTGTTGCCCTCTTTTAAGCAGACATCAGTCGCTTGCTCGGCTAAATTTATGGCTCTCTCCAAATTTCTATCGCTTTTATAAAACTCCCTCACACTCTCTTGCACCAGCTCGTCGCAGCTATTTGCAAAGAGGAAAATCGGCGCTAAAAATGGCAAAATTTTCTTCATGTTTTTACCTTTAAATTCTGCCTTATTTTACCTTTTAAAGCGAGAAATTTATATTAACTTTGATAAAATCACTAAAATTTAAAGGAGCCCAAATGTCAAATATCTTAATCATAGGCGCGGGCGGCGTGAGCCAAGTCGCGACCGTAAAATGCGCGATGAACGCGGACGTTTTTACAAATATCACCTTAGCAAGCCGCACCAAAAGTAAGTGCGACGCGATCGCTAAATTTATCAAAGACCGCCTAGGCGTGCAAATTGACACCGCCCAGATCGACGCGGACGACACCGATGCCGTAGTCGCGCTCATCAAAAATACGGGTGCCGATTTACTTTTAAATGTCGCGCTGCCTTATCAAGACCTAACCCTCATGGACGCGTGCTCTCGCGC
>CAUSCE010000027.1:0-22022 GCA_963530215.1 uncultured Campylobacter sp.
CTTGTTTAGATTTCAAAGATTGACTAATAGTTTAACAATTGTAAGTTAAAAGAACTTTCTGCTCTGCGTTTTGCAAAACAGAAAGTGAAGTATATAGAAGTGATGCTTAAATGCAGATAAAAATCAGGCTAATTTTTTAAAAACCCATAAAGAAATTTTGAAGTCCGACTTTTCCATTAAATATAATATCTTTTTTGTTTGGATCATATTTAAATTCGCTTATTACTTTTTTATCCTCTTCTTTAAAATATCCAGCAGATATCAAAGTAGGCTCAACAAAAGCTACTTCTGGCACTAGTGTATCAAAAAAATTCGCCAGACTTTCATCGACGCTTATTTTTCCACTAAGAGATAATTTATCAAAAATTTCTGACTGATTTGTTCCCTTTTTAAAGCCATTTACTGCTGCATCCAAATTTAGCTTTAAAGCCTTATCTCCTTTTTTAAAGCTTAATGTATCTATTTTTATGCTTGGATTCTTTTCTAAGATTTGATCTATTATCTCATCAAAATTTAATCCAGCTAAAACATTATAATTTTCTTCATTATTTAAATTATTAAGCTTGTCTAATACATTATTTAATGCAGGCACATTGATATTTGCGATTTTGCTATCAAAGACAAAATCTGTATATTTTACTTTATCAACTGCTACTATACCTATTTTTATAACATCGTCTGATCTTCCAAGATCATTTGAGATTTCAAATTTTGAATCATACTTAAAGTCATCTATCAAAATATTACTTATATCGTTAGATGCGAAAGACACCCTTTTAAATTTAACTTTTGCTAGATATGGTACAAGCTGGCTCTCTAAAATTTTTGAAATCTTAACCGGTTCTTTATAACTTGAGTCAATATAAAATCCTTCGATATTTAGATCAACTTTGTTGTACTCACTAAAATCTTTCAAAACAATCTTATCTGCTTCAACTTTTAAGCTGTTTATACTATCTTTTGAATCAAGCGTCATACCAATCTTTATATCTTTTGTATTAACGGCGGTTTTTTGCTTATCATTAAATTCAATATTGCTAAATTTGATATCTACATCTTTATCACCAGTTAGGCTAACTTTTGTTTTAGTTGTTGCAATGACATTTGAACCCATGAATGTTGCGATAATGTTTTTAATCATATCGTTTTGAATAGAAATTTTTGAGTCTATTTCAAAGCCATCTATAAAAGCAAGCGCTGTATGAGAAATTTCATTTTCTACTTTAAAAACCAAATCCTCATTTACATTTTTACCAAATATATTTTCCAAAAGATCTTTTGAAACACTAAAATCAAATGATCCTTTTGAGCCAAAAAAACCTTTTTTGTAATTGTTATTAGAAATTTTAAAGCCCTTAATATTGTTTAGATCATTCACTATCCTTTGATAGTTTTTCTCCACCTCATTTGAAGCAAAATAAACCGCTCCAATGGCTACCACGATAACTACGATTAAAGCAGATATCACCTTTTTCATGTTTTTCTCCTTTTTGTAATATGTTGTAAAAAAAACCAAATTCCAAGCAACAAACAAACCATAGCAAGAGGCATAATATATCCATGCTCGCCAAGATAGTCGCTTGCACCTACAAAATAATCACCCGCTTTAAAGCTGGCAAATCCGATAATGACCGCCCAAAACACTGACGAGATCAAATTTATAATGCTAAATTTATAAAATGAATACTTCGTAAGTCCAAGTGCGATAGGAACCAAAGTTTTGACGCCGTAGATAAATTTTTTGATAAATATTATCTTATCGCCATGTTTTTTAGCCAAAATTCCTGCATAAGCAAGCTTTCTTTTATGATTTTTGATATAAGGCATAAGTGAGTTTTTATTAAATCTTGCGACATAAAAAATTAGCGTGTCACCGATTGTATTTGCTACAGCAGCGACAATTATACTAAGAGTGATATCCATCTTGCCAGCAAAACTTAAAATTCCAGCGGCGATTAATGCAACCATGCCACCACCAAGACTATAAAAAAACAATACAATATAGCCGTATGTTGAAACTGAGTTTATGATATCTTGCATTAATCTCCTAAAAGTTTAGATGCAGAGGCTATTAGCTGTTCATAGGCATAGCCACTTTGCTTTAAAATTTCTTCTCTTGCACTGATGACTGCTCCACCAAAGCTAGCTCCCGCAAAGAAACCATCATTTGCGGCATATGCGTAGATATCACTTGAAAATTTAAAATCGCTTACTTTACTGTAATTGCGTCCAATATCACCAAAAGCTACTGATAGCTTTGTATCAAGTGTGATCTTGGCATCTTTAATATCGTGGATAATGCTATCTTTAAATATAAAAAGCACAAGCGAACTATCTTCATAACCAAGCTGTATACCGATGCTGCCGCCACTTATGCTAACTGGTAAAATTTCACTTGGCGAGTTAATGTTGCCAACAACCATAATGCCATCTCCGCCCATGCCACCAACGACAAAACCAACCTTTTTAACACTTGGAAAGATGATCGTCGCTTTTGACTGCTCGATTAGCTCTTTTATAGGAGCGTTTCTAGCACCTCTCATCGTTGTTATAAACGAGTTTGCCGAGTCTAGCACGAGCTCCTCACTGGTAAAGCCAGTTGAGAAAAATAATAAAATTGAAAAAAGAAATTTCATATCTTGCCGTTATTTTGCAAAATCAACAGCGCGAGTTTCTCTGATGACGCTTACTTTTATCTCACCAGGATACTGCACCTTGCTCTCGATCTCTTGAGCTATCTCTTTTGCTACAAGCACTGCCTCGTCGTCATTTATGAGCTTAGCGTTTGCGATGACGCGGATTTCACGGCCCGCATTTATCGCATAAGCTTGTTTGATACCATCTTTACTTTTTGCGATATTTTCAATCTCTTCGACACGCTTTAAGAAGCTCTCAAGCACTTCACGTCTTGCGCCTGGACGAGCTGCACTTAGTGCATCAGCTGCGCAAACAGCCGCGCTTTCTATACTTGTTGCCTCTTCGTGACCGTGGTGAGCATAGATAGCGTTGATAACTACTGGATGCTCTTTGTAGCGCTTACAAATTTCTGCTCCAAGATCAACGTGGCTGCCCTCATACTCGTGAGTTAGCGCTTTACCGATATCGTGAAGTATGCCAGCTCTTTTTGCAAGCTTCTCATCTCCACCACACTCAGCTGCAATGATGCCAGCAAGGTGAGCTACTTCAAGGCTGTGAGCCAAGGCATTTTGACCGTAGCTCGCTCTAAATTTAAGCTTGCCTATTAGTTTTACGATCTCTGGATGAATTTTATTTAAACCAAGATCCATGACGATGTTTTCGCCCTCTTCTTGTATGCTTTGCTCAAATTCTTCAGTCACTTTTTTGTGAAGGTCTTCTATCCTAGCAGGTTGGATTCTTCCATCCTCTACCAAAAGCTCGATCACTCTTGTTGCGATCGCACGTCTGTAAAGATTGAAGCTGCTTAGTATGATCGCGTGAGGTGTATCATCGATGATGATATCAACGCCAAGCACCATTTCAAGGGTCTTGATGTTACGTCCCTCTTTGCCAATGATCCTACCTTTTAGCTCATCGTTTTTGATATTTACGACATTTATCAAACGCTCAGCTGCAAATTCTCCAGCAAATCTTGATGTGGCTTGCGCCAAGATGTAATTAACTCTCTTTTTAGCCTCTCTTTTTGCTTCTTCTTCGTATTTTCTAACGATATGAGCGATATCCGCACGAGACTTCTCCTCGACCTTTTTAAGTACGACCTCTTTTGCTTCTTCTTCTGTTAAGCCAGCAGCGTGCTCAAGTACCCTTATCGCCTCTTCTACCTTGTTTTGATAAGTCGCTTTTAAATTTAAGCCCTCTTCGTAAGTTATCTTTGCGTCTTGCTTATCCTTTTCAAAAAGCTCTTTACTTTCGTTTAAAAGCTCTTGCTCATTTAGCAAAATTTTCTCTTTTTTGGTTAGTTCATCAAATTTACTCGCATACTCTTTTTGAAGCTTTGTTGTTTTGTCATCGTACCTTTTTTTAGCCTCAAATTCAGCCTCTTGTACTGAAATTTTAGAATTTTTAAGCGTTAACTCAGCTTCATACTCAATAGCTTTTGCCTTTGCTTTTGCTTGTTCTAAGAATATGTTGTAGTTTGCATCATTTATCTTTTTAGCGTATAGATACCCTGCTCCAACGCCCGCCACACCGGCTCCTAAGCCTATTAAAACCTCTATCATTTATTCCTCTTTTTATATAATTTTTGTTTGGGGTTATATAAAAGTCTGCTACCACGTCTTGTGCATTTGAAAGCACATCTTTGGTATAAAAATCTTTTATCTCAAGAAAAACTATCCGTTTTGGCTTAATGAGCAAAGAGTCAAAAAATCTATCATAAAATCCTTTTCCGTGCCCTATCCTAGCCATAGCTCCATCAACCCCAATCGCTGGAACTACTGCCATATCAAGTCTAACATTATCCATTTTTTTGCCAGATGGCTGTCTGACGTTAAATTTATAAGTTATAAATGGCAGTCGCAATCTTACCATCTTTAAGCTAAGACCTACCATAAAAGGGGCAAAAATTTCACATTTACGTGATAAATTTCGCCTTATTTTAAGCACATCGACCTCGTAGTTAAGTGGCAAATAAAACAATACTTTCTTAGAATTTGTAAAATTTATCAATTTCAAAAGCGTTTTTGTAGCTTTATAATGCGAGCATTTGGCCTTAAATTTAGTAAGTTTCATCAAATTTGCCCTTGCATTTTTTCTAAATTCATTTTTTTCTAAATTAACGCTCATTTTATGCTCTTTCTTGTATAATCCTGAAATCTTATTCAAAAGGAAATTTATGACATTAAAACGAGCAATTATAACATCACTTTGCATTTTTGCATTTTTTGGATGCGGCGACGAGAACAAGCAAAAAAAAGAGCAAAATACAAGCGAACAAACGCAGGGTAAAATTTTAGATAAAAATGCTAGCAAAGATGAAAATTTAAGCAAAGACTCACTCACTCCAAAAATGAGTGAAAATGCCCAAGATAGCGAGATAAAAGAGATAAATCTAAAGCTGCTAAGTGGAGCAACTATACAGATTACAAAAAGAAGCAATGGCTTTGATGTAAAAGATGGTAAAAAAGCAACTCTTTATGTATTTTTCGCCACTTGGTGCCCTCCTTGCAAGGCTGAGATCCCACACTTAAACAACCTAAGCGAGAAATTTAAAAACGAACTAGATATCGTTGGTGTGCTACTTGAAGACAAAAGTGAAGATGAAGTAAAAGATTTTGCTCAAAAGTATAAAATAAAATATGAAGTCGCGGTTGGCGAGGGAAATTTTTTATTTGAAAAAGCGATGGGTGGCATAAAAGGCTTGCCTGCGTCAGCACTTTTTAAAGCAAATGGCGACTACGTTCAAGGCTACATCGGTCTTGTGCCTGAAGAGATGCTTGAAAATGACATAAATAGGGCTACAAAATAATGCTTGAATTTTTAAAAAAAGGCTTTGAAAAGACCTTTGGAGCGATCAGCTCAGCTAAAAAGTCAAAGAAAATAAACAAAGAAAGTTTAGAAGAAATTTTGCTAGAAGCTGACGTAGCCTATGAGATCGTGGAAGAAATTTTATACTACTTGCCGCCACAAGATGAAGTTGGCAGGGCTGATCTAAGACGTGTTATGAGTAGCTATTTTATCTACGAAAACGAGCGTGTGATTGAGCCTGATAAGCCATTTGTCGATCTCATTCTTGGCGTAAATGGCGCTGGTAAGACGACAACGATCGCAAAGCTTGCAAATTTATATAAAAACAACGGCAAAAGCGTCATTTTGGGCGCTTGTGATACATTTAGAGCTGGTGCGATCGAGCAGCTCCGCCAGTGGTCACTTAGGCTAAATGTGCCAATAGTCGCCACCCAGCAAGGTCACGACCCTTCAGCTGTTGCTTACGATACGATCAGCTCAGCCCTTGCAAAAGGTATCGACCGTGTGATCTTAGACACAGCCGGCAGACTTCAAAACCAGACAAATTTAGCAAACGAGCTAGAAAAGATCGTTCGTATTAGCAAAAAAGCTTACGAAAAGGCACCACACCGAAAAATTTTAATTCTTGACGGAACACAAGGAAATGCCGGAGTAGCACAAGCAAAGGCATTTAACGAGATCGTATCGCTTGATGGCGTCATCATCACAAAGCTTGACGGCACTGCAAAGGGCGGAGCACTATTTGGCGTGGCAAGAGAGCTTGAGCTACCTATATTTTATATAGGCGTTGGTGAGAGCATGGATGATATCATCAAATTTAACCCGGACGAGTTTTTAGACGAGCTAATGGACGCTATTTTTGAGTAGAGTAAAAATTCTAAGCCGTTTTTGTTTTTTTGCCACTCTTTTGGTGATTGATTTTCTTGCATTTACTCCAAAAAGTCCCACGATCATCGAAAATTCGTGGGACAAAGCAAACCATTTTTTAGCTTTTTGTGTCCTTTATCTCCTGCTTTATCTTGGCTATGAGTTTAAAATTTTAAAAAATTTAGCCCTACTTTTAGCCTTTGGTGTGCAAATAGAACTCGTTCAGGCGTTTTTACCAAATAGGGAATTTAGCCTACTTGACATCGTGGCTGACATGGTCGGAGCGACTTTTGGAGTGATAGTAGTTGAAATTTTAAAAAGGATAATTTATGGCAAAAGCAAAGCCAGTTTTTGAGTGTCAAGCCTGCGGTAATCAACAGGCAAAGTGGCTAGGCAAATGCCCACAATGTGGGGCTTGGGATAGCTTTATCGAGCTTAGCCAGCAAGAGATAAAGATAAGCAAAGAGATAGCAAAAAGCACTGGAGCACCTAGCAAGGCTGTAAGCATCGACGAGGTAGAAATTCAAAATTTTACGAGATTTAGCACCAAAGATAGTGAGCTGGACCTTGTTCTTGGTGGTGGCGTGGTTGAGGGCTCACTAGTTTTAATAGGTGGCAGTCCGGGCATCGGTAAATCAACCTTGCTTCTAAAAATCGGCTCAAATTTAGCAAAAGATGGCAAAAAAACGCTCTATGTAAGTGGCGAAGAGAGTCAAAGCCAGATAAAAATGAGAGCTGACAGGCTAAATGCAGTGGATAAAAATTTATACCTACTAACTGAAATTTGCCTAGAAGATATCCTGCTAGAGGTGCAAAAGAGCGACTATAAAGTGCTTGTGATAGATTCCATTCAAACGCTTTATAGTCAAAATATAAGCTCCGCTCCAGGCTCGATCACACAGGTTCGCGAGATCACATTTGAGCTAATGAGGCTAGCAAAGAGCCAAAATATCTGCGTTTTCATCATCGGACATATCACCAAAGAAGGTTCGATCGCAGGGCCAAGAGTGCTTGAACACATGGTCGATGTGGTACTTTATTTCGAGGGCGACGCGAGTAGAGAGCTGAGAATTTTGCGTGGGTTCAAAAACCGCTTTGGCTCGACGAGCGAGGTTGGTATATTTGAGATGAGCCAGCACGGACTGGTGAGCGCAAATGAGGTATCGAGTAAATTTTTCACACGTGGCGGGGCTATGAGTGGAAGTGCGATAACTATCATAATGGAAGGCTCAAGAGCGCTTAGCATCGAAATTCAGGCACTTGTTTGCGAAAGCGCCTATCCAAAGCGAAGCTCGACTGGCTTTGAGAGAAACCGCCTAGATATGCTGCTAGCACTTCTTGAGCGAAAGCTAGAAATTCCACTTGGGCACTACGACGTCTTTATAAATGTTTCAGGTGGCGTTAAGATAAACGAAACTGCGGCCGATCTAGCCGTCATTGCAGCGATAATCAGTAGCTTCAAAAATCGCCCTATTAGCAAGGATAGCGTATTCATCGGTGAGCTAAGCCTAAACGGCGAAATAAGAGAAATTTTCAACCTTGATCAGCGCCTAAAAGAGGCAAAAATGCAGAAATTTAAAAATGCTATCATCCCAAACAAACCGCTTGACACGCAAGGTCTAAAATGCTTTTACGCAAAAGATATCACGCAAGTGCTTGAGTGGATGTAAATTTATCTTGCCAGTGATTTAATATAAATACTTTTGCTGGCTAGGACATGTTTTTTAAAATTTATCTTTTGTATAATTCTGAGAGCATCTATGCTTTTTCTTTGAAATTTAAATTATAAAAATTCCATTCTTTGCTTATAAAATACCTATGCCTTCTTATCCACTTTAAGCTTTGCCACTTTTTCTAAAATTTCAAACATGCTCTTGCCACTATCAAATTCACTCTTTATAAATTTATAAAGCTCTTTAAATCTCTCATCGGCTTCAAGCTTATAGGTGTGAGATTTTTTAGTAACTTGTATAGGTGTAAATTTCTTCTCTTTGGCGTTGTCTTCTTTTTCAAGATTATCTATATTCTGAACACCTTTTTCGTTTAGCTCTTTTAATATATTAACAGCATTTTTAGCATCTTCACTAGACAAAGTTAGATCAAATCGCTCTTTTAATACATATTTAGCCCACTCCTCTTTAAACTCATCGATGCTCATATCGCTATCAAGCAGATCAATAGTCCTTGAGTTTTGCACAAATAGTAAATCGCTATTGCCGCGATATTCATTTAAAAATTCATTTACAGTGTATGGGGTATCTCTTAAAATTTTTGGCTTATCATTGTCTGGTTTTGCTTGCTGACCTTGTATATACTCTACAAACAAGCCCTTGCTTTCATTTATGAAATTTTTAAGATCTGATAACTGCTCGCTTGTAAAATCAGGATCATAGCCTCTAAGCTTTCCTATGATAGTGACTTTTGCTTCATCACCTTTTGTAAAGCCAGATAGCGGATATATGTGCCTATCATAAGCCGCAGCTTGAGCTTTTCTATCAAGCCTTGCATATTTAGGAAAGCTCATACCATATCCCATATCGTTATTAAGTATCTCGTTTATATCGTTAAATTTAAAGCCCATCTCTCTTGCTATGTTCTCTCTTGAGAGATAGTTAGGGGTTGAAAGATTATTAGAAATTTGCATTTTACTATCCTTAGTTTCTTTAGCTCCATTAAATCTTAATTAAAGATATCGTCTTTTCTTTAAAAAATTTTATAAAAATACGTTTTTTAAATTTATCAGAAGTAGTTAAAAAATATTAAAAAGCTTTGTAAAAATGCGTAAATTTTAGACAATCATCACTGCAGCTACAGCAAATCCGCCGTCATGAGTTATGCTAAGACTTGCTTCTTTGATATTAAAATTTGTATAAATTTTTGGGCTAAATTTTATCTTTGGTGCGTTTTTTGCGTCTTTGCTAAGCTCAATGTCCAAAAAGCCACACTCTTTGCTGATGCCTACACCAAGAGCTTTGCTAGCTGCTTCTTTGGCCGCCCAAAATCCAGCCAAAGTCGCATCATTTTTTGCTAGCGCGATCTCGTCATCACTAAGAAATTTTTTTAAAAAAAGCTCGCCATAACGAGCTTTAAGTCTAGAAATTCTATCTATCTTAATGATATCAATACCTATCATTGCACCACAAAATCAGTAAAAAATATGTTTTTGATGTAGCCATCATTTAGCACTTCATTTAGCTTGCCGACGATCTCGTCTTTTAGCCTATCTTTGCCTTTTGCAGTGCTTACTTCTTCGTAGGTTTTTGATGAAAGTGTTCTTATAATAATATCTCTTAAAAGTGCTTTTTTCTTATCAAGCTCAGGAGTTAGTAACTCATCGCTTTGCTCCATATCGATCTTAGTTTTAAGAAATCTTGAGCCATTTTCACTAAGCAAATTTACAATGAACTGATCAAGCGGATATATCGGCCCCATATTTGAATAGTCGTTGCTACCATGCTTTGCCTTATTTTGAGCTGGCATGGACTGCGTTTGAGTCTGAGCTGGTGCTTGCATCATATTTGCCTCTTTTGGCTCGTCAGAACTAAGCATCAAAAACGCGACTAGTCCTCCAATAACTAGCAGCAAAACAAATATCGCAATGATAATTATCATTAATGCACCATTGCCACCTTTTTTTGCTTTTTTCTCTTCAACTTCTTCAGCCATCTTTCCTCCTTTAAGTTTTGGCTATAATTATACAAAAAATTCGCAAAAATGAGAAAAAATGATACATAAGACAAATGCTGCCAGACTCTTAGACAAGCTAAAAATCGAATATGAAATTCTTGAGTATGAAGTCGATCTAAACGACCTTTCGGCTGTTCATGTAGCACAAAGTACAAACCAAGATATAAAACAAATTTATAAGACAATCGTCTGCCAATGTGAGCCTAAAAATTTTGTCGTTGCCTGCGTACAAGGAGATCTAGAGCTTGACCTAAAGGCGCTTGCTCACGCATGCGGAGCAAAACGCTGCGAGCTTATAAATTTAAAGGATCTAGAAAAAATAACTGGCTATATTAGAGGTGGCTGCTCGCCACTTGCTATGAAAAAACACTTTGCCACATTTATCGATGAACGTGCAAAAGAGCAAGAGTACGTGCTAGTAAGCGCTGGAGTAAGAGGCAAGCAGATAAAGATAGCTCCAAACGACCTTTTAAAGGCTTGCGAAGCGGGTTTTGCCAATATCGCTAGGCTAGCTCTTTAAAAACTCTATAAATTTAAACTTCTCACCTAAAAACTCGGGCGAGAGTAGAAATTTTGCCTGTTTTGCGGCATTTTCGTAGGCTTGCTTGCTGCCTTTTTCAAGCACTAAAGACAAAATTTCATCCACGCCAAGATCGCAAACTAAAGCTTCGTTTTGTTTTTTAAATTTAAGCATCTTAAAGCCAGCCTCGCAAAAAGCCTCTTTTACTTGCTTAAAGCAAAGGCTATATGTTAGATCCGAGCTTTTAAAATATGGCTCAAGATCTGAAATTTCAAATAAAGAAAATACTTGATGGTCTTTAAAAACTCTTAGGCTAAACTCATTTTTTGGCTCAAATTCGCCGTAGTCAAAGCTTAAAAATCTCACCTTTTTTGCCGCATTTGCAAGCTGGGCTGCAAATTTAGCGTAGCTAGTTGATATCTCACCTTTTGTTATGCCAAATTTCTTTGCAAGAGCTAGCAAATTTTGATCTGCCTTTTGCCAGTGAAATTTTAGGTCTTCGTCCACAAAAAGCATATTTTGCCCGTCTATAACTTCACAACTAAATGCATCAAGTAGCTCATTTGAGATGACAAAAATTTCATCAAACAAGCACTCGTCTAAATTTTTATAGTGTTTTATTTTTACTTCGCCACCAAAGCGTTTTGCAAAAGTCTCAAGCTGTTTTTTACGTAAAATTTCATGAGGTTCGATGATTATAAACTCTAAATTTGGCAAAATTTCTGGCTCAAGCGTGAAGATGCCTTGCGCAAAATCAGCTAGCATATCGCCTGAGTTTGCACCGATCTCCACGACCTTGCAAGAGCTAGAAATTTCGCCGTTTTTAAGCAGCTTTAAAAAGTAGTTCGCAAGGCAAGCACCAAAGAGATAGCCAACGCTTACATTTGTGTAAAAATCACCCTTTTTGCCAATATCTACGCCGAATTTATAGTAGTTTTCATTGACCCAGATATCAAAAAACTCGCTAAATTTCATAGATCAGGTAGCTTCCAGCCTCTATAAAATGCAAACATCCTAACTGTAATGCCAGCAGCAAGCAAGAGCATAGTAAAAAATATATTGGTTAGGCCTAGATGATATAGCACAAAGTAAGCAAACCCCACAACAAGGCTTATCGTGCCGTAAAGTCCGGTGCGCAAAAACCATGGAATTTCATTTAGCAAAATATCTCTTAAGATACCGCCGCCAACGCCGTTAAAAAAGGCAATCATCATCACACCAAAGATGTTGTAGTTGTACTCAATAGCAACCATTGCTCCAACGATCGAAAAACAAATAACATCGATCGCATCTGCGAAGATGAATACAAATTTTCGCTCCAAACCTTCTCTTTTTATGTGCAAATTTGCCACTCTTGAAACAATCAACATAAAAATAACAACGCTTACTGGCATATAGTGCGTAAATGAATAAATAGCCCTACCAACAAGCATATCACGCATGATACCGCCACCAAGTGCGGTCAAAAATGCAGATAAAAAGACTCCAAGCCAATCGCACTCCTTTTTTACTGCAAATAAAAACCCGCTAAGTGCAGCTGATGCAATACCGACGTATTCGACAAAAAGTATTAAACTCATATTTTCCCCTTAAAAGGTCGCATTTTATAATGAACTCTCATAAAAAATCATTAATAATATTTTTACCATTAGTTTATTTTAGGCTATAATAACGAAAAATTTAAGGAAGGAATTTTAATGAAAAGACTATTAATCATATTTCTTGCTGGTTTATTTTTCACGCCATACTTAAATGCTGATGTGATCCAAAATCAAAAGCTAAAAAATGCAATAAATATTTTAAACGCTTTTGGTACAAGAAATTTAAAGCCAAACACTAAATTTGAAGGCATAAAAGCGATTGCCATAATCCCTGATGTGACAAAAGCTGGCGCTATCGTTACTGGCTCAACAGGTAAAGGCGTATTTATCGCTAAAAACGATGATGGTGAATGGTCAAGTCCATTTTTTGTAAATTACACATCTGGAAGCATAGGCTTGCAGCTTGGTTACAGCTCAGCTGACATGATCATCTTATTTAAAAATTCAGAAGCTTATGCAAATTTATTTAATGCAAAAGATACGATCAGTCTAAAAGCAGAAGCAACTGGTGGCGTTGGTAATGAAGTAGCGATCACAAGTGATTTGCCTGAAATTTCAGCATTTGCTGAGGAGCGTGGCAAGACAAGTGGTGCTTTTGTAGGCGTTAGCTTGGATGTAGCAAGGCTTAAAATAAATATACAAGATACAAATGATTACTATGAGCGAATGTATGATTTTGAGAATATCTACAACAATAGTCCAAAAGCTAGTAAATACACACTAAAATTTAAAGAAATAATCTCAAAATACTTCTTATAGCTCAAATTTCTTGGCTCATTAAGTGGGTCAAGAGCTCTTTTTATTTTTACTTTTTGATTAATTTTATAGAAGTTATGGCTTAGCTTTTTGCTAAACCATAAATAGTGAAACAAAGCGTTTTTTAGGGATTGGAGAAAATTGAGTCATATACTCAAACGCTTCTTCGTAATCGCCATCTGTATATTGTGCAACTTGTTCGATAAGCTCGTAAAGCTCCTCATCGTCCATAGAATCAAAACTGCCTCTATTTTCTAAAACCTCTAACAAAACGGCGTCTAATTCAAGCTCGTCGTAAGTCATTTTATTCCTTAATTTTGATTTAAAAAATGCGACACTATACCAAAACAATCTTATAAAATACTTTACTTGAAATTCGTAAGAAATTTTATGCTTTTTTTATAAGTAAAGTTGTAAAATCCTTATATTCATTATCATTTTAGTTAGGTTTTTGTGGATAATTTTGAACTATTTTATAAGCATTTTAAAGAGTTTTTGGAAGCCTTTGGGCAAAAAAGCTCAGAGTTAAAAGAACAAATTTTGCATGTACTTTTCATTAGCAACTCTCATCTAAGTGCTCAAGAAATTTCTTCAGAAATTTACAAAATACACAAGAATGAAATTTCAATGACATCAATTTACTCGTTTTTAAATTTTCTAGAAATGCATCATCTTGCAAACTGCTTTGAAGAAAATGGAGTAAAGAAATTTGAACTAAATTTAAAATCATCGCACGATCATTTGATATGTGAAATTTGTGAAAAGATAGTTGATTTTGAAGATGAGATAATAGAGCAAAGGCAAGAGCAAATTTGCAAAGAAAAAAATTTTAGCGAGCAGTCGCATACAATGATACTTTATGGTATTTGCAGTGATTGCCAAGAGAAAAATGAAAATTAAATTTTATCATTTCATTTTACTTTTTGATAATGAAAGACAAAAAAATTTCAGTTTTATTTAAGCTGTGAAATAGATAATACGCAATTAAAAAAAGGATGAAAATGGATATAAAAACACAAACTTTAGCACAAGTTGCAAGCTATTTTTCAATGATAGCTCATACAAACGGTAGACTAAGAGTAAGAGTCAGTCCAAAGATAAAAGAGCTAAGTAGCAGCGTAAATTTAGCTAGTCTAGATGATGTGATAGCTCAGATAAATGGTATAAAAAATGTAAAATTTAACAAGCTAATCGGCTCTGTAACGATCGAATATGATCATGAAATTTTTCCAAAAAACCTTTGGGAAGATCTTTTAAAAGGGCAAAATTTAGAAGAGATTTCAACTAGAGTAAATGAAGTTGCAAAAGAAGTGAAATATGCTTAATGAACTTTTAAATGCATCATACACCAGCGAAAAAAACGCACTTAGCTTATATGAAAATTTAGCTTCATTTGGTGATGTTTTTAACGAGATTGCAAATATCAGAAAAAATGCGATCATCTTGATAGAAAAATTTGCGAGTACACATGATTATGATCTTGCTTGCGAAAATGAAGCTATATTTTTGCCAGCAAAAAATAAAGAAGATGCACTAATACAAGCTTTAAACTACGAGCTAGAGCTAAATAAAATGTATGAAAAATTTTGTGAAAGCTTAGATGATGAAGAGCTAAAAGATCTATTTTTTAGACTTTGGGCTACTTCAAATAACGAATATATCACCTCTTTAAAGCAACGCTTAAAAGAAATTTATAGTAGCTGTGAAATAAAAAATGAGCTAAATTTAAATGAAATTTCACAAAATTTTGAGCAAAATGGCATAACAAATATTTTAGAAAACTATCAAAACGACTTTAATGAGATAACTAAAAGCTTGCAAAATATCGCAAGTGGCAAGGCTGATAAAAGCGAGTTAGCAAAGATAACCAACAATCCAAATTTCTCGTTTTTTAGCGGACTTGCACTTGGGGCATTAGGCATTTCAGTAGTTAGCAAAAATTTTAATAAGGATGAAGAAAATGAATAATTTACAAAATCAAACAAAGAAAGGATTTAAAATGGCATTACCATTTTTAGCAGGTTTAGCAGTAGGCGGTTTAGCAATAGCTGCTTGGAATAAAAGAGATAAGATCAAAGAGTACGCCCAAGATGGCTTTGATAAAGGCAAAGAGGCCGCAAAAGATCTTTACAAAAAAGGTAAAAGTGTTGCAAAAGATGCAAAAGACTTTATAGTAAAAGAAGAGAAAAAAGCAAAACGTGGTGCTAGAAAAGTAGAAAAAGAGGCTGAAAAAGTGGTAAAGAAAACAAGAAAACCACGCGCTAAAAAGCCAGCCGCTCCAAAAGCTATCACACCAAACGATATAGCTTAAGGATAGAGAATGCAAGAAAATAGTCTTTTTACACTTTCAAGCACAAGACTTCCATTTGATCACTTCATCAGCGGTGCTTTAATCGCTGGTATGGGTGCAGCTGCACTTGGCTTTAGTGACTATCTAAATAATAGAGCGACTAAAAAAGATGTTGCTAAAAAGATAGCAAAATACGCTGTAACAGGTGGTTTTGTAGGTGCTGTTGGCATTCATGCTTCAAATTTAATAGCACAAAAAAAATATCTAAATGCAGTAGCTTTTACAGCAGCTGGTATCGGCGGTCTTTTGATAGCAGAAAAACTAATAAAATTGGAGAGTAAATAATGAATAACCCTTACATCAATGAAGAAAACGTAACAAGTGAAACTGCGGCTAACAATGCAGCAGCTACTCAGCCAAGCGCAATCGATAATGCAATAAACAATGCAGCTCAAAATTTACCATTTGTACCTGAAAATTTTAATGCTGCTGGCTTTGTAAAAGGTCTAGTTTTAGGTGGTATCGCAGCTTATGTACTGACTAATCCAAAAGCGCAAGAGTGCGTATTTAAAGCGATTATCAAAGGTGGCGAGCTTATAAATGCTGGCATAGAAGAACTAAAAGAGCGTTTTGAAGATGTCAAAGCAGAACTTGACTCACAAAAATAAGATCACTCTAGCTCACAAGAGTAAAAATAGAGCGAGGTTTATTTGCGAGAGCCTAAACGCTAGAAGCGACGTCAGCGCTATCGAGGCTGCGATCTCAGAGCGAACTGATGCACTAAGTGTTCGTGTAAATAAATACGCAAAAAGCATTATCGTTGAATACAATAAAAACTACGATAAAATTTTAAACTTTATCAAGAGCTATGAATTTCCAACAAAGGCAAAAGATCCAAATTTGCCAAGCAAGGCAAATATCTATAAGGCTGCTGCTGCACTTGGCATAACGCCATTTATGAGTAACAAAACTCTAAAATCAGCCGTGACTCTTTACGCCACAGCTCCAAATCTAATAGAAGGTGCAAAAGAGCTAAGGCATGAGGGTATCACTTCAAAAGTGCTTGAGGCAACTGCCATTGGTACTAGCCTAGCAATGGGCGATCATTTAGCAGCAAATAGCACAAATTTGATGATAAATATCGGCGAATATATGGAAGAAAGTGCTAGCCACAGAAGTGATGATCTCATCAAAGAGCTAGCAAAACCAAATATCGAAGAAGTCTGGGTCGAGAGAAATTTAAATGGTGAAAAGACGCTTGAAAAAGTAAAAACCGAAAATTTAAAAAAGGGTGACATCGTAGTAGTTGGAGCTGGTGAGACGATAGGCGTTGATGGTTATATCGTTGAAGGTAACGCCGATGTAAATCAAGTCTCAATGACCGGAGAGGCTGAACCTATACCAAAAGCTAGAGGTGACCGTGTTATAAGTGGCACCGTGGTTGATGAAGGTAGGATAAAAATTTGGGCTGAAAATGTAGGTAGTGATACAGCAACAGCTAGGATCAAAGAGTACATACAAACTTCACTCAATGAAAAATCAGCTATTGGTGTAAAAGCGTTAAAACTAGCTGATAAACTTGTGCCTGTTACACTCTCGCTTGCTGGACTTTCATACATTATAAATAAAAATATGAATAGTGTTGCTAGCGTACTTCAAGCGGACTATTCTTGCGCATTAAAGCTTGCTACACCAGTTGCTTTTAAATCAAGTATCTCAAAAGCTGGCAGAAATGGCATTCTTGTAAAAGGCGCAAAGGCGATCGAGGCTTTAAGCTCAGTTGATACTTTTGTATTTGATAAGACCGGCACTCTGACACATGGACGCCTAAGCGTAGTTGAAATTTACTCATTTAAAGAGGGCTTTTCTCAAAATGATATATTAAATTTAACTGCAAGTGCCGAGGAACACTACTTTCATCCAGTAGCCGAAGCAATAGTTGAAGCTGCAAATAAGCGTGGTTTCCACCATATTCATCACGATGAAGTTGAATTTATCGTAGCTCATGGCGTAAAAACTGCGATGCACGGCAAAGAGGTAGTTATCGGCAGTAGACACTTTTTAGAAGATGACGAGATGATAAGCTTTAAAGCTCATGAAGCTTTAATAAGCAAAGCATTAAATAGCGGCTTAACCTTACTTTACGTAGGATATGACAAAGAGCTAGTTGGCGTCATCGCTATGAAAGATGATATGAGAGAAAACGCAAAAGATATGGTTAAAAAGCTAAGAAGCCTTGGCGTAAAAGAGGTCGTCATGCTAAGTGGTGACATCAAAAGCAAGGCTGAAGAAGTAGCACGCGAGCTTGGACTTGATAGGGTCTATGCGGAGTGCTTACCAACAGATAAAGCAGCTATCATCGAAGAGCTAAAGAGCGAGGGCAAAAAAGTAGCCTTTGTGGGAGATGGCATAAATGATGCTCCAAGCCTAACTAAAGCAAATGTGGGCATAAGTATGCACAAAGGTGCTGATATAGCTAAAGCAACGGCTGATATAAGTCTTTTAAAAGACGACATCATGAGCGTAGCTCTTGTAAAAGAGCTAGCAAATAAAACAATGGATTTAATTAGCTCAAATTTCCGCTCAACCGTTGGCGTGAACACAGCTATACTAAGTGCTGCGACACTTGGTATGTTAAATCCAATAGCAACTGCCATGCTTCATAATGGCACAACGATTTGGCTTTTATTAAATTCAATGAAGGGCGTAAAATTCAAATCAAAATAAATTTGAAAGGGTAGATGGTGCTTGATAGTTTCTTAAATTTTTTAAACGGCAAAATGGACGTAGCCAACGACTTTTTATATGGATATTTTTTAGTCATTATTCTTGTGGCTACGGGAATTTATTTTAGTTATTTGACTCGTTTTGTGCAGTTTAGGATGTTTTTTGAGGCTTGCAGAGTCTTAGTAGAAAAAAAGGACAAGTATAATAAGCACCATTTAACACCATTTCAAGCACTTATGATCTCGACTGCTTCGCGCGTTGGTATAGGCAATATCGCTGGAATTTCAGCTGCCATCGTCGCGGGCGGTCCGGGTGCTCTTTTTTGGATGTGCTTGATGGCATTTTTAGGATCAGCTTCAGCTTTTATAGAGAGTACGCTAGCACAAATTTATAAGACAAAAGACGTTTTTGGATTTAAAGGCGGTCCAGCTTATTACATCAAAAATGGCCTTGGCATAAAATGGCTGGCTTCTCTTTTTGCGGTGATTCTCATCATCACCTACGCATACGGCTTTAACGGCCTTCAAAGCTACACCATGACATCAGCTTTTGAAATTTACTACGACAAAGCTGGTAGCAACGTTAGCTTTGCACAAAGCGGCCTACCTGTTGGCATAGGTCTTATCCTTACAGCATTTGCGGCGGTTATGTTTTTTAGCAAAAGCCACATCATCGGTAAGGTAAGCTCATACATCGTGCCGTTTATGGCACTTGCCTACATCTCGCTAGCGCTTATCGCTATCGTTTTAAATTTCAAAGAAATTCCTGATGTTGTTAAGATGATCTTAGAAAATGCCTTTGATTTTAAAGCGATATTTGGCGGATTTGCCGGTAGTGTGATCGTAATAGGTATCAAAAGAGGCCTTTTCTCAAACGAAGCTGGCATGGGTTCAGCTCCAAACGCAGCAGCCGCAGCACATACTAGCCACCCAGTAAAACAAGGCCTAGTTCAAGCAATGGCAGTCTTTATAGACATGACGATATGTATCGCTTCTGGTATGATCGTGCTATTTTCACAGGCCTATCTTACGAAGCAGACTGGCTCAAGTGGCGAGGTGCTAACAGCACTTCCTCTCGTTCAAGCTGCAATGAAAGAGTATTTTGGTGAATTTGGAGTTCATTTTACCACTCTTGCGGTCGTACTTTTTGCCATCACTTCGCTTATTGGCAACTACTACTACGCTCAGGCAAATATGAAATTTTTAACCAAAAACCACAAGCTTACATTGCTATTTAAGATAACAGCTGTCGTTATGATATTTATTGGCGCTCAAATGAATTTAAAGCTAGCTTGGAATATCGCTGATATCACAATGGCTGTAATGGCAACTATTAACATTATCGCTATATTCTTACTTTCAAAAGTAGTGATAATAGCAGTCAAAGACTACGAAGCTCAAAGAAAAGCTGGGCAAAATCCAGAATTTGACCCAGAAAGTCTTGGCATCAAAAATACAAGTTGCTGGAACAAAAACTAAATGGAGAAGAATTTGAAAAACGATACAAAAATAAGTGGCAAACTACTTGATATACACACTCATAGACAAGTATCAAAAGTCGGTATGGGCATCACTTTAGCCTCAGTTTGCTTAAGCGCCCTTTTTATGAAAAGAAATAAAAGCGTTAAGAAATTTCACGTTGCTTCAGGCATTGCATTTACTTGCTTTGCTCTTTATCATGCTGGACTTTATGACAATGGAATCTTTAAAAAAATGATAATAAAAGCAAAAAATGAGGTAAAAAAGGCATAAAATGATACTTAGCGACGTAGAAATTCTAAGCTATATAAACGAAGATATACCTTATTTTGATCTTACTACGTCGCTTCAAAATATCGATAAAAAAGCCTCGCTTGAAATTTATTCACGTGGTGAAATTTGTGTTAGCTGCGTTGATGTAGCTGCTAGCATCGCGAGGCTACTTTCATGCGAAAGTCAAATTTTTGTCCAAAATGGTCAAATTTGCAAAGCTGGCGATGTAATCATAAAAATTTATGGTGATTATGAAAGCGCACACAAGGTCTGGAAACTAGCTCAAGTAGCTTTAGAATACGCTAGTGGCATTGCAACCTATACAAATAAAATGGTAAATGCCGCAAAGTGTGTCAATGAAAAATGTGAAGTGTTGGCAACTAGAAAGAGTTTTCCGTTTGCTAAGAAATTTTGCATAAAAGCCGTACTTGAAGGCGGTGGTGGCATCCATAGGCTTGGGCTTAGCGATAGCATTTTATTTTTTAAAAACCACATGAAAGCCTACGGTAGCTTTGATAAATTTTTATCGCATTTGCCAGAGTTTAAAGCAAAAATGGCTGAGCGAAAAGTATGCATTGAAGCTGAAAATTTAGACGAAGCAAATAAGCTTTTAAAAGCAAACTGCGACGTTGTGCAATGCGATAAATTTAGTCCAGAGCTCATCGAAAATGTACTCTCTTTAAGAGATGAGATTTCACCAAATACCATTATCCTAGCAGCTGGTGGTATAAATTTATCAAATGCAAAAGATTACGCAAATGCCGATGCGATAGTAACGTCAGCGATGTATTCAAAAGGCGTTGCTGATATCAGCACTAGACTTGAGATTTTGTAAATTTTTACAACGACCGATACAACAAAACATCTATCAAAGTTAAAATTTCAGAAAATGCATTTTAGCTCTGGAATTTGGACGATACGCAACAAAAATTTAGCATTTTTTATTTCAAATTTATCTCATAACTACAAGCAAAAACATAAACTAATAAAGTTAATTTTTCTAATTTGTTTTTTCTAAAAGCAATAACACTTATATCTTGCTTTACACCATGTGCATAAATTTAATTAAATTTTAAAATTTATAAGCAAATCACGCTTTTAAATTCAGTAACAGGCGATAACGAGCGAGTAAAATTTAGAATTTGCCTAGAAATTTTCAAATTCCAGGCAAATTTCACTCAAATTTACTCTCTAACAACATGTAAAAACTGCATGTGTTTGCGGTATTGCTCGATGACGTCGTTTATCAGCGTGGCTTCGCTCCAGCCAAGCACGTCGTAGTCCTGACCGCCCTCTTTTAGATAGACTTCAGCTCTATAGTAAAGATCATCGCCATCAAGCTCTCTGGTGTAGTCTGGGCTCTGGCTTTTGGTGAGATAGACGCCATATCTAAAGTCCATCTCATCGCCAAGTCCAACGTTTAAATTTACAAAATTTTCACCATTTGTGACCTTTGCTTCAAGCCCATTTTTGGCAAATTCCTCTTTTAGCTCGTTAAACGCTTTTAGTACGACTTCGTTTAAAAATTTCTTGCCATCTTTCTTGCTTGGAAGCGTGATGATCGCGCTTAGTCGCTCCTGCCAAGGTTTTGAAAGATCGCTAAGAGGCATGTTGCTAAAGTTATTTGTCTCTTTTTTGGTTAGATCCACACGTAACGCCTTAAATAGCCCGTAAGTAGCGCCAAGTAGCACTATGGCAAATGGCAGCGCGGTCGTAATCGTAAGTGCTTGAAGTGAGGCAAGACCGCCTGCTAGCATCAAAAATGCCGCCACGACGCCAACTGTAACACCCCAAAAGACCTTTTGCCAAACTGGTGTATCGTCCTTGCCGTTTGAGCAAAGCATGTTCATAACAAGCGCCGCAGAGTCGGCAGAAGTCACGAAAAATATGACGATCATAAAGACCGCAATCGTGCTTAGCAAGCCTGAAAGGCTAAATTTTTCTAAAAACATAAAAAGTGCTGAGGCTGAGTCAGAATTTACCGTGGTCGCTAGCTCGCTAAAGCCGCCTTGCACAAGAGCGATCGCTGAGTTGCCAAAAAAGCTCATCCAAGCAAAAGTAAAGCCAGTTGGCACTAAAAGCACGCCGATCACAAATTCTCTTATCGTCCTGCCTTTTGAAATTTTAGCGATAAATAGCCCCACAAACGGCGACCAAGATAGCCACCAAGCCCAGTATAGCAGCGTCCAGCCGCCAAGCCAGCTCTCGTTTTGCCTCTCATAGGCGTAGAGGTTAAAGGTGTTTGAGATGAGCGTAGAGATGTAGTCGCCGCTGTTTTGCACAAACGACTTTAGAAGCTGCGTCGTATCGCCCAAAAATAGTATCAAAAACATAAAACATATAGCTAGCGCGATATTTGCGTTTGATAAGATTTTGAT
>CAUSCE010000028.1:0-18234 GCA_963530215.1 uncultured Campylobacter sp.
TGAACCTCTTTACCATACTCTTTTTCAAGTGTATTTAGATCAGGTATAGCGGCCTTGCACACTCCGCAGTCCGTACCAAAGAAAAATAGCATATATGGCTTATCGCCTATCTTTAGCCTCTTTTCTGTTGGGAAAAACTGCGTATCAATGCCGCTTGAGTCATTTAGCGTGATGTGATGCTTCTCATACTGCTTGACGCAGCCCATAACTAGGGCTGAGACTAGATATAAAAATAAAATTTTATATCTCATTTGGCACCTTTGGGTTTTCAATAGTACGAATTTTCTCTAGCTTACCATGTCTTAGATATACGATCTTATCGCCATACTCGCCAAGATCAGGGTTGTGAGTTACTAGAAGTATCGTCTTGCCATCTTTTCTTAGCTTGCAAAATAGATCAAGTATAACTCTTTCATTTGCTTCATCAAGGTTACCAGTTGGCTCATCTGCTATTAAAATTTCAGGATCGTTTATGAGCGAGCGTGCGATACAAAGGCGTTGTTGCTCACCACCACTTAGCTGACTTGGTCTGTGCGTTAGCCTGTGAGAGAGACCAACTGCCTCAAGTGCCTTTTTAGCGTCCTCTTCATCAACTGAGCTGTGATAGTACTGAGCGATCATTACATTTTCAAGTGCGCTAAGATATGGCACTAAGTGAAACTGCTGAAAAATAAGACCGATCTTTTCACGTCTAAATTTAAGTGTATCATCAGCATTTAGATTGCTCGCATCATCGCCACCGAGCATATAAGTACCACTACTTGGAGTATCCATTAGAGAAAGGATATTTACAAGCGTACTCTTACCACTACCACTTGGCCCCATGACGCTGACCCACTCACCTTTTTTAACCTCAAAATTTATATCATCAAGTGCTTTAACATCGCCAAAAATTTTACAAATATTTTTTAATTCTAGTGCATTTTGCATATCATTCTCCTCTTAATGTATCTGCCATTTTGTTATTAAGTGCCCGTTTGATCGGATAAAATGCTGCGATCGCTGCAAATAAAAGCGATATTATCACAGCTACTGGGATGCTTAAAATTCTAAAATCAATACTAGAATCAAATATCGCATAACCTAAAATTTGAGCTAGTAAATATCCTAAAAATGCACCAACTAATGCCGAAATGAGTGCTGTCACAAATGTCTCAAAGCCAAATAGCTTTAATACATCCTTTTTGCTTGCACCTATGGCTCTAAGAAGTGCGATCTCCTTTGAGCGAGAGAGCAAGATAGCACTAAGCGTTGTGTTTACGCACATTGAAGTAATGAGCAAAATAACAAGGCTAACAAGTGCCATTAATAGCTTGATCTTTTCCAAGATATAGCCCTCAGACTTTGAGACCTTTGCCACTGGTTTTGCAGCTATTTCATCATTGCTTATAGTCTTTGCAAGTGATGTTATCTCATCAAAGTTACCAAGCACAACAGCTTCAGCATAGTTTATTTTGCCAGCTTTATTTGAAATTTTTTGAGCCAAAGATAGTGATGTGATCAAAAGCGCATCCTCTTTGTCGCCACTTGCGACTACGCCTTTTATCTTTACATTTATACTCTCATTTGAGCCAATGGCACGAATTTCTATATCATCGCCTGCTTTAAAGCCAGCCTGACGAGCTAGATCGACGCCTATTAGCACGTTTTTATCGTCAAAATCAACATTTATCATCGTTCCATCTCTAACATCTAAAAATGGTTTAACTTTTTTTAGATTGCTAAATTTTGTTCCCATGACGATAGCATTTGTTGGACCAATATTTGCCTGAGCAAAGAGATAGCCGCTCTCACCAAGAAGCTTGTCTTTTGGTACTTTAGCGATCATTTCGTTATAAGTTTTTTCACTCATATCATCGCTTGTAGCCATATCTTTTGGAGCAAAGATCATATTTGCGCCATAAGTTTTTAGCTCACGTGAGACCTTTGAGTCAATGTCAAGATAGACATTGACAAATGCAGCACACACGCATGCTCCAAGTAAGATAGAGATCACGATGACCATTACTCTTGATGAGCCGTTTTTTAAACTTTTATAAATTGTATTGTAAAAGAATTTGCTATTTGCGGTCATATAGCACCTCCGCAGGTAGTAAATTTATGACGTTTCTCATTGGCATTAGCGAGCCAACGACTGAGATAAGTAGGGCAAATGCCACGCTAATTGGTAGTACGATCCAAGCTATGCCTATGCCGTGAGAGAAGATAATGTAAGACATCACGTAGCTTAGTACGTATCCTAAAAATGCTCCAGTGATGCCCGCAAAAAAGGCTACCACAAGACTCTCACTAGCAAAAAGGGCGTAAATTTCAAAGTTACTTGCGCCTATGGCTTTTAAAAGGCCGATCTCTTTTTTACGGCGGTAAATTTCACTTGTCATTAGCGATGTTATGCCGATGGCTGAAACTACAAGAGCGATAATACTAACGATGCCCATTAGGCTTTGGATTTTCTTTACGATGTTGCTCTCTGCGTCGCTTACTTGAAGGCTAGCTTTTGCGCTAACGTTTGGTAAATTTTCTTCTATCTGAAATGCGATCGAGCCAGCATAGGCTGAGCAATACCATTTGTCGTACTCTGCACTATCAAGATTGTCTAAATTTCTTCTTGCTTTTAACGATAGGTCATTTTCTGGGATCGTCATGGCTGAGACTTCAGCTTTTGTATATGATCCAGCGTGTCCTGAGAGATCGCCAGCAAGTTTAAGTGAGCCAACTAGCTTATGCGTCTCGTCACTAGCTCCTTTTAAAATTCCAACTATTTTAACCTCTCTTACGCCATTTTTGCCAGTAAGGCTAAGCTTGTCGCCAACCTTTAAATTTTTAGCCTTAGAAAGTTCTTCGCCAACTAAAATTTCATCCATACTTTCATCTTTTGGCCAAACACCCTCAACGCCCCAAAATCCATACAAGCTCTTAACGCCTGTGCTAAATTCTGGCTCATCTTTTAGCCCGATATTTTTATCAAAATAGGTTCCTTCAAAGGCAAAGTCAATTCCTTTTTCATCTTTAACTTTTGCTTCTAAAAACGGCGCAAAAGCAACGATATTGTTTCTCCAAAAGATCTCTTTTATCTTATAGATATCAGCCTCTGGGAGTAAATTTTGTGATTTTAGTGGGGTGAAATTTTTACCCTCGATCTCGATACTTAAGCTCTCACCTCGTGGCAAAACAACGATATTTGAGCCATATCCTCTAAGCTCGGTTGCTACTTGATCGCCGATTTTTAACGTGATATTTAGCATGCAAGCTATCAAAAGAGCAGCTAGTAGTATGGTGATAAAGGCCATCGTCTTTTGCACCTTTGAGCCCGTGATCGAGCTTTTTATCATTCTTAGTTGCATATTTTTCATTTTAACGTTCCATTTGTTTCTACATATTTTTCTGGATTTGCTTCAAATTTCGCCTGAGTTTCGTTATTTTCAAAGAAATATGTGCGTCCATAATATAAATATGATCTTGACTCAAGGTTGCTCACTTTTTTACGACTAACTGGGTCAAGCACCATTTTTTCGACAACCTTACTAAAGAAATTTGCTCCATCTGTAATAGTTTTATAATCAACTATGATATTTTTGCCATCGAAGATAAATGGCATTGGTATCGGATTGCAACCACCCTCTTTGCCAACTGATGGCAAGAAAATTCTAACATTACAAGAGATACAAATAAGATCATTGCCTCTTTTTATATAGCCCATATCGCCGCAAATCATACAAGAGTCAAAGACGATAACAGGCGATACACGGTCGCTAAAGCGGTTTAATAAGAAGAATCTTATCTGTTTACCTTCATCTGTAATATAGGCAAATCTGTGAAGTTCATTATCTTTTAGCATATCAACATCAAATATAAATTTATCTCCCACTGGCTCAACCAAGACTGGCTCTGAAATTTCAGGTGGACGAGATGCGTAAAGATCATAATAGAGCGAAAATCCAAGTGCTATCAAAATACTACAAAATGCAAATTTTGCATTATCAAAAATATTTTCTCTAATGGCTTTTGTAAAGCGGTATTTGATAGAACCAAATTTATTTTTATCAATACTTTTTGGTATAAAGAAAAGTGCAGTGATGCATAAAAGTAAGATCACAAAGATATAAAAATAAGTACCAAATTCTGATACGTAAATACCTTTTGCACTAACAGATAGAATCTGAGAGTTTAACTCACTACTTATTTTTAAAGCCCCAGCACGCAAAAGCTCAAGTGCTGTCTGAGAGCTCCTATCGATTAGCAAGAAAACTAAAGTGATAAGGGCTAAAATTTTAGCTATTAATGGAGAAATGCTAGATTTTAAATTCGAAATAAAAAAGAATAAAAATACGAGCAAAATCATTGCAAATATCATTAGAAAGAAGCTAATGACCGAAAGCGTATCTAGTAGCTCACCACCAAATAGTGGAAACAACACACTGCTTGAACTATAGCCAAAGCCAAAGCCGATGCCTAAAATAAAAAACGTTACAATTTTTGCTATCTTAAGCTCAAGAAATATCCATAAAATGCTAACTAGTAGAAAAACTAGCGTCACTAAATCGATGAAAATTTTAAACTGGTCATCTATAAGTGCATGACGAACGACTTTAAAGATAAATACGCCAGCTACGACTCCAAAAAGTGACGGTAAAAAGAGTGTTTTTAAACTTTTATCCTTGTTATTTAAGGCAGCAAAAAGCGTAAATCCAAGAAGGGCTAAAAAGACCTGATAGAAATAAATTGACATAACTAAACCCTGTGAGAATTTTTTAAAAGGGGCGAGAACGCCCCTGGTGATTATTTAACAGGACCACCTGTCCATTGAAATTTATAAGTTGTTGTGAAAGGCTCAAACCATTTACCAACACCACTCTCTTTATCAGCGTGGCGACCAAAACCTTGTTTTTCTGGATTGTCGATGTGGAATTTAAGCTCATAGTTACCAACACCTGTATCCATTTTTACGTTAGCACCGTAGTGTGGGCCATCGCTTGCAACCATTGGCATAAAGGTACCTTTTTTAACTTTGCCGTTATCAAGGTTTTTTAGCTCGTAGTTAATCTTTAGATATGGGATCCACTCACCTTCGCCAAAGCCGTTTTTATTACCAGCAATAGCGTGTATGTCAGCTTCTAGGTGAAAATCAGCTAGGCTTGGAGCTAGGTCAATACCCTTTGGTTCCATGTCGATTGGTTGCAAATAAACTGCAGCTATCTCCATGCCATTAGCCTCTACAGGCTCACCGATTGGATGCTCTCCAGCAAGTGCAAAACCAGCTGCTAGGCTAAGTGCTAGGGCTGAACTAAGAATTTTATTCATATTCTCTCCTTTAAATAAGATTAATTTTTATTTTGTTTTGATTTCATAATAACGATGCCTATAACTAGGGCAAGTACCATAATGATTTGAGGCACTAAACTCTCATAATATGGCTGAAGTCCTAGCCAGTCTCTCATCCAGTCAGGGAAGCTAAGTCCATTTATGATAGTTGGGATGAAAATTTTACCCTCAACTAGTTCGCCAACGCCCTTGCCAACAAAGACGATCGACATGTAAAAGATAATAGCTGACGTAAATATAAAAAATGGTTTAATAGGAATTTTAACAGCAAAAATTTTAAATAAGAAATAGACTATTAAAAGAACGACAAGTCCTATCACAAAGCCAGCCGCAATCATCGAGTAACCAGCTGAATCTTTAGCTCCAAAAATAAGTGCCTGATAAAATAGTACAGTTTCAGCACCCTCTCTAAATACTGCTAAAAATACAGTCCACCAAAGTGTTGTGGTTGAGCCACTTGAGATAGAGTCAGAGACGTGTGATTTGATGTAGTCATTCCATTTTTTAGCACCTGCATTTGAAAGAAGCCAAAAGCCAACATAAAATAGAAGTCCCACCGCAACAAGCATCGTAATGCCTTCCATAAGCTCTCTTTTTTGACCTGCAGCCTCGCCAAAAATGACATTCATTAGCCACGCCATGACAAAGCTTAAGATGACAGCCACGCCAACTGAGCTATAAACAACTTTGCCCATCGCTTTAGCATTACCAGTTTTTACAAGATATGCAACAACAGCAGCAACAATGATAAGTGCCTCAAAGCCTTCTCTTAAAATAATAGTCAAAGCCCAAACAAATAAAGACCAAGGTGAGCTTGAACTGCTAGTTTTCTCAAGTGCAGCTGCTAGCTGAGATGACATCTTGCTTGCACTTTCTTGAAGAGTTTTTTCGTCTGCACCTGACTTCATAAGGGCTACGAGGTTACCAAATGTAGCTTCAATAGCTGTTTTTAAATTTACATCTATTGCACCTACTTTATTCTCCATGCCACTACCTTCAAACTCATCAAAGTAGATGTCTTGGATATCGCCCATGGCTTTTTTTACATCACCATTTTTATAAAGTGTGATAGCAGCTTGAATTTTGTCGTTTATGTTTTGAACGACTTTGGTATAATCTACACCACTATCTTCTTCAGAAGCTGCTTCTACATCGCTCATATCAACTTTTGCAAGTTTTGCAGTATCAGCTGGGAGTTTTGAGATAGCATCATATGCTAGTTTCTTGATCTCATCTAGCTTAGTTTTAAAGTCATCTTTGCTTATGCCATTTGTGATGCCGCTGATCGCTTCGCCCATCTTTCTTTGGATATCAGCATCTATGCTTTTACCATTTTCTATATGCTGGCGAATAGCGATTTCAAGTTGAGTATTTCTGTAGTCTGTAAATTTAGCATCTTGGATAGCACTTTTAGCATCATCTTGTTTATCGCTCTCATAGCTTGTTATTGCTTTATCTATATCGGCTGATAAATTTGTAAATGCCACCTTCCACTCAGGGATAAATTTAGAAGTATCATAGTCAGTTGTAGCAGCTTGAGCTGGGCTGTCTGAATACTCACCAACTAGTCTATGTCCTTTTAAGATAACTGGTAAAACTTCAGCTATCTCGCTATTTATCTGATCTATCCTTTTTTGCACATCATCAGGTGCTTCGCCTGCTTTTATCGCCTTTCTGATCTCGCCAAATTGCTTCTCCATAGAGTAAGCTTTTTTTTGACCTAAATTTATTCTGATGCCAGCTTCAACATCTTCAAACAAGCCAAAATAAGCATTTTGAGTATCGCTGACTGCTTGTTCAACATTGCCCGCTCTATACTCTGTTATTACTTTTTGTAGCGACTCTTTTATCTGAGCTGCGACCTGCTCGTAATCCTCATTTTTTGCTATAAGCCAAATAGGCAACAACATAATTAGCATAAATTTTAAAAATTTATTCATTAAATAAACCACCTGTGAGATTTTTTGAAGCGAATATTACCAAGGCTTTACTTTGATTAAAATAAAAACGATTATCATAAAATAGGGCAAATTGAGATAATAAAGAGAAATTTATTTTCAAATAGCCAATTTTAAATGGTTTTAGAAATTTCTAATGTAAATTTAAAAATTTATCTTTTGAATATAAAAATAGTAGTTTTATAAAATAATGAAAAGGTTTTAAGTTTAAAATTTAGAATTTAAAGGAGAGCAAATGCTCTCCTTCTTGTTAGGCATTTAGCCCAGTATTTCTTAGCATAATGCGTTTGCGATATACATTTGATACTTCAGCCGCATCTCCAACTAAAAGTGCATTTGTGGCACAAACGGCCGCACACATAGGTACTTTGCCCTCAGCCATTCTATTTTGGCCGTAAAGCTCTCTCTCCTCGTGTGAATTTGTTGGCTCTGGACCGCCTGCACACATTGTACATTTATCCATTACACCTTTTACGCCAAATGCTCCATCTTTAGGGAATTGTGGAGCACCAAACGGACAAGCATATAAGCAGTAACCACAGCCTATACATATATTTTTATCGTGAAGCACGATGCCATCAGCTCTAATGTAGAAACAATCAACCGGGCAAACTTGCTCACAAGGTGCATCAGTACAGTGTTGGCATGCAATGGTAGTTGAAACCTCTTTACCTTCGATACCATCGTGAAGCGTAATGACCTTTCTTCTATAAATTCCTACTGGAAGTTCATGAGCAGAAGAGCAAGCAACTTGGCAACCATAACAACTAATACATCTATCAGTATCTACGAAAAATTTCATTCTTGCCATTTTATTCCTCCTTACTCTTTACCCATGGCGTCTCTCTCGCCATATTCATGAAAAAACGATGTTTTAAATGTATTTTCCTCAGCTTTTTCTATACGGCAAAGACCTGCGTTAAACTCTGAAATTTGAGTAACTGGGTCAAATCCGTAGTTAGTAACTGTGTTAAAGCTCTCACCGATAACATAAGGCTTAGTGCCCTCTGGATAGCGAGCTGAAAGATCAACGCCTTGCATAATGCCAGCGAAGTTGTATGGCATACAAATTCTATCTGGAGTTACCATCTGGCTGTGATAGCATCTTACTTTGATCTTTGTGCCTTGTGGGCTGTGGATCCACATCATATCGCGGTCTTTTATGCCGTATTTTAAAGCTAGCTCTGGATTAACATTAGCAAACATTTCTGGCGTAATAGCTGATAGATATTTACTAGTTCTTTCGATCATACCAGCACCACTTAGGTTTACGACGCGTTGCGTACTAAATACGATAGGGAATTCTTTCGACCAATCTTTTGCTTGTTGCTCTGACTTAAACTTAGTAGAAACACGGAAATTTCTAGCTTGATCATCAAATGTCGGATACTTTTGAACAAGATCCCAGCGTGGTGAGTGAACAGGCTCTCTATGTTTTGGAATAGGATCGAGGAATTCCCAAACGATAGCTCTTGCCCTTGCATTACCATAAGGTACAACACCTTTTTCACGGCATTTTTCAAAGATAATACCACTATAATCCATACTCCAGCTTGGTCCCATCTTAGCTTTCTCTTCTTCAGTTAGAGTTATACCTAAGACTTTTTCTATATTCTCTTTTGTGATTTGTGGATAGCCACCTTTTATAGCTGAGCCAACAAGTGTTGTCTCTTCGCTAGCTAGCTGACTAACGCCATTATGTTCTAGTCCAAAGCGATTTCTAAAGCCTGAACCACCCTCAACATAAGGCTTGCTCATATCATATAGTATTGGTGTTCCAGGGTGTTTTTCATCCCATGCCGGCCATGGTTTACCGTAGTACTCGCCTTTGACTTCACCACCAATACCTATTAGCGTATCTGGATCAAATTTATCCCAGTTTGCTTGATGGCGTCTAAACATCTCGGCTGTTCTACCACCATAACCTATAGAATTTCCAATTCTAGCTATCTCATTTGTCGCATCATCAGGCCATACAAAATCATCTTTTACTTGTTTTATTTCATGATCTACGATACCCATTTTCATGCCTTTTACGTATTCATCGTAAAAGCCAAATTTCTTAGCAAATAGGAACATCACTTCGTGATCGCCCTTGCTCTCATAAAGTGGATCAACAACTTTTGTTCTCCATTGTCCTGAGCGGTTTGTAGCACTTAAGTGACCTTCATTTTCAAATGCAGTCGCTACTGGCAAGATATAAACACCATCTTTTCTGTCTGAAAGGATAGAAATTTCATTTACAAATGGCTCAGCTACAACGATCATATCTAGTTTTGAAGCTGCTTCTTGGATTTTAGCTAAGTGCGCCATAGATGTTAGACCAGTTCCTTGAACCCAAAGAACTCTTAATGCACCACTACTAAATGTATTCTCCTCTTTCAAGACGCCTTGCCACCATTTTGAAAGTGACCAGCCTTTTTCGTTTCTCCAGTTTCTATCTTCTGGATGTTTAGGATCGTGGTAATAATACTCTTCAAAGACTGTGTTTTTAACAGGAGTGCCGCCTTGTTTTGGCTCTTTTGTTGAGACCGCAAAGCGTTTAATAAATTCGTCATAATCAACGCCCCAGCCTTTGCAGTAATATTTCCATGTTGCATCAGTTAAGCCATAATACATTGGCAAGCTATCTGAAAGGTTACACATATCAGTTGAGCCTTGAACATTGTCGTGGCCACGAATGATATTACAGCCACCACCTGCTTTACCCATATTTCCTAGAATTAGTTGAAGGATAGGTAAAATTCTTGTATTTGATGTACCAACTGAGTGTTGAGTGATGCCAAGTGCCCAAACAACAGTACCTGGTTTTGTGTGAGCTAGAATGTCTGCAGCTTTTAGTAGCTTATCAACTGGTACTCCAGTAACATCAGATGTAACCTCTGGTGTCCAGTGCTCAGCCTCTTTTCTTATCTCATCAATACCGTAAGTTCTATTTTCTATAAATTCTTTATCTTCCCAACCATTTTTAAGAATGATATGAATAAGACCATAAACAAGCGCAATATCAGTTCCTGATCTTTGTCTCAAATAAAGATCAGCATGTGCAGCTGTCTTTGTAAAATTTGGATCAGCTACAATTATTTTTGCATTGTTTCTATCTTTTGCTTGTAAAGTGTGCTTCATGCCACCAACTGGGTTTGCCACAGCTGGGTTTGCTCCTATGATAAATATACATTTTGAGTTCGCAGCCATATCTCCAAAGTGGTTTGTCATCGCGCCATAACCCCAGGTATTCGCCACACCGGCGACTGTTGCGCTATGTCAAATTCTTGCTACGTGATCGTTACTGTTTGTACCCCAAAATGCACAAAATTTTCTAAAGTAGTAAGACTGTTCGTTGTTAAATTTAGCCGATCCTAAGAAAACAACACTATCAGGGCCATCTTCTTTACGGATCTGAAGCATCTTATCGCCGATCTCGTTTACAGCTTGATCCCATGAAATTCTTTGCCATTTACCATCAACTTTTTTCATAGGATATTTGATGCGTTGTTTGCTGTGTGTAAGATCGATCTGGTCGATACCTTTTGAGCAGTGTGAGCCCTGAGATATCGGATGATGCATCGCCATATCTTGACGAACCCAAACACCATCTTTTACCTCAGCCTCGATACCACAGCCTGCTGAGCAAATAGAACAAATCGTTCTAACCTTTTTTGAGCCAGGGAAAGGATTTTTTATCTCCTCATCACTTGCTTTTCTTATCGTTTCATTTTCTCCAAAAGCCATTGTGCTTCCAGCACCAAGTGCGGCTAGCTTTAAAAATGAACGTCTTCCTATACGTGCATCACTCATGGTTTTCTCCCTTAGTAAGCGATTTTATAGTAGGTTTCCCAGTTCTTGCTTTTTTTATAAAGCACCTCTTTTTTGTTTGACTTGCCAACGACGACACCATTGTCATCAGGAGCTAAGTCGTCACTAGTCACTTTTGCTACGGCTGAGACTGCGAGTACTCCGCCGGCAGCACCGACTTTTAGAGATTTTTTGAGAAAATCTCTTCTTGATCCTTGCATTTTTTCTCCTTAGCTCTCAAACTTAAAAATTTGAGAATTTGGTTTGATTGGTCTTCACAATTTGCAACTTTAGAAATTCTAAAATATTGCAAGGCCTATTTCAGGGCTTTTTATAGCCTAGATTTAAACTCTGCAAATTTAGCATAATTGCAAGATAATCAAAGTAAATATAAAGCTTTAATTAAATATGTTAAGTTATTGTTAAAAATATAAGAAAATATATTTAATATTTTAACTTTTATGAATTTTGAGAGAAAGGCTAATTTAAAGTATAAATTCTAGGGAGAGCTCCCTAGAAAAGATTATTTTAGATCACTTTTATTTATTATAAATGGCACTGATCTAACGCCAGCCGAGAAATATTTTTTTCGTAGAGTATCGATCTTGTCGCTCTCTTCTTTACTAACATTTTTTTCATCTACGTTATAATCTTCAGAAAAATACTTTCTTAAAATTTTAACCTTATCGCTATCACTTTTTGCATTTTTTATATCTTTATAGATCAAAGCACTTTTTTGCAAAGATGATAGTTCATGCACTGGAGTTAGGATGATTTCAACGTTATTGTCTTTTAATGTCGTTTCGATCTTTGCTAGCTCGGCTCTACAATATGGGCATTCAGGATCTGAAAACATAATAAGAGTTGGCTTTTTGCTATCATTGCCAAGAGTTATAACATTTGCTTTGTCTTCATTTTTATAAATTTTAGCTAGTGATTTTACTAAATCAAGTGCTGCTTTTTCTGCGATTACCTTTTTTTCTTCAGCCAAATAAGACTTTTGCTCCTTTAAATTTACAACATCAGGAAACATAAGATCGCCCTTAACAAAAGTCACATCTTCTTGAGACATATCTCCTTTGCTAAATTTTAAGCTTACTTTTTCTATATCATCTAAAATTTTAGTGCGTTCTACGACTTTTACATTAACACCATCGATATTTTGATTTTTAAAAACTTCTGAGTAAAAATCTTCTATTTGCTTATTGCTAGCTGCCATTAGGCTAGTTGCCGCTAATATTGAGGCCAAAACCACTTTTTTCATTTTTTTCCTTTTTAAAAATTTGGCGGATTATATTTGCTTTTTGTAAATAAATACTAACCACGAAAGACTCTATCATTTCCTTGCTTCATTATGTCACTCTCAAGGTCAAGTTGCTCAAGATAAGCGATTACATATTTTCTGCTTAAATTTAGTGCATCCTTGGCGTTTGTGACATTTACAAAGCCTTGATTTTTGATGATCTCTCTTAGCTTATCAAGTGCCATTTTTAGCGAATTTCTAGTGATGAAAAGGTTATGCTCCAGCCTTACAACTCTGCCCATTGCAGTTAGTTTTTTAAGGGCATTATCGCCACTTAGCCTATCTATTTCCAGCTCATCATATATATTATAAGGTGCCGTTGGAGCTAGCTTTCCGCTTTCTAAAATTTCATAAATTTTCTCTTCAAGCCTTACTTTTAGTTTGCTTATATCAACGCCTTTTTTTGTATAGACGCCATCATTTTTAGAGATTAAGTTTATACTTTCAAGCTCATCAAGTGCTTTTTGAGCCAAATTTTGACTAGCCCAAGCAAGCTTTAAGCTTATACTTTGAGCTGAGAAAACGGCAAATTCATTTTTCTCTATCATAAATTTAACCACAGACTTTATCCGCTCAACCGCGCTTAGATCGTAGATATTTAAAGCCTTTTCATCAACAAAGACGTTTGAGACTTTTTTGGCCACATTTACGGCCTCTTCGTGACTTAGTCCAAACCTTTGATAAGAAGAGATGATGCCAAAGCCATTTTTGTGAGCCTCTTTTAAGATAGAAAAGGCTCCAACAAAATCATGCTTTAAAAGTGCAGCCAAGAAGAGAATTTTACCAGCCTTTTTTAGTGGCTCAAGCACAGGATTTAGCACTCTGCCGCCACCTATCACACGAGCGTCTGATATGAGAACAAATGCCTCGTCAAATTTCAAAAACATATCGCTTTGAAATTTAAAGGTAACAAAGTAGCTATCATCTTTTTGGCTAAGGATTAGCACCTTTGCAGGCACATTTTTAGCTCCTACGCAAAAGGTTACGCTTTGCGAGTGGATGAGACTCTTAGCAGTTACGACCGCATCAACCTCTCTAAATCCCCTAAAATAGCCTTTTTTACTAAGCAACTGCCCCTTTTTTAGCTCATTAAGCTCAATGCCAGTTAGATTTAGCGCCACACGGCTGCTAACTCCTGCGCTATCTACGAATTTATCATGGCTTTGCACACTTCTTACTAGCACCTCTTTGCCAGCGTCATAGTTAAAAAGCTTCTCATTTTTACTAACGCTTCCCTCTATAACGGTGCCAGTTACAACATTTCCGATACCTTTTAGGCTAAAAACCCTATCGATGTAGTATCTAAAAACGCCCTCCTCATCGCGTTTTTTAGCTCTTAGCGTAAAGAGGTAGTTTCTAAGCTCATCTATACTTGCCTTATCCTTTATACTAACGGCAAAAATTTCTAAAATTTGCAGGTTTTTAAATTTAGAAATTTCATCTCTTATCTCTTTTTTTCTTAAATTTATAGTCACTTCATCTACGAGGTCACACTTAGTAAGTGCCACGATCAAAGACTTCACACCAAGAAGATTTAAAATTTCAAGGTGCTCCAAGCTTTGAGGCATAAGTCCGTCATTTGCCGCCACCACAAATAAACACGCGTCAAAGCCATATGCACCACTTATCATCGTTTTTATGAGATTTTCATGCCCTGGCACGTCGATAAACGCGATATTCTCATCATTTTTACTTAAATTTGAAAAGCTTAGATCGATCGTTATGCCACGCTTTTTCTCCTCTTCGAGATTGTCCCCCTCAAAGCCGTTTAGCTCCTTTATAAGTGCGGTTTTGCCGTGGTCGATATGTCCTGCTGTTCCTATTATTAAACTCATTTTTCTTCCGTTTCATTTATTATTTTTATTAGTTCATTTACATCTTCATCCAAAAGTGTTCTTAAATCAAGCAAAAATTTATCATTTTCTATACGGCCGATCACCTTTTTTTGCCTAAATTTCTGCTCATTTAAAACTGCATCTCCACTAACTGCCAAAGCCATACTTGGAATTTTTTTATTTGGCATCGCACCACCTCCTACAAAGGTTTGTGTACGAAGTATCTCAAGCGGGGTTTTTAAATTTTTATTTATAAAATTCGCTAAGTTTTCAAGCTCTTTTACGCTTTTGTAAAGTAGTTTTTGTGTTGTGATTAGCTCAAATTCTTTATTTAAATAAGCTTTCATGCTCTCAATCAAAAGCGAGATGATCACTTTATCTACGCGAAGCATTCTTAAAAGCTGATTTTTTCTAAGTTTTGCGATGAGCTCTTTTTTGCCAACAATGATGCCGCACTGCACCGCACCAAGCAGTTTATCACCGCTAAAGCTAACTAGCGAAACATCTTTTAAATTTTTTAGATCTGGCTCATTTTTGTCTAAGTTAAACGGCAAATTTCCATAAAATCCACTGCCAAGATCAAAATAATCTATCAAATTTTGCTCGCATGCCAATTTACTTAGTTCATTTGCTGTAACCTCTTCACTAAAGCCCACGATGTCAAAATTTGAGCGATGAACCTTTACAAGCATCGCCGTATTTTCACTAATTGCCTCTTCGTAGTCTTTTAGCTTAGTTTTGTTTGTCGTGCCAACTTCTTTCAAAAAGCAACCCGCATTTGCCATCACTTCAGGCACTCTAAAACTACCGCCGATCTCAACTAGCTCACCTCTGCTAACGACGACCTCCCTGCCCTTTGCAAAGGTGTTTAGCACTAAAAATACAGCGCTTGCGTTATTATTTACGACGATGGCGTCTTCAAAACCAAAAGCTCTTGCGATCATCTCACCGATATAGTCGTATCTGTTGCCACGGCTGCCTGTTTTTAGGTTGTATTCAAGGTTTGAATACCCTGTGATTACCGGAGTTGCACGGCTTAAAATTTCTTTATCTATGACGCTTCTAGCGAGGTTTGTGTGAATGGTCACACCGGTTAAATTTAGCACTCTTTGAAGGCTTGATTCATTAAATTTATGATATTCGTTTAGGATTAAATCTATTATTTCTTGCAACGCAAAATTTGCATTTTCATTTAAAATTTTAGCCCTAACTTCATTTAAAATTTGCCTTGCAAGCAATGTGACTAAATTTATATCAAATCCTGAAAATGCTTCGTTTTTTATGATCTTATCAACTTGTGGGATATCTCTTAAATCGCTCAATTCGTGCTCCTAGTAAGTTAGTTTTACCAAGCCGTGATTTTAACATAAAAAATATTATAAATTAAACCTTAGAGCAAAAAGGAACATATAAAATTCAGAGTCTATTAATCCCATTAATATTAAAATAAGCCTGTTTTTGATAATAGGAGAAATTATGAAAGAATTTGGCTTTTATAACGATTTTGACGATACTTTGATGTTAAATGAACAGATAGAAATAAATAACGAAAAGGAAGAATATTTAGTTTCTAACTCGCCAAAGCTTAAAGCAAACATTATCGCACCTGAGATAAATTTTTATCTAAAAAATACAACTGCAAGCGTATTAGAAAAAGCTAAAAATACACTTTTACTTTATGAAGCAAGAGCAACTGCATTTGACATGGCAAAGGATGTTGATTACGAAAAAGAAGTCGGAAAAAACGTCGTAATAGTAAGCAACTCAGGCCGTGAGGAACTAGCAAATTTATTAAAAGAAAATGGCTACAAAGTCATTGAATTAACGCATTTTGAAGTAAAATTTATTTATGGCGCAGCTGGCGAGCTTAGTGTTTTGATACTTAGGGCAAATGACGAATTTGAGGTCGATTGTGACTTTTTCTTGGTTGAAAATGCAAGGGATTATATGCTAAAGCAAAGCGGCTGTTATGAAATAGCTGGGCTAGAAGATGAAGCTGTGCTTAAAATGTTAAATGAAAAAACTCCAAAATTTAAGTACAAAAGCCTAACTCAATATGACTCTTCGATCTGCCAATATCATGAGCGAAGAAATGAAATTTGCGGACGCTGTGTCGATGTTTGTCCAACTGTAGCCATTTTAAAAGAAGACGAGACAAAGCATCTTATCTTTTCACAGATAGACTGTACAAACTGTGGAAACTGCATAAGCGTCTGCCCTAGCGGCGCACTTGATTATACTCTAATGCCACAAAGCTCATTTGCTGCTGTGGCAAAGCTTTATAAAGGCAAGATTGCACTCATTGTGCCAGAAGAGATAAATTTAGAAGATCTTAGTGTTAGCCTACCAGAAAATGTCCTACCTTTTGCCATTTCAGCTGCACATTTTCTAAGCCAAACGCACTTTTTGACACTTCTTCAAGAAAGCGGTGCAAGTGTGATTTTATTTAGCAAAACTCTTGGCAAAGGCGAAAAAGACGCCATTAGCATCTTAAATCAAATTTATGAGCTTAAATTTAAAGAGACGGCGATCTATCACGCCAAAGATAAAAATGAGCTTGAAGAATCGCTCAAAAAGGCAAAATTTATAGCTGACTCACAACACACAATAAACGAATATGCCTTGCCAAAAAGAGAAATTTTTGCAAAAAGGCTCGAGTTTTTAGTAGGTAGCGAAGATCTTGGCGTGGTAAAAAGCGGCGAGATGATAAGATACGGCGATGTCAAGATAAACACTGATAGCTGTACACTTTGTCTAAGTTGCGTTGGCGCTTGTAACGTAAGCGCGCTAGTGGCTGATAAAAAGACAAATTCGATTTTATTTAATCCAAGCGTCTGTACAGCTTGCGGATACTGCGAACTAAGCTGTGCTGAAAAAGATACCATAAGCCTTGAGGTTGGAAAAATTTCTCTTAAGCCTGAGTTTTTTACATATAATGAGCTGGCACGAGATGAGCTTTTTGCCTGTGTTGAGTGCGGAAAAGAGTTTGCGACTAAAAAAGCTGTCGAAAAGATCGCAACTATAATGCAACCAAGATTTGGCAACGATAGAGTTAAGATAAAAGCGCTTTACTGCTGTGCTGACTGTAAGGCCAAACTAATGGTTCAAGCCCAAATAAACGCGATGAAAGAGGATTTATTAAATGGATAAAAACATCATAAAAGCAAGATCATATTTTTACGAATTTCTAGCATATCCTATGTTTTTTTACACAAATGATGAGAAATTTTCAAGGTGGAAAGAGCAGTTAAGATACTTAAGCGCAAATCCTTTAAGCGAGGATAGTGATGCTGCGTTTAAAAATTTAGATAAATTTAGCTTTGAAGAATTTTCAAAAGAACAAAATGACGTTCTTTTTGGCTTTACAAATATCCCTTTAAGTGCCTCATTTTATGAAGAGGGCAGAGATAACGGCGCAGCTAGGCTTAGGGTTATTGAATGTTTAAAACTAAGCCCATATAGACGTGATAGCGAGCTTTGCAAAGATAGCGAGGACTACGTTGGATTTATATTTTTAGCGATGGCTACATTTTTAAAAGATGAGTTTGATGATGCAAAAAATATTAGCAATAAGCTCTTTGGCGAGACTTTAAATTTATTTGTAGATGAGTTTTATCAGCTACTTTCAGCTCACAAAGAGGCAAATTTCTTTAAATCATACATAGTCATTTTAAAAGACTTCATCGAGCTTGAGCGCTCTATACTAAACGTAGAAGCACCAGCTAAGCCACAAGGCGATAGCGTCGCCATGGCAGCACTTAAGAAAGAGCCATTTCAAAGCAAGATGCCAACTTTTAAAACAAAACTTCACTGGGAGGAATTCTCCCCAGTCATCTCACACGAGTTTAAAGACTAAAATGGTTAAATTTGCTCTTACTCGAGCTAGGAGTAAATTTAACATCCGCTTAAATTTGTTATCTTGATATTTTATGATTATTAGCAATTTGGTGTTAAACTTCTTTAAATTTTTTACAAAGGACTTACAATGGTAATGACACACTACATGGAGCTTTTATCGCTC
>CAUSCE010000029.1:0-18098 GCA_963530215.1 uncultured Campylobacter sp.
CTCCCGACCTCCGGCTTATGAGACCAGCGCTCTAACCAGCTGAGCTACCGTGACACTTTAAAATAAGTTTCGGATTATATAATTTTTAAACTTATTTGTAGATAAAAACCATCTTTATCTACAAACACAAAGTAAAAGCACCAAGAATCGACAAAACGTCTATTTTACAAAATAATTTTGAGCTAGAGATTTATCCTCATGTGTGATACCAAATTTCTCTCCAGCGATACTAACTTCAAATTCATTTTCTCTGCTTGCTTTTGTATAAGCAAGTGCGAGCCTTGCTGCTAGCTCTTTATCAGCTTTACTAGCGTTTTTGCTTATGAAGCTAACGGCTCCTACGATGTCATCGCTCTCTTTAAATTTTACTTGATCAAATTTATCGTTTGGATGTGCTAAAAGTGCGTTATTATCACTCTCATCACGCCCTATTATCATTTTTGCACCATCTGGCAGGCGCAGATGCCTACCAAGCTTTAGCCACGTTACATCGATATCTCGCATCTCTTTATCAAAATTTAGATAATCCTTTATCTTCACAGCAAAGCTCTCAATCGTTAGCAAACACCCACCTCCAGGCGTTGCAAAGTCCTCAAAGCCAAATTCCTTTGCCAAAGCAAGCTGCGGCTTTCTATCACGTCCGCTTATATCAAACAACTTCTCTCTATCAACCCAGCCCTCGCGCTCTGGCTTAGTTGGTGGCAAGAGCTTAGCGCACATCGGACGAAGCACTAGATCATCCTCGTCATCAGCTAGGCGCTTAACCTGAAAGAGTGCGTCTCTGCGCTGGCTCATAGGTCTTTGCCCCAGAACTTCGCCTGTGATGATAAAATTTGCATTTTCACTTTTTAGCATATTTAGAGCTGTTTTAAACATATATCCGTGGCAGTCGATGCAAGGGTTAAACTGCTTGCCGTAGCCGTATTTTGGGTTAAAAAGCACATCACGAAGATACTCATTTCTCATATCAACCACTTTTAAGCTAGCTCCAGCCAAAGCTGCGCGGCGTCTTAAAATTTCATGTTTTTCTTCATCTATGCCAAAACCAGTATCCATATAAAGTGCGACCACTTCGATGTTTTGATCGCTTATTAATTTCATTGAGAGCATGCTATCAAGCCCTCCGCTAAACAAAGCTAAAGCCTTCATTCTTATCCTGAAAGTAAAATTTAAAGCCTAAATTTACTAAATCTAGGCTTTTATGAAGTTTATTTAGCAGCGTTAATTACGATTTTTTTGATGACTTCGCTAGCGGCTTTTAGACTGCTAACTGGCAAATACTCGAAGATGGAGTGAAAGTTGTTTGCCCCTGTGAATAAATTTAGCGTTGGTACACCTTTTGCAGATATCACAGCGCCGTCATATCCGCCACGCATCGGTTTTATGTTTGGTGTGATATTTAGCTCACTAAAGGCATCTTTTGCTAGTTTTATCGGAAGTGAGTTTTCATCTTTTAAAAATTTAAAGACGTTTTCATAGCGTGTTTTTAGTGTGATTTCGCAACGATCTCCATAAATTTTGTTAAAAGAATTTGCCATATCGCTTAAGAACTCAAGCCTTTTTTGAAATTTCGCTTCGTCAAATTCTCTTATATCGATCTTAAGAGTTGTTTTTGCGCTGTTTCCACTAAGCTCTTTTACCCAGAAATAGCCCTCTTTGCCTTCGGTACACTCTGGCACTTCGCCGCCTGGCAAAAGCGAGATAAATTTATGCGCAAGAAGTAGCGAATTTACAAGCTTGCCCTTTGCATTCATTGGATGAGCCGAAACGCCTTTAAAGACCATTGTGCAGTCAGCCGCATTCCAGTTTTCATATATTAGCTCGCCTATCTCGCAGCAGTCTAGGCAGTAACCAAAATCAGCTCCCAGCAAATTTACATCAAGCGCTTTTGCGCCAAGTAAGCCCTGCTCTTCATCTGGCACGAAGCAGATCACGATCTTACCATGCTTTACATCATGATTTTGCATAAAGTAGCTAGCCATATTTACAATGCTAGCGATCGCAGCCTTATCATCAGCTCCAAGCAAGCTAGTGCCGTCAGTCACAACTATGTCGTCGCCCATGTACTTTTTAAGCTCTGGATTGTCGCTAAATTTTAGATAAATTCCCTGCTCTTCGTTTAGGCAGATGTCGCCGCCTGTGTATTTTACTATCTTGGCTTTAGTATTATTTTTTTGCTCACTACTTGTATCTAAATGCCCAAAAAAGGCGATACTTGGAGCATTTTCGCAATTTGTAGGAATTTTTGCTATCAAGATAGCATTGTCTTGCAAAATGATATCTTTTATACCTAGCGAGCTGAGCTCATCTTTTAAAAAACGAGCCAGCTCATACTCGGTTGGATTAGAAGGCATGACGCCTTTTAATCCATTCTCTTTATTTGTTGTGGTGTTAAATTTTGTATAGTTTAAAAATCTCTCTACGATATCCATTTTTTATCCTTTTAGATGACAAAAAATGCGATCGCCACAACAGAGATAAACATACCTAAAAATGTTCTTTTAGCGATTTCAACTGGACTAACCATCGCAATGCCTGCACAAACGATAGCAGCACCGGCAATCGGAGAAGCTGATCTACCTAAAGCACCAGCAATAGCTGCTGCCATACCAAGCTTATCTTGCTCAAAGCCAAGTGCAGCGGCATTTGTTGTGACAGCTTCGTTAAATGCAAATGTAGCAGCATCGCCTGAACCTGTAACTATACCCATGATAAATGGCACAAACGTTCCGCCAAATTTAACGTAACTTTGATCTGTTTTTAGCCATGCGATGACCACATCAACGGCTCCACATGCCTTTAAGCCAGCGACAAAGACACCAGCTGCAATGATGATACCCATAACATCGGCATAAGCGTGGCCCATTCCGTTAAAAAATTCTTTTGTGATCTTTTGCGGATTTGTAAGCGTAGCAAAGATAGCTATGATGGCACCTAGTATCATCGCCTCAGCAACGCCCATCTTTGTCCATGCAAGAAAGCTGTAGTCTTTTGCAAGGCTTGTTCCACCAATAACCAAGATAACAAGTGGAACTAGAGGCATAATGGCGTAGATGAAATTTACTTTAAATAGCGGTTTCTCTTCGCTAGTGGCACTACTTTCAAGAGTGAAATTTGTATTTTTTTGATAGTCTTTAAGCAGTATCGCAACAATAACTAATGCGATCACTACGATAACAAGAGCAGTAAATGCACTTGGAATTTGTACTTTTATGACATCTTGAACTGTGTAGCCCTCAACCGTTTTTTTAACAAGATCAGCTACATAGACGTTGTGAGCCGATCCCGGGCTTAAGACTCCACCAAATGTACCCGCAAAGACAGCAGCACCAGCCATAGCTGGGCGGATACCTGAAGCCATTAAAAGCGGTATAAGCGTCGCGCCAACAGCAGCAGAGCATCCTGCAGCTGAAGGGATAGCGATATTTATAAAATAAGTTAGCACGGTTGTTGCTGGGATTAGTATAAAGCCCACATTTTTAAGCGGCTTTGTAAGAAGCGCGACAAGGTGTTTATCGCACATTGTGTATTTCATAACAAATGCAAAACCCATACTAGCACAAATCGCTTTTATAAGCCCTGCTTTAGTCATATAGTCAGTAAAAGCACTTAATGCCCCCATAGGTTTTAGTGCTATTATACAAAGCACCAAACCAACGCCTATTAGCACCGTTCTTGTCTCTTTTTTTAAGACAAGAAGTGCTACAACAGCCACGATGCCAAGAATGGCAGCAATTAGCTTAAATGTTTCCATACCTCTCTCCTTGCTTAGATTTTAAATTTAGTTCCAACTTCTATTTTTTCTATCTCTTTTTGATACTCAAATTTTAAAATTTCACTGTGTCCTATGACCTCAGCCTCGTTGCCTCCTATAAGCAAAGCCGTGCCCTCAGGCAGTGCGTAAATGGTCTCTTTTGGATTTGCTATTAAAAATTCCTCCAGTCTCTCCTCCCTACTCTCGCCGTTATGGCCTGCTAGCTTGCCGCTTATGAAGTGCGGGTTGATCTGATGAGGGAAGATATTTAGACTATCAAAGGACTTTGGCATGATGATAGGCATATCATTTGTCGTCATCATCGTCTTGCCAGCGATGTTTGCACCGGCTGACCAGCCAAAATATTTTGTGCCGTTTGCCACCGCCTCTTTTATAGGTTCAATCAAATTTAACTTATAAAGCATGTGAAGTAGCATGAAGGTATTTCCGCCGCCAACTGCGATACTTCTAGCATTTTTGATAGCAGAAATTTTATCCTCGTAGTGATGGATTGATTTTATATTGCTATTTTTTAATCTATCAATTACTTTTTGCTCGTACTCATCATTTGTTCGTCTAACTCCAGCGTAAGGGATAAATAAAATTTCCTCCTTGCCGCATTCACCTAAAAATTCCTTAACCCAGTTTTTGCAGTGCCTTAAATAGCCAGTATCTTGATAGCTTGAAGCACTGATTAGTAAAGCATTTTTCATTTTTTTACTCCGTTTAGTTTGTAAGCAGATCTTAGATAGACATCAACCCCAGCCACCAAGCACTCCTCATCAAAGTCAAATTTGCAGTTGTGATGGCCTGCTTTTAAATTTGTACCGATCATCATATAGCCACTCTTTGCGCCTTTATCTTGCAAAGCTCTCATAAAATGAGCAAAATCTTCACAAGCACCAAAATCAAGCTCTTTTACGATCTTGTCATCATCTATAAATGGGCTTTGCTTTGCAGCTTCATAGAAAATTTCAGTTACTTCTTTGTCGCTATCGGCTCCATTTGTGCCGCCAGTTTTTACGACTTTGCTCTCTACGCCATAAATTTCGCTCACACCTTTAACAATATCCATGCATTTTTCATACATAAAATCATTTAAATTTGTGTCTTCACCTCTTGTTTCGCAAGCTATATAGCCGTTTGGTGCTATGACGTTTCTGCCTTCACCTGCTTTTAAAACGCCTACGTTTATCCTGGTCACGCCTTTTGCATGTCTTGTGATACCATGCATGCTTAGTGCCATTTGAGATGCAGCTAAAAGGGCATTTGCGCCATCTTGTGGTGCACCTGCTGCGTGAGCTGAACGACCGGTGATATGTACGTCAAATTTTGAAGTTGCAAGTAGCTTATTTGTCCCGCAGATGATGCCTCTATTGGTTTTTGCTTGAAAGCCGATATGACCACCCAGTAGATACTCTACACCATCAAGCACACCAGCAGCTTCCATGGCCACAGCACCTCTTGTGCCCTCTTCTGCAGTTTGGAATATAAATTTAAATTTGCCGTTAAACTCATCTAAATTTTCAGCTATAAGTTTTGCCACACCAAGACCTATTGACATGTGACCATCATGCCCACAAGCATGCGTGATACCAGCGATATCTGCACCAAAACCCTCTTTGTAAGGTCTGTGAGTAGGCTCATCACTCTCTGTCACATCAACACTATCAATGTCAAACCTAAATGCTGTAAATTTACCAGGCCTTTTCGTATCTATAAAGGCAGTTAGGCCAGTTAAGCCATCTTTCATATAAGGAAGATATTTTGCTTCTTCAGGACTTAGGAGTTTTTTGGCTCTTTCTATTGCTTTTTCGCATTGCTCTTTTGAGCCAAGTCCAAGCCTTGCATCAGCTTTAACGACCTTGTCACCAAGGCTTATTTCATAACCAAGATCACTAAGCCTCTTTGCTAATACGGCGGTTGTAAAAAATGTAAACCAGCCAGTCTCTGGATGCGAGTGAAAATACCTGCGATCCTTGATCAGCTCATCTTTTAAAGAAAGAGCCAAATTTGCTATCTTATCCATAGGTTTCTCCTTATTCATTTGATAGTTTAATTAGTGCATTTGTTAAAATTTGTGTAGCTTTGAAAGCATCATCAAAATTTATAGCTTCTGCTATATTGTGACTGATGCCGCCAACGCAAGGTATAAAAAGCATGCCAACGCTACTTGCAAGTTTTGTTAGATTCATCGCATCGTGTCCAGCTCCGCTTGGCAAAGTAAGCGTTTTTATGCCCAGTTTAGCAGCCTCTTTGCTTAGTAAATTTATAGCATGTTCACTTAGTTTTACTGGCTCGTCACTGCTTAGTTCTCTTATCTCATAACTAAAATTTAGCTCACCGCTTAGCTCTTTTATAAAATTTCTAAGCTCTAAATTTAGCTCTTCTAGGCTTGTCTTATCAATATCTCTTAGATCAACTCCAAGCCTCGCCTCGCCTGGTACGACGTTTAAAACGCCTGGCTTTGCATGTGCGTAACCAACAGTAGCCACAGCTGTTTTTTTGTTTTTAGCAAATTTATTGGCAGCGATTATGATGTGTGAGGCGGCAAGCAGGGCGTCACTGCGCATATTCATAGGAGTTGCACCGCTGTGATCTGCCTTACCATGAATAATAATTTCAAATCTAATAGGAGCGGCGATACCACTTACTATACCAACGCTTATGCCACTTCGCTCAAGCACTGGACCTTGTTCAATGTGAAGTTCTAAATATGAATGAAGTGAGTGTTCTTTTAAAATAGAATCATTTAAATTTTGTGGCTCAAGTCCAAATTTAATCATCGCTTCAAAAAGCGAAATGCCATCTTCGTCTTTTAATTCATGAAGCCTTTGTAGACCAAGTCTTCCGCTTATTATCTTGCTGCCAATGGTCGCTGTCTTGAACCTACTTGACTCTTCACAGCAAAAATTTATCAGCCAAAGCGGACGCTTTAGCTTAATGCCAGCTTCTTTTATCGAGGTTAATGCTTCAAGTCCAGCCATAACGCCAAGCGTACCATCATAAAAGCCACCATTTGGCACGCTATCTATATGAGAGCCCACACAAACTGGCTTCTCGCCTGGCTCACAGCCATCATCATATATGGCAAAGATATTGCCAACATTGTCAATTTTAAGTTTAAAGCCATTTTCTTCTATTAAATTTATAAGAAAATTCCTAGCTTCCAAGTCTTCTTTGCTAAATGCAAGCCTTGTTAGCCCTCCACCTTTTAATGCTCCAAATCTGCTTATAGCATTAAAATTCGCCTCAAATCTTTTAAAATTTATCATAATAAATCCTTAAAAATAAAACTAATCTTAAAAACATTTATTACTTTGAACATTTTACATTTAGTTTTATGATTTAAAGCTGAATAAGTGTTAAATTTTGAAATCTAATTTTTTTGTAGCTTGTTGTGTAAGCCTTTAATAATCTCTGAAATTTTTTGCATTATTTCGATTTTATTTGGTTTTTGTGATTTTCTGGTATCTTCGCGAAACTTCTCATAGTATTTTAGCTTTAGCTTTAAAATGGCCTCTTTAAGGCTATCTTCACTAGAAGCTATGTTTGAGCTTTCATCAACATAAATTTCTCTAACAAGTACCGCATTATCTTCAATATTTGGCAATAAAACAGCTTGAAAATAATCTTTATGGTGCAAGAAGAATTTCTCCTCAAGTTCGTTTAAAACAATAGTTTCGTAATTTTTATTTGCAAGCATGCTCTTTAAAACGCTAAATTCCAAAATATCGGTTTTTTCTTTTTTTTGAGAGCCTTGCTCATTTTGTCTATTTGCATTTGCAAATTTTTGATTTTGAATGCCACTGTATCTTTGGCTACTAAGACTAAATGTACCAGCCTCTATCTTTAATAATTTTGCGACTAACGACTCATAACTTTTTGCGATTATTGGCTTTAGAGAATTTGTAAATTCCACTATCTCTTCTAAGCATTTTTGCTTTTGCACTGGGCGTGATATGTCGTATTTCTTAGCAACTTGCTCGATATAAAACTCGCCAAGCTCAGTCCCAGAGCCAAACATCTCTTTTAGCTCGTCGCTTCTACCTGCAAAGACCATATCCGCAGGGTCTGCACCATCTTTTATGATTACAACGCTTCCATCTATTTCGTTTTGCACCAAAAGACGAGATGATTTTATGGCGGCATTTATACCAGCCGAGTCGCCATCAAAACAAAGCACTACACTTATCTCGCCTCTTTTTAAAAGTGGTAAGTGATTAGTCGTAAGCGCAGTCCCAAGCACAGCAACAGCGTTTGTAAAGCCTGCAAAATGAAGCATGATAACATCTAAGTATCCCTCTGTGATGATGATCTGCTTCTTTTCAAAAATACTTTGTCTAGCTAAATGATAGCCGTAAAGTAGCTTTGACTTGTCAAAAACCATGCTTTGTGGAGAATTTACATATTTTGCAGGATGATCTGAGATCGTTCTACCGCCAAAGCCAACTAATTTTGCCGTGTGCGCATATATTGGAAATGTGATACGCTCGATAAAACTAGCATAAATTCCCTTCTCATTTTGTTTTACTATGCCAACTTCAAGTGCCTCTTTTGGCTCGATATTTTCATTTTGTAAAAGCCTAATGGTACTAGCGCTCTCCCCTGCCCAGCCAAGCTCAAATTTCTCGATCATCGCATCATTTATGCCACGAGAATAGATATATCTCACAGCGGCTTCATGCTTGAAAAATTCGCTCCTATAAAAGGCATTTGCCTTTTCTAAAATATGCTTATTTTCTTTTTGTGTTGGGGCTTTGTCGCTTGTGTATTCGAGGCTAAAATTTACAAGGCTAGCTATTCTTTCGATAGCTTCTGGATAGGTAAGTTTCTCATAATCCATTACAAATTTAATCGCATCTCCGCCGGCCTTGCAAGCAAAACAGTGAAAAATTTGCTTGCTTTGACTTATGCTCATGCTAGGATTTCTATCATCGTGAAATGGGCAGACGCATTTATAGTTTGCACCCATTTTTTTGACTGGCAAATAGTGCTCTATAATGTCAACGATATCGATTTGATTTTTGAGTTTTTCTATGGATTTTGGATCTATCATAAGCAAAATTATACAACCGCTTTGTTATAATTAAAGTAAAATTTTATTACAAAGTATGAGCGTGGATATTTTTTTCATTGGGCATAGAGATCCGATATTTAGCCTTATTATTTTATTTAGCATTATTTTGATGATAGCTGCATTAAGCTATGCTTGGGGTATCTTTTCAAGCAAAGATGAGAAAAAACGCATTGAAAAATTTATAAGAAAATTTGATAGCAAAGATGGCATAAGTAGCGAGCATAAACAAATGCTACAAAGCCCAGAGATAGACGCCCAAAGCCTTTGCATGCTAGGGCAAACTTTTGCCAAAAATGGTGATTTTGAAAAATCAATTAGTGTTTATCTCATCGCACTTGGCAAAGTTAGAGATAAAAATGAAAAAGAATTTATTCTAAACGAGCTTGGAGAGGTCTATTTTAAGGCCGGATTTTTAAAAAAAGCTAGCGAAGTCTTTGAAAAAGTGCTTGAACTAAGCCCAAGAAATGTGCTTGCACTTCGCTTTTTAACGATGATAGATGAAAAACTTAAAAACTACAAAGAAGCTCTTTATGCGCTAAATTCTCTTGAAGAGCTTGGTGTAAATGTAAAAGATCAAAAGGCCTATATAAAGGCGATCAGCACGCTTGATGATAGAAATTTAAGCTTTAGTGAAAAGGTAGAAATTCTCTCCCGTCTTAGCCAAAATTTTGAGCTTTTAAGACGTATGATCTTAGCACTTTTCATAAGGCACAATGAAAATTTAGAAAATTTAAAAGATTTTGCTCGTTTTGAAGATGTGATCGATCTGCTTTACAATCTAAAAACGCCTATAAATTTAAGCGATCCAAAATACAAATCCCTCTTTTACGCAAAGGGCGATATAGATGAGCCATGTGAAATTTACGGCTTTGAGCTAAATGCCATAAAAAGGCTAAAAGACGCTAAATTTGAGGCGGCTGGGCTAAGCTTTAACTACGTTTGCAAAAGCTGCAAAAACTCATTTCCCATGCACTTTTACCGATGTCCGGTCTGTCACGAGCTAGGAAGTGTCAAAATTTTATCCCACATCACAGAAAAACCAAGTGAAGATAGTAACACTTTTTAGCGACGGCTCATGTCTTGGAAACCCTGGAGCTGGCGGCTGGGCGTATATATTGAGATTTAACGAAGCGCAGAAAAAAGCAAGCGGCGGCGAGGCATATACGACAAATAACCAAATGGAGCTAAAAGCTGCGATAATGGGGTTAAAAGCGTTAAAAGAGCCTTGCGAAGTAAGGCTCTTTACCGATAGCTCATACGTGGTAAATAGCATAAATGAATGGCTTTCTAACTGGCAAAAGAGAAATTTTAAAAACGTAAAAAATGTAGAGCTTTGGCAGGAGTATTTAGAAATTTCAAAGCCTCACAAAGTCGTGGCAAGCTGGGTTAAGGGGCACGCTGGACACCCTGAAAACGAGGAATGCGACCAGATGGCAAGAGATGAGGCATTAAAAATAAAAGATGAGAATGAAAGATGAAAATTTTAGAAGAATTTGAAGAGAATCTTAGATATAAATTTAAAAAAACTGAACTTTTAGAAGAGGCGCTAACGCACAAAAGTACCAAGCAGGTCCTAAATAACGAAAGGCTCGAGTTTTTGGGCGATGCGGTGATGGATCTGCTCGTGGCTGAATATCTTTTTAAAAAATTTAGCAAGATCGCAGAGGGCGATATGAGTAAGCTAAGAGCCGCACTTGTAAATGAAAAAAGCTTTGCAAATATGGCAAGGCATCTAAAAATGGGTAAATTTTTAAGGCTAAGCACGGCTGAAGAGAATAATGGCGGACGTGAGAAAGATAGCATTTTAAGCGACGCATTTGAGGCAGTGATGGGCGCTATCTACCTTGAGGCTGGACTTGATAAGGTGAGAGAAATTTCGATCGCTCTGCTTGAACTTTGCTATCCACAGATCGACTTTGCACACCTAGAAAAGGACTACAAAACCGCTCTTCAAGAGGTCACTCAGGCTAGTCTTGGTGTCATACCAACATACGAACTCATCGGCACGTCAGGTCCTGATCACAAGAAAGAATTTGAGATAGCCTTGCTACTAAATGGCAAAGAAATTTCACGCGCCGTTGGCAGCTCTAAAAAGCAAGCCCAACAGCTTGCAGCAAAAATCGCACTAGAAAAAATCAAAAAATAGGAAAAATTTTGAATACTTTTGGCAAAAAACTAACTTTAACAACCTTTGGTGAGAGCCACGGAGTGGCGATCGGTGGTGTGATAGATGGACTTCCAGCTGGGCTAAAGATCGATACAGATTTCATCCAAAGTGAGCTTGACAAGCGTCGCCCTGGACAAAGCAATTTCACAACCGCAAGAGATGAAGCCGATAAGATAGAAATTTTTAGCGGCGTCTTTGATGGCATGAGTACTGGAGCACCGATAGGTTTTGCCATTTTTAACAACAACCAAAAATCAAACGACTATGAAAATTTACGTGAAATTTTCCGTCCAGGCCATGCAGATTTTACATATTTCAAAAAATATGGTTTTAGAGATCACAGAGGCGGCGGACGCTCAAGCGCAAGAGAAACGGCCGTTAGAGTAGCTGGTGGGGCTTTTGCGCAGCTGCTTTTAAATGAGTTTAATATAGAAATTTTAAGTGGAGTGCTTGGTATAGGCAAAGTTTTTAGCGATAAAATAGACTTTAATTTTGCTAAAAATTCTCAAATTTATGCTCTTGGCAATGAAGAAGCGATGAAAGAAGTGGTAAATAAAGCCAGAAGCGAGCACGATAGCGTGGGAGCTGTGGTTTTAAGCGTGGCTAGAGGAGTGCCAGCTGGTCTTGGTGAGCCCCTTTATGATAAGCTAGATAGCGCGTTAGCAGCTGCTTTGATGGGCATAAACGGCGTAAAGGCCGTTGAGATAGGTGCTGGCGTAAATGTAAGCTCTATGATGGGCTCAGCAAACAACGACGAGATGGACGAGCTTGGCTTTTTGAGCAACAATGCTGGTGGCATACTTGGCGGCATAAGCAGTGGCGCCGAGATCGTACTAAAGAGCCATTTTAAGCCTACACCTTCGATATTTAAAGAGCAAAAGACGCTAAATTTAGCTGGCGAGGCGGTTGATTTTGAACTACGAGGTAGGCATGATCCATGCATAGGCATACGAGGAAGCGTCGTTGCAACCGCGATGATAAGGCTAGTTCTTGCGGATATGCTCTTACTAAATACAAGCACAAAGCTTGAAAATTTAAAGAAAATTTACGGTTAAATCTATAAAAATAAGTAAATTTAGTGGCCCAAAAAAGCCACTAAATTTTTAGAATCTATAAGCAAACTGAAGTTTTGCGCTACTTTGATCTTTTTTACCAAAAGATTGTGCTATGCCAAAATTTATGAGTGTTGCATAAGTTGGCGTATATCTTAGACCGACCTCAACCTCTGGGCTTGTGCCTTTTTGGGTTAGGCTGATCTCCTCGTCTTCTTGGATCACCGCTATTTTTGACTTGGTGTTAAATTTATACTCAGCACTAATTTTTCCATAAGGATTAAATTTACCAGCATCATAGGCTATTTTTGAGTAAATTTTAGCTCTACTTGATGTAACGCTGCTAAATTTTAATGTGCTTTGTCCGATATCTGCCTCATCGCTACCGACATAAGAGAGTGCGTAGTTTAGCCCACCATCAAGCATAAAACTACCAAATTTTATCTTTTTGCCGACGCCAAAGCTAGCATTGTAATATGGCATTGAAGTTTTATAATCTACATCTTTTGCATCAACCTTGGTTTGACCCTTACCAGCTTTTGCCATGATATCTATATAAAAATCACGTGGTAATTTTAGCCTTGAAAAAATACCAAATCCATAGTTTCTAACTCTACCATCTATTTTGGCATCTTCATCGCTGTTATCAAATGTTGGCATAGCAAAGGCCCCAAGCATAGACTCGCCATTTTTATTTTTACTTTGCTAGAATTTACATCACCTCTATCTGTTAAACCAATATAAACACCTGATTGTCTAGTTTTTTTCAATAGAAGGTCCGGTTAGTTACATTAACTTCTTTATGCATTGCATTTACCCTAACTCCACTAGTAAAATTTATCCATTTTACTTATTTTGTTTCTAAAAAATTTTTATTAGAAATTTTAGCTTTAAGATCGATTTTTCAAAAACGAACTTTTACTAATTTTCATCTATAATCACCCAATGAAAAACGAAGCACAAAAAATTTATGCCGTCATTGATCTAAAGTCCTTTTACGCCTCAGTTGAGTGCGTGGAGCGAGGGCTTGATCCGTTTAAAGCCGACCTAGTCGTGGCTGACGATAGTCGTGGCAACGGAAGTGTTTGCCTAGCCGTTAGCCCAGCTCTTAGAGCAAAAGGTGTAAAAAATAGATGCAGGCTTTTTGAAATACCAAAGGCTATAAAATTTATCATTGCACCACCTAGAATGCAGTTTTACATCGACTATGCGGCTAAAATTTATGAGATATATCTAAAATATGTCTCAAAAGACGATATCTACGTCTATTCTATCGATGAGGCCTTTATCGATCTTACTTCTTATGTTAAATTTTATAATACCGACGCAAAATCCATAGCCAAAAAGATAATGAATGAAATTTTAAAAACTACTGGCGTGACAGCCACCTGTGGCATGGGTACAAATTTATACCTCGCAAAAATCGCCCTTGATATCCTAGCTAAGCACAGTGATGATGGGATTGCATTTTTAGACGAGCAGCTTTATAAAGAACGTCTTTGGACGCATCAACCGCTAGATGACTTTTGGCGTATCGGTAAGCAAACTAGACTAAAACTGGAAAAACATGGAATTTTTTGTATGAAAGATATAGCAAATGCTCCGCGAAGCTTACTTGAGAAATTTTTTGGAGTCGATGCCTATATAACGATAGATCACGCAAATGGCATAGAGCCAACGACAATAGCTGACATAAAAGCATATAAACCAAGCACAAAATCTTACTTTAGCTCTGAAATTTTACCAAGAGATTATGAGCGTTGCGAGGCGGTAGTCGTACTAAAAGAGATGGCTGATAGGCTAGCGCTTAGGATGATCAACAAAGAAGTAATGGCAAGTGGAATAACGATAAATATAAAATTTGCCGATAAGCTTGAGCCACTACAACGTGCAAGCGTTCGGTTTAAGACACCAACAAATGTCTCAAGTGTGCTGATGAGTTTGGCCGAAGAGCTACTTTTAAACAAGATAAAAAATGTTGGGCTGATTAGGCAAATTAGCATCAGTGCAAATGACGTAGTAAAAGAGAGCCTAGCTCACTCTAGTCTTTTTGAGGATGACACTAAAGAAAAGGCGGTTTTAAAATCCCTAAATCTCATAAAAGAAAAATTTGGTAAAAACTCGGTTTTAAGAGCGATCGATCTACTACCAGAAGCCACTGGGCAAGACCGAAATAAAAAGATCGGAGGGCACAAAAGTGGCGAGTAAAGATAGAGCAAAAATTTTTAGCTCATTTAATCCTCTCTCGACCTTAGAGCGAGCCCTGCGACAAAAAGAGCGAGAAAAATGCGAAAAACTAGATCTTGATGAAGGTAAAGTCGATGAAATTTTAAAAAAGATAAACAAACTAAGACCAGCTGATGAAGTATATGTGAGCTACTATGATGGCTATACCTATGCAAGTACTAGAGGGTTAATCTCCGATGTAAATTTCAAAAACAAAATTCTTATGGTTGTAAAAACTAGGATCAAATTTGAAGATATAAATGACCTAAAAATAATTTAGCCCTCAAACGAGGGCTAAATTTATATAAATTCTACAAAGATTGTAAAATTTTTGGTTTAGAAAACGCAGTTATTGGTTTGATCTCGCCTTTATATTTTTCAAGATCCGCTAGTATCGTATGTCCGCAGTTGCTTTGAGCGATGCTAGATGTGCCTTTGTCGCGTGTTAGGACATTGATGCAGCCGTGCTTACAAAGGCTCTTTTCGCCAAGTACTTCGGGATCGTACCATGCACCTTCGCAGATGGCGATGACACGCTCTGGGATAATGTCAGTGACAAGCGCTCCTACTAAAATTTCACCCCTGTCATTAAATACTCTCACCACGTCGCCAGTTGCGATGCCTTTTTTCTTAGCGTCGTTTGTATTTATTAGCATCGGCTCTCTAGCACAAACTTCAGCGTAGTTTCTGATTATTGAGTTATTTAGCTGAGAGTGCAAGCGGTATCTTGAGTGTGGGGTTGTGATGCTAAATGGATATTTCTTAGCTTTTTCACTACCAAGCCACTCAAACGGCTCGATCCAAGCAAAGTGTGGAGCAAAGTCTTTGTAGCCAAATTTAGCAATAGTTGGAGAGTATATCTCTATCTTGCCTGATGGCGTACCAAGGCGATTTTTGTGTGGATTTTCTCTAAATGCACTAAGTCTTGTGTAGTATTTTGTCTCTTCATTGTCTTTGTCAAATTTGACATATCCCTCTTTCCAAAACTCATCAAAGCTTGGCATCTTGACATTTATGCCTTTAGCTTGCTCGGCTGCGTCTGCGTAAAATTCTTTCGCCCAGCCAAGCTCATCTTTGCCCTCTGTAAAGACCTCTTCTCTGCCCCAGCGTTTGCAGATTTGTGAGCAGATCCAGTAATCGCTCCTGCTCTCGCCCATAGGCTCTACGATAGGCTTATATGCCACGATGTACTCGTTTGTAGGCACGCTTTGGTTGATGTCATTTCTCTCGACTTCAATGGCTACTGGCAAGACGATGTCGCTTAGTTTTGCTGTGCTTGTCCAAAATGGCTCAGCTGTTATTACGGTGTCAAATTTACGCCACGCTTTTACGGCGTTATTTACGTCTTGATGCCTTGTAAACATCGATCCAGACGCCATGTAAGCCACTCTCATGTGTGGTAGCTTGATCTTTGAGCCGTCATAGTCTATCTCTTTGCCAGGGTTTTGCAAAGCCTCGATCGATCTTGAAGATGGGATGGTGACGTTTTTAAATTTCTTCCAAGGAGCGCCATCTACGTTGTCGTATTTCTCGCTTATGCTAGTGCTGATGCCTTTTAGTGACGGAGCGATCTTGTCTGTAGCGCCATTTGAGTGGTAGAGGTTAAACTCGAAGCCAAGTCCCTCTTTGCCTATCTGACCTAGCATCGCGCTAAGTGTTACGATACCCCAAAAGCTCATCTCGCCGTGATCTTGTCTTTGAAGTGATCTGCCTGCGATGATGACGCTTGGCTCTTTTGCAAGTGCTGTTGCAAATTTTGCGATATCCTCAGCTTTTACTCCGCAAATTTTGCTAGCCCAGTTGATATCTTTGACTACCTTGTCGGTTGTGCCAAGCAGGTAGTCTTTAAATTTATTAAAGCCAACTGTGTATTTTTTGATAAATTCCTCGTCATAAAGCTTGTTTTCATATAGATAGTGGCACATGCCAAGCATCATTGCTACGTCGGTATTTGGACGAACGATGATAGCTTCAGAGTCAAGGTATCTTGTGGTGTCGTTTTTAAAGACGCAAACGCTATAAGTTTTTATGCCTGCCTCTTTTATCTTTTTGATGCCAAGATAGCCATCATGTGTTGGTGGCTGCCATGAAATTTGATCAGTTACAAGTGGGTCAGTGCCCCAAAATACAACATTTTTAGCGTTTTTAGCGATAGCCTCCCACTTTGTCGGAGCATCATAAACGGCGCTGTTGCCTAGGACGTGAAGCATGATAACAAGGCCAGCTCCAGTTGAATAATCGCCACTCTCTTCGACGTATCCGCCAAGCACTTTTAGCATCCTGTGACCAACAGTCCTGCCCCAGCTGATCTTGCCGCTACCGCCCCACCAGTAGCACTCGCCGTAGATGCTCTCAGGGCCATATTTGTCGAAATTTTCTTTTAAGGCTTTTGCTGCTAGATCAAGGGCCATGTCCCAGCTAACACGCACAAATTCCTCTTTGCCACGAAGCTCACTCTTAGCTGCGCCTTTTGCCTTTAGGTAGCTCTTTCTCACGTATGGATAGAGTACGCGGCTTTCGTTTTGGATAAGGTCTGGCAAGCTGTTGTTCATGGTATTTGGGAATTTATCGCCCTCAAATGGATCAACAGAGACGATTTGATTTGAGTTGGTATTTGCCCAAAATAGGCCAAATCTATTTGCGCCAAAGGTTTTGTTTTGGTCAAAAATGGTCTTAGTCACGCCCTCTATCTTGTTTGCCTGCGCCGCTGTGGCAGCAAGTGCAGAAAATTTTATAAAATCTCGTCTTTTCATATTTTCTCCCTTATGAAAATTTATTTTACTTTTTTGGCATTGTGTTGTAGGTATTTAAGCACTAAATTTAGATCAGTTTCATCAAGTGCGACAAATTTAGCATCGACCATACCAGATAAATTTGCTGGCCACTGAGCAGCTGTGAAGCTATTTGGTTCGTGTAGCCTGTGACATGCTGAGCAGGTCTCTTCGTAAATTTTCTTTGCCTTGGCGTAAAGCTCTTTTTGGTTGCCACCAAGCGCGTCATTTGGCACTTCATAAAGCCCATCAACTTGGTACCAAACCTCGCCGTAGTCATCTTCAAGATCTTTTATTTTTTTGAAATTTGCCTCATTCTCATTGTCAAAAGCTACAAAAATTTCTGGATCTTCTATGTTCCTTTGAAGCTGGGCTAAGTAGTTTGCTGACACGACACCACTAACCTTGATCTTGCTCGTTTTATCGCCTTTTTCGACGACTTCAACTGGTGTTAAAACCTCGATCTTTCCTATCATCTTGCCATCTAGCGTTATATTGGCATCTTTTGCGATGACATCGGCACTAAAAGCAAGACTACATGCTAAGACAGGGGCTAAAAATAGCATTTTCATGTTGCAATCCTTAAAAATAAAATTTAAAAAAATTTTATAATCTAATGACTTAAAATTACATTGTTATATTTAGCTTTATTTAAGAAAGTTAATATTTACTTTTATTAGAAATAAGATTTAGCAGAAAATTTATCAATTGGTTTTGTCGATTGTTTTTGATAGCTAAAAATATAAGCAAACACAAGCTCTGTAAAAATTTTACTTTTGAGCCTAGTGAAGTAAAAATTTAACTTTACTTCACTGGCTAATATAAAAAAAGTATGGTAGAGCTTTTATAAACTTAAAAATATAAATTAGTAAACTTCTTGCAGTATTTATAAATATGCTAAAAACTACTACTCTACATTGCTGGCTATGTTAAGACTTTATAGAGTTTTATCATTTTAAATTTTTTTATCAAAATACCTTATTATCAATTTAGCAGCTTTGCTTATCGCCTAGCTCGCATGCCTTTTTTCGCATTTGCTTTGCCTTTT
>CAUSCE010000030.1:0-13270 GCA_963530215.1 uncultured Campylobacter sp.
TGCTAAAGGGCATAAGCTTTGACGTCGCGACGGGCGATACGCTAAGCATCCTAGGGGCCAACGGCAGCGGCAAAAGCACCCTGCTTCGCATAATGCTCGGATTTTTAAAATTTGAGGGCGAGGTGCTAATCGCGGGCAAAAGCGTGCGCGACTACGGTAAAAAGGGGCTCGCCTCTCTCGTCGCCTACGTGCCGCAGACGCACGCGCCCTCATACGACTACAGCGTCTTTGACGTCGCTCTAATGGGCGCTTTGTGTAGGACGCCGCTGTTTTCTAGCTTTAGCGCGGCGGATAAAAAGCTAGCCGAGCAGGCGCTGGAAAAGATGGGTATCGCGCATCTAAAAAATGCGCCCTACACAAAGGTTAGCGGCGGCGAGCGGCAGCTAGCCTACATCGCGCGCACGCTGGTTCAGGGCGCGAAAGTGATCTTTATGGACGAGCCGACCAACGGGCTGGATTTTGGCAATCAAATTAGGCTGCTAGAGATGATAAAAGCGCTGGGGGATGAGGGCTACACCTTCGTGCAGACGACGCACTACCCGCGTCACGCGAAATTCGTTTCAAATTTGACGCTGTTTATAAAAGACGGCGAAATTTTAGCCTTCGGGCGCAGCGAGCAGCTCATAAATGCCGAAAATATCGATAAAATTTACGGCATAAACTACGAAAGATACGAGGATAGATTATGATTTTACCTTCAAACTACGACGAGATCGACTTTGACGCGCTTTATAAGGCGCAAAAGGCGAGAAGCTCGTTTGGCAAAAAATTTGCCACGGACTGGGACAAAAAGGCGCCCAGCTTCAACGAGGGCGTGATGAAAAGCACCTACGCGCGAGAATTTATAGATAAAGTTGATTTTACGGGCGTTTCTACGCTGCTTGATTTCGCGTGCGGAGCGGGTGCATTAAGCGTGCTGGCGGCTAAAAAAGTAGATCAAATTTACGGCTACGACTTTTCGCCTAAGATGCTAGAGTTTGCCCGCGAGAACGCTCAAATTTACGGCGCGAAAAACGTTAAATTTGCGCAAAAAGCCTTTGAGGACGACTGGTCGGACGTGCCTGAGTGCGACGTGGTTTTGGCCTCGCGCTGCCTTGAGGTGGACGATCTAAAAGCCGCGCTTTGCAAGCTTCTTTCAAAGACCAAAAAGGCGCTTTACATCACGTTTAAGGTTGGCGGTAGTTTCGTGGATGAGGATGTTTTGGGCGCGATAGGGCGCAAGGTGGAGCAAAAGCCCGACTTCGTCTATCTTTTAAACATCTTGTTTCAAATGGGCTATTTGCCAAGCCTAAGCTACATAAAGGCTAAGTGCCATGCGGGTCCAGAAGCAAGTGCGCGGGAGCTCATACAAAAGACGCGTTGGGGGCTTGGCGGCGAGCTAAGCGAAGCGGAGGAGGCGCGACTAGTGGAGTATTTTAACAGCGGCAAATACAAACCGAAACAAGAATTTATGCACTGGGCATTTGTAGCTGTTGATAAGGTGCAAGCTCTAAATTTATAGCTCTTAATAAATTTCAAAATGGAGCAAATTTAGTGCTCGCTATGCGCACGCCATCTCTGCTCCTCAAGGTCGATGTGATATAAAAACATTCTAATCACCTCTTCATCGATCTTTGGATCTTTGTTTAGCTCGCAAAGCGCCTTTCTTTGCTCTTCTAAAATCTCAAAATACCTCTGCCTACTTTCGTCACTGATCTCAAAATTTTCGCTCTCAAGCTCGAAATTCCAAACCTCTTCAAGCTTTTTAAGCAAGAAATTCTCTTCGTTTGCAAATTTCTCGTTTTTAAATTTAAGCGACGCCTGCGCAAGCGCCTTTTTGATTCTAATCCTTGCAAGCTCATTTGGCATGTGGTCATTAAAGTCTGGAAATTTCGTGCTTTTGATGAGTAGTGGCAAGCTTAAGCCCTGAACCACGAGCGTTAGCAAGATCACGATAAATGTTATAAACAAGATAAGGTCTCTGTGCGGAAATGGCTCGCTCCCAGCCATGGCAGGGATAGAAAGTGCCGCAGCTAGCGAGACTACGCCTCTCATGCCAGCCCAGCCGACGATAAAAGGTGTCGCTTTGCCTAGGTTGCGATCGTCCGCCACACTGATAAAGCGCTTCATAAACATCGTGATATAAACGGCACTATAAGATGCCATAACACGGATAACGATGAGCACAGCAGTGACCAAAACGCCATAAGAGATCGCCTCAAAGAGCGATACGCCACTTCGCTTTAGGCCTGCTAAAATTTCAGGCAGATCAAGTCCGATCATGGTAAAGGCAAGGCCGTTTAGCAAGAAAATAAGGTTGTTCCAAACGGGCACTGCGTGGATCCTTGTTGAAGCGGTGAAAATTTCATTTTTCTTAGTTGAGAGATAAAGTCCGCCACAAACCACCGCCAAAACGCCGCTAGCACCTAGCTCCTCAGCCAAGATATACATGATATAAGGCGTCGTGATCGTCATTATCGTGTCGCTGTTTTCATCAGTTGGCAAAATTTTATGTAAAAAATAAGCCGCAAGCGCCACCAAAAGACCAACTAAGACGCCACCAACTACCATCCAAACAAAGCTAGCAACCGCCTCATACCAGATAAATTGCCCAGTCGTGACTGCAATCGCGGCGAAGCGAAAGATGATGAGTGAGGAGGCGTCATTTAAAAGGCTCTCGCCCTCTAAAATGGCGCTGATCCTGCGTGGGGCTTTGACAAATTTAAGGATAGCTGCCGTACTCACCGCATCTGGTGGCGAGACGACGCCTCCTAGCATGAAGCCAAGGGCGAGCGAGAAGCCAGGGATCACTAAATTTGCTATCAAAGCAACCGCTGCTGCGCTTATAAAAACCACGATAAAGGCGAAGCTACCGATCATGCGGCGCCATTTAAAGAGCTCTTTTAGTGAGTTTGCCCACGCGGCCTCGTAAAGAAGTGGCGGCAAAAATATGATGAAAATAAGCTCTGGATCTATCTTGATGCTTGGTAAATTTGGCACAAAGCTAATGGTTAGCCCACCAAGGACTAAAGCGATAATGATAGCTAGCAACACAAAAAACGACATTAAATGTTCAATTATTTTATCTCTTGTGTTTAAAATGCTTGATTTATATTTTATATTTTTTAATTTTTTGATAATATACTGTAAAAACTAATGTCCTTTTACTACTTTGACTTTTTCGGGTAATAGATGTCTTAAAAGTTTTTATATGATTCAATCAAGTTTTATTGAAAGGAGCAAAAAAAATGAAAGCAATGGATTTAGCAAACTATATAATTAATAGAAGTATTGAATTAGGAAGACCTATCAGTAATCTACAATTGCAAAAAATATTATATTTTGTCAACTTACTTTATCTTCATGACACCAAAAGTTTCTTAATAAACGCAAATGAAGAATTTCAAGCTTGGAGACATGGACCCGTAATACCTGATGTATATAGAAAATTCGCCATTAATGGAGGAGTAAAAATATACGACAGACAAGAAGAGATTGATATTTCATCGGAAAAAAACGCTGATGGCGAGGTAATAACTGGGGAAGGATTACAAAATATTAACAATTTAATAGACTATCTTGTTGAAATTGATCCCTGGGCTCTTGTAGAATATAGTCATGCAGAGACTGGAGCATGGGCAAATACATACATCCCAGATAGAAGAGTTACTATAAGCAGAGACGATATAAGAAAAGAGGCCGATGCTTAAATGGTTGTCGGGAAAGAACTTGAAGAATTTAATAAAAAATTAGAAGCTTTTCTAAAATATATATCTGAAAATAAACTAGATGGCGACTCGCCAAAAAATAAACCAATTACGCCCGATATAGCAAGAGCTATAAAAAATAGAATAAATACGCCAAAAGTGGATGTAACAGAATCTATTTCTTATAGCCAAGCGATAAAACAGCTAGAAAATATATATTTCAACACCCATTACAGACACGCGTATTCAACGATAACAAAATATGTAGTATCGCAAAAAGCAAAGTGCCTTGAAGGTAAAAAAGAAGAAATTGAAGAAGATATTTTGCAAATTATGTCTTTTAATATTGAGAATATTTTTGAAAAAATAATATTAAAATATGAGGAAAATATAAACAATAGCAACAATAACAAGGCAAAGTATAATTTTATAGAAAAAGTTTTTAAACTAAAAGATCATATTAATTTGGAAATTTTTAGACTGCAAGACATAATACAGTCTGAATCTGAATATCATCGGAAGATTACAGAAACAGAAAAGACTATATTGGGACTAAAGGAAGATGCTAATGGGGTCAAAAAAGCCATAAACGACTCGAAAGATAATCTTAAAGGTATGCAAAGAGAATACATAACTATTCTTGGTATATTTGCCTCGATAATCATAGCCTTTGTTGCAAATATGACTTTTTCTTCATCCATATTACAAAATATAGATAAGCCAAATACATTTAAGCTCGTATCTATCATATGTTTCTTAGGTATTTTTATAGTCAATATATTAAATATACTTTTTAATTTTATACGAGAAATACATTTTGGCAAAAAAGAAAATAATAGGTTTTGCTCAAAACTTTGGCTTTTTAATATAACTATAATTTTTATCGCTACAATATGCCTTATTAAATCATTAAATTATGATGAAAAATTTTCAAATCAAAAAGATAGCAATTCTACTATTAATTTTAATATCACCGCACCTCATTTTTAACATTAGTAATTGTATTATTTTAAAAATTAGTCAGTAAAGGTTGGTGTTTATAAAAGATTATAATTGATTGTAAGTGGTGGCGGGCAGAGAGAGATTCGAACTCTCGGTGAGTTGCCCCACACACGCGTTCCAGGCGTGCTCCTTAAACCACTCGGACATCTACCCATTAAGAAGTGGAATTATATCTCTATTTGCTTAATGCTTGGCTTTTAGAGCTTTAGCCCCAAGATAACGACATCTTTGTACTCGCCATCCATCAGGCAAATGCCAGGCAGTTCGCCCCATTTTTCAAAGCCAAATTTCAAAAAGAGCCCAAGACTTGCTTTGTTTTTGCTAAAGATTAGTGCGATGATGTTTTTTAAATTTAGCTCTCTAGCTTCATTTAGGCTGTGGGCTAAAAGCTGTTTGCCGATGCCCCATTTAAGAGCCTTTTTGGCTGTATAGATACTTATTTCTACACTTATTTTGTAAGCTAATTTAGAATTAAAATCACTAATAAAACATCAGCCTAAAATTTCGCCATTTTCTTTATATACAAAAATTGGGCGAGAGTTGTTATGGGCTTTAAACCAAGACTCTTGCTAACTAGCCGAATATTAGCAGTCGTAGTTTTTTAAAATGTACTAGTTATAAATTTGAGCAACCATTAAGATTGCTCAAATTTATTCGATCAAGTCTAACCTTTTTTAGTAGCTTGATAGACTGGCTCAAGCTTTGCTGCAATCTCTTTTAGATCTTTTATCCTGCTCTCGTTTGATGGGTGAGTGCTTAAAATTTCAGGTACCTTTCCGCCACTCATCTTGCTCATTTTTACCCAGACTTCGACCGCTTCTTTTGGATCGTATCCGGCTCTTGCCATTAGTTCAGTACCGATGTGATCAGCCTCGGTCTCATGCGAGCGAGAAAACGGCAGTGATATAGTGTATTCACTAGCTAAATTTAGAGCATTAGCTCCAAGATCGTCAAGGCCAGTAGCTGTGGCTATTGCAAAGATACCTATGCTTTTCATCTGATCAGCGCTTGCTTGCTCTCTGCTGTGCTCCCTAAGAGCATGTGCGATCTCGTGTCCCATGACCGCAGCTAGCTGCGCATCTGTTAAATTTAGCCTTTTTATGATGCCACTATAAACGACTATCCTTCCCCCCGGCATACACCAAGCATTTAGCGTATCTTCATTAATGACATTTACTTGCCACTTCCATTTTAGAGCGTCATCTCTAAAAACTCCAGTTTGAGCGATGAGCCTTTTGGCAATATCTTGAACCCTTTTTGTAAGTATAGGATCGACGTTTAGCTCGCCTTTGCTTCTAGCAGCTGTTAGTGTCTTGACATAAGCTTGGGCTGAGCTTTGCTCCATAGCTTCTGATGAGACTAACATAAATTGCTTACGATCAGCACCAACAACGCCTGCTTTTGTAACGCTTGAGCAGCCAGTGAAGAATAAACTAGTCGCTAACAATGTAAGTAAAAATTTTTTCATTTTTATCCTTTTTGGACTAAAATTTTGCGTATTATAGCCTGAGTTGGATATGCATTGTTAAACGAGGGGATAAATTTAAATTTTGGAGCTGAAACGGCTTACAAATTTTAAAATTTGTCAGAAATTTTCTAAAATAAAACGCATGCAGTGCGTCAGCACGATTGCATGCCACTCCTAACGTGCGAGGGGTTTAGGGGATTCAAAAAGGGGGATAAGGGGACGGCTTCGTAATTCAAGTCCCCTTGTCTCCCTTTTAAATAAAAAGAAATTTACGAATTTAATAAAGCTATTTTGCAAATTTTAAAATCTCATTCACTCGCAAGAATTGACTACTAAAATTTGGCTTCGCTTATAGCTTAGCTCAAATTTTAGAGCCGAAATTACTCGCTCATGAAATTTTAAAATTTACTAGAGTTTATTTGGTATGTAAATTTACGCCTATGCCTTATAGTTTATATTTCTCTCAAATTCTCTCAAACGTTTATTTACAGATCTTAGCTCTGTTATTGTCGTCCAGTTGTCGATAAAGACGCTAAAACTCTCTCTGACTTGTGAAAAAGCGTTGCTAGCTTGTATAAGCACACCAAGCGTTATAACACCGCTAAATAGGCCATTTCCCATGATGACATAAGGCACGATGACAAGAATTTGTGAAAAAGAGATGAGCCAAAGGTTAAAGTAGCCGTAGTGCAAAAATAGTTTGTAATAATTTAACTTTACGCCCGTAAAAAGCTCTAGCATGACGTTTGGCTGGCAAAATTTAGACTTATTATCTTCGCCGTAAACTAGCTCTTTTCTAAACGCCGCTTCTGCTTTTTGGTTGTTATACTCGATATGTGGGAGTTTAATGCCCACAAACCACGAAATAATTAAGCCACCGATGCTAATTATTAAAGCGATATAAACAAGCGAGCCTTCGATATCTTTGATATAAGGCAAACTCACGCTCTTGCTTAACTCCCAAAGCACTGGTATAAAGGCAATTAGCGTCATGATCGCCCTTAAAACCTGTACGCCAAGGCTTTCCATTATTTTAGCAAAGCGGTAGACATCTTCTTGGATACGCTGCGAACTGCCTTCGATGTCACTTTTGCAGTTTTGCCAAAATTTTAGATATCTAAACGTCATCGCCTCTCTCCAGCGAAAGACCCAGTGGCTAGCAAAAAATGAGATCACAGTGTAAGTCACAACGTAAGGCATAGCGATTTTTATAAAGTTAAAAATTTCTCGCCAAAACTCACTTACATCATGATCTTTTGAGTTTTGCACGATGTCGTAGAAATTTTTATACCACTCGTTTATACGGACATTTAGGTGTGTTTGATAAACAAGAAGCAAAATGATAAATATCGCTCCGCCATAAGCCCAGAGTGCCCATTTTTTATCTTTAAAAAATGATGAAAACATAAAGTGCCTTTTGTAAATTTTGGCGAATTATAGCAAGCAATATTAAGCATTTATATAAAATTTAAATGCGAGCTATATCATTTTGCAAATTTTACGTAAAGGAAAATGATGAAGAAATTAGCATTTTTGGCTCTTGGCTTTTTTGCAACATTTGCGTTCGCGGCTGATATGAAGGTCTATAAAAGCCCAACTTGTGGATGTTGTACTAGCTGGGGTGAGGCGATGCAGAAGGCTGGATTTAGCGAAGAGGTCATAAAAGTAGATGATATAGCTAAAGTTAAGAAAGAATTTAACGTACCGCTAGAGCTTTCAAGCTGCCATACAGCAATCATCGATGGATATATCATAGAAGGTCACGTTCCAGCCGATGAGGTAAAACGTCTACTAGAGCTTAAGCCAAAAGACGTAGTTGGTATCGCAGTACCTGGCATGCCGATGGAGAGTCAAGGTATGGAGCAAGGCAGTAAAGCCGAGCAATACGATGTTATTTTATTTAAAAAAGATGGCTCGCAAGAAATTTTTGCTACTTACATCGGCACAAAAAAACTAAGATAACTTCAAAAATTTTTAAATTTAGCTCATTTTTGGTGAGCTAAATTTAAAAAGAAATTCCCTTACTTACGGCTATGATACAAAGTAAAAATGTTAGCGGAACGTAGATAAATTTGCCTACAAAATACCAGAAATTACTATAAGATTTATTTGCTCCAGAATTTATCTCGTCTAAAATTTCTTCTTTTTTAATAATCCAAAACCAAGAAATAGCACCGATTACCGCGCCGATTGGAATAATATAGATCGACACAAAGTCCATCCAAGGTCCCCAACTGCTAATAGGCTCCATAAATGCTCCTATGCCAAAGCAAACTGCACAAAGTAGCGTGAGTGTCCAAAATCTACTAAGAAACGGAAATTTATGCATTAGTGACTCGGCGACTACTTCAAACATATTTTGAAGTGAAGTGATACCGCCAAAGATAACAGCTGTAAATAAAATAATGGCAAAAATTTGTCCACCGATCATGTTTTGTAAAATTTTTGGAAGCGTTACAAAAAGTAGCTTTGGACCTTCGGCTGGATCCATAGCATAGGCAAAGACCGCTGGGATCATAACAAGAGCCGCCACAAGAGCTGCAATAGTATCAAAAAAGGCCGTTGTTTTAGCACTTTCAACGATATCTTCGTCTTTTGAAAGGTAAGCTCCATAAACTATCATGCCAGATCCTGTGATAGAGAGCGAGAAAAAGGCTTGGCCCATCGCAGAAACCCATACCATCGGGTCCGCAAGCTTACTAAAGTCAGGAATAAAAAGGAATTTATATCCATCAAATGCATTTGGTAGCATCGCGACATTTATAGCCAAAATGCTAAACAATACGAAAAACAGTGGCATCATTATTTGATTTGTTTTTTCGATACTTTTTGCCCCAAAAAATAGTGTAAGAAGCGTGCCAACAACGATAATAAAATGATAAGGCAAGACTGAGTAGTCTTGAAGTGCAAATGAGTTAAACCAAACGTTCGTATCAACGCTCATAAATGAGCCAGTAAGTGCCTGAGTAAGGGCTTTTAGTACGTAGGCGATGATGACTGCGTAGCCGATGGCTATACAAAGTGAGCCAGCAAGCGGAAGCCAGCCAATAATACTGCCAAATACACCTAAATTTCTACTTTGCCAAGCATATTTATATGATCCAAGCGTACCAGTCTTTGCTCGTCTGCCGATCGCATACTCCGCACTTAGACCAACGTATGAAAAAAGAGCTATGAAAAAAACATAGATGAGTAAAAACGCTGCACCGCCATTTGTGCCAAGTTTGTAAGGAAAGCCCCAGACGTTTGCCATGCCAACTGCTGATCCAACACAGGCCAATATAAATGCCCAGCGCGATGAAAAATTCTTTTTGCTCATTGTAAAATCCATAAATTTAGTGATGAAAATAATGTTATCAAAATATGATTTAAGAAGTTTTTATAAATCTTAAATTTAAGAAATATTGTTACTTTTGGGCGTGGCTAATTTGACCGCTAAATATAAATTCGCTATAATCAGGCAAAAATTTTTAACTCTTAAGGATCATAATTGAACCCCAGTAGCGATAATTCGCTTTTAATGGTAATACTTGCCATTGTATTCATTTTACTAAATGCCTTTTTTGTTTTATCAGAATTTTCTCTTGTTAAAGTTCGTAAGTCTAGACTTGAAGAGCTTATCAAAGAGAAAAAGCCAAATGCTCAGCTTGCTTTTGAGATGTCAAACAAGCTTGATACTTATCTTAGTGCCACTCAGCTTGGCATCACACTAAGCTCACTTGCTCTTGGTTGGATCGGTGAGCCAGCAGTTGCAAGACTTATAGAAGCCCCACTTAAAAATTTCTTCAACTTTAGCGATATCTTAGTTCATACGGTTGGTTTTGCGATCGCATTTACGCTTATTACATTACTTCACGTTGTAATGGGTGAGCTTGTGCCAAAGTCAGTTGCTATCGCGAAGGCTGAGACTTCAGTATTAAAAATCGCTCGTCCACTTCACTTTTTTTGGGTGCTATTTTCTCCTGTAATTAAGCTTTTTGATATTTTAGCGACCATTGGACTTAAAATTTTAGGTATCCAGCCAGCTAAAGAGAATGAGCTAGCGCATTCTGAAGAAGAGATAAAAATCATCGTTGGCGAGAGTTTAAAGGGTGGCGTGCTTGATAGTTTTGAGACTGAGATCATTAAAAATGCAGTTGATTTTAGTGACACAGTCGCAAAAGAGATCATGACGCCAAGGCGCGATATGATCTGCATAAATAAACAAAAGAGTTTTGAGGAGAATTTACAAGTTGTATTTGAGTCAAAATACACTCGCTTTCCTTATATAGACGGCTCAAAAGATATTATTTTGGGCATGATACACATTAGAGATATTTTGCAGCTTCACTTTAGCAAAGATAAAGAGAAGAGTTTTGACTCAATTGTTCGTAAATTTGTCATCGTGCCTGAGAGCCTTTCTATTTCAAAAGTGCTTGTAATGATGAATAAAGAGCAAATTTCAGCGGCACTCGTAGTCGATGAGTATGGCGGCACAGCCGGACTTCTTACGATGGAAGATATAATGGAAGAGGTGCTTGGTGATTTTAATGACGAGCACGATGAAGTCGATCAACACTATAAAAAGATAAATGACAATATTTATGAATTTCAAGGCAGATACGATCTAGAGAGCGTTGAAGAGGTTCTTGGTATAAGCTTTGATGAAGAGACAGATCAAGTTACAATCGGTGGATATGTCTTCAACTTAATCGGTCGTTTACCAGTAGTTGGGGACAAGATCGAGGATGAAAACTGCTACTACGAAGTAAGAAAGATGGATGGAGCCAGTATCTCACGTGTAAAAGTTAGAAAAAAGATAAAAAATGAAGAGGAGGGCATTCAGTCTTAAATTTATATATTTATGGCTTAAATAAGCCATGTTATGTAAATTTCTATCAATATTGTGATGCTCTAGACTCAATTTTCGCCATCGCTTATTTTATTAAATTTGTTTTAGACAAGTCTTCTAGTTGTAGTCATGCAAAATAAACTCATATAAATTTTTTCGAGTAGATATCCAGCAGTAAAATTTAATCTTAAATTTTAAATATAGTTAATATAATTAAAAATTGTTTTTTACGAGGAGTAAAGATGAGAATAATAAATGTAAAAGATATAAGAGAAGTCGTTGCCAAGCTTTGCAAACAGGCCTGTTATGTCGTGACGCCAGATTTAAAAGCTGCTTTTACAAAGGCTCAAAGTAGCGAAAGCTCGTCACTAGGCAAAGACATTTTGGGCAAAATTTTACAAAATGCTAAGCTCGCGGAAGAGGGCGTTGCACCTATCTGCCAAGACACCGGTATGACGGTTGTTTTTGTGCAGATCGGCCAAGATGTGCATATTGAGGGTGGATATATTGAAGATGCGATAAATGAGGGTATTGCGGAAGGCTACATTGAAGGTTATCTAAGAAAGTCAGTCGTTGCTGAGCCACTTTTTGAGAGAAAAAATACCACAAACAACACTCCAGCTGTCATTCACACTAGAATCGTGCCAGGAGATAAGCTAAAGATAAAAGTGGCTCCAAAAGGTTTTGGTAGTGAGAATAAATCAGTTTTAAAAATGCTTGTGCCAGCTGATGGTATAGAGGGTGTAAAAAAAGTCTTTTTGGAGGCTGTAAAATACGCTGGACCAAATGCCTGTCCTCCACTAACAATAGGCGTTGGCATAGGCGGTACGATGGATAAGGCAGCACTTTTGGCAAAAGAAGCAGCAGTTCGTTCAGTCGATAGTAAAAATTCTGATCCAAGATATGCCAAATTAGAAGATGAGTTACTAGAGCTTGCTTGTAAAACCGGCGTTGGTCCTCAAGGGCTTGGTGGCGATACTACTGCCGTAAAAGTAAATGTCGAGTGGTATCCAACTCACATAGCAGGTCTTCCTGTTGCTATAAATATCAACTGCCACGCTGCACGCCACGCAGATGCCGAGCTTTAAGGAGAGAAAATGTCAGAAGTAAAAAGAATAACAGCACCATTTGATAAAGAGGTGGTAAAGAGCCTAAAAGCAGGCGACAATGTCCTAATATCAGGCACTATCATAGCAGCTCGTGACGCTGCACATAAGGCACTTACTGAAACATTGGCACGCGGCGAAAAACTACCAGTTGAACTAAAGGGTGAGACTATCTACTACGTCGGACCAACTCCAGCCAAGCCAAATCAAGCTATCGGAGCAGCAGGCCCAACAACAAGTGGCAGAATGGATAAATACACCCCAACTATGATAAATGAAGTTGGTATAAATGGTATGATCGGTAAAGGCTACAGGAGTGACGCAGTAGTCGAGGCTATGAAAAAATCATGCTGTGTTTATATGGTTGCTATCGGCGGCATCGGAGCGCTCATTAGCCAAAGTATTAAAAAATATGAAGTGCTGGCTTATCCAGAACTAGGACCAGAGGCAGTTGCAAGGCTAACAGTCGAGGATTTTCCAGCGATAGTAGCTATCGACTGCGAGGGCAATAACTTCTACGAAGTCGGTCAAGCACCTTACAAAAAGATATAAATTTATCCCGCTAGCAAGCTAGCTAGCGGACTTTAGTAATATCCAAGACACATCGTTTCAGTTAATTTTATGCGTTTTTCAAATGGAGCAGGTGAGAAAAATTTACACTTTTCAATGTAAATTCTATAAGAATAGCTAAGATTAAAATCATCATAAAATTTCTTCAAGTCTATAAATTTGATGCCGCAAATCTCATAAAATTTAAAGAGCTCGTAGATCTTAGAGCCATTTTTTGCTACAAGATGAGAAGGAGCAAGCGAGGTAAAAGAGCAAAATACGCCTGTTGGAATAAGACCATTTAAAGGCGTACAGGTTTTTATAATGTTTTGAAATTTGACTGGAATGCTATTTTTTCTAAGAAAAACTATTCTTGAGTTTTCAAATTTAGCACTTATGACGTTTTTCCAAAAAAGATAAGCATTTGATGAGATGCCAGCATTTTTAGCCAACTCAGCACCGAGTACATAATCATCTAAAAACTCATTTGGTGCGAGTATATTTTGCATCTTCATCCTTTCGAACTTTTGCCCATTATAGCTTTTGGAGACTAAAAATTTAGAAAATTTATAGTAGTATTTTAAAAAATTTCAAAAGGAGAAATTATGAAAAAACAAATCTCGACAAA
>CAUSCE010000031.1:0-13080 GCA_963530215.1 uncultured Campylobacter sp.
CTGCGCTATCCACAGCGCTGCAAAAATCGGCGCTATCGCTACCGCGGCTATGATCAAGGTTAGCGTTAATACTATTTTTCTCATCGTCTGGCTCCTTTTTGCTTGGGTCGTCGTTTGCTACGGCGTCATCGATCCAAATTTGGAGGGTTTTGCCGGATGCGCCGCCACGCCCGTTGATATACTCAAAGTATAATTTATGGAACTTTATAGAGCAAAATTTTTTTCCAGCCTTTTCGGAGCGACGCGTTGCTTTTTGTAATGCATCGTATTTTACGCCCAAAATTTCAGCCGCTTCTTTGCTATTTATCCACATATTAGGCTACTTTTATCCCGTCTTTTTCTAGTATTTTACGAGCCTTTTGGCTCACGTAACCTTTATATAGACTGCTTAAACTAAGGCCGCGCATCTCGCAGTAATCTTTAAGATCGTATTTTAGTTTTCGCTTAACCTCTTTAGTGATTGGTTTTGCTAGATTTGCCACTATTGCTCCCTTTTTTATTTTATTTGTTTTTCTTATTTTTGCATTTTTACAAACTTTTACATAAATTCTTTGCATTTTTATAAACGAATTTAAGTAAGATTATGTATTATTTCTTAATTGATTTAGAATTATAGTATAATTTAAAGAACTTGTCAAGGTTTTTATAAGATTTGGAGTAAGATATGGAACTTTCTTTGAGGATGAAGGAATATAGAGATTACTACGGATGGACACAAAGTGATTTATCGGAAAAATCAGGAATATCTATTTCTACTATCAAGAAATATGAAGCTGGTGCTGTTGAAAATTTCACCTATGAAAATTTAAAAAAAATATCATCAGCCTTTAATGTATCGCCATCTGATTTTTTAGACGAATTTTTGTCCGTCAATGTGTCCGACAATCGAAAAAAAATGTCCGTCAATGTGTCCGACAAATCAATAAACCTTAAAAGCTCCCAACTGGAGCAAATCAAAAATGATCAAATTTATATAAGGCAACTCGGCTCAAGCGTGGGCGCAGGCGAGAGCGTCGATATTGACGGCATAGAAATTTATGATACCGATATTCTTGTGCCGTTCTCGCAAATGCTCTTTAAAGTTCGCCCTAAAAATACCGATCGCGTGCGCTGCATGAAGGTGGACGGCTACTCTATGGTGCCGATGCTTTTCCCTGATAGTTGGGTTATAGCAGACGTTACGGCGTCTTTTGCCGGCGATGGGTTATATATCATAAATTATTGCGGTAATTTTATGGTTAAGCTGCTTCAAAAGTCGCCAAACGGCGTACTGCACATTAAAAGCGTCAATAAAGACTACGAAAGCTACGACATAGGGCCAGACGACGATGTGCAAGTGTATATTGTGGGTAAGGTCCTAAGATGCGTGATTTAAAGTGATTTTGAAGCTATTTTTGAAGTTTTTGAAGCAATTTGAAGCCTTAGCTTTCAAAATGCAAAAAAATGCCTAAATTTTGCAAATTTTGCATTTTGAGTTCTCATTTTTTACCCTATGTCCCTATCTACTAAAATAACGCTCTTAACGCTATTTGCTCTATATTTTTTGCCACTCTCACTTTTTTACCTTTTGCATAAGATTTATCAGTAGAAATAAAATGGGGCGAGCTTTCGCCCTATTTTAAAATGCAGGTATAACTTCGCCTTTATAGCGAGTAATGATGAAATTTTTAGTATCAGGGCTAAGTACTGCATCAACTAAAGCTTTGATTTTAGGATTGTTTTCATTGCCGGCCTTTGTAACGATGATGTTAGCGTAAGGACTATTGGCGTCTTCAAGCAAAAGTGCGTCTTTTGCCACGCTCATGCCAAGATCAAGGACGAAATTTGTACTAATGGCAGCGATATCGACATCATCAAGCGTCCTTGGTATCTGGGCACCTTCAAGCTCTACAAATTGTAAATTTTTAGAATTTTTAGCTATGTCATTTATAGTTGCAACTTTTACGTTTTTATCGATCTCGATAAGACCAGCTTTTTCTAAAATTCTAAGTGCTCTATTGCCATTTGATGGATCGTAAGCGATCGCAACTTTTGCGCCATCTTTTAACTCTTTTATGTTTTTTATCTTTTTAGAATAAAAGCCAAGTGGCTCGACGTGCACGTTTGCAACACTTACAAGATGTAAGCCTCTAGCCTTGTTTTGCTCCTCAAGATATGGTAAATGCTGAAAGAAATTTGCGTCCAAACTGCCATCTTCTGTGGCGACATTTGGGATAGAGTAGTCTGAAATTTCAGAGATAACAAGGTCGTAGCCTTTATCTTTTAGCTTTGGCTTTACAAATTCTAAAATTTCGGCGTGTGGTACTGGCGAAACGCCAACAACTATGGTATGGTCCTTGTCGGCTGCGTGAAGGCTTAGAGCAACTAAAGATGCGGTTAAAAGTTTGATAAATTTCATTGTTTTTCCTTTTTTATTTGGTTTAAGCGACGCTAAAAAGGTAAAAGCTTCCACGTCGCTTATTTAAAATTTTAATTAAAATGCTGGAAGAATCGCGCCGTTGTATTTGATCTCGATAAATTTCTTAACTTCTGATGAGTTTATAGCCTTATCAAGAGCTTTTATTTTAGGGCTATTTTCGTTACCAGACTTTACTACAACGTAGTTTACATACGGGCTATTTTTGCTTTCAAGCACAAGTGCGTCTTTTACCGGATTAAGATTAGCATTTAGAGCGTAGTTTGTATTGATAACTGCGATAGTAACGTCATCAAGCGTTCTTGGTACTTGAGCAGTCTCTATCTCTTCAAATTTAAGCTTTTTAGGGTTATCAACTATATCAAGCGGAGTTTTTAGTGGATTATCGTTTAGCTTAATAAGTCCAGCATTTGCAAGGATATCTAAAGCACGGCTTTCATTTGTCGGATCATTTGGGATAGATACGGTCGAACCATCTTTTAGATCTTTGATGTCTTTTATCTTTTTAGAATAAACTCCCATTGGCTCAAGATGAACGCCAACTGTTTTTATAAGGTGAGTGCCTTTGTTTTTGTTAAATTCGTCCAAATATGGAAGGTGCTGAAAGAAATTTGCATCTAAATCGCCATCTTCTGTTGCAAGATTTGGCGTGGTGTAGTCGTTAAATTCTTTAATTTCAAGCGTATAACCATCTTTTGCCAAAATAGGCTTTACAACCTCTAAAATTTCAGCATGAGGGATAGGTGTAGCACCAACGATTATTGTTTTTGATTTATCAGCTGCATTTGCACTTACACTAAGGCCAAGAGCAACTAAAGAGGTAAGAAGTAGTTTTTTCATTTATTATCCTTTTTAAAAATTTGCCAAGCACCAAAAAAGGATAAATTTAAGCTAGAGGGTTAAATTTCTTTTTAAGCGCTTAAGCTAGTTCTAAGCACTTAAAAAGAAATTTTGTGCTTAGAGATTAGTCTTTCGACAACGCGTTTTTTAATAGGCGGCACATGTGGCACATATCTGATTTCATCTTTTATCCTTTCAGCTAAAAATTAATTCGGGCAATTTTAAGGAAAAAAGCTTAAAATCAGATAAAAACAAAGGCCTATTTTTTAGAAATTTTATATAAGTGGTTACCTAAAACTTGAAAAATTTGAACCATAATGATAAGAATAACCACGGTGTAGAGCATGATATCTGGGCGAAATCTTTGATATCCGTAGTTTATAGCGACAGATCCTAGTCCACCACCACCAACTGCTCCAGCCATCGCTGAAAAGCCGATATTTACAATAAGCGTTAGCGTAAATGCCGAGATAATGCCAGGAAGTGCCTCTACAAACATCACTCTAAAGATGATCTGAAATTTCGAGCTTCCAAAGCTTTTGGCGGCTTCAATTATGCCTTTATCAACCTCTTTTAGAGCATTTTCAATAAGCCTTGTCACAAATGGAGCCGCTCCGATAGTTAGCGGAACGATCGCAGCTGTGGTGCCAATACTTGTGCCTACGATCATTTTTGTAACTGGAAAGAGCACAATAATGAGGATAATAAATGGAAAGCTTCTAAGCACGTTTATAACGATATCAAGTACAAAATAAAGCTGTTTGTTTGGCTTTAGTCCATCTTTATCTGAAAGTATGAGCAAAACCGCGGGTATGAGGCCTATAGCAAAGGCGAGCAGGGTAGAGACGATGCTCATATATAGCGTCTCGCCTATAGCTGGCAACAGTATCCTAGAAAATACATCTGGAAATTTAGAAAAATCAATACCAAACATCAAGCAACCTCCCACAAAACGCCACTTTGCTTGATGTAGTTAAGTACGTTTTCTTTATCTTTTTCATCTATGTTTATGACAAGCGAGCCAAGAACATTTTCGTTTAGCTTCTCAAGCTTGCCCCAAACTATGTTAAAGTCGATATTTAGGCTTCTAGCCATGTGCGTGATCACACTGTTTTGAGCCACTTCTTTTGGGAAAAATAGCCTGATATTTGTGCCAGTGCTTGGCAAAATTTCAACTTCGCCTAAAAACTCTTTCATCTTTTCATCTGGCTTTAAAAATAGCTCCTCAATACTTCCAGAGCCTATGATCTTGCCGCCTTCAAGCAGAATCGCGCGTTTTGCGATCGATTTTACAACCTCCATCTCGTGCGTGACGATGACGACACTAATGTCTAGCTCTTTATTTATCTTCTCAAGCAGCTCTAAAATTTGATTTGTAGTATTTGGATCAAGAGCTGAAGTCGCCTCGTCGCTTAGTAAAATTTTAGGATTTAAAGCAAGCGCTCTAGCGATGGCGACACGCTGTTTTTGACCGCCACTTAGCTCGCTTGGATAGCTTTTTGCCTTATTTTCAAGACCGACTAAATTTAAAAGCTCTCTCACTCTTTTTTCAGTTTCATCGCTTTTATAGCCCCAAAATTTAAGCGGAGTAGCGACGTTTTCAAAAACATTTTTTCTAGCCATCAAGGCAAAATGCTGAAATATCATCCCAACATCCCGCCTTAAATGTCTCTGCTGCGTCTCATCTAAATTTTTTATCTCTTTATCAAAGACTTTTAGGCTGCCACCTTGATAGCTCTCAAGCCCGTTTATGCATCTTAAAAGCGTTGATTTGCCAGCACCGCTGTGTCCCACGATAGCAAAAATTTCACCCTTTTTAACCTCTAAATTTATATCAAAAAGGATCTGTGTATCACCATAAAATTTGCTTAAATTTTCTATCTTTATCACTATTTTTCTCCAAGAGCTTCTAATTCTTCACATACTTTTTTAAATTTAGCCTCAGCGCTCTCTAGCGCCTCTTTGTTTGTCTCTATAACTTCTTTTGGCGCATTTGCCACGAAATTTTGGTTATTTAACATGCCTGAAAGCTTAGCTATCTCTTTTTCAAGCTTTGTCTTTTGAGACCTTAGCCTTGTGATGATACCGCTCATATCAAGCCCTTCAAGCGGGACAAATGCCTCTAAATTTTCGCTCACATCTCTTATTGAATTTTCGATTTTCTCATCTACAAAGCCGATCTCTTCGCATTTTGCAAGCAGCTTGATGTACTCTTTAACCTCGTCAAGATCTATTTTATCATTAAATTTAACAAAGGCTTTTGCTATCTTTGAGTTGCCAAGATCGATGGTCGCTTTTGCACGGCGAATAGCCACGATCGCTTCGATAACTAGCTCAAATTTCTTCTCAACCTCTAAATTTCGCCCTTTTATCTCTGGATAGCTCATAACCATTATTGATTTTGCATTTTCAAGCTGTGTGCCGCTAAGCTCTTGAAATAGATACTCTGAGAGAAATGGCATGAAAGGATTTAGCAGTTTCATCGCCTCTTTAAATATACTTCCAAGCTCTTTTACACTCGCTTTGTCAGCTTTGCTAAGCTCAATACCCCAGTCACAAAACTCATCCCAAAGGAATTTATAAAGTGTGTTTGCAGCGTCGTTAAAGCGGTAGGCGTCGATGTTTTCGCGCACCTCTCTCACGCACTCATTAAAGCGGCTATTCATATAAATTCCAAGCTTTGTTTGAAGCTTGATATCCTCTAAATTTTCAAATTTGCTCTCATTTAGCATGAGATATTTGCTCGCGTTATAAAGCTTGTTGGTGAAATTTCTTACCTGCTTCATCTTAGCGTCGCGTAGCTTGATGTCGCGTCCTTGAACGGCTAGAAGAGTTAGCGTAAAGCGCAATATATCGGCGCTATACTCATTGATGCTATCAAGCGGGTCAATGACGTTGCCAAGGCTTTTACTCATCTTTCTACCAAATTCATCTTTTACGAGTGCGTGCAGATAAATGTCGTCAAATGGCAACTTACCAAGGGCATTTTCACCCTGAAACATCATCCTAGCAACCCAGAAAAATAATATATCAAAGCCAGTGATTAGTAGGTTGTTTGGATAAAATTCAGCCAAATCGCCTTCAAACCATTTTTCATTTTTTAGCTCATTTTCATTACCCCAACCAAGCGTGCTAAATGGCCAAAGACCAGAGCTAAACCACGTATCTAGCACGTCTGGGTCTTGGTGAAAATTTTTACTTTTGCACTTTTTGCACTCGCATGGCTCTCCCTCGTCAGCCCACATATAACCGCAATCATCGCAGTAAAATACTGGAATTTGATGCCCCCACCAAAGTTGGCGTGAGATACACCAGTCTCTTAACTCTCTCATCCACGCGTTAAAGCTGTTTATCCAGTGCGGCGGGTAAAATTTAGCAAGGCCCTCTGAGACCTTTTGTATCGCCTCGTCTGCGATCTCTTTTTTGACAAACCACTGCTTTGAGATGTATGGCTCGACGACGTTTTTGCAGCGGTAGCAGTAGCCTACTTGGTTTTCGTAGTCTTCTATCTTTTCGACATTGCCAAGTTTTTCAAGCTCGGCTACTACGATATCTCTAGCCTCAAGCCTCTCAAGACCTGCAAATTTATCGCACTTGTCGTTTAAAATACCCTTTTCATCAAATACGGTGATAAACTCAAGGTCGTGCCTTTTGCCAACCTCGTAGTCGTTTTGATCATGCGCAGGTGTAACCTTAACAAGACCTGTTCCAAACTCCATATCAACGTGCTCGTCCGCGATGATCTCGATCTCTCTATTTACGATAGGTAGCACCACTTTTTTACCGATTAAATTTTTATAGCGCTCGTCGTTTGGATTTACCATTACGGCGGTGTCACCAAAGTAGGTCTCTGGACGAGTTGTCGCCACTACAACAAATTCGCTCGGCTTGTCTGCAAAATAGTATCTCAAATGATAAAGTTTGCCTTTGTTTTCTTTATGCTCAACTTCGATGTCAGAAAGCGCACCATCATGCGTACACCAGTTTATCATGTAGTTTTTCTGGACAATTAGTCCTTTGTCGTATAAATTTACAAAGGCTTTTTTTACAGCTTTTCTTAAACCCTCATCCATAGTAAATCTCTGGCGAGACCAAGCCGGAGTGATGCCGAGCTTGCGCATCTGATGGACGATCATGCCGCCGCTTTTCTCCTTCCACTCCCACACTTTTTCTACAAATTTCTCACGGCCAAGCTCTTCTTTTTTGATCCCTTGTGCTAGGAGCTGCTTTTCAACGACGTTTTGAGTAGCGATACCAGCGTGGTCAAGTCCTGTCTGCCAAAGTGTCTTGTAGCCGTCCATCCTCTTGTAGCGAGTCATGATATCTTGAAGTGTGTAGGTTAGGGCGTGTCCGATGTGAAGCGAGCCAGTCACGTTTGGAGGTGGCATCATAATGCAAAATTTACGTCCATCTTTTTGGATATCTTTGTTTGCGTCTATCTCGAAGTATCCACGTTCTTCCCAAATTTTATAAAATTTATCTTCTATCTCTTTTGCATTGTAAAATTCTGCCACTTTTGTCTCCTCAGTTTCGTTTAAAAAATGCTTAATGTTATCTAAAATTTGTTTAAAAAAATCTTTGCAAAAGTGGGGAAATATGGGCTTGGGGCGGTTAAACGCCCCGAAATTTATATGGCTTATTTGACAGTAAAGCTTCTCTGAGCTAGGTCGTAGTCGTTTTGTCTTTCGTTATACATATTTTCAGTTGTGACTGCGCCAAGCGAGCATTTGCCGCCAAGTCTTACACGATAAGGGGTGTAAAGCACAGCCTCTCTCTTGTCACTATCTAATGCATAAAAACTTAAAACGCGATCATCTTTTATGCTCTGATATTCAAGCTCAATGCTATCTTTAAGACTCTTATTAAAGCCACTTAAATTTTCATTTATTGGCTCAAAGCAGCTACTTACGATCTCATTTATCACGCCGTTTCTGACCATTGTTTTTGAGTTTATCACAACTTTTGAGTAGATAACATCATTTACTCTTAGGCTATTTAGATCGATCTCTTTTCCTTTTTCGTCCACAAATGTTCGGTAGATATCAAGCTCTTTTGGCTCTATTTTATGCTTAATCTCAAGCGGCACATAAGCGTAGCTTAAAATAGTGGCATATAGTTTGTTTTCACCAAGTGGTGTGATGGTAAAATTTCCATCTTTTGCTGTAAATGATACGCTTAAAAGGCCATCAAATTCTTTGCTTTCGCCATTGTAGCTAAGCTTAAATTTATTATTTTTCTCACCAACATCTTTGCCAAAATAGGTATTTAGCGCTCTAAGGGTAAATGCACGCTCTTGCGTTGAGCTAAGCTCATTTAAATTTGTGATCAAGAAATTTGCAAGATCATCTGAGTAGTCGTTTTTCTCAAAATATTTTGCGTGCAGATACAAGATAAATGCATTATCTCTCATCTTTGAGCCAAAGCTAGAATAATCCCTGCTGTAATCAGCCACCTGAGCTTTTTTGATGTCTTTCAGCGCCACCTTTGCTTCGTCATTTAAGCCGTTTAGCTTTAGAGCTGCTGCCATTAGATATTTATTAAGTGCAGTCGTATTGTAAGCTTTGTGGTCATAAATTTTATTTAGCACTGATTTATCAGCAACATTTGCGCGGGAGCTTACATAGATAGCATATAGAGCTTCAATATCTGTGTTTGTATATTTTAAGAGCGAATTTAATGCTCTTTGCTTTACATTTTTATTTAGCTCATATCCAGCCTCTTCAAGATCAAGCAGTACATCAGTTGCATAGATCGAAGCAAATGCATTTGTACTACCTAGATCGCTCCAGTAGCCAAAGCTACCATCTGGTTTTTGCATCTTAATTAGCTCACTCATACCGCTTGTAATAAACCTCTTTTGATCATTTTTTTCAAGCTCATCTTTTGGCTTTAAATTTAAAAGCGCAAGCAGTCTTGAGCTCCTTTGCTCCGAACATCCGTAAGGGTACTCGACTAAATTTTTAGAAGCTGCTAATAGCACACTTGAGACCGAGCTTGACGCATCTATACTAACATTGTGAAAGCCTTTTGGAAGCGAGATCATACTCTCTTTATCAAAGACGCTACTTTTTGCATAGGTGCTTATCGTATAAGGATTAACTACATCAAGTAAATTTTGAGCTGTTTTTGAGCTGTTTTTGTCGCTTATTGTTATATTGTATTCGCCAGCTCCAGCTTCAAGAGCTGAAATTTTAAATGTAAAGGTTTTATTTTCAAGCGGCTTTAAATTTACATTTTCTTTTGTTTTGATGTTTAAATTTTTACTGCTAGCCACTTTTATGGTTAAATTTTTATCCTCATTTGTTGTGTTTATGAGCCTTAAGTTCGCATTTAGCTCATCGCCTTTTAGCAGATAAACTAACGCACTTGGCTTAATAATCACATCATCTTTTACTAAAATTTCTTTATTTACAGCGTTCATACTATTTTCATTATTGGCTACGACATCTACTCTAATGGCAGAGTTAAAGCCATTTGGCGTTTTAAACTCGTATGAAATTTCACCATTATCGTCAGCTTGAAGGCTTACTAAATTTGCATATGTTTTTACTTTTTTACTATCGACCGGGCTAGCATGTTTTGCCATTTTTGCCTCCATAGCAAGTGCTGCCATATCACCACCAAAGCTTAAAGTTTTGCCCTCGACTTTATAGTTTGTGAGCATATTATAAATATCATAGTCAAAAACGCCATCTGGTAAAATTTTGTCAAAAAATTTAAGTGGATCGGCTGGCTTTTGTGACGTTATATCAAGCACGCCAACATCTGTGATAAATAAATTTACATAAGCTTTTGGCTTTGTTTTTAGAGAAATTTTTATATTTTCATCGCTTTTTGCTGTATTTGGTGCATCAAGACTTAGATCAAGTATCCTTGATGACTTATCAGCCTTAGCATAGACCTTACCGTAAGTCCTAAATGGAGTTAATCCACCATCTGTCATGCGGTAGATATTTGCACTCACGTAAAGTCCACTAAAATCAAAATCAAGTTTAAATTTCACATTTGCTGAGTTGTTTTTTATCTTAACGACCTTGTAAGCTTTCACGCCACCATCTTCAAGTGTAACAAGGGCGATACCTTCTTTTATAGCTGAGCTTATATCAGCACTTAGTTCATCACCTTTTTTGTAGATATTTTTATTTAGTTTGATTTGAGATTTGCTAAGCTCTTTTGTAGGCGCTAGAGTCGAGTAGTTGTAGCCACTTACGTCCATATCAAGGCTTGTGCTTGCTCCACTTACTAGATTTGTAGCGATGATCACATATGAGCCACTTTGTGTAAATTTGTAGCTAAACTCGCCATTATCTTTATAAAAATTATCCACATCTTCTAGCGTTTGAAACCACTTTATATAGCCATTTGCATCTCTTTGGTATTGCCAAGTAACACGTTTTATGTCAAATTTTAAATTTGATTTTACGGCCTTTTGACTTGACATATCTACTACAACCGTTCTTATTTTTACATCTTCGTTTGGCTCAGCAAATGTCGTGCTTGCTGCGATACCGACCATATCTTTGTAAGGATAGAGCGTAAAGCTTTTTGTGTCGCTTACGTTTTTGCCATCATCATTTACATTGAAATTTATCACGCCTGTTATGATAGAAGAGGCATTTTTAGTGCTAAAGCTAAGATCTATCATTTGGCTTGATTTGCCATCTTTTGAAAGAGTGAGGTCATTCTCAAAAGATGGATAAGCACTTGGTTTTAGCGTATTGTTTTTAAATTTATACTCTTTAAACTCACTATTTTTATATTCATCATCAAAAAAGCTAACCTGCATGCTGCCATCAAGCTCGCTAGCAGCGCCACCAAAGAGATAGTTACTAGCTAGATTTGCTCTAACAAGCTCATTTGCGAAAAATTTATCTCTCTCAAGCGTTATCTCATTTTTTATCCTATTTGGCATAAAACTCTCAACAAAAAATGGCACATTTGAGATCACTTTGCTTGCATAAATTACTTGCATATTAAATCTACCGCTTAGATCGCTTAGTATCTCTTTTTCAAAATTTACCATGCCAACGTCATTTGTATTTTTTGAAATTTCAGCGCTACTTTTGCCTTGTGGATCGAAAAATTTTATCTTTACAGGCATATTTTTTAAAGGATTAAAATCTCTATCCCTTAGGTAGATTGCACCCTTTAAACTCTCATTTGGTCTTATGATATTTGAAGCAAAATGAACGTATGCATCGATGCTCTCACTGGCATTTTGGCTCATAAATTTCGCTTCATTTAGCGCTTCGTCTTCTTTTAAAATAAGAAAATTTTGCTCTTTTCCAAGAGAGACAACCACTGAGGAGATATCTTTGTAAATATCTTTTTTGTTAAATTTAAAAACGCCTATATCATTTGTTGCGCCAACTACGATCTCTTCGTTTTTCTTGCCATAAATTTTCACATTTGCGTTTGGAAGCATTGTATTTTCGCCAAGACGATTTGCAAATACAAAAATTTCATCCTTGCCAAGCTTTGCATTTACAGCGATATCACTTAGATAGACTACTTTTGAGACGCTCTTATCTTTGCCGTAGTTTAAATTTATCTTATAAACGCCGTCTCCAGCTCCGGCAAAGTCAAGCTTGATTTTATTTAATGAAATTTCGTTTAATGCGCCATCAAGTTTATAGCTTTTGCTTGCCACTTTTGTGCTGAAGTTGCTTAACTCTTCGTTATTGTCATTAAAATTTAAGAAATATCTAAAATTTTGATCGCTTAGCTTTTCAATGCTTACATTTAGCTCAGGCAAATTTGCACTTCTGATACCGATTTCACCGACACTTGAGATATATGGTTCATTATTTATAAAATTTGCAAACGGAGTGAAATTGCCAGCTACTACTTCATAGCTACTTTCTTCTCTTACTACATTTCTATCATCGCCAAAACCGGGTTTAATTGTGATTTCATAACTATTTTGTGGCTTAAAATCGTCACTTGTAATATCAATGTAGTAATAATACTCGCTAAGTTCTGAGTTTTCTTCATAGTTGTCACTATATTTAACGTCACTAATGCTAAAGTTTTTTACGCCTTTAATATTTATAAATTTTTTTAAGTTAATATCGTCATCAAGCCAATTTTTTAGATAAATTCTAAAGCCCAAGATGCCATTATCAAGGCTCACTGGATAAATTTCTGGTATCTCAAGACTCTTTGCATTATCATTTATATTTACGCTTTCTTCGCTTATTTCATCGGCAAAATTTACTATCGTTTCACCTGAAAGCGTCGCGCCAAATTTGCTCTCAAATTTTTCACCAAAATCAAAAACTGGATTGCTTAAATTTTTATCAAGATTAAGCTCAAAGCTATTATTAGAAAGCTCAATTGCTTTAAATTTCGCATCTTTTACAGCAATATTTTTAACAGCTTCAATATTTACTTCATCATTAAATTTAAGTATATATTTGCTGTCGCTTATTTTTTCTATCTTTGTTAGCTCAAATTCTTTCGTGGCAAAACTAGCAGTGCTTCCGTTTTCAAGCTTGCAGCTATAATCCAAACCAGCATGCATATCTTTTGTAAAAAGCAGCAAGCTTTGACTATTAAATCTAACCGTACCATTTAATGCTGGTTGGCACAAAAGTAGCTTTTTATCACTTAGCATACCAACAAAATTTTTATCGACTTTATCTTCTAGCCCAAACTCTACGCTTAGGGGCGATTTTATCTGCGCAGTGCCATTTAGGCTCAAAGCATATAAATTTGTCATTCCCAAAAGTGCTAGAAGTGCTACTTTTTGCCACATTTTATCTCCTTATTTTTATTGTTATTTCACTTTGATTTGAGTTTTGATCAAGGCATTTTATGCTGTG
>CAUSCE010000032.1:0-12693 GCA_963530215.1 uncultured Campylobacter sp.
GTGATCTCGCCGTTAACTAGATCGCGAACGATCGCGCCGTAACAGCGGTTGTTTGCGTGGATTAGCGCGATAGCTTCTTTTCTATCGTGAATTTCGACGTTGTGCTTTAGAGCTTCGTTTGCTACGGCAAAAAGCATAGTGTGACCGGTGGCATCCGCCGTAAAGCATGTTCTCCATTTTTTAGTTCCGCCAAAGTCGCGAGAGTGGATGAGCCCGTGGACCTCTTCTTTTTCTACGATAGTCGTTTTTTGAGCGTTGATGATAGCGCTTCTCTCGCCTTTTGTTATACGAGTCCAAGGCACGCCCCAAGCGGCTAGCTCGCGGATCGCCTTAGGCGCGGTTTGACAAAACATACGTGCTACTTGCTGATCGCAGCCCCAGTCGCTACCTTTTACCGTATCGGCAAAGTGTACGTCCTCGTTGTCGCCTTCGCTCATTTTTGAATTTCCCAAAGAGGCTTGCATACCGCCTTGCGCAGCCGCAGAGTGCGAGCGCTTTACAGGTATGAGACTTAAAACGACGGTGCTTAAGCCCTTTTCACCAGCAGCCACAGCAGCTCTAAGACCAGCTAGACCACCACCAATTACCAATGCATCATAATATTTTACATTCATCTTCTAGCTCCTTTTTAATGGCTGATCCACACGAAATCGGCGATTAGCGCAATTATAGCAAGTATGCCATAAACGGCAAATACAATTGTTTTTGCCTTATTTCTTTTGGCAAACATTTCGTGCTTATTTGCACCATCAATGCTTATCCATTTGACATACAAGCGGTACATACCGATACTAGCGTGAACGACCATAAAAACAAGTAGTGCGAAGTAGAAAATTTCTAGTTGATGAAATGCAGCCGCTGATTTATCTGCAGTAATATGTCCACCAAAGACTATATCCACTAAGTGTGCGCTGGCTGCGAAAAATAGAGCAAAACCGGTTAAAAACTGAAACCACCAAAGCGTAGTATCAAGGTGTTTCATGCGGTCTTTGTGGCCTCTAAACATTAGATATTGTCTGTAGTTTGCTGGAAATTTTCTCATAGCTAAAAATGCATGAGCGATAAAAATGGCAAATATTACCGCAGCTATGACGTTAGTGATCCACCATGTAGCCTCGCCGAATAAAAATTTAGCCTCCGCAAACCCTACGACAGCGTTAAATGCGTCTTTGCCAAGTAGTATAGTAGAAGTAAAAACCATATGGCACAATATAAAACAGGCTAAAATAAAACCTGTAATACTTTGCCATCTATCCCAAGCGGCTGGTGTGCGACTTTTTTTGTCGTCCGACCGTTTTCCCAAAAAACCTTCTATAAGCCCGGTCATGAGCCCTCCTAAGAAATTTGAAATAAATTATCATTTCTTAATACTAATTTAAATATTAGTATTAATTGATAAAGCTAATCGTATCAGAAATTTACTTTAATGTTTTTTAAACGTTTACATTAAATTTTCGTAAATCTCTTAAAAAGCATAATATAAACAAAAATTCCAAAGCTACACATAATAAGCGATAAAATTTGTCCCATTGAAAGATTAAAAACAATAAAACCAAGTCCTGAATCAGGCTCTCTAAAAAACTCGCAAATGAATCTTGCAAAAGTGTATAAAATAGCATAAAGCGCTATCAGCTCGCCATTAAATTTCTTAAATTTTCTATATAAAAATAAAATAATAAAAATAACTAAACCTTCTAAGAATGCCTCATAAAGTTGGCTAGGATGTCTTGGTTGGCCAAAAACATTTATCGCCCAAGGCATATCTGTAACTCGTCCAAAAAGCTCTTGATTTAAGAAATTTCCGATCCTGCCAAATGTATATCCAAAAGGTATGCAAACCGCACAAAGATCAAGTAGCTGCCATAAATTTTGTTTATACCTTTTGCAAAATAGATATGTCGCAAGCAAAAAGCCAACTACAGCTCCGTGATAGCTCATACCACGAATTCCTATAAATTCGCCGTTATGAAATGGATTAAAAATTTGCCAAGGTTGCGTCAAGTAGTAGCTTACTTCGCCTGAATATACTAAAACCCAGCCAAGTCTAGCGCCTAAAATGACACCTATCTCTACCCAAAAAAAGTAATTATCCAAGAGCTGATTTGAGATTGGGATTTTATCTTTTTTAACGAGATATTTTGCCATGACAAGCGCCAAAACAAGGGCTAAAATATACATAAGCCCATACCAGTGCACGCTAAAGCCAAAGATACTAAAGGCTACTGGATTAAAGTGGTTATAAATGTCGTTCCAAATTTCCATTTTTTACTTTCTTTTTAATTTTGTGCGATTTTACAATTAATAAATAAACAGCGCTTTGCTGCCAAGTGGCAAGGCTAGAAATTTAAACTCGCTTGCTTCAAATTCTTTGCAAAATTTAAATAGCTCAGCAAACTCGGCTTCGTTTAAATTTACGCTCCAGATCGCTCCAGAGTCATTAAATTCTCTTTCAAACTCGCTTAAATTTTTAGTGGCAAAATAGTGCTCAAAGCGACTCATCAGCGAAAATGGCGTAAAAAATTTAACCTCATCTTTTAACTCAAATTTCATCACGCCACTATCTTTTATGGCTTCATTTATCGCTTCATTCACAGCTCCTGAGTAGGCTCTAACAAGCCCTCCGGTGCCAAGCTTTATCCCGCCAAAGTAGCGAACTATCAAGACCCCAACGTTTATAAGCCCCGCCCCTCTTAGTGCGTTTAGGCTTGGCTGGCCGCTAGTGCCCTTTGGCTCGCCGTCATCACTTTGATTTTCAACGATTTGTCCGTATTTGTTTAGCTCCCTTGTCGCCCAAACTACGTGAACAGCCTTAAAATGCTCCTCTTTTAGGTGTTCGTGCAAGCTTTTAAACGAGCTTATCGGGCATAAAAATGCTAAGAAATTTGACTTTTTTATATCAAGCTGGGCTTTAAAAATCCTATCAATCGTCTGCAAATTTGCTCTTTTTTAAAAATTTTAAAAATCTTATCAATTTGCTAATTAAAGCCTTGTAAATTCGGAGAAATTTATATTATTAAGGAAAAGATAGTAGAATTTTGCAATTTTTCACGAAGGACTAAAATGATACAAACTTGCCTATTTCCAGCTGCTGGATACGGAACGAGGTTTTTACCAGCTACAAAATCACTCCCAAAAGAGATGTTGCCGATCCTTACAAAACCGCTCATTCACTACGGCGTTGATGAGGCGCTTGAGGCTGGCATGGATAATATGGCCTTTGTCACAGGACGCGGAAAAAGGGCGCTTGAGGACTATTTTGATATCAGCTACGAGCTAGAAAAAGAGATTGCAGGTAGCTCAAAAGAGTCGCTGCTTAGCGAAGTTAGAAATTTAATGAGCTCATGCACATTTTCATTTACGAGACAAAATGCTATGAAAGGGCTTGGACATGCTATTTATACAGGCAAAACTCTAGTTCGAGATGAAGCATTTGGAGTCATTTTGGCAGATGATCTATGCATAAATGAAAACGGCGAGGGCGTGCTTTCACAGATGGTTAAAATTTATGAAAAGTATCGTTGTAGCGTCGTTGCAGTAATGGAAGTGCCAAAAGAGCAGACCAAGTCTTACGGCGTTGTAAGTGGTAGATTTATAGAAGATGATCTTATAATGGTCGATGATATGGTTGAAAAGCCTGATCCTGCCGAGGCTCCAACAAATTTAGCCATCATTGGACGCTACATCCTAACACCAGATATTTTTAACATTTTAGAGCGAACAAAGCCAGGTAAAAACGGCGAAATTCAGATCACGGACGCGCTAAAAACGCAGGCAAAAGATGGCATGGTACTAGCTTATAAATTTAAGGGCAAGAGGTTTGACTGCGGCAGTATCGACGGCTTTGTCGAGGCTACAAATTTCTTTTACGAGCGAAGTAAATGATAGAGACTTCATTTAAATTTAACTTTGCAAGCAGCGATGTCATTGACTCCTACGCCAAACGCATAAACGACGAATACGAAAGCGGCGAGATAGGCTACTACCACTTGCCAGTGCTTGGGCAAAATTTACTTGGCGAGATCGAGGAGTATGAAAAGGGGCTAGCTCATATCAAAAATGTCGTGTTAGTTGGCATCGGCGGCAGCAGTCTTGGCGTAAAGGCGCTAAAATCGATGCTCGAAGGCACAAAGGGGATAAAAAGAGAGCTTTTGTTTTTAGATAACGTCGATCCTTGTAGCTACAAAAGCACGCTTGATGGGCTAAATTTTGACGAGACACTTTTTATAATAAGCTCAAAATCAGGTAACACGATCGAGACGATCACTATTTTTAAGTGCTTGCTTGATGACTTTAAGCCTAAAAATTTAGGCAAAAATTTCCTCATCATAACTGATCCTGAGACAAATTTAGAAAATTTTGCTAAAGAAAATGGCATTAAATTTTTTAACATTCCAAAAAATGTTGGCGGGAGATTTAGCGTGCTAAGTGCGATCGGTCTTGTGCCTCTTGGTATCTGTGGCTACGATATAAAGGCACTTTTAGAGGGCGCGCTTGCTTGCAAGAAGCAATACATCGAGCAAAAAGATAGCTCTATCATCGCAAAAGCCTACCACTACGCCACTAGCAGGAATGCCAGTATAAATGTCATTTTTAGCTATTGCGATAGATTTTTTGAATTTAACGACTGGTACGTGCAGCTTTGGGCGGAGAGCCTTGGTAAAAAAAGAGGCTATAAAAGGGTCGGCCTTACGCCAGTCGGACTTGTCGGCAGCCGCGATCAGCACAGCTTTTTACAGCTTATCATGGACGGCGTAAAAGATAAGAGTGTGACATTTATAAAGATAAAAGATCACGCAAGCGACAAGGCTATCCCAAATTTGAGCCTAAAAGGGCTTGAAGAGTGCGATTTTGTGGCGGGTCTAAGCCTAAATGAGCTTATAAATTTGCAGTGCGACGCGACAGCTATGGCACTGGTGCAAGAGGGCATAAGTGTCGATACGATCACACTTGAGAGGCTTGATGAGTTTCATGCTGGCTGGCTCATTTTCTACTATGAGCTGCTTACCTCGGCCACTGGTATCATGCTAGGCATCAACACCTACGATCAGCCAGGCGTTGAGATAGGAAAACGCATCCTAAAAACCATGCTTTTAAAGTAGAAAATGAAGAAAATTCTACTTTTGGCTCTTTTTGCCACACAAATTTTTGCCTTTTTGGCTAGTAAATTTGTAAATGATGCTAGGTCGCAGATAGGCGTGACACTAAGCTACGATCCAAGCTATGAAAAGCTCACTTATCCTATGGGTGACGTGGATATCAAAAAGGGCGTTTGCACCGACGTTGTGGTAAGGGCGCTGCGGCATCAGGATATGGATCTGCAAAGACTCATTTTTGAAGATATGAGTAGAAATTTCGCAAGCTATCCTAAAAAATGGGGACTTAAAAAGGCTGATAAAAATATCGATCACAGGCGTGTTTTAAACATCGTTACCTATCTAAAAAGAAAAGGTTTTGAGGTGAGTGATGATAAATTTTTGCCGGGCGATATCGTCACATGGATGCTGCCAAGAAATTTACCTCACATCGGTGTGATCTCAGATAAATTTGAAGGCCAAACACCGCTTGTCATCCACAATATCGGCTCTGGCGTGCAAGAAGAAAATATACTTTATAACTACAAGATCACAGGTCATTTTAGGCTAAAGTAGCAAAAATGGCTTTTTAATCAAATTTTAGGCAAAATCGCAAAAAATAAATTCAAGGAAAAATAATGTTAGAAGTTAGGGGACTTACTCAAAGATTTGCAAGCAGTTTGCTATTTGAGGATGTAAATTTAAAGCTAAATCGCCACAACAGATACGGACTAATCGGTGCAAATGGCGCTGGTAAATCGACATTTTTAAAAATTTTAAGCGGAGCTATCGAGCCAACTAGCGGCGAGATCATCATAGAAAATGGACTAAAAGTTGGCGTGCTTGGGCAAGATCAGTTTGCGTTTGAAAATTTCACGTTAAAAGATGCGGTGCTTTATGGTAACAAACGCCTATATGACGCCGTTAAAGAGAAAGAAAAGCTCTATATGAGTGAGGAATTTACAGATGAGATAAATGAGCGTTTAAGCGAGCTTGAGATGATAAGCGCCGAGGAGGATCCAAGCTACGAGTACGAGACTAGGATAGAAAAAATTTTAAGCTCGCTTGGGTTAAATGAATTTGACAAACTAATGAGCGAGGTCGAAAACTCCGATAAAGTTAAAGTTTTGCTAGCTCAAGTGCTATTTCCAAAGCCAGATATTTTGTTTTTAGACGAGCCGACAAACAACCTTGATATAGACGCGATCGCATGGCTAGAAAACGAGCTAAACCGCCACGAGGGCACACTTGTGGTTATCAGCCACGATAGACACTTTTTAAATAGAGTTTGCACAAACATTTTGGATGTGGATTTTAAGAAAATTCGCGAGTTTTCAGGCAACTACGACGACTGGTATATGGCTGCAAATTTGATCGCAAAGCAGCATGAAATGGAGCGTGATAAGAAGCTAAAAGAGAAAGAGGAGCTGGAGAAATTTATCGCGAGGTTCTCAGCAAATGCGAGCAAAGCAAGGCAAGCAACCTCTCGTGCAAAACAGCTTGAAAAGCTCGATATCGCAGAGATCACAGTATCAAGCAGACGCGATCCTAGCATACTATTTCGTGCGAACCGCGAGATAGGCAATGAGCTAATTGAGCTTAAAAATATAAGTAAGAAATTTGATGACAAAGTGATATTTGAAAATTTTAACTTTAAGCTTGAAAAGGGCGACAAGCTAGCCATCATCGGTCATAACGGCGTTGGTAAAAGTACGCTTTGCAAGATCATAATGGGCGAGCTAAAGCCTGATGCGGGCGAGGTGCATATAGGTGCAACCATCGAGCTTGGATATTTTGCGCAAGATACGGTAAATAAGATAGATGGCGAGCTAAAGCTTTATGAATACTTGCAAGATGCCAAGAACAAGGACATCGACGAGATCAGAAAGTGCCTTGGCAGGATGCTCTTTAGCGGTGCCGAGCAAGAAAAGGCAGTTGGCGCGCTAAGTGGTGGCGAAAAACACCGAGTAAGACTAGCTCAGCTCATGCTTCATAGGCCAAATTTACTTGTCATGGATGAGCCAAATAACCACCTCGACCTTGAAGCTATCATCGCGCTTGGCGAGGCATTTTATAACTTTAATGGCTCAGTCATCTGCGTAAGCCACGACAGGGAGCTAATAGACGCCTTTGCAAATAGAATTTTACACCTAAAAGGCAATGGCGAAGTCGTTGATTTTAAAGGCACATACGAAGAGTATAGAGCAAATTTAGGACTTGAAGGCTAAAATTTGTTATTTCTTGCTCCTGATTGTAGGGGCAAGATTAAAATTTATATTTACTACAAATTCTTGCAAGTATTAATCTAACCATATAAATTAAAAATAGCTTATAAAAATTATTAAAATCCAATAAAAAGACTTTATAAACAAAAGAAGAAAATTAATAAGAATTTTCTAAAGCATTAGTAAGATTTGTAAAATAAAATTTATTAAATAATATTTTTATGATGCTTAGCTTAAGGACTCTATTTAAAAATTTAATAAATTTACTTTGCAATATGGTGATATTTACTTAGTTTTTACTTTCTAAAGTAATATTAGAAATAAAATTTAACTTTATTTTTTATATTTTTGGATATAAAAAGTGTGATTTAATATTTATTTTATGTTATTTTTCTATATATTTACCTTTTAAGCTTAAAAATTTAAATAAATTTGAGCTAATTGTGAGCTTTTTATATAATAAAAAAGTGATATTATTATTAAAACAACAATTTATCTAAGCTATATTATTAAATATAGCTTAAAAGCTACTATAAATTTTTCTCCAAAAGTCGTCTTATCTAGGTTAAAAGTCAAAGCTTAAAAAAAATAAGTAGTAATTAATATTTAAAATATTAAATATCTATATAATTTCATTAATACATTTTTTATAAGGAGAATGGTTATGGCAACCAGAAAAGAACACGATTTTATAGGTGAGTTGGAAATCTCTGATGATTTTTATTATGGTATCCAAACATTTAGAGCTACCGAAAATTTTCACATGAGCGGTAGAACTTTAAAAGAGTATCCATACTTTGTAAAAGCATTTGCGCAAATCAAAAAAGCAGCTGCACTTGCAAATAAAGAGGTTGGCGTTTTAGATCCTAAGATCGCTGATACGCTAGCAAAAGCCGCTGATAGAGTAATAGCTGGTGATTTTTTAGATCAATTTGTGGTTGATATGGTTCAAGGTGGTGCTGGAACAAGTACAAACATGAATGCAAATGAGGTTATTACAAATATCGCACTTGAGAGCATGGGTCATAAAAAAGGTGAGTATCAATACATTCATCCAAACGATCATACAAACCTTGGACAAAGCACAAATGACACTTATCCAAGCTCAATAAAAGTAGCAACTTACGCAAAACTTACTGATTTGCTTGCTGCGATGAATCTACTAAAAGACGAACTTGAGAAAAAAGCAAAAGATTTTAAAGATATCATTAAAATGGGTAGAACTGAGCTTGAGGACGCAGTTCCTACAACACTTGGAAATACATTTAATGCATTTGCAAGCTACATTAAGAGCGATATAGAAAAGATCACAGCTGCACGCGAGTCAATGACATATCTAAATATGGGTGCAACTGCGATTGGTACAGGTATTAACTGCCACCCTGATTATAAAAATGTAGTTGTTAAAAAGTTAAAAGATATCACTGGTGTTGATTTCAAAAAAGCTGATGATTTCATCGCAGCTACTCAAGATACAGCAGACTTCGTTCACGTAAGTGGTGCGTTAAAAACTGCAGCTGTTAGACTTTCAAAAATCGCAAATGACCTTCGTTTGATGAATTCAGGTCCAAGATGCGGCCTTGGCGAGATAAATTTACCACAAATGCAACCAGGCAGCTCAATCATGCCAGGCAAAGTAAACCCAGTTATCGCTGAGGTTGTAGGCGAAGCGTGCTATGAAGTAATCGGTAACGACGTAACTATCATGCTTTGCAGTGAGAGAGGTGAATTTGAGCTAAATGCATTTGAGCCAGGCATCGCTTATGCGCTATTTAACTCTATATTTATCCTTGAAAACGCGATGAAAACACTAGCTGAAAAAGCTGTAAGAAAACTAACAGCAAATCCAGACGCTTGCTTAAAATCAGTTCTAGGCTCAGTTGGTATCGTAACAGCATTTAACCCATACATTGGTTATGAAAAATCTGCAAGCATCGCTAAAGAAGCTTTGCAAACTGGTAAAGCAGTTGGTGATATCTGCCTAGAGAGAGGCTATCTAAGCAAAGAAGAGATCGATAAAATTTTAGAGCCAAAAAATATGCTAAATCCAAGCATGGTTAGGTAGAAATTTAAGCAAAGTATTATTAAAAGCGTGCCAAAATTCTGACATGCTTAAGTAAAAATTTTAGTTATAAAATTTAATAGAGGAGTTTTCAATGGATATTTCATTGATATTACAGTTGATCGTGCTTTTTGGTGCGATATTTTTGGGTGTTAGACTAGGCGGTATGGCTATTGGTTATGCTGGTGGCATTGGCGTCGTAGTTTTAACTTTAGGACTTGGATTAAAAGCAGGTAGTATACCTTGGGATGTTATTTTAATCATTATGTCCGTTATAGCTGCTATTACAGCTATGCAAGTAGCTGGTGGCCTTGATTATTTGGTGCAAATAGCTGAAGGGATACTAAGAAAACATCCAAAATACATAAATTTCTTAGCTCCAGTTGTCACTTATCTGCTAACTGTATTTGCCGGTACTGGACACACAGCATTTTCTATGATTCCAGTTATTACTGAAGTTGCAAAGACGCAAAATATTAAGCCTAGCGCGCCTCTTAGTATAGCTGTTGTCGCTAGTCAGATAGCTATTACAGCAAGCCCAGTTTCAGCAGCGGTTGTATTTATGGCTGGTGAGCATGCTTTGGGTGGACTTGGCATTAGCTATCCATTACTATTAGCTATCTGGATACCTACAACTTTTATTGGTTGTATGCTAACAGCTCTTGTTATAAATATATTTTATAATCTTGATCTAAGTAGTGACAAAGAGTATCAAAGAAGACTTAAAGAAGGGCTAATCAAAGATGTTAAAATCGAAGAGAAAAAAGAGCTTCCAAAAGGAGCTAAACTATCTGTTTTAATATTCTTAGTTGGCGTTATCTCTGTCGTTTTATATGCTACTGCTATTAGTAAAAACGTAGGCTGGATAAAACCAAGCTATGTAACAGGCTATGAAAAAATTTATGAGACCAAAAGTCCGGATAAATTTAACGAACTAGTCGCAAAAGATATAAAAGTCAAAACTGACTCAACTACTAATGTAAAATATGTAGAAGATCCAGATAAGCCTACAAAGGTGTTGGTATTAACTAGAGATAACGCTATTATGAGCTTTATGCTAGTTATCGCTACTTTAATCACACTAACTTGTGGCGTTAAAGTCGATAAGCTATTTAATACAGCTACATTTAAAAGTGGTATGACCGCGTGCGTCTGCGTGCTAGGTGTAGCGTGGCTTGGAGATACTTTCGTGGTAAATCACACCGATGCGATCAAAAATTTTGCCGGCGATTTTGTTAAAGACTATCCGTTTATGCTGGCTGTTGCGCTATTTTTTGCTAGTATGCTTCTTTATTCTCAAGCCGCTACCGCAAAGGCGCTTATTCCTACAGTTATAGCCGCACTTGGTTTAACTGCTGCAAATAACGGTGACGCATATATTTTAGTTGCATCATTTGCTGCAGTTTCAGCATTGTTTGTGTTGCCAACATATCCGACACTTCTTGGAGCCGTTCAAATGGATGATACTGGAACAACTAGGATAGGTAAATATATATTTAACCACTCCTTTTTTATTCCAGGTGTTTTAGCTATTGCTTTTTCTGTCGCACTTGGATTTTTGATAGCTCCGATACTTTTATAAGTATTTTAAATCAAACTTAAGCCGAGATCTCTCTCGGCTTTTTAAATCCCTTTAAAATTTTTAATTTCTATTTAAAATCCTTAATCAAAATTTTATATTCAAATTTTTTATAAGATTGCGTTAAAAATTATATTAATTAAATTTATCTTTTTTAGAATTTTACTCATTTTGATATTAGAATACTCATTTTTTAAAACCAAAAATCTAAATATAAATATTAAGTAAAATTTAATTTTATTTTCAACTTTAAATACTAGAATAACTAAAGGCAAATATCTTTTAAAGGGAGAAAGATGAGCTTAAATAGACGAGAATTTTTAAAATTCGGTGCTGGAGTTAGTATGGTTGCATCGTCCTTACCGGGCGGTGCTTTAGAAAATGCTGCAAAGCAAGATGAGAAGTACGTCCGTAGCTTTTGCGAGATGTGCTCTTCAAGATGCCCTATTGAAGCAAAGGTCGTTGATAATAAAATTTGCTTCTTAAGCGGTAATCCAAAAGCTGGCGGTACGGCGACTTCGCTTTGTGCAAGAGGTGGCTCTGGTTTTAGTCAGCTTTATGACGAAAATAGAGTCAAAAAGCCTTTGATCAGGGTTGGAGAGAGAGGAGAAAATAAGTGGCGTGAGGCTAGCTGGGACGAAGCACTTGATCTAGTTGCTTCAAAAATGCTTGAGATCAAGCAAAAGTATGGTCCTGAAAGCTTTGTCTTTACCTGTAAAAGCTCGCAAACACATAAGCTAATGGTAAATTTTGCCTCAGCTTACGGCTCGCCAAACTGCTTTTCGCACTTTTCGTGCTGTCCGATCACATATCAAATGGTCTGTGAGCAGATGTATGGCATAGCTAAGCTAAAAAGAGACTTTGCAAATGCAAAATACGTTGTAAATTTTGGCCACAACCTCTTTGAGGGCATCGTCATAGCTGATGCTAAAAAGCTTGCTAAATTTGCGGCTAAAAAAGATACAAAGCTACTTGTGCTTGAGCCAAGATTTAGCGTGGTGGCTTCAAAGGCTGATGAGTGGCTACCAGTTAGACCTGGCACTGATCTAGCTTTTGTGCTAGCTATCATAAATACATGGATACAAAATGGCACTTATGATAAAGAATTTATTGAGAAATTTACAACCGGCTTTGATGAGATCGTTAAAAGCGTAGAGGGCAAAACGCCTGAATGGCAAGAAGCGATCACTGGCATAAAAGCAAGTGATGTTAGACGCATCGCTGATGAAATTTATAAAGCTGCTCCAAGAGTTATTTTTGATTTTGGACATAAGACAACCACCACAAAAGCTGAATATATGAGGACAAAGGCTATCATGGTGGCAAATGCGATGATGGGCAACTGGGAGGTTAAGGGCGGTCTTTTTGGTGGCAAAAATGCTAAAACCTTTAACAAGCTGGTCGGCGAGGATAAATTTCCAGTTCTTAAAAATCCAGATGAGAAATTTAAAGTGCCAAAAGTCACTAGACTAGACTTTGCTGGCGAGACTGGTAGGCATAAATTTGTAAGCAGAAAACATGGCGTTTTAATGGATATAAATGACGCTATCTTAAACGAAAAGCCTTACGCCATAAAAGGCTGGTTTAACATCCGATTTAATCACCTAATAAATGTTGCTGAGACGATGAAGAGCATAGAGGCGATGAAGAAGCTTGATTTTATCGTGGTAAGTGATGTTTATCTAAACGATATGGCGACATTTGCTGATGTCATCTTGCCTGAGAGCAGCTACCTAGAGCGCGACGAGGGCATAG
>CAUSCE010000033.1:0-9322 GCA_963530215.1 uncultured Campylobacter sp.
TTTGCGCTTATGCCTTCAAATTTTAGGTCTGATATAGAGATAGTATCTTCAAAAACCTCTTTAAATTTCTCATAGTCTTCACCATAAATTCTACTAAATAACTCTTTATCGTCCTTATAAAGCATTAAAGTCAGCTTTGCTGTAAAGTCTCTATACTTTTCACTTATACAACCTATGCTTTCAGATACAAATAAAGCCTTGCTATCTGCAAAACTATAGGCATACTCTTTTTTTGAGTATCTGATACACTCTTTTTGAGTTTTAGCTATCCTCTCTCTAGCTATCTTTTGAGCTTTATCTTTTAAATTTGGATTTTCTTTTACTATTAGATTATAAAGATCGCTAAAATAGTTATCTCTAAAAGAATTATAGTCTGACTGGCATATAAAGTCTTCTAAAGAGTATTTTTTAAATTTATATTTGCCCTTGGCATCATAGCAAGCAAAGTTTGGTGAAATAGTATGGCTGCCATAGTCCATTATGGAATCAAGTGGATAGTCGTTTATCTGCGAAAAGTCAGAGGCAAATTTTATCATAGCTTCGTCTGGGCTTAAAGGCTCGTAAGCATATAAACTTAAGCCTACTTTCAAGCTAGTTAATAATATAATTTTAAATTTCATCATATTTCCTTACTGAAAAACCTTAAACACATTTGCTGTTTTAATGCGTTTATAGGCTTCTTTCCTATGCTCAAGGCTAAGTTTTTGCGGATTTATAACTGCAGTTATACGTTCTACTATATCACTATTATCCGAATCCGCTTTGCTTTCATCGGCTATTTCATAAAGACGATATTTTTTAGGGTTAGACCTTTCTATAATCCAGAAATATGCAGCACTTATTAAGGCGTATTTACCATCTTGTGATATGAGATCAGGGTTTTTTAATAGATCTGTATCTTTGTCGACTAAAAATTTTTTGTGTGAATAATTATTAAATCTTGCATAGTTGTCCTTCCCTGTTAATTGCTTAATTCCCCTACCTCTAAAATTAAATCCATCATCTCCACCTTCATTGCCTAAATGATTTTTTCCACGATCAGAGTACATAGCGTTACCAACAAATTTTGCCCATTTTGAAGGGTCTGTCTTGTCGTAATATTGTGGATATAGTTTTTTGGCTTCTTCTAATCTGGCTTTGCCTCTATAGCTAATTATATTATTCTCTGTAAATTTTTCTAACTCTTCTTCTAAAGTAAAATCACCTTTTGTTGTCTTTGCCTCTACAAAGCATTGCCCAAAAAAATGCTCTAATCTATTTCTAGTATTAAGCTTATATTTTACATACATTTGAATTCCATCATCATCTCTTCTATTTAGTTCATCTACCATTTCTTGTAAGATATATTCTTGATTTGTTTTTATATTGGTAAATACTTGTTTTAGCATATCTAGTGTAAATGGATAATCTTTAATCTCTATTAAAACATTTACCCCCTCATCTCCATCTTTCCACATACCTTTATCTACTCTAGTTAAACTCTTTGATTCATTAAAAGAGTTAATAAATTTATCCATATTCTCTTTATTTAATAAATTTATACCAAGCTTATCATCTTTATCTGCATTAGACTGATTATTAGAGCTTTCTTTTTTTGCATAAATTTGATAGCTCTTATTTGTCTTCTCATCACTTTTTAACTCTTTGCTTAGCTTATCATCTTCATAGATACTTATCTCATTTGATGAGATATCTTTACTTATATATAAGTAATTATCATTTTTTATTAAAGCATTGTCTTTATCATCACTAAGATTTAATTTAGCATCAAATGCCTTCTCTTTTATAGCATGCTCAAACTCATATATAACTAGCTTGTCATCTTTAAATTTAATATATAAAGGTATCTTTATATCTATCCTTATATGATTTTTGCCATATCTTGTATAAAACTTAAATTTATCCTTATTACCTTCAAGATATGCAAAAAATACTATAGTATGACCACCTTGCTTTAGCTTATCTAGATCATCTTTTTGTATAACATCTGAAATTTTAAATGTTATCTCTTTACCTTTTTGATCTTTTAAGGCTACTACATCTTTTGGATTTGATTTGGATAGCTCATCATACTCTTTACTATTTATTACCTTATATCCCCAAAGTATCTCTTTATATCTCTTACTACCTTTTTCTTGTTTATATATAGCCTTTAAGCTTATTGGCTCATTTGTCTTAAATGGATACTCACTATCAGAGATTACATTTGTTATATGATCTGTTATATCTCTTAACGAGACCTTATTGCTATAGCAAAAGTTAGAGCTACTCTTATCTTGATATCCTAAAGATATTACAGCTGTATCAGAGTGAGCATGGATATCTTTAGTGCTATAAACTTTACTTAGATCACTTGAATAAAGTATAAATTTGGTATCTCCTTTATTCTCTTTGTCTATTGGGATATTAAATGTAGCTGTATATGAGTTCTTGATATCTGAGTCTTCATTTTTTACTAAAGATATACTCTCATATATACTTTTATCAAAGCAGTGATGAAGATATATCTTATCTATGTCTTCACTTGCCTTACCATCTTCGTTTTCAATGATGAGATTGTTTATTGTAAGAGTAAGACCTGAACTTGATGCTGATGTAGGTACTATATTGTTGCCATGAGCTAGACGAAGCTTTATATCAAACATAGCTGAATCTTTATCATCTCTTAGGGTAAAGTTATTCTCTTTAGCGAAATTTAATAAAGAGAAATTTAGGTGTTTGTTTTTAGACGTTTGTTCTTCAAAGTACTTCATACTTATAACGCCATCTTCTAGTTTATACTCTATATCATCGCTATTTTGCTTTATACTAGTAAAGGTAGCACCATTTATCTTATCTTCTTCATTTTTGTTTTCTTGATAGAGTATTACCGTATCTTTGCTCTTTGCGTTTTTAAATTTTATCTCTTCATTTTTACTATCTTCGTAAGAGTCAAATTTAAAGTCAGTAAGTATTAGCTCGCATAAATTTACCTTGCCATAGTTTGGCCTACTAGAATTTAGCTCTTTTGGATTTAGCTCACTGCAATCAAATGGAGTTTGACAAGCTAGCACGGCGGTAAATTCGCTCTTTTTAGGTTGAAAGACTCTAATAGGAGTTGTCATCTTTCTTGGGCATAGCAAGAGTATATTTTCTTGTTTATAAAATTCCTCCTCTCTTTGCCTTAAGAGCTTATTTATTCTTGAAGTGTTTGAAGCATTTGAGCTGATTAAATTTACGCAGTATATGTTTTCAAGGCTAAAGGTCTTTGTACTTTGAGTGCTTAATAAAGAATTTATCTTTGTAACAAATGGCTGAAATAAAGCCTCACATTTTGATGCACCTGGTGCATTTAAATTTGATCCATTTTCTTGAAGCTTTATAAATTCTAAATGAGTGACGTTTTGGATGATCTCTTTATTGTTTTGATTTTTTAATTTATATTTTGCTTTGGATATATTTAAATGACTAAAAACATCTATGCACTCGGCAAAATTAACATTTTGTTCATCGCTTTCATAAAGCCCAAACTGAGTTGAAATTTTTTCTCGTAAAAGAGATATTTTATTGCTTGCTTCATCACTAAAGCTCTCATATGCTAGCCAAAACCAAGCTTTAAAACGATTTTTGCTTTTGATATAGCTTGCTAGGGATGGATCAATATTACTTTTTTTGCTGATATAAAGAAGTGCTAAAATCGCGACATGCTCTCTTGAAATTTGGCTGTTTTGTGTATCGGAAGTAAGTGAAACGGCTTGTAAATTTTTAAGTGGAGAGTTGTTTAATTTTTGATTTATCTCTTGGATTAGCGGCGTAAGCTTTTGCTCCAAGATGGCATTTAGCTGATCTTCCGAGCTAAATTCAAACTCAGGTAAAGTATCGGCACCTCCAGACTTTGCATAAGCCCCTTTTGCGGCATCATTTATCTTTTTAAAAAGTTCATCTGTATTTATCTTTTCTATGGTAGTTGCACTCGTGGTGTTAGCTATAGCTTGCTTGATATTTTTTATGACTTTGTCTTTGCTATTTTTATAAATTTGAGTACAAATGAGTTCTATATCATCTTTTATACTAAAGCCATATCCAATGAGTAGTTTGTTGTTAGATATAAATGGTCTGCTTATGTCATTGTCATATGAAAATTTTATGATATCTATTAAATTTCTTTTAAAATTTACATCATTTCTGGGCGTTAGAGGCATTAAACTTCCTTAGAAATTTTTGCTAAATATTAGCACAAACTTAAAAAGTATTCAACAATAAAACTTTATAGTAAAAATTTATGTCAAAAATATAAATTTGAATGTTTTTATTTTTGACAAGGCTACTTAAAAGAGCTTGTAAATTTAAAGCGCCTTTATAAACTCTTTAAATTTATCGCCTCGCTCGGCATAGCTCTTAAACTGATCAAGGCTCGCAGCTGCCGGGCTTAGAAGCGCTATCTCGCTAGTCTTTAGCTCTTTATTTATCTCATTGACAGCGTTTTGTAAAAAGTCGCATTTCAAGGCCGGTATGCCAAATTTAGTCGCTAATTTCATGAGTTTGTCACTATTTGAGCCAATGGCGTAAATTTTTACTCTTAAACTCTTTAAGCTTTCAAAAAGTGGCGTCATATCAACACCCTTATCATCGCCACCAAGTATTAGATATATGAAATGATCTTTGTAGCGTTTTACGGCTTGTATGCTCGCATCTATGTTAGTCGCTTTTGTATCATTGACCCAGATTCTGCCATTTTTATCGCTAAATTCTTCAAGCTTGTTTGCCTCGATGACGAAGGTATTTAAAAGCCCCACGTCGCAGAGGTCAAATAAAATTTTCTCCACTGCAAGTGCTAGCAACGCGTCAAGTAAAAATGGCGTTTTGAAATTTATATCATCTACGCTTACACCACAAAATTTAGCCAGATCGCTCTCATCTTTATAAGAGATCACTTTTGCCTTTGTTGGCGTGTTGGCGTAAATTTCAGGTACTATCGCCACGCTACTTTCGCTCATGCTAGCAAGCGGCTTTAGCTTAGCATTTTCGTACTCGCTCATGTTACCATGCCAGCTTAGATGATCTGGAGTGATCGGTAAAAGCACGTAAATGCCTGGTGTGGCGTGATTTGTGTAGTAAAGTGTGAATGAGCTAGTCTCAAGTATCCAAATTTTAGCGTTTGGGTCTAAATTTGCTAGTGCGATGCCAACGTTGCCACCCATGACTGAGCCCTTGCTCTCTAGTAGGTGCTGTGTCATCTTGGTTGTCGTAGTCTTGCCGTTTGTGCCGCTTATCCAGATATTAAATGGCAGATTTTCTTTATAAATTTCATAAAAATAGTCATACTCGCTAACTAAATTCTTAGCTTTTTTAATAAGCTCGTGATGAGGCGGGATGCCTGGGCTTGGTATCTCTAGGCTGCTTTTTGCTGGATCAAATTCACTAACTGGCAAAAGAGCATTGCCAAACTCATCTTTTGAAATTTCACTAAATTTATCATCATAGATGTCCCAAAAGCCGTCTTTTACGAAGTTTTTAGCGATCGCCTTTGTCGTGCCACCATAGCCAAATAGTGATTTTCTCATGACTTTCCTTATCTGATCTTTAGCGCAGTTAGTGCGATTAGGTTTGCTAAAAGTGCGATGATCCAAAAGCGCACGATGATCTTATTTTCCGCCCAGCCCTTTATCTCAAAATGGTGATGTATAGGTGCCATGAGAAAAATTCTGCGTTTGAAAATTTTAAAGCTGCCAACTTGTAAGATAACGCTTAGGGTCTCAACGACAAATATGAGGCCGATGATGATGAGCAAAATTTCATTTTTGGTTGCAACGCCCATAAAGCCGATATATGCGCCAACGCTTAGGCTGCCGCTATCGCCCATAAAGACTTCAGCTGGATGGCAGTTAAACCATAAAAAGCCCATTAATGAGCCAATTAGGGCTGAAGAGACAACAACGCTTTCGCCAACGCCTATGATCTTTGGTAAGAGCAAATATGAGCTAAAGACAGCGTGTCCGCAGATATAAGCAAAAACACCAAGTGTTAAAAGTGAAAATATCGATGGCACAGTAGCTAGCCCGTCAAGCCCGTCTGTTAAATTTACTGAATTTGAAGCAGCGACTATGACCAGTGTCCAAAAGAAAATGGCAAAAATTTTTAAATCTAAAATAGGTTGCTTAAAAAAAGGTAGATAAAACTCGGTGCTAAGCTCGTGACTTGCATATAAAAAAACAGAAATTACAAAGGCTATTAAAAACTGAAAAAAAAGCTTTGCTTTTGGGCTTAGGCCAGCGTGATTTTTGGCACCTAAAATTTTGCTGTAATCATCCTTGTAACCAAGCAGCGTAAAGCAAACTAGGCAAAAGAGCGATGTTAAGACAAATGCGTTATCAAGCCTTGCGCAAATTATCGTGGAAAGTACGGCTGTGAAGACAAAGACAAGTCCGCCCATGGTCGGCGTTTTGGCCTTTTTTTGGTGAGTTTGCGGGGCAAGCTCGTAGATAGGCTGGGCGGCGTTTTTTGCCTTTGCCCAAGCGATAAATTTGGGCATCAAATAAGTTGTGAGCGCAAAAGCGATGAAAAAAGCGATACCAGCACGAACGGTGATGTATTGAAAGATATTAAAATTTAAAATTTCATAGATATAGTAAAACATGAGAGCCTTTATTTTTAAAAAAAGCAATTTTAGTATAATGGCCTTAAAAATTATCTAAAATTAAGGATAAATTTTCAAAATGAGTCAAAAAACTATTTTAATAATAACTGATGGTATTGGATTTAATAAAAGCGCTAAATTTAACGCATTTGAGGCGGCTAAAAAGCCAAATTACGAGAAATTTTTTAAAGAAATTCCAAACTCGCTCATAAAAACCTCTGGAAACGCTGTGGGACTACCTGAAGGGCAGATGGGAAACAGCGAAGTAGGGCACATGTGTATAGGAAGCGGGCGAGTTTTGTATCAAAATTTAGTCAAAATTTCACGTAGCTTCGCTGATGGCTCGATATCAGAAAATGAAGCGCTAAAAGCTCTTTTTAAAAAGTGCAAAAAAATTCACGTCATAGGGCTTTATAGCGACGGCGGCGTGCACTCACATATGGAGCATTTTGATGGTATGTGCGAGCTTGCTAGCAAAAGTGGCTGCGAAGTTTTTGCCCACGCTATCACCGATGGACGCGACGTTAGCCCAAATAGTGGTATAAATTTTATAAAAAGTTTGGAAGCTAAATTTAAGGTAGCTACCGTTTGTGGGAGATTTTATGCGATGGATAGAGATAAACGCTGGGAGCGCGTAAAAGAGGCCTATGATAGCTTGGTAAATGGAGCAAATTTAAGCAGCTTATCACCAAGTGAGTATCTACAAAAAAGCTATGATGGGGGCGTGACTGATGAGTTTGTAAAGCCAGCGAGCTTTAACGGCTTTAATGGCATAGGCGAAGATGACGGAGTGATTGTTATAAATTTTAGAAATGATAGAGCAAGAGAAATTTGCCAAGCTCTGGGTGAGGAGAAATTTAGCGAGTTTGAGCGTCCTTTTGCTATCAAAAATCTAATCACCATGACCGAATACGACGCAAATTTTAAATTTGAAGTGCTCTTTAAGAATGAAAAGATAAAAAACACGCTAAGCGAGGTCATATCAGCCGCTGGGCTAAGGCAGCTTCACACGGCTGAGACCGAAAAATACGCCCACGTAACATTTTTCTTTAACGGCGGTGTAGAAGAACTAGCCAGCAACGAAACAAGAGTACTTATCCCTAGTCCAAAGGTAAAGACCTATGACGAAAGGCCAGAGATGAGTGCAGCAGAGGTTTGCAAAGCCGTGCTAAAAGGTATGGATGACGAGCAAGACTTCATCGTGGTAAATTTCGCAAATGGCGATATGGTGGGGCACACTGGAAATTACGAGGCCGCTATAAAAGCAGTTGAGGCAGTAGATAGGGCTCTTGGAGAAATTTACGCTAAAGCAAAAGAGAAAAACTATGCGATGATCATCACGAGCGATCACGGAAACTGCGAAGAGATGCGCGATAGTAGTGGTGAGTTACTAACAAATCACACGACATACGACGTCTTTTGCTTTGTGATGGCTGATGGCATAAAAGAGCTAAAAAATGGTGGGCTAAACAACATAGCTCCTACTGTTTTAAAGATCATGGGGCTTGAAATTCCTTCTGAAATGGACGAGGCGTTAATATAAGAGGATGGAACTAGTCGAGTTTTTTGGAGCTGATAAAGTCATAACCTTTATGCTTCTTTTTGCACGTCTTAGTGGGCTTATTGTATTTTTTCCATTCTTTTCTCACAATCAAATCCCGCTTAGCGTAAAAACTTTGCTAGTTTTTGCCCTTTGTGTTGTGCTTTTTCCGCTTTCATACGCCCATGAGCATGCTATAAATTTTTTGATTATGGAAATTTTAAGTGAGGCCATGCTCGGACTTTGCGCTGGGCTTTTGCTAAATATCGTTTTTGCAATACTTCAAATGGCTGGCGAGCAGATCTCGATGATTATGGGTTTTTCGATGGCTTCAGTGCTTGATCCACAAACTGGTACAAATTCACCAGTGATCGCAAATATTTTAAATTTTATCGCGCTTCTTGCATTTTTGATGCTTGATGGGCACCATTTAATATTGCAGTTTTATTCCACTTCACTTTCTGCTATACCGCTTGGAGATTTTTATCCAAGAAGTGGTGTGATGAGCTACACCCTAAAGCTTTTTGGCAATCTTTTTATGTTTGGATTTGTTCTGGCTTTTCCTATTATTGCGCTTTCTATACTTTCAGATGCTATTTTTGGCATGCTTATGAAAACTATGCCACAATTTAACCTATTAGTCGTTGGCTATCCTATTAAAGTAAGTATCGGCTTTTCGGTTTTGATAGCTATTTTAGCTGGCATTATAAAAATCATAACTGATATGATGGTGCAGATTTTAAACGATATACCAGCACTATTTTTTTAAGTAAATAGCAATGAAATTTATCATAGAATACAGCCTCAAGCTCTTCAAGGAGGGATTATGAAAGTTGCACTTGTAAACAAAAACCCCGCAGTTTCTCGCCTTATAACGTTAAGTTTAAATAAGCTAGGCATAGAATATAGCGAATTTGACGATATTAATAGTGTTGGCGATCAATTTGATTATATTATCATCGATAGCGATATGGATAGCAGTGATGTTAATTTAAATCAAAAGATAATGTATCTAGCACCTAGAGGCGGTGAAAAGCCAGATTTTGCTGATGTTATGCTTGAAAAGCCCTTTTTACCAACAGAATTTATTAGTTTATTTGAACAAAACAAAAATACTGACAATGATAAAGAACTTGAGCTTGGATTAGATGAGTCTGCAAATTTTA
>CAUSCE010000034.1:0-8639 GCA_963530215.1 uncultured Campylobacter sp.
TTGACGAAAGCAATAAAAACTTTGATGATTTAGAAAATTTTGAGCTTCCAGAAATTGATATGGGACTTGAAAATTTAGCAAAAGAAGATGATGAGGCAGATAAATTTGATAATGAGGCTTTAGATGATGAGTTTTTAAAAGAGGAGCTAAGTGAACTAGAGGCTGAGGATTTAAAGGATAAAGATATCAGTTTTGATGAAACAGACACTGAACTCATAGATGATGATATTATAAATGACATAGCTAGCAAATATATGGCTGATTCAGAAGATATAGATAAATCCTTAGAACAAAATAATGAGCCGCCTATGGTAAAAGAAGAGCATAGCAACGACTTTGATGAGCTTAGTTCGCTTGTGGATGAGATAGATGATATGGGTGAGAGTGACTTGGCGGATGAAGAGGCGAAAAACGAGCTTGATAAAATGGTCGAGCAAAATTCTCAAAATTTAGAAACTACCGAGCTTAATGAAGAATTTGTAGATGATATAAGCCAAAGTAAAAAAGAGCTCAGCGAGATCGAGTCTTTGGATAAAGAGCTAAACGAAGAATCTAGCGAAGATAGCAAAAATTTTGATGAGCTAGAGACTGATTTTGGTAGTGATGAAAAATTTGAGCCTGAAAGCAGCGAGACAAATTTGATAGATGAAGCTAGCCAAAATTTAGAGGAAGATATAGATGAAGAATCTACCCAGGAAACAGAGGAGATTTCTTTAGACGAAGATATAGACCTTGAAAAAGAGCCAACTAAAGAAGATCATGAAGAAATTTCTGAAGAAGTCCTTGCTCAAGAAGATCTAGGCATGGTAGATGAGATATTTGAGGAAGAAAATTTTAAAGAAGAGACGTTGGGTAGCCCAAATTTTGATGTAGTGTCCATTGAGGAAATAGATGAAAATACGATGCAAGCAGCATTTGGATTAAATAATGCGCCACAAACTAGCTCATGCGATGAAACAAAAATCGATGCTGACTATAAAGAAGAGCTAACCAAAAAGATCACAAAACACGTCCATGAGTCATTAAATGAAAGCTCGCTAAGAGATGTGCTAAAAGATATGAACATAAAGATAAATATAAGTTTTGAGGAAAAGTAGTTGCAAGGACAAATTTTAGTAGTTTCTGGACCTAGTGGAAGTGGGAAAAGTACGCTTTTGGGCCGTCTTTTAAAGGAAGAGAAGGATCTTTATTTTTCTATTTCAAGCACAACAAGGGCAAAAAGAGAAGGTGAAGTCGATGGAGTGGATTACTATTTTATAAAAGAAGATGAGTTTAAAAGCAGCATAGAAAAGGGCGAATTTTTAGAATGGGCGCAGGTGCATAAAAACTATTATGGAACGAGTCTAAAGCCTGTTTTAGCAGCACTTGAGGCTGGGAAGATAGTTATATTTGATATCGACGTACAAGGCTTTCACATCGCACTTGAGAAATTTAAAAGCTACATCACTTCAGTTTTTATCACAACTGCAAATAAAAAAGAGCTAAAAAGGCGTTTGAAAAACCGCGGAACAGATAGTGAGGAGACGATAGAAAATCGCCTAATGAACGCAGTTGGTGAGATGGAGCACATCTTAGAATATGATTATTTTTTGGTAAATGATGACATTGAAAAGAGTTATAAGGGTCTAAAATCAATTCTTAGAGCGATGAGGTTAAAAAGCGCGAAAATAGACTTAAGACGCGTTATTGATGAGTGGATAGATTGCTAGAAATTCAGGAATTTATGATAACATTTTGAAAAATTTATTGAGGAGAAAAAATGGGTTCTTTTAGTATTGGTCACTGGCTAGTTGTTTTAGCGATTATTGTTTTACTTTTTGGAGCAAAGAAGATCCCAGAACTTGCAAAAGGACTAGGCAAAGGCATAAAGACTTTTAAGGCTGAGATGGAAGATACAACACCTGAAAAAAGTGAGAAAGTCGAGCATAAAGAAGAGAATGCCGATAGTCAAAAAATAGAAGAAACAACTAAAAACGCATAGGTTTTAGAGTTGAAAAATAAAATAAAAGCTGAAATTTCAAAGGTTTTAGAGCGTGAATTTGTGTTTGAAAAGCCAAAGGATAAAAATTTAGCCCACTATGCTACGCCACTTTTTAGCCTAGCAAAGGAGTTAAGAAAGTCACCAGCCATGATAGCTAGCGAGTTTGCTGATAAATTTAGTGATAGCAAAATAGTTGAAGCTAGTGCAGTAAATGGCTACTTAAATTTCAAGCTAAAAAGCGAGTTTTTAGATGAAATTTCAAAGCAAATTTTGCTAGACAGCGAAAATTTTGCAAAAGAAGATGTGAAAAAAGATAGCTATTTAATAGAATACATTAGCGCAAATCCAACTGGGCCACTTCACATCGGACACGTTAGGGGTGCAGTTTACGGCGATACTTTGGCAAGACTTGGCAAAAGACTTGGCTACGCTATCTCAACAGAATACTACATAAACGACGCTGGTAATCAAATTGATCTGCTTGGCACTTCGATATCGCTTGCGGCCAAAGAGCAGCTTTTTAACGAAAGTGTTGTATATCCAGAGAAATACTACCGCGGGGATTATATTTTAGATATTGCTAAGCTTGCAAATGAGAAATTTGGCAAGGAAATTTTTTATGATAAGAGTAGAAACCTCGAACTTGCCGAGTTTGGCAAGGATATCGTGCTTGAAATCATTAAAAAAGATTTAGCAGATGTTGGGATATTTATAGAGAGCTGGGCTAGTGAGAAGGCTCTTTATGACGGCCTAGAGCCAACTATAAACAAGCTAAAACGTTCAAATCAAATGTATGAAAAAGAGGGCGCTACTTATATCGCTTCGACTACACTTGGCGATGATAACGATAGGGTTGTGGTTAGAAATGACGGTAGGCCAACATATCTAGCTGGCGATATCATCTATCACAACGCGAAATTTGAGAAAAATTTTGATCACTATATAAACATTTGGGGTGCTGACCATCACGGATATATCGCAAGGCTTAAGGCTGCGATAAATTTCCTTGGATACGATGAAAATAAGCTTGAAGTGATACTTATGCAGATGGTTAGTCTGCTAAAAGATGGCAAGCCATACAAGATGAGCAAGCGCGCTGGTAATGCTGTGCTGATGAGCGATATCGTAAGTGAGATCGGTGCTGAGGCGCTTAGATTTATCTTTATAAGCAAGGCAAATACGAGTAGTTTGGAATTTGATGTAGATGAGCTTAAAAAAGAGGACAGCTCAAATCCTATTTTTTATATAAACTACGCTCACGCTAGGATAAACCAAGTCTTCGCCAAGGCTGAGAAAAATGTTCAAGATGTAATCACTGCGACCTTCGAATGCCTAGACGAAAATGCGAAAAATTTACTTTTTGAGGCGCTAGTCTTACCTGAAATTTTAGAGGATGCTTTTATCTCAAGGCAGCTTCAAAAGATCCCAGACTATCTGAAGTCACTAGCTGCTAGCTTTCATAAATTTTATAATGAAAACCGTGTGGTTGGAAATGAAAACGAAGATAGTTTGCTAAAAGTCTTTGCAGTTGTCGCTATCTCGATAAAAACAGCATTTAATATAATGGGAATTACAGCTAAAGATAGGATGTAGAATTTGCATTTATTTTGGCTAAAAGCAACAAAATTAAATTTGAAAAAAAGGTTTATTTAAAAATATCTCAAACTTATGATATTTTTGAGAAGTTAAATGCCTTTTTTTTCAAATATAATCGCAATGGTTTTTACTATAATCTTTATCTCCAACCAAAGCGACCAGTGTTTGATGTAGTAAAGATCATACATTAGTTTTTGTTTGGCATCGTGTGTATTTGAGCCATAAGGGTAGTTTACCTGTGCCCAGCCGGTAATCCCTGGGCGGACGATGTGGCGTTCATTGTAGTAAGGGATCTCTTTTTCAAAGAAATTTATCCAGTGCCTTCGCTCAGGTCTTGGCCCTATTAGATGCATTTGCCCTCGAAAGACATTTATGCACTGTGGCACCTCGTCTATACGAGTTTTTCGCATAAATTCGCCAAACTCAAATACTCTCTCATCATTTTCGCTAGCAAATTTTGCCCCATCTTTCTCGGCATCTTCCATCATCGAGCGAAATTTTATGCACTCAAATTCCTTGTTGTCCAGCCCAACCCTACTTTGTAAAAAGTAAAGGCTTCCAGGGGATTGCTCGTCTATCTTTCTCTTCACGTAAAATTTTAGACCAAAAAGCAAGATAAAAAGTACCAAACAGCTTGCATAATCGATCATTCTTTTGAGTACATAGCCAAAAGTGCCATAAGGCCTTATTTCATCTAAAAAATTAAGATTTTCCCCATTTTCTGGGATATAACATTTGTGTAGATAAATTTCTAAAAAATTCTCTACATTTAAAAATTTTATCTTTTTATACTTCGTTTTAAACTGCAAAAGCGTGAGAAATCTCACCAGTTTGCCATCAACTGGCTTTGCGGTATTTAGTACGATCAGCCTTTGATTGCCTGATTTTATGAGATTTTCTAGCGCACTTCGCAAGGCTTTTGCGTCGCTATTTTCATGGGATAAAAAATTTACTTGACCAAATTTCTTTCTAAGCTTTTCTAGTTCTAGGCTGGTAAAAGCATATTTTTCGCCAAGGATGATCATGGGCCTATCCCTTTATCTTTATTTTAAATTTGCATTATAAAATTCGTCTAATTATACCCAAACGTGCTAATTGCATTTTTAAAAAATAAATTAAGGTTAAAATATGTCTCACAAAATTCTTGCTGTGCTTATTCTAGCGCTCATATGCGCCATTTCTTTTGCACTCTCAAATACACTTTTAGCTAAATTTCACACCAGCCCGCTCATCATCTCTATCATTTTAGGTGCCATTTTTGCAAATCTTTTTACCAAACAGACACAAATTTTAAAATCTAGTGGCGTCGTAGCGATCGCTGGGAAGCAAATTTTAAGACTTGGTATCATACTTTTTGGCTTTAATATAAGCCTTGGTGAGATCGCAAGTGTCGGCACTCTAGGCGTGATATACGCAGCTTTTATGGTCTTTGCGACCTTTTCTTTTGCGCTTTTTACCGCTAAAGCTTCGGGACTTAGTAAGGATAGTGCGGTGCTCATTGGCTCAGGGGCTAGTATATGCGGCGTAGCTGCTGTCATGGCTACGCAAAATGAGATAAAAGCAGACACAAACAAGCTTGCTATCGCCATTTGCACAGTGGTGCTTTTTGGGACGATTGGCATGTTTATCTATCCATTTATAGCTAAATTTTTAGCTCTCACGCCACACCAAACCGGCTTTTTTATTGGTGGATCACTTCACGAAGTAGCCCATGTAGTGGCAGCCTCAGCAGCATTTGACGGCACAGCAAGTAGCACCGCCGTCATTATAAAAATGCTTCGCGTCATCATGCTTGTGCCATTTTTGTTTTTGCTAAATTTCTTAAATTTAAGCCAAAATAGCGGTGGCTCAAAGCTAAAGAGTATCCCTTGGTTTGCGCTATTTTTCCTAGTGGCGATATGCGTTAGATCTTTGCCATTTTTCCCTGAAAATTTGGTGCAGATTTTAAAACTAGCCGCTAGCATTTGCCTTTGCGTCGCGATGTGTGCTTTAGGGTTTGGGATAGATAGGAGTATATTTAAAGCGACGGGTAAAAAGCCATTTTTGTTAGCATTTTTTATATTTTTATGGCTTATTTGCTCTTCGCTTGTTTTTGTTAAGACTCTTTGCTAGTTTTTAGCTTTTGCAAAAACTCTTCGATGTTGTATTTTGCCCTGTAGGCTGGGCTTAAAAGATGTATCAAAATGTCACCAAGGTCCATCACGATCCAATCAGGCGAGCTCTCAGTACCTATAAATTTTTCCCCAAGAGGTTTAAGTTCCTCTTTTAGATCCTCGCTCAGCGAGTAAGCGTGCCTCTCGCCAAGAGTCGTAGCGATAACTACGGCCTTTACGAAATAATCATCTCCACTCATATCAAACACTTGTATCTCTTCAGCCTTTTTTGCGTCTAAAACCTTAACTATACTTTCGGTGCGCTCTTGCATTGATCTTTCCTGCATCTTTAATCCTTGGTAAAAATTTATAATCTCATCTTTTATCTCGCTAGGCAGCTCATCAAGCCCTTTTTGATGCCTGATCTGCGACGAGCTAACATCCACGTGTACGTCCATTTTTTGTAAATTTCGTGGAATTTCTATGTGATTTCGCTTAGCGATCACAAACTGCACTAAATTTTTAAGCTCCTCGTATCCGTGCCACTTATCAAGCGTGGCTAGGTGGTCCGCACCTATTATAAGATAAAATTTTTCTATCTTGAATTTCTCATACAAATACTTAACCGTCTCTATGGTAGGCACAGGGCGAGCTAAATTTATCTCATAGTCTGAGATCTCAACTTTCTCTAGTCCGCCCCAAATTTCTCTTATCCACTTTAGGCGAAGCTCTGGCGGAGCTGAAAATTCGCTCTTAAAGGGACTTATAAAAGTTGGCATGATGATGAGCTTGTCGATATCTAGGCCGCTTAGTGCCATTTTCACAATGCTATCGTGACCTAAATGAACCGGATCAAAGCTCCCGCCAAAAAGTGCTAACTTCATCTATTAAAGTGCCTTGTTTATATTTGTTTTAAAATTCTTTTTTGTAGAATTAGGCGTAATTATATCAAAAGGAGCTAAGATGTCAGTTAAAGTAGCAATAAACGGCTTCGGGCGTATCGGCAGGTGCGCTGCTCGTATTATTTTAGAGCGAGACGACGTTGAGCTTGTCGCTATCAACGACACGGCGACGCGCGACATGACGCGCTATCTGCTCAAATACGACAGCGTGCACGGCGAATTTAAGCAAGACGTTAAGGTGATAAGCGACGATTTTATAGAAGTAAACGGCAAAAAGATAAGAGTTTTTTCAACAAGAGATCTAAACGAGCTTAGCTACGCAGACTACGGCGCAGACGTAGTTTTGGAGTGCACGGGCAAGTTTTTAACCACTGAAAAGTGCGAACCTTATCTCGCCCGCGGCGTGAAAAAGGTCGTCATGAGTGCTCCGGCTAAAGACGACACGGCGACGTTCGTAGTCGGCGTAAATGACGACAAATACGCAGGCGAAGCGATCGTCTCAAACGCAAGTTGCACCACAAACGGCCTAGCGCCCGTCGCAAAGGTGCTAAACGATAAATTCGGCATCGTAAAAGGGCTCATGACCACGATCCACGCATATACAAATGGCCAGAGCCTAGTTGATGTAAAAGCTAAAGACTTCCGCCGCTCACGCGCAGCAGCGCTAAATATCGGACCTACGACCACCGGAGCCGCAAAAGCGATCGCAAAAGTACTTCCCGAGCTAAACGGCAAGATGCACGGACAAAGCGTGCGCGTGCCGGTCGCAAACGTATCTATGGTCGATCTAACGGCGGTTTTAAAAAGACCTGCTAGCAAAGAGGAGATAAACGAGGCGTTTAGGGCGGCTGCTGAGTCAAATTTAAGGGGAATTTTATTCGTTGATGACGATTATAGGGTTAGTAGCGACTTTTGCACGAGCGCATACAGCAGCATCGTGGCTAGCGACACTACGCAGGTAATCGCTGATGATATGGTGAAGGTCTTTGCGTGGTACGACAACGAGTGGGGCTACTCAACAAGGCTTGTCGATCTTGCTAAGATCGTAGCTACGAAGTAAATTTAAAGGGTGAAAAATGAGTGAAATTTTATCGATCAACGATCTTGAGCTCGGCGGCGCGAATGTGTTCGTCAGGTGCGATTTTAATGTACCGATGGACGAGTTTTTAAACATCACCGACGACCGCCGTATCCGCTCGGCGATACCAACTATCCGCTACTGCTTGGATAATGGCTGCAGCGTGGTTTTGGCTAGCCACTTAGGACGTCCCAAAAACGGCTTTGAGGAGAAATTTTCGCTGCGAGGCGTGGCAAAGAGGCTTTCAAGGCTGCTTGATAGAGACGTGATATTTGCCGAGGACGTCATCGGCGCGGACGCCAAAGCTAAAGCCGCCGCGCTGAAGCCTGGCGAAATTTTGCTTCTTGAAAATTTGCGCTTTGAAAAGGGCGAGACCAAAAACGACGAGGCGTTAGCTTCTGAGCTCGCTAAATACGGCGAATTTTACATCAACGACGCATTTGGGGTCTGCCACAGAGCGCACAGCTCGGTTGAAGCGATCACTAAATTTTACGACGAGAAGCACAAAGCGGCGGGATTTTTGCTACAAAAAGAGATAAATTTCGCCCAAAATCTCATCAAACACCCTGCGCGCCCGTTTGTGGCGGTCGTGGGCGGTAGTAAGGTGAGCGGCAAGCTGCAAGCTCTACACAACCTGCTTCCGCGCGTGGATAAGCTGATAATCGGTGGCGGCATGGCGTTTACGTTTTTAAAATCACTCGGCGAAAATATCGGAAATTCGCTGCTTGAAGAAGAGCTCATCGAAGATGCAAGGCAAATTTTACAAAAGGGCAAAGAGCTAGGTGTGAAAATTTACCTGCCCGTAGACGTTGTCGCAGCCCAGACCTTTTCGGCAGAAAGCGCCGTGAAATTCGTCCCCGCGCAAGAGATCCCAAGCGGCTGGATGGGACTAGATATCGGGCCTGCATCGATTAGGCTCTTTAAAGAGGTCATAGCCGACGCGCAAACCATCTGGTGGAACGGGCCGATGGGCGTTTTTGAGATGGATA
>CAUSCE010000035.1:0-8276 GCA_963530215.1 uncultured Campylobacter sp.
ATTTTAAGCCTAGCAGTTTTTTCCTCGCTGCTTCTAGCAAATGAAGCAAATTTAGACACTATAAAACCTATTAAAGAATTTGCTCCGCCGCCGATCATCACACCAAATGTTGCACAAAGCGCCTTTATAGAAAATCAGTTTGACCGCACTCAAAGAGGCGAATACCCATTTGTTACGAATTTGCTTGACAGCTCAGCTGATATGTTTCATATTTCAGCTAGGATGTATGGCAAAAGCTTTTACAACTCATCGCTTTTTAAATATCGCGGCGCAAATTTTTATACCATTTTAAATGCAAATTTTACCAAGGCAAATAATTATAAAGATGGAAGTGGCAAAAAATGGAACTATGGCTACAATAGACAAAGCCAAAGCGCTATCTTAGGCTTCGTGCCAAATGATCTTAGCGAGCTTAGGCTTACGTTTTTAAGGGATAATATCGATAAAGACAAGCAGCCAGAGCATGCAATGGATGCCTTTAAAACGACAAGAAAAGTCGGCAAGCTAAATATTCGCTTGGGTGAAGAAGATCTATCGAACACGCTAAATCTTGAGCTTGCTGCAAAAAAGGTTGAGCGAAAAGCTGATAATTTTCATCTAAGAGATGCCACTCCAAATGTAAAAGTGGATTTAAAGAGAAATATATTTGAGGCAAATTTAAAGTATGACGCTGACTTTGCAAGCTTTCACAATCAAATAGGCGCTGGCTTTGAAAAAGATAAACATGACGGCAAAAGATACATGAAGCAAGGCAACAACTGGGTCTTTAACGGATACAGATTTGCTGATGTTAGAAATGATAAATTTATGCTCTTTGACACACTTGCTTATAAATTTAATGATTCAAACGAAGCTTCTCTTGCCTTAAAATATGAAGAGCAAAGAAGTAAATTAAATGGTATCGACACTAAATTTTTCGCACCAAATACAGCCATTAGTACGACTCGCGGGCTACTTCGTCAAATTTACGGTGAGGACGTAAGCGATAAGATCAAAAAAGACGCTTTTAGTGCAAGTTTGAAATATAAATTCACACCAAACGACAAAGATAGCTATTTTGCAAAACTTGAAAGCCTATCTCGCTTGCCAAGTAATATGGAGCGTTTTAATGCACTTTATGGTGCAGGTGATAATGGCTGGATAGCAAATCCGAATTTAGAGCCAGAAAGGCACAATAGAGCGGTTCTTGGCTTTAAATTTGGCAGTGAGTTTTACAAAGAATACCTAAACTCTCTACAAAACAAAGATGCATTTGGTTTTAGCGGACATTTCATCGCTGATAGCGTTAAAAATTTGATCATTTTTGATAGACGCCACTCAAAAGTCCCAATGCCGCTAAACAAAAATGCTGTCATCTCGAGAAACGTTGATGCAACGCTTTATAGTGTAAATTTCAATACAGAATATAGCTTTGCAAGGCACTTTGGCTTAAAAAGCTCACTTTACTACAACTACGGGCAAAACAAAACTGATGGCAGACCGCTTTATCAAATAAGGCCTTTTGAGGCAAATTTTGCATTTGACTACAAAGACTATGCAAGCTTTGGTAGCTATAATCTTGGCACTGCGCTAAGGCTAGTTTCAAAGCAAACTAGAGGTGATTTTAGCAAGCAAAATGGTCTAGGTATCGACAAAAAAGAAGCCGCAAAAGGATTTGGCTTGCTCGATCTTTATGGTGGTGTAGAGTTTAAAAATAAAGTCGGCATAAGATTTGGCGTAGCAAATTTATTTGACAAAGATTATGCAGAATTTATCAGTGGTGATCACGTAGCAGCACTTGATCCGGTAGTCGTTCATGCCCCTGGCAGGACATTTTTTATTAGCTTTCACAGCAGTTTTTAAAGGAGAAAAAGATGTTAGATAGAAGAAAATTTTTAGGACTTAGCACAGCTTTAGGCGTTAGCGCATTTGCGCCAAATTTATTTGCAAAAGAGAGCTTTAATATGTGGGGTGCACCAGCGATCCCAAGCGTTATCATGGCGGTTGCTGCACTGCAAGGGGAGTTAAATAAAACTTATGATGTGAGCCTAAATATCTGGAAAACACCAGATCAGCTTCGTGCAGGTGTAGCTAGTGGGGATATCAAGGTCACTATGTCACCATCAAATGTCGCTGCAAATTTAAGAAACCAAGGGCTTGATTTTGCTATGTTAAATTTACTGACTCTTGGCGTAATGAACGCTATGGTTAAGAATGAAAAGATCAAAAATTTAGAAGATTTTGTAGGTAAAAAGCTAGTCATGCCATTTCGAGGTGATATGCCTGATCTTGTCTTAAGGGCACTTTGCAAGAAGCGAGGTATAGACGTTAGCAAGATAGATATTACTTATACAGCAACACCTCCTGAAGCTTTACTTTTATTTTTACAAAAAGATTTTGACATTTTAATAGTTCCACAACCTCTTGGCGAAGCGACTATTTTGCGCGGTAAAAAAGCAGGCGTTAGCGTGCATTACTCGGTTGATTTTCCAAAAATTTGGGGTGAGAGCTTTAGCACAAAACCGATAATCCCAATGGCTGGCATTATCGTAGAAAGAGGCTTTTACGAGAAAAACTTAAATCTATTTGATACGCTTCATAGCGATCTTAAAAATGCTCTTTCTTGGATACTTGAGAACAAACAAAGTGCAGCAAAGATTGGCTCGAGCTACTTGCCAGCTCCAGAAGTAGCACTTGCAAATGCTTTTGATAAGGCAAATCTAACAGTGACAAAAGCGAATGAACTACAAAATGAGATCATGGCATTTTTTGAAGAAATTTATCAGTTTAATCCAAAATTTCTAGGTGGCAAGATGCCAGATAAAGGTCTATTTTTATGATATTAATCGATGGCATTAAAAAAGATCGCTCAAGCTTTTTAAAAATAATTGACTATTTTTGGGGCGGATTTAGCGGATTTGCCGTAGTTTTTTTGATATTAGCCATTTGGCAAGTGGGAAGCGAGTTTAGCTCCCCACTCTTACTTCCGCCACCAAAAGATGTATTTTTAAAAGCCTGTGAAATTTTAAAAGATTATAAAAACAGCGAGATAAATATAACGCTTTGCAGATCACTTATTGGAGTTTGCTCGGCAACATTTTTTGGTATATTTTTAGGGCTAATAGCAGGTAGTTTTAAAAGTTTTGCAGCCTTTTTAAAGCCTGTTATCACTTTGCTTTTGTCAATGCCACCGATTATTTGGATAGTGCTTGCTATTTTTTGGTTTGGATTTGGAAATTTTAGCACCGTTTTTACTATCTTTATAACCGTTTTACCGCTTACTTTTGCAAGCTCAGCAGTTGCTATGAGTAGCGTAGATGAGGAGCTAAAAGAGATGTTTGACGCTTACAATCTAGGAATTTTAAAAAAGATAAGACACCTTTACATCCCGCATCTTACGAGCTACATAATAAGCTCTATTAGCGTAGCTGTCGCAATGGGCGTAAAGATAGTCATAATGGCTGAACTACTAGGCGCAAATAATGGTATGGGAGCAAAGATAGCAAATGCAAGAGCGATGCTTGAAACAACCGAGGTAATGGCGTATGTTCTTTTAAGCATCACTCTTATCATGCTTTTTGAGTACCTCATCATCGAGCCTTTAAAAATAGCCCTGATGCCTTGGAGAAGATGATGCTTGAACTTAAAAATGTAGAGTATGAAATTTTAAGAGATAAGGTCGTAAGGAATTTTAGCCTAAATGTAAAAGGTGGCGAGGTAGTGACGCTTTTTGGACCATCTGGATGTGGCAAGACGACGATACTTCGGCTTATTAGCGGACTAAATGAGCCTAGAAAAGGAAAAATTTTTAATAACTTTAAAAAGACTACATATTTTTTCCAAGAAAATCGCCTACTAACATGGAAAAATGCTCTTGAAAATGTACTTTTAGTTATGGATAAACCAGACGTTAATGCTGTTTTAGAGCTTTTTAAAAAGGTTGGGCTAAGCCAAAAGGACACTTTAAAATACCCAAGCGAGCTAAGTGGCGGCATGAGACAAAGGGTAGCTTTCGTAAGAGCGGTTGTAACAAAACCTGATCTACTTTTGATGGATGAGCCTTTTTCTGGGCTTGATTATGATATGAAAGAAATTTTGATTGAGATTATTGGCCAAAGAGTAAGTGAAGGTATGAGCGTGGTTCTCGTCACGCACGATAGAATGGAGGCTGTGAAGATGTCAAATAGAATTTACTTCCTATCAAGTAAAGGTGCAGTCATACAAAGAGAACTTGAAATAGACAAAGATTTCAAAGAGCGCGATTTTACGTTTATTAGCAAGATGATAGATGAAAATTTTAAAGGGCAAATTTATTATGATTAACAACTTTTTTACTCATCCTATGAGAATATTTTTTTTAATGAGTGCCGCCTGTGCGGTGCTTGGTGCTAGTGTGTTTTTTACTCCAACTGATTTTGTGAGCTTACATAAATTTATATTTTTGCAACTTTTCTTAGCGCTTGCTTATGCTGGATTTTTACTAACTGGACTAACTGATTGGACAAATTTTCAAGCATCTTTAAAAATACATGCTTATATATTATTTTCACTCTTTTTTATAAGCTTTATCTTGGCATTTTTTAGCCTATTTTTAGCACACTGCTTTATCGCTCTTTTTTGGCTTTATTTGGTTTTGCTTTGTCTTTATATGATCTGGCAGGATAAAAACGATGATCAATTTGGCGTACTTGGCTTTTTGTTTGGCATTTTAGGCTTTGAAATTTATTATCTAATAAGCGGCAACGAAAAATTTTTAAATTTACAAGTTTTTATCCACGTAATCGCTATTTTACTCATCTCTTACCGCGTTAGTGTCGTACTTGGGAAAGAAGCACTAAAAAGAGAAAAAGGCATGGATGAAGCTGTTTTTGTGCCAAATTTTATCTATAAAAATATCGCTATCTGCTGCGTTTGTGCTTTTTTGCTTTTAAATATATTTTTTGAAGCAAGCTTAGGTGTCTATTATGCTGCGATAGCTTGTGGAAGTGCGGTACTTGCAAAGCTTAAAGAGTGGCACTATAAAGAGCTTTTTAGGCATAGCTTTGTGCTTTTATACTATTTTATGCAACTATTTTTAGCGATTGGGTTTTTAGGAATCGGCTTTAGCGGCATTTTTGGGCTCCATCTTGAAACAAATTTTATGCATCTAATAGCGATAAATGCGGTGGTTTTTAGTGTGATGCTTATATTTAATGTCGCAGGACTTCGTCACAGTGGACAAGAGCTTGAGTTTTTACGCCTTAGTAAGCTTGCTTTTATTTTAGTTCTTTTAGCTGGTGTTAGCAGAGGAATTTTGGCCTATTTTTGGAGTGGCTTTTATATTCATTTACCAGCAACACTCATAATAATTGCTTTTGTTTTTTGGCTCATAAATTTTTATGTGATCTTTAGGGATAACGATTTTAGCGATGATCCAGAGTAAGAAGCTATTAAAAATTTATTCATTAATTAAAAAGAGTTTTTAAGTCTTTTTTGAAGTAAGTGGGTATATAATTTGCGATATTTATTATCAATATTATAAAAAGGATTCTTTATGAACAAACTTACTTCTGTTGCTTTAGTAGCTTCATTTTTTGCAGTTTCAGCTCTTGCATTTAGCGTAGAAGGTGAACCAAAGATAACATTTACTGGTTACAAGCTAGCAAATAAAACAGCCGTACCAGGTACTTTTAAAACGATAAATTTTAAAAGTCAAGAAAATGCAAATTTTGCTGATTTTTTAAAGAGCTTTGAATTTAAGCTTGAGCCAAAAGATATCGACACAAAGCTGCCTGACCGCGATAAAAGGATTGGCATTATTTTCGATGGTAAGGCAGTAGATGGCAAGATCGTAGCAGTGAATGGCGATGATAAAGCCGGAGAAATGGATGTTGAGCTTAGTATAAATGGCAATTCAAAAATTTTTAAAACAAAATATGAAGTGCAAAATGGCAAGCTAGTAGCAAAATTTTCAGTGGATCTTGTAAATGATTTGAAACTAAATGAAAGCTTTGATAAATTTGCCGCTGCCGCCAAACCATTTCATGGTGGAAAGAGCTATCCAGATGTAGATGTTGGCTTTGAAGCAGTGATAAAATAACTTTCAAATTCGGCGCCAGTAAGTTAGCTTGCGCCGAAGTTACCTCTTTATCCTCGTTTCTTATTCTGTGATACCGAAAAATCGAAGATGACGGATTTTTCATACAAAAGGGTGGCAAGAATGCGAAATTTTATTTTAAAGATATCGATGAAATCGGCATCCCCGAGATAGACGCCAAGCGCAGAATTAGTGTTTTTAATATAAAATTTAAAAAAGGTGGGCTAGCATACGACCTCATGCAGCCTACCGGCGATGATAATGCCGTGATATACGACAAATACGAGCTATCCAAGCACGAAGTTTTTAAAATTTAAAGCAGAAATTTGAGAAGTGTAATTAAAAATAATGAGGTTTAACAATGAAGATATCTAAAGTGCGTATACAAGAATTTAAACGTTTTAAGGATTTAACTATTGATCTAGGAGATAGCCCAAAGAAAATCATTGCTCTTGTCGGCCCAAATGGTTGTGGTAAAAGTAGTGTATTGGACGCTTTTATCGCATTAGGCCCATCTTTGGGTGCACATATAGGAGCAGATCCACAAGTTAGTGTTAAGGATAATTTTTTTAGATCAAATAATAAAAATTTCTATGAACTAATCGATATAGATTTTGTTGTAGATGGTACTGTTTATAAAAAGAATGAACTGCGTAATATAGAAAAATATAAAAATAGTCTAAATAGTCTATTTTCGTTTAGAAGCCCATATAGATATAACAATGATTTAAATATTAAAGAAATTAGAGCGGTCAACCCAATAGAGGAAAATAGATATGGCGCTAGCTATTCCGTTAGTATTGATGAAAAAATAGAAGAAAACTATAGGAGACTGCTTGCATATTTTAATTCATATAGAGATGACAATGATTTAAAACCATCTGAAGCCAGAAAATATGTTGTAGACCAACTAAATAATTCAATTAAAAACTGTTTAGATTTAGAAATAGTTAGTATGGGAGAAGTTGAAGGTGGCAATGGCACTTTATTTTTCAAAAAGTCTGATTCTGATGTAAAATTTTCTTTCAATAGTTTATCTTCTGGCGAAAAAGAAGTAGTTGATATACTTTTAGATTTATTTTTGAGAAAAGAAAAATATAAAGGCTCTATTTATTTGATAGACGAACCGGAGCTTCATATAAATACATGTATACAAAGAAATCTTATGAAAGAGATAAATAATCTAATCGATGATGAAGGTCAAATTTGGATAACAACGCACAGCATAGGTTTTTTAAGGGCTTTACAAAACGATTTTATAGGCAATAGTCAAATTATTAAATTTCATAAAAACATTAATCTATCCGATAAAATAGAACTAAAACCCATTGATAAAAACTATAATGAATGGAAAGAAATTTTTGAAACTGCCTTAGACGATTTAACAGGCTTAATTGCACCCAAAAGAATAATTTATTGCGAAGGGAGAGCAGAATCAAAAGATAGCTACGAAAAAGGATTGGATGCAAAGGTATTAAATAATATTTTCAATAAAAAATATCCAGATACTTTATTTGTATCAAGTGGTGGGAATACTGAGCTAGACTATAGAAGTAGAATAGCGATAGCCATACTGGGAAAAGTATTTAATGACTTGGAAATTTGGGCATTTAAAGATAGGGATATAGCTTCAGGCGGCAATGTGAGTGAATTTGATAGGCAAGAATACCTTAATGGTCAAGAAAATAGCTTTAGAGTTATGAAAAGATGGGAAATAGAAAATTATTTATTTGATAAAGAGATTTTAAAGGCTTATTGCGACAAAAATGGGCACCAATTTGATGAGAGTAGGTATGATGCTGTAGTAACAGATGTAGTAAATAACAATGTGAAGGATAATGGTGGAGAAATTAAAAAGTGTTGTGGCATAACAACGCCTATTAATATTGAAATCTTTAAAGAAAATTTATCAAATTTTATTTTATCAGACACTTTGGTTTACAAAGAGCTTGAAGATTGCATATTTAATAGAAAATAAAAGATGGTAAAGAATTTTACCATCTTGTTAGAATATTTCCTACCTTACCTCATACCTCTCGCCTGGCTTCATTTCGATTATCTCCCACGGCAAGCCCTGCTTATTTAGCTCGTCCATGAAAGGCTTGGCGTCGAAATTTTCCATGTTAAAGACGCCCTTGCCGCTCCAAATACCCTTTGCCACCATCATCGAGCCGATCATCGCAGGTACGCCCGTCGTGTAGCTCACCGCCTGCGCGCCCGT
>CAUSCE010000036.1:0-6769 GCA_963530215.1 uncultured Campylobacter sp.
CTAAATTTGCTTCATTTGCTAGAAGCAGCGAGGAAAAAACTGCTAGGCTTAAAATAGGCCTCATAAAAACTCCTTTTAAAATATAATTATGATTTTTTTTATCATAATTCTAATACTAAATTTATTTATAAGAGTTGATATAAATCATTATTTTAAAAATAAAATGAAATTTTAATTTTTAAAAAATAACCATAGAAAATGGAGGAATATTAAATTATTTACTTTTTACAAGGCTGCCAAAAAGATATAAATTTCTAAGTAGTAAAATAGATAATTAACAAACTAGGCTTTAAATTTGCCAAGTCTATCTCTTAGCTCTTTTGAGATGGTAAATTTTGAAAGTTCGTATTTGTCAAAAATAATGATCATGTCATCACCAATAGGCTGAGCAAGGCCAAAGCAAGCATCTCTATCAAGACGATTTTTTCTAAATTTTACGCTTAAAGTTTCCACTTTTTTCTTATCGCCAAAGCTCCTAATAGCTATCTCGTCAATATCTTTAAAGTAAAATTTGATGCTTTTTGATCCTTTTGTGATGATAAATCCATCATCATCAATACGTAAAAAATTGTTTTGTAAAATTTTTCTGATACAAAAAAATGCCGAGAGAGCACCGACAATGATACCAAGAAGAGATGGCGTGCCAAGAGCTAAATAAAAGTAGCCAAAAATGCTAAATATAAATAGCCCAACGCCAAACGCCAATGTTAAAAATAGATCTTTTTTACTCTCTTTTGTTATCACCATATCTCCTTATACTAAGCTAAAATCCCAGCACCATTTATTGCTTGGCTGCGTTCTTTTGCATAAATTTTCTCGCCATTTATCACGTCATATTTCCAGATCGGTGCATTTGCCTTAAAGTCCTCGACAAACTCATTGATTAGCCTTAGCGCGACCTTTCTTTGAGGGCTCACAATGCCTGCTACATAAGAGCTCGTATGCACGGCTACATCGCCTTTTGAGTGAGCAAAAAGTACGTAGGCGTTTTCTTTTTTGGCTCGCTCCTGCCAAGCATCTAGCCATTTTTTAAGTATTGGTTCATAGATGTCAAAGCTAAGTGCCGAAATGCCACCTTCCTCTCTTACGATCCCAACAAAAGTGATGAGCGCACCGCAGTTTTTATCCTTAAAGCGTTCATACCACTCGTTTGTGATGCTTTGAACATCCAAACTTCCATTATAAATTTGCATCTTAGCCCCCACAAACTGGCGGTAAGATAGAAATTTTATCGCCTGATTTAAGAGCAAAATTTATATCGCTTACGATCTCGTCATTTACGGCAACCGCACAGATATTTAGCCATTTTTCAAGCTCTTCTTTCTTACTTAAAGCTGCTTTTACTTCGCCTAAATTTTTTGCTTCTACTTTTATATTTTCAAGCCCGATAGGCCCAAGAAATTCGATCTCTATCACGTTTTATCCTTTGAGATTTTTGCTGATTTTACTTAAAAACAAATTTAGATATACTTATTTAAAAATTTAAAAAGCGAGTAAAAATGAACGAAATTTTAAAGAGCATAAAAACCCCAGCCTATGTCTGCGAAGAGGCAAAAGTACGTAAAAATTTAGAGCTTTTAAAGTATGTCAAAGAGCAAAGCGGAGCTAAAATTTTAGTTGCACTTAAGGGCTTTGCATTTAGCGGAGTGATGGATATGGTGGGCTCGTATCTTGACGGAGCGACTTGCAGTGGGCTTCATGAGGCAAAATTTGCAAGTGAACACGTAAAAGGCGAGATTCACACATATAGCCCAGCCTTTAAAGACGAGGACTTTGATGAAATTTTAAAAATTTCAAAGCACATCACATTTAACTCTTTTGCACAGTGGCAAAAATTTAAAGGCATTGCCCTGCAAAATGGCATCATCTGCGGCCTGCGGGTCAATCCAGAGGTCTCGCTAGCACCGACTGACAGCTACAATCCATGCGGTAAATTTAGCAGGCTTGGCATCACGAGAGCAAATTTTAAGCCAGAGCTTCTTGATGGCATTAGCGGGCTTCATTTTCACGCGCTTTGCGAAGAGAGTGCGAGTAGCTTGCAGACTGTGCTAGAGGCATTTAAAGAGAAATTTGGCGAGTTTATCCCAAAGATGAAGTGGATAAATATGGGCGGAGGACATCACATCACGAGGGCTGATTACGACGTTGAGCTACTTATAAATATCATTAGGCGCTTCCGCGAGAAATATGGCGTCGAGGTCTATCTGGAGCCTGGTGAGGCGGTTGGCTGGCAGACTGGCTTCTTGATAAGCAGCGTGCTTGACATCGTGCATAACGAGAAAGACATCGCCATCCTTGACACCTCGGCCGAAGCGCACATGCCTGATACTGTGCTCATGCCGTATCGTCCGGCCGTTAGAGGTGAGAGTAAAAATGGCAAATTTGCTTATAGATTTGGTGGGAATACCTGCCTGGCTGGCGATATAGTAGGGCTTGAAGCGGGCGATGCGGAGTATAAATTTGATAGTGAGCTAAAAATCGGCGACCGCGTCATCTTTGAAGATCAGATTCACTACACCATCGTGAAAAATACGACATTTAACGGCATTAAATTGCCTAATTTAGTGCTTTTAAAAGAAAATGGTGAGATAAAGATGATCCGTGAATTTGGATACGAAGAGTATAGACGCAGAAACTAATCACTAGTGTTTTGGTTAGCTTTTGATAGCTAAATACTAAAAGTTCATTTGTATGTTTGTATGTATATCTATAAAATTTTTATAGATTAATATCCATAAATTTTGGCAAATTTATCTATCTTTGAGCTTTCTTGCCAGTTGTATTCGGTCTCGTTTGCGATACTTTGAGCTAATTCTTTAGCGAAATGATTACTTATAAAGCTAAGAGTCATATCCATACTGGCAGCCACGTCTGAAGCTGTGTAAAATTTATCATCTTTTACCTGGCTGGCGTGCTCTTGTTACTCTACTGCCTCGCCTTATCCTTTCATCGACCCAAGTGATCTTTTATTTGATGTAGCTTTTAGTCCGTCAGGCACTCCAGTGCGAGCTAGCAAGGCTGATCCAGTACAGATACTAAGGCAAAAATTTGAAGCCAGAATATACTTTTTAAGATACGATATAAACTCGTTGTCATTAAAACTAGGACCTCATAATCATCAAAAAAGAAGACAAAATAGATTCATTGCTCTGCTTTTTGGATAGAAATTTTTAAAATTATTGGTGTTCTTGTTTAAATTTTAAAAGCAAAATCTGAAATAATTTTTAACTATAAAATAGGATGAATTTAGATTTAATATTCTTATAAAAATTAACAAAACTTAAATGTTTTTTATAAAATTTTTAGTAATCTTTTTTGCTAAGGTTTGCTTGTGATTAGCTCTGATATAATAGCGACCAAAATAGCGTAGCTATGCGATTTAACGTATTTAACCAATACTTAAATTGTTTAAGCTCAAACTCATAAAGGACTACAATGACGAGAATTCTTACTCTGCTTTTTACATTATTTGCAACAGCAATGGCAACTCAAGGACCAACTGGCGTCAATCAATATAATAGTGCCATTTGGGCGGCTGAAAGGATAGAAAATATCAAGCCATACGAACAAGGTTTGGGGCCGATATTTACTTTTATCCAAGGTAATGACTACTTTGCAATAGCAGCACTTTCTATCATTTTGGCTGTTATTGGAGCATTTGCATTACACTTTTTAATCATTGGACCAAAACATTTTAGTCATGATGGTAAAAAGGTGTTTGCTTTTTCATTGATCATACGTATAGCTCATGGTTTGGCAGCGATCTCATGGATCATTTTAGTGCCAACTGGTATCATCATTATGTGGGGTGCAGAGCTAGGCGGCGGCACATTTGTGCGTTTCTGTAGATACTTGCACGATATAGCAACTGTGATCTTTGCTGTTTCTGTGCTTCCTATGTTATTTACCTGGACAAAGAGAATGCTTCCAGCAATTTATGACATCAGATGGATGATGATAGTTGGTGGCTATTTATCAAAGAAAAAGAGACCTGTTCCAGCTGGTAAATTTAATGCTGGTCAAAAAGCATGGTACTGGATCGCTATCCCTGGTGGTATCGTTATGATAATTACTGGCGCGATTATGTATTTTACGGACTTCAAAGAGCCAGCGGTTGCTTCTTGGTTTGGTCTTACACAAATTGATCTTTTAAGATATAGCGTAATTATCCATAATTGTCTTGGTATCGCATGTGCAGTATTTTTCTTAGTTCATATTTATATGGCAGCTATTGCTATTCATGGTGCTATTTGGTCGATGATTACTGGATATAAAGAGGAAGAAGAAGTTTATGTTCTTCATCACTACTGGTATCAAGAGCTCGTTAGAGAGAATAAAATTCCAGTATCTGATTATGAAAAGTCTTATACAAATTTAAAATAATTAACTTTACTTTGACCTTGCTAGTAAGCGAGGTCAAAGCTCTCTTTTATCTCAAATTTATACATTAAAATTTTTAAAATAATTAATATTTTTTTGGCTATAATCCAAACTAGTTTCAAGGTTTGAAATACTAATTGCAAAAGGAAAAATCATGACAACAATTGATTGTAGAAATTTAGAGTGTCCAAAACCAGTCATAATGACAAAAAATGCACTTGATAGTTTAAGTGAAGGCGAAAGCTTAGAAATTTTGGTAAATGCACTAGCCCCAAAAGAAAATATTTCAAGATTTTTAAAAAATCAAAATATAAACTTTAGCCTCGAAAGCAATGGCAACGAAACTAAAATTTTAGCTACAAAAGGCAAAAATGCACTTGAGCTTACAAATTTTGATGAGTTTGTCTGCGACATAACACCAAAAAATAATAAAGTACTCTATCTGAATGAAGAGCGCGCGGGAAGTGGCGAAGTAGGAATAAATTTACTATCAAAATTCTTAGGAGCATTTCTTCAAGTTGAGAAAAAACCAAAGATAATAATCTGCGTAAATAACGCTGTAAAGATGACTACAAACCGCTCACACCCAAGCTTTAAGCCGCTTAAAGATCTTGAAGCTGCTGGTGTTAAAATTTTAAGCTGCGGAAGCTGCTTGGAGGCTTATAAGCTAGTAAGTGATCTTGCGATTGGCGAAATTTCAAATGCTTATGAGATCATCGACATACTCTCAACTCACGAGCAAATCAAATTATGATCTACCACGACAAAAAGCTTATGCAGTTTGTTAGAGCCGCTGGCTGAGCTGCTAAGCTTGACCCGTCGGGTCTAAACAAAACGATTAGTAGTTTAAATTTATCTCATCCAAATCTGCTCTCAAGCACCAATTCTAATGAGGATGCGAGTGTCTTTAAAATTTCAAGTGATCTTGCACTTGTTCAAACGCTTGATTTTATAACGCCTGTGGTAAATGATCCTTTTATTTACGGTCAAATCGCTGCCGCAAATAGCCTAAGCGACGTCTTTGCAATGGGTGGCGAGGTGATAAATGCTCTAAACATCGTGGGCTTTGATAGTTGTAACTTGGCACCTGAAATTTTAGGCGAAATTTTACAAGGCGGAGCCGATAAAGTAAGAGAGTGTGGCGGTGTCATCGTTGGTGGACACACGATCGAGACGCAACAGATGTATTATGGACTAAGCGCGACTGGCAAGGTGAGCCCACAAAATTTCTGGGCAAACAACACAGCAGAAGTTGGCAACGTTTTGATCCTTACAAAGCCTCTTGGCAGCGGTATTTTAAGTACAGCAATAAAGGCTGATTTATTAAGCATTGAGCAAATAAAAGAGGCTGCAACTATCATGGCACAGCTAAATTTTTATGTATTAAAGGCACTTGATGGCATCAAAGTTTACGGCGCTACTGATGTGACTGGATTTGGCTTTTTGGGGCATTTAAGCGAAATGCTAAATGAAAAGATCAGTTTTGAAATTTATGAAAAAAACGTGCCAATCATTGCAAGCGCAAAGGAATTTTCAGATATGGGCATCATCCCAGAGGGAAGCTATAAAAACCGCGAATTTGCAAAGCATTTTGTAGATAAAGAAGCTGATATTTTACTATTTGACGCACAAACTTCTGGTGGACTTTTGCTTGCAGTTGGTGAAAAGGACGCGATACTTGCAGTAAAACGCTTAAAAGAAGTAGGCTATGAGCACTCAGCGGTAGTTGGTATGGCTATAAGTAAAGGCCAATTTGGCATAAATTTGCGCTAATATACTTTAAATTTTAGCTTGTAAAGACTTGGTTTTTAAATTGGAGATAGTTTGAAGTAAGCCAAAGGCAAGCTATAAATTTAGCCAAATTTGCTCTTTCAAAATTCTTAAAAATAAAATTTAATAAAATAGCAAATTTACTTTTTATCTTACTTTTAAAAAGATACATTTTTTCGTACTTTATAGTAAGTAAAATTTAAAATAATCTGCAAGACATTATCAATAATATTTTAAATTTAAGTAAAAATATAAAATAATTAAATTAAAATGACAATCTAATATTAACGATACAAAGGAGATGAAATGGAATTTTTATCGTTTCTCTTTCTGGCTATAGCTGTTTTTATAGCTTGGAAAAAGCCTGAAAAAGAGGGTTTGGCATTTGGTGCATTTGCCGTGGGAACGGCGATTTGCTTTATTATGTTTTTTATCGCCAGCTGGACGTCCATGTTGCCTTACGCGGCGTACTAGGAGGGCCAGATGAGTTTTTTTAACGAGAAAAATTTTGACTTTGTTATGGCCACCGCGGTTTTGCTCGTGCTTGCTATTCCAGTCGGTATTGCAAACATTTATCTTGGCTACGTCATCGGCGAGGGCCCTTGCACGCTTTGCTGGT
>CAUSCE010000037.1:0-5672 GCA_963530215.1 uncultured Campylobacter sp.
TCGCTATCTAGGCAGTTTAGTATGCAGTTTAAGTGATAAATTTCATCTATCCCGCCAAAGCCACTTTTTAGATTTGGCTCTTGGGCTAAGTAGCTGATGCTAGAAAATGGCAAAAATGCCTTTAAATGGTAGTTTAAAAAGGCTTTTTTATCAAATTCTTTTAATTTTACGATCTCGCTTTTTACTAAGCGGTAGAGGCTTTTTGAACCACAGATATATCGGACTTGTGATGTCTCGCTTTTAAATTTAAGATCGTCTTTGTAATTTGTAAAAATTTCATCTATTTCAACACTTTTTATATAAAGATTTATTCCAGAGCTACTTAAAATTTCGCTAAATTCTTTTAAGAAATTCTTTATGTTATAGCCTTTTAAATTTTTATAAACTAGCAAAATTTCAAGCTCACTATTTGCGCTAAGTAGTGTTTGAGCGTATTTTCCAGTAGCTAAAACACTAAAGGCAAAACTATCATTTTGCGGTACAAAATCATCAAAAAATTCTCGCATAGTTTCATTTAAATAAGATTTTATAAAATCATCATATTCTTTGGCTAAAAAATTTGCAAAATTTCTACCCTGATTTTTTTGAAAATGTTTTGGTAAATTTGCCTTAAAATCAAGAAATTTCTCTTTGATTTTTAAATAATTGTCGCTATTTTTGGTACTTTTATCAGCTAGCATTTAGTGTTTCCATTGTTAAAAATATCTTGGCAAATGTTACATAATTTTTGCAAAAACAAAGCTTTATTTGCCTATAATGAAGCCTTAAGTTCAGCTTTAGGACGATAAAGATAATGAATCTATTACAAAAACTAGAAAGTGGCGAGAGATTAAGCAAGCAAGAGGCTTTTTCGCTTTATGAGCTTGATCTTTTTACCTTGGCTAAATTTGCCGATAAAAAACGTAGAAAACTACATGGCAACAAGGTCTTTTTTAATGTAAACCGCCATATCAATCCAACAAATATCTGTGCTGATATCTGTAAATTTTGCGCATTTTCGGCTCACAGAAAAAATCCAAATCCATACTTAATGAGCCACGAAGAAATTTTAAAGATCGTTGATGAGAGCGTGAGCCATGGCGTAAAGGAGATACACATCGTATCAGCTCACAACGCAAAAAGTGGCTGGCAGTGGTATTTAGAGATTTTTAAAAAGATAAAGGCAGCTCATCCAGAACTTCACGTAAAGGCGATGACGGCAGCTGAGATCGACTTTTTATCAAGACACTACGGCTTAAGCTACGATGAGGTTATAGAAAAAATGCTCGAATACGGCGTCGATAGCATGCCAGGCGGCGGGGCTGAAATTTTTGATGAAGAGATTAGGGCTAAAATTTGCAAAGGCAAGGTAAGTAGCGAGAACTGGCTAAAGATCCACAAAATGTGGCACGATAAAGGCAGACAAAGCAATGCAACAATGCTCTTTGGTCACATAGAAAGCCGCGATAACAGGATCGATCACATGCTAAGGATCAGGGATTTGCAGGATGAAACTGGTGGATTTAACGCGTTTATCCCGCTTGTCTATCAAAGAGAAAACAACTACTTAAAAGATGTTAAATTTTTAGGATCAGCTGAAATTTTAAAGACTCTGGCGATCTCACGTCTTGTGCTTGATAATGTCCCACATATCAAAGCTTACTGGGCTACTTCGACGCTAAATTTAGCGATGATCGCTCAGGAATTTGGTGCCGATGATCTTGATGGCACGATAGAAAAAGAGAGCATCCAAAGTGCAGCCGGCGCAAATAGCGCAAATGGCGTTACGCTAAAGACATTTTGCGATCTCATAAAAACATCTGGTTTTACGCCGATTGAGCGTGATAGCTTATATAACGAACTTAAAATTTACTAAAGGAGCTTGGGGTGAAATTTTTTGACTTAGCACAAAATAAAACGAGTGTGAAGCAGGAATTTGGAGCGGGACTTACAACGTTTTTGGCGATGATGTATATCGTGCCGGTAAATGCGATCATTATGAGCAAAACTGGCATGCCTTATGAGGCGCTAATCACTGCAACTGCGCTAATTACCATCTTTTCTACTATATTAAATGGTCTTTGGGCGAACACACCAGTTGCGATGAGCGTTGGTATGGGGCTTAATGCTTATTTTACATTTGGTCTTTGCATCGGTATGAAAGTACCTTGGCAAACGGCTCTTGGCGTTGTTTTTCTAAGCGGCGTGATATTTGTCGTCTTGTCTTTTACAAATTTTAGAATGTGGATAATTAGATCCATCCCACTTGACCTAAGAAGAGCGATAAGTGCTGGCATAGGCACCTTTATTAGCTTTGTGGCATTTCAGCAAATGGGCTTTATCGTAAATAGCGACGCTGTTTTGGTTGGTATAGGAAATTTCAAAGATCCAAACGTACTTCTTGGCGTTTTGGGATTATTTTTAGTTATTTGCTTTTGGGCGTGGAAGATAAAGGGCGCGTTTATCCTAGCTGTGCTTGCTACTTCAGTAATAGCTTGGGTGCTTGGTATCGCTCCTCATCCAACAGAAATTTTCTCAACTCCGGCCTCTATCTCTCCGATATTTTTAGAGCTTGACATAAAAGGTGCCTTTAGCCTAGCCTTGCTCCCAGTTGTTATCACATTTTTTGTGACCGATCTTTTTGACTCGATAGGCACACTAGCTGGTGTAGGCACGAGGGCTGGAATTTTTGATGAAAACAAAAAAGATGGCGTCGTAAAACTTGAAAAAACTCTTGAAGCTGACGCTATTGCTACGGCAGCTGGCTCACTTGTAGGCGTAAGTACGACCACATCGTTTGTAGAGAGTGCTAGTGGTGTAGAAGAGGGCGGTAGAACTGGTCTAACGGCTGTATTTTGCGGACTTTTATTTATACTTACATTATTTATGTTGCCACTTTTTAAAGCGATCCCTGGCAATGCCATCTATCCGATCCTTGTAATGGTTGGTGTGCTTATGTTTGCTGAGCTTGCTAGTATAAATTTCAAAGATCCAGCCATTGCAGTTGCAACATTTTTTATAGTTGTGCTTATCCCGCTTACTTACTCGATCACAAACGGCCTTGCATTTGGTTTTATGTCATACGTCATAGTTAAGCTCATAAAGAGAGAATTTAGCGATATAAATTTAGGTGTAGTCGTGCTAGCGCTCATTAGTTTTATCGTATTTTTAGTGCATTGATAAGGATGAAAGATGATATTTTATAGCTACAATGAATTTGCTGTTGATACTAAAAAGATGGCAAAACAGATAAAGGATGAGTTTGATCCAGAGGTGATACTAGCTGTGGCAAGAGGCGGTCTAACGCTTGGTCACTCGCTAGCTGTTGCGCTTAATAATAGAAATTTATTTACCCTAAATTCTATCCACTATGAAGATACAAACAAGCTTGATACGATTAACATTTTTAATGTACCAGATCTTAGCAAATACACTAAAATTTTGCTCGTCGATGACATCATCGATAGTGGCGAGAGCATGGTCGAGATAAAAAGAGAGCTGCTTAAACGTTATCCAAATTTAGATATAAAAATAGCGACCGTCTTTTATAAAGAGAAGGCTCTGCTTTTGCCAGAATTTAAGGTAAAAGAGGCTCACGATTGGATTGAGTTTTTTTGGGATATACATATTTAAGGAAAATTTTTGCTAGATAAATTTAGGGAATTTGTTGGACATCACGTCGCCTTTAGCGTATTTTTAATATGTTTGATTGATTGTATATTTTTACTTTATACGGCAAATTCTCTTAGTATAAGTTATAGTGAAGCTGAAATTTTTTTTAATAAACAAAATTTTCTTAGTCATGTTTTAAACCTAAGCATTCAAATTTTTGGTCAAACAGATATTGCTCTAAGATCCGTGATGATCGCGTTTCATGTCATAAGCGTCGTTTTAATGTACAAGATAAGCAAATTTTACATTAAATTAGAGTTTGACAGACTTATTGCGGTATTGCTTTTTATCTTACTTCCTGGCACGCTAGCTTCAGCCCTTATCGTCAATAATGCTGGGCTTTGCGTTATGCTGGCGCTCCTATGTATATACTTTTTTCATGTTAAAAATAAAATTTTATTTGCAGCATTTTTTTGCCTTTCTTTTTTTATAGATGGTGATTTTTTGATATTTTACGTAGGATTTTTTATATTTTCACTTTATAAAAGGAAGCCGCCACTTGCTTGGCTAAGTGCTATTTTATTTTTGCTAACACTTTACTTTTTTGGCTTTGATACAAATGGTAGGCCAAGTGGGCACTTTATCGATACTTTTGGTATCTTTGCCGCTGTTTTCTCGCCATTTATTTTTATATTTTTTGTCTATACGATTTATAGAATTTGGGTTAAGGAAAAGAAGGATCTTTTATGGTTTATTACGATTTGCTCGTTTTGCTTTTGTATGATAGTCTCTGTGCGCCAAAGACTGGAGCTTGAGCAGTTTTTACCATTTTGCGTGATCGCAACGCCACTTATGGTAAGAGTATTTTTTAATTCGTATCGTGTAAGATTGCCAAAATTTAGAAAAGGCTATAAAATTTGTACGACTTTGGTGATGCTTTTTTTAGCCTTAAACTGGTCGATGATTGTATCTAATCAAATTTTTTACCTATTTTTAGATAACCCAACAAAGCATTTTGTCTATAAATTTGATGTTGTAAAAGAGCTTGCTGCTAAATTAAAAGAAGCAGAAGTTAAGGATTTATACACTGATAATAAAAAGCTTGCATTAAGACTTAAATTTTATGGTATAGACGTAAGAGATGAGTCTAAAAATTTATTAGTAAGCGCCGATCTAGATAGAAAATCAAAATTTTGCATAGAAAAAATGGGAAAAGTAATTGCAAATTTTGACGTAAGAGGCAGGTAGATGCATAAAAACAAGGGTTTTACTGTTATAGAGCTTATCTTTGTAATCATTGCCGTTGGCATACTTGCAGCAATGATCATACCAAGGCTAGAAATAAACGGAGCTAGAGAGGCAGCCACGCAGATGCTAACGCATATAAGGTACGCCCAACACCTTGCCATGCAAGATGATAAATTTGTACATTCTGAAAATGAAAAATTTTGGTTTAAAATGAGATGGGGAATAGCTATTAATGACACTAGTTTGCAAGAGTGCTCTGTAGATGAGCCTGGGGTTAAATCTTGGAAATATAGTATTTTTTATGATAAAAGAGGTAGTGGTAATAAATTTAGTGGTAACTTAAATTCCAAAGAAGAGGTTGCCATCGATACACAAAAATCAAACAAATTCTTAAGTGCGGGCTGGAGAGGCATTCCTCAATCCTATTGTAATAAAATTAATATAGATTTAAATATTGAAAAAAAATATGGCATAAAATCAGTTAAATTTGTCGGTAGTTGCGGAAAAGGCAAAACACAAACCATTGATTTTGACGAATTAGGTAGGCCCATGAGAGTGGTAAGTGTTACTGGCAATAAAGGAGCAAAAAGACCTTATTCAAGACTATTAAAAGGTGATTGCAAGATAGTTTTAACAGATAAAAATAATAATGTAGCCTCTATAAATATAGAAAAAAGAAGTGGATACGCATATATAAACTAAACCCTATAAACCTATAATAAAAATACATAACTTAAAATTTTTAATCGCCTAACAATTTTTTCTAAAATTCCCTAATTATTTCAACTATCTTTAAGTATTGCTCGTATATAATTCCAGCTCACGAAACGAGA
>CAUSCE010000038.1:0-4517 GCA_963530215.1 uncultured Campylobacter sp.
TGTCTTCTAAAGCCGCGTTTTAGTTTTGAGTCTTTACGTCTGCGTTTTTTGTAGATAACTACTTTTTTGTCTTTGCCTTCATTAACGACCTCAAGAACAACTTTTGCACCCTTTACAAATGGCGCACCTACCTTTACTTCGCCGTCATTTACAGCTAAAACTTCTGTAATCTCAACGGTTGATTTAGCTTCAGCGCTAAAGTGATCTAGCTTAAGGTACTCACCCTCGCTAACACGATATTGCTTGCCGCCATGCTTAAATATAGCGTATTTTGACATACTCTACCTTTCTAAAATTTGGTAAGACCAAAAAGCACTTTTTTGCAAAAGATTTATGGAGCTTTATTGGTTATAAGGTGTGAATGTTAGCCAAAAGTTTATAAATTCTACTTTAATGCCCCTGATTTTATGATCTCGTCGGCTAAATTTTTAATCATCGCATCGTGATCCAGAAAAAATGTTTTGTCATTTGGCAAATATGGCTGATATATCAGAGTTTTAGCTACTGGCGCATTTAAAATCACATTTATCAGTTCAAGCTCAGGCAGAAAAGCAAAATAAAGTTTTGGCTTGGGAATTTCATTTTAAAAGAGCCTTTTAGCGTAAAATTTACTGAAATTTTCGTTCTTTGGTAGCTTGATCTCTTTAAAGAGCTCAAACGGTAAAAAGTAGCGTGCCAAAGCGTGAAGTCCGTGTGCGAAAATATAAAGCCTTTTTTCAAATTTAGGCGCATCTGTCCTGTCAAATGTGGAGCAAAAATTCTGCAAATGCTCACTCATGGCAGCCACATCTTTTTTATGCAGGGCAAGCACAAATTTAATCGCCTTTCTTTCGTTTGCTGGCTTTTTGGACTCTGCAAAAGCGCGTGCTTTTTCAAGAGCATGGGTAAGTAAATTTTCATCTTGCCAAAGCATCGCCATGAGCAGATCATGCATAACGCATAGAAATTTATAGCCGTTTTTACTAGGTGGCAGGCCTTTTGGAAAGATCCTTGCCATACTCTGCGTGTCACCGCAAGCGATAGCAAAAAATGCCGGTATGAGCCTCTCACACTGATCGTATCCGCCGCTACAGCCTGGGAGTAAATTTAGCTTTGCATACTAAAAGAGGAGATTATTCAACACCTCAACATCGTCATCTTCTAGGCACTTTTCAAACAAATAGTCGTAATATTCGGTTTTTGAAAAAAGCGCACGTATGGGCTCACACAAAAAGTCGTAATCACTTGATTTTCTCCCCTTTAGCTCAGTATAAATCTTTGCATACTTACCTAAAAATTTTACACTTTTTTTGACTCTAAAAACGACATCTTGTTTACCCCTTATTTTTGTTGATTTTAGTTAAAAATACCTAAGATAGCTTAGCTCTTTTTGCATGTAAAAGATCTCCTTGGCATATGTTTTAACCGCATTTTGGCTATAATCGCCCCAAATTTAAGCAAGCTTAGGATAAAGATGGCAGGCGAAGATCAGGAAAAAACCGAAGAAGCGACCCCCAAAAAGATAGAAGATGCCAAAAAAGACGGCAACGTTCCCAAAAGTCAGGACCTAGCTGGGTTCGTGACCCTTGTCATCGCTATTGGCGTACTACTTGCAATGCTAAATTTTATGAAAGAACAGATCATCTCACTTTATATCTATTACTCAAAATTTATCGGTCAGCCACTTACCTTGCCAACTGTAAAAATGATCGTCGTAAATACCTTTGCAAGGTCGCTTCTTATGATACTTCCGGTTTGTATCTGTGTGGCGATCGCTGGTGTCATCGCAAATGTAATGCAGTTTGGATTTATCTTTACCACAAAGCCTATAATGCCAAATTTTGGCAAGATAAACCCGCTAAAAGGGCTAAAAAATTTATTCTCGATGAAAAAAGTGATAGATAGCATTAAGATCGTGCTAAAAGTTAGCATCGTCTTTGGTGTTGGATTTTACTTTTTTTTACAATTTATAAAGGAGCTACCGCACACGCTCTTTTTTTCTATGTTTGATCAGCTTGCTTGGCTAAAAGAAAAGCTCATTATCCTAGTTAGCGTTATGCTTTTTATACTTTTTGTGATCGGACTTATCGACCTTCTCATTGTGCGTTTTCAATATTTTAAAGACCTTCGTATGAGCAAGCAAGAGATAAAAGATGAGTATAAGCAAATGGAAGGAGATCCGCAAGTGAAGGGCAGAATTCGTCAAGCACAAATGCGTGCAGCCAAGCGTAGAATGATGCAAAATATCCCACAAGCTGACGTAGTCATCACAAACCCTACTCACTACGCCGTAGCGATAAGATATGATAAAAGTCGTGACGAAGCGCCGATAATACTTGCAAAAGGTGTTGATTTTTTAGCACTGCAAATCAAAAAAATAGCCGTTGAAAATGGTGTGCAAATTTATGAAAATCCACCACTCGCAAGAGAGCTTTATAAAATTTGTGAAGTCGATGATACGATACCAGCACATCTTTTTAGGGCCGTAGCCGAAGTGCTAAGCTTCGTTTATATGAGCAATAAACAAAAATTTAAAGATAAGCTTTGATAAATTCTACTCTTGCCACTAGAAATTACTAGCAGCAAGAGAATTTATCTACTATAGATATCCAAAAGCAGTTGCAAAAATATAGCCAAATATACAAGAGGATATAACACCAATAAGACCCGGAATGATAAAGCTGTGATTGATAACAAATTTACCAATATGTGTCGTACCGCTTCTATCAAACTGAATAGCTGCAAGGTCGCTTGGATATGTTGGTAGGATGTAGTATCCGTAGCAAGCTGGCGCAAAAGCTAGAATGATAGCAGGATTAACATCGATATTTAATGCTAATGGCACAAAAGCAACCAAGGCTGCAGCTTGAGAATTTACAAATTTTGAGATAATCAAAAGCATAACCGCATAAGTCCAAGGGTGCTCTTTTACGATGCTTCCTAGCGCCTCTTTCATCATCGGAGTGTGTACTGCAAACATAGTCTCAGCCATCCAAGAGATACCAAAAACTGCAACAAGAGCGATCATACCTGATCTAAATATCTCGTTTTTGCCGATCTTGCTAGCATCTGTTGGTGTAAAGATTAAGATGATAGCGCCAGTTAAAAGCATGAAAATTTGGATAACATGAACCATACTTAAGCTCTTTGAAGATGCTTGTTTGTTGCTTATATTGATGTAAGCACCTTGAAATTCTTCTTTTGCGCCTTTTTCATTTATATATGTTACTGCGCCATCAGCCGTGCGAGTAAGAGTTTGATTTGCATCTTTGCCGATGATTTTGACCGATTGAGCTTTTTGGTTAGCATTTAGCTTATCGTTTGCTACTTTTAGCTCAGCCGCCTCTGTTTGGATGCTAGCGTCTTTTATTTTTAAGGTTTTTAAGACTTTTTGTTCAGTTGGTAGGTTGGCTATTACTTGAACGACTGTTGCGTCTTTGTAAGTAGTCCAGCTTGGGCGAAGATCTTTAAAATATCCAAGAAGTGCAACTACAAGGATAGAGCCTAAAAATATCCACATTGCAGCCCACTGATAGCCAGGAAGCTTTTTGCCTAAAAGCGTCGCACTATCACCATAAACATATTTTTTAAACTCAGGATCTTGAAGCTTTGCTTGAAATACTTCGTCTTTATCAAGATCTTTGCCTCTAAACCAGCTAAAAATTCCTACTGCTAAAACACCGCAAAATGTTGATGGAATCGTAATCTTTAAAAGATCTAAATACCCATCAAAGCCAGCTAGGTGAGTTTTAGCATTAATAAGAAAGCTTGTAAGAGTTACAACAGCAACTGAAACTGGGCTAGCTATGATGCCCATTTGTGAAGCTATTGAGCTTGCTGCCATTGGTCGCTCTGGGCGGATACTATTTTTGATAGCGATATCATAAACGATAGGAAGCACGGTATAAACAACGTGTCCAGTACCGCATAAAATAGTAAGCGTACATGTTACAAATGGAGCCAAGATACTTACATATTTTGGATTTTTTCTAAGTATGGTTTCTGCTATTTGGAGCATAACATCAAGACCGCCACTAGCTTGAAGTGTAGCACTTGCCACAACGACAGCAAGGATAGTTAGCATAACATCAATAGCTGGCTTACCAGGCTCGATGTTAAATCCAAAAACAAGAACTATAAGACCGATACCGCCTAGCATACCAAGTGCGATACCGCCTTTTTTAGCTCCGTAGAACAAACAGATAAGGACAATGAGAAGCTGGATAGCAAACTGCATGCCTTCACTTAAATTCATGAGAAAATCCATGAAACCTCCTAAGTTAATATAAATTTAACCAAGATTATATCTCTTATGGATTTAGATTAAACTTATATTTTAAGGATAATTTGATACAAATATAACATTTTGATTAATAAGGCTTATTTAGGATAAAATTTATAAGATTATCTCTTACAAATTTTTTATTTGATCTTGAAATTTTTATTTGTCTTAGAATATATAAAATGAAAATAGCATTGTTATATTTTAAATTTATTAATAATAAAAATTTATTTAAATTTTATAAATAACCTAGAAG
>CAUSCE010000039.1:0-3694 GCA_963530215.1 uncultured Campylobacter sp.
ATCTTAAAAAGCTTTTCCTTATCATTTACTGCGTTAAAAATTTGAAGGAGGGTTAGGTATTGGGGAGGGTATCACTGACTTGAGATATGGTGTTTGTGGGGCTGGGGTGTTTAGGCATCAAATAGTTATGTCAAGCATATGATGTTCGCTAGGCACTATTTCCTCATTATCTGCTATATCGTCCAAATTTTCTCCGTCACTATCTCTTGAATTTTGTTTTTCGCTCTCAAACTCACTTGCCTCTTCTTCATTTTTTTGGCGTTCATGCTCCTTTTCGGGGTCTATTTTATAAGACTCTTCCATCGGGCGCACCTCTTTGATCTCTTCGCTTTGTTGTGTGGCAAGCTCAGCTGCCATCAAAGATTGCATGTCAAATCTGGCTTGTTGATTTGCATGCACTTGAGATACCACTGGGGCATTTTGGTTTATAAAGTTACTATTTCCTAAAGGTGTTACAGCCATTTTTTAGCCTTTATTTATAATGATAGTTTTATAGTTCGTATAAGTGACATTTGCGCCGTTTTCACGTTTTAAATTTTCACGCTTAGTGTAGTCTACCTCGTATCTGCCAGCTCCCTTTACACTAAATTCCACGCAGAATTTAGCTGCCATTTCTAGCACATCTTCAGGCACCCTACTCTTGTTTGTCTTGATGATGACATGGGCGCTTGGGTTATCCTTTAGATGTAACCATATATCGTCTTTTTTAGCAAGGTCAAGCAAATTTATATTGCCTTTTTCGTTTCTACCAACTAGTATTTTAAATTCTCTAACGTAAAAAATTTCAGCATTTTCACCCACATATTTTACGTGGCGTTCTCTTTGTTTTGCCTTGTTTTTTGGACTTAAAATTTCAAGCTCATAAAGACTGCTCGCTTCTTTTAAGAGAGACTTTAATCCTTCAAAAAACTCGATTTTTTCTTTTAAATTTCTCTTTTCTATATCTACACCAATGGCTTTTGCACGAAATTTTTTTGATCTTGCGTAAAACTCATTTGCACTATTTTTTGGTGTATCGCTAAGAGTTAGTTTTATCTCGTTGTCATCAAAATCTTTTAGGCAAATTTCCCTCTCATAGCCCTTAAAATTTCCCAAATTTGCAAGCAGAAGCGATCCTAAATTCGAAGCTTCCTCGCTTTTTTTCATTAGTTCATCTTTGTCTTCAAGTGAGTTTAAAATTTCACTCATGCTATCTATCTTTTTTTGCACGCTGGCTAGCTTTGCCTCTTTTAGCCCAGCTATCCTGGACTCATTTACTCTAGATGCTTCGCTTTTAAAAAACGCCTCAAAGTCTATTATTTGCTCGCAAGGCTTTTCTTTGATAGCGATAGCTGGAAGCTGCTTTAAAACTTCGCCGGTTTCTATTTTGCGGTAGCTATTGTCGATATGCCTTAGTGCCTCGATGATCACGTTGTTTTCGTCAGTTATCACAGCATTTGTAAAGCGGCCAGTAAATTCAAGATAGAGGATAAAATTTTCACTTTTATATGAGCCACTTTGCGTGCAGATAAATTTTAAAATTCTATTATCTTTTAAGCACTCAACGCTTTTTATATGCGAGGCGTTAAAGCGCTTTTTTAGCACATTATCAAAAGGCGCTTGATAAATTTTTGCTTCTTTTTGCTCATCATCTTTATAGATCGCAGAGTTTGATTTGTTTAGATCAAAGATAATCTTCTCGCCATTAAATTCGATCAAAATAGCCATATCATTAATGCGTTTTGCTTGGTTTATCTTTGTAAAATTTGATAAATAACTTGCTATTTGAACTAAATGTGCGTACTTCATATGGGGATTATATCAGAAATGTTGCAAAAATGTTTTAATAAAAGCTTTATCGCTAGCTATGATAAAAATAGTAAAAATCTGTTTTCTGATCTTATGTTTAATTTTTTGAAATGTTTTATTTGTAATGTTATTAAAATATAAATTTTTCGTAAATTTTTTCATAAAAATTTAAAATATATTTTTATATAATGATAACTATTTTTATAATATCAAAAATTTTTTAAGGGATGATAAATGAATAAATTTCGCATTAGTGCGGTGCTTTGTTTTGCTATTTCTGCTTTAAATGCTACTGATGTAAGCTTAGATGGAATTAACATTGAAGATAGCGCAGATGATGGTTACAGAGCCACAACGAGTGAGGTGGGCAAGACAAATACGCCAATTCTTGAGATACCACAGACAGTAAACGTCGTAACGCAACAACAGCTAAAGGATAAAAAGCCAGAGACCCTAGCCGAGAGCCTTCAAAATGTGAGCGGCGTTAGCTACGGAAACACCACGGGCGGCATCTTTGACTCGATCATAAAAAGAGGATTTGGCGGCGGACGCGACGGCTCGATCATGCGAAACGGCGTGCCCGCTAGCGTCATGCATAGCTTTAACAAAACCATAGAAAGCGTCGAGGTGCTAAAAGGCCCGGCTAGCTTGCTCTACGGCGCGCAAGAACCTGGCGGCATCATAAATATGGTCACCAAAAAGCCAAAATACGACTTCTCAAACGAAATTTGGGCGGGTATCGGCAACCGCAACTACTGGAATACAGGCTTTGATACCACAGGACCTATTGCAGAGAGCGGATTTGCGTATAGATTTATATTTGATACTATGCGAAAGGACTACTGGAGAGAATTTGGCGAATATAAAAATGTTCTCTTTGCACCCTCACTTTCGTATAAAGGCGATGATTACCGCATAAATTTGGCTTATGCGCACACACGCTCTACCGATCCGATTGACCGAGGCATGTATCTCGTTCCAAGCACCGGCAAACTACTACCCATAGATAAGAAAAGACGCCTTGACGAGCCATTTAATAAGCTAAAAACAAAGCTTGACACGCTAGATGTAAATTTTGAGAAAAATCTCGGAGAAAACTGGCTATTAAAGGGCGCTTATGCATTTTCTCGCTCAAAGCACGAGTACGGACACATAAGGCTAATGAACGTAAATTTAAATAATGGCACAGCGACTAGGCGAAACGAATACTACGACGGATTTATCCACCGCACACATGCTGGATCACTAAATTTAAACGGCTACGTTAAAACCGGTGAGATAGAGCATAACTTGCTCTTTGGCATCGACGCAAAGGAATACTACCGCTATAGACCAGGTGGCCTAAAAGATACGGGTAACCACTTAAGCATAAACATATATCATCCTATCTATGGAAGAGTAGGACTACCAACTGCCAGGGAGTCAAACATCCAGTATCAAAAGCTAAAAACTATCGGATTTTACGCACAAGATAGCATAAATTTAACTGAAAACTTAATCTACTCTTTAGGAACTAGGTATGAATACTACGACCAAGTAGCTCGCGGCACAACTAGTGGGCCAAATAGCACAGATCAGCAAGATGGTAAATTTACGTGGCAAACAGGGCTTTTATATCTACTAACGCCTCAGTGGTCGGTCTATACCAACTACGCACAAAGTTTCAATCCGCAAATGGCTATGAAAGGCGATATCGGCGATATAAAGCCTGAAGAGGGCAAAAGTATAGAGTTTGGATCTAAATTTCAAAACGATAGCATAACGGTTAGTGCGGCGGTTTTTAATATCAATAAGAAAAACATCATGCGTACCGTAAGTGGCGTGAGTACGCCAGTGGGCGAGGCGCGCTCTAGAGGATTTGAGTTTGACTTTAACGGCCGCGTGACACAAGGACTAAGCGTGGGCG
>CAUSCE010000040.1:0-2832 GCA_963530215.1 uncultured Campylobacter sp.
CAAATTTGATATGTTAAGCGACGAGGAGAAGAAGGGTATTTTCCCACTTGGTGTTCTTCATAAAGATGAAGAAAAGATCGAATACACCAAGGCTTACGATAAGGTAAGAAAGGCTGCAATGAGCAATGAAGCGATAAATTTTGAGGAGCTAGCATGAAGTCACAATTAAGATTTGTTGGCGTTGGCGGACAGGGCGTCATACTAGCAGGCGAGATCCTCTCAGCTGCTAAGATAAAAGCAGGTGGATACGGCGTCAAGGCCTCAACCTACACATCTCAGGTGCGTGGCGGCCCAACAAAAGTCGATATCATACTTGATGAGAAAGAAATTTTATACCCTTATGCAAACGAGGGTGAGATAGACTTCATGCTAGCAACCGCACAGATAAGCTACGATGCCTTTAAAAGCGACGTAAAAGAGGGTGGCGCGATCGTGGTCGAGCCAAATTTGGTAAAAGTAAGCGATGAAGACAAAAAGCACTGGAAAATTTATGAAATCCCTATCATCTCTATCGCAAAAGACGAGGTCGGTAACGTCATCACTCAAAGCGTCGTGGCTCTTGGTGTGGCTGTGGCGATGAGTGGATGCATGGATGAAAATTTAGTGCGTGAAGAGATGCTAGCAAGCGTGCCAGCTAAGGTCAAAGAGGCAAATGCCAAAGCTTACGAGCTAGGCCTAAAATACGCAAAAGAGCTTTTAAAATAAATTTTGGCTAATTTTTAGCCAAAATTTCTACTAAAAATAAAAAAATAGCTTTTATTATATTTTTATTAATTATTACTTTTCTTAAAATTTTAAGCATCACTTTTCGATATAAAAGATTATATTTATAGTATTTATTTATCTTATCAAAGCTATAAAATTTTTAAAAATAGTTCTCATAATGCCTTATTTTAGCTTTTTTAAATAAAATGTATTTTTAAATATTTAATAAATTAATAAATTATATTTAAGATTTGTTTTAGTAACATTTCAGATGTAAAATTTTTGTAAAAGGAGTAAAAATTGAGTTACAAAATCTCGGTTGCAACATGTGCTGCACTTTTGATGTGCAGTGGTTTTTTAAGTCAAGTTTTTGCTGTGCAAACGACAAAGCTTGAGGGTATTGAAGTAAATTCGGTCGGTGACAACATCAGTGAAAGTGGCATCGATGAGGGAATTTTAAGCAAAAGAGTGGCAAGCGGTCCTTTGGCTGACAAAAAAGTTATAGATATGCCTTATCAAGTAAATACGATCCCAAAAGAGGTTCTTGATAATCAAGGCGTTCAAGCTTTTGATGAAGCTGTTAAATATTTCCCATCAGCACAACTTCAGTACCGTGGCGGTGGCGAAATGGGGCGCCCACAAACTCGTGGCTTTGAAGGCTCAGTTGTAGGCAACGTGCTTTGGGACGGCTTTTATGCGGTTTCTACGACAGCTATCCCTATGGTAATGTTTGAGAGCTTACAAGTGCAAAACGGACTTGCTGGCTCACTATATGGCGGACAAAGACCGGCAGGTATTTTTAGCTACTCTCGCAAACGTCCTATTGCAAATTATAATTCTATTTGGACAGATTATATCTCTCGTGGAAATTTGGGAGTAGGAATTGATACATCAAATAAATTTGAAAAAATAGGCTACCGCGGAGTATTTTATTACACTGATGGAGAAAGAGAGCCAAAAGAAAGCAAAACTTCACGCCGCTTAGCTTCTATTGGACTTGATTTTTATCCAACTGACGACTTAACATTTGAGACAAATTTTAGCTACTACAAACATACTATGGGTGGCTATTACAATGGTGTTAGCTTCGCAAGTAAAGATGGAGTATATCAAGGGTTTTCTCCTATTAGAGCAGGACGAAGAATAGTCGGTGTTAGGCATTCTGGTATGCCTAGTTTCTCAGATGTAACTACATCAACTAATGATGAGAGATTTATGAGGACTATAACAGCTAGCGGTAAATTTAAATATGCTCTAACTGATAGATGGTATTTTGAGGGCGGTTATCAGTGGCAAAAGGCTATTAGAAGTAGAAATGGCGATAGTGTATTTGCTGTACCTAGTGCATTTTTAAAAGCTCAGACTGATTTTAATACCGGAAGCATCAAACATAACTTTGCTACTGAGCTAAATGGATATAGATGGTCAAGTGAAAAAAAGAAATCACTGCTAACAGATATGAAAAATATCTCAGTAGTCGATGATATCGCTCTTAATGATAGTTTAAATGTCATACTTTCAGCTTCAAATACTTGGTTTAAAAAGACTGATTATAAAAAAGATGGCATAAGCTGGGCCGGAAGCGTAGTGTATAAAATCGTGCCTGATTTTAATGTATATTTTACATATGCTGATAGCTTAAGAGATGGTGCTTCTAAATTCTATGATCCAGCTGATTATTCTCCTTCTCATCCTCTATATGGACAAACTATTAGCTTTAATCCTTATAGAAGCAAACAATATGAGTTAGGTGTAAAAACTAGAGTAAATGAGATCGACTTTAGTGCTGCTGTGTTTCAAATAACAAGACCAACTTATTATGAAGTTAATGGAATATTTGGAAGACAAGGTGATCAAAGAAATAGAGGAATAGAATTTACAACTGGCGGAAAAATAGTAGATAGTTTAAGCGCTTATGGTGGTATAACATTTATAGATCCAAAAATGAATAAGTCAGCAAATCAAAAAGTAGTTGGAAAAACTATCGTTGGTGAACCAAAAGTTCAAGCAAATATGTTATTTGATTATGCTGTGCCAGGCACAAATAAACTTGCATTTACAACAAATTTCCATTATACGGGCAAACGCTATGTTGATGAGATGAATACTGCAAGCGTAAGCGGATAC